>JBJOPS010000049.1:0-20729 GCA_046050465.1 Pseudomonadota bacterium | reverse complement strand
CGTGGGCCGATTTGTAGTCCAGCACCCACCAGTCCAGCGTGTCCTTGCGTTGCACCAGGCGGTCCAGCCGCAGCGGCTCACCCTGGTACATCAACTCCACTTCATTCTCCTGCCAGCCGACCACAGCGTGGTCCCACGCCCAGGCGCCCGCACCACGGAGGATACGCTGCGCCAGGGACAGGGCCTGCGCACCCTGCTGCGGTGACAGCTCAAATTCGCGGGCCGCTGCTGACGCGTTGGCGGCGGACGCATCGCCCCACTCCAGCAGACGGTGCATGGCCTGGCCGATGCGGGAAACAACCGGGTTGTCTTCAGAGGCAGGCAGCTTTGTTTTTGCTGCTGCTTCCATATCTGCTTCTGTTTTGATAGCGATCTGTGCAGATTTGACGAGGGCTGACGGCAGTTCCTTGATGGAAAAAGTGGCCTCTCCGGTTGGTGGCAGCCCTAAAACACGCTGCACCGCATCGGGCAGGTTCGCCACCTCCGGCATCAGATCACTTAACCGCTGCCACCAGCTGCGTTGTGCGTCGCGGTACGGCTCGATGGACGACATGACCAGCGTGTGCCGGGCCCGCGTGAGTGCCACGTACAGCGCATTGAGCTCCTCGCGCCCGCGCTCGGCCCGCTCGGCCAGCAGCGTCGCCACGGCGCAGGCCGGTGGTTGGCTTTCGCTGGCGAGAAACACAAATTTGGCCGGAAATGCCGCCTCACCCGGCCAGTCCACCAGCACACCCATGGTCTCGGCGTTGCGCTCGGGGGTGTCGGTGTCCAGCAGCAGCACGGCCTGCGCCTCCAGCCCCTTGGCGCCGTGGATGGTGAGCAGGCGCACCGCCTGCGGGTTGACGGCTGCGGGTGCGACAACACCACCCGCCTTGAGCGCGCGCACAAAAGCATAAGGCGTGGCAAAACGGCCGCCACCCATTTGCAGCGACATGCCCACCAGCGACTGCAGGTTGGTCAGCACGGTGTCGCGCTGCATGGCGGGTGCTGCCACTGCAAAGCGCGCCAGCACGTCACCATCGGCATAAATGGCCTGCAGCGCATCATGCGGCGGCAACTGATCCAGCCATGCCTTCCATCGCATCAAAATGGCACCCAGCCCTTGCAGTTTATGCGTGAGTAGCTCTGTTTTTTGTAGCAAATCAAACCAGGGCGCGTTGATCTCGCGGCGCAGCAAGGCCAGCTCTACCAGCGATTCGTCGGGCAAACCAAACAGGGGCGACTTCAGCGCACGGGCCAGCGACAGGTCGTGCTGCGGCGACACCAGCACGTCCAGCAAGGCCACCACGTCCAGCACCTCGCAGCAGGCAATCAGCTCGGTTTTCTCGCCAATCTGGGCAGGAATGCCCACGGCGCGCAACTCGTCCTGCAGCGGCAGCAGCCCGGCCCGCTTGCGCGACAGCACCATGATTTCCTGCGGCGGCAGCCCGGCGGCTACTTGCCCGGCTATCCAGCGCGCGGCCTGGCGCGCCTCCAGCGTGCGCACAGTGTCGTCAACCGTCTCGCGCGGCGTGGTGAGGCTGTCGCGCCAGACGGCGTCTTCGGCAGTGGCATCGCGGGGCGTATTTCCGGATACCCTGGGCACCCGAGGTACAGGCGGCAATTTACCCACCGAACCGGCCTCGGTCGAACTGGTGGTGTGTTCACGAAACCCTTCGTAATGATCTTCCTCACGTGCCACCGCCATTGCGGCGTTGACGGTTGTCATCACCTGACGGGCGTTGCGCCGCGTATGGTCGCAACTGAGCAGGTCGCCCCCCAGCCCTTCGCGCACAAACGCCTGCGCCGCGCGAAACACCTGCGGCTCGGCCCGGCGAAACCGGTAGATGCTCTGCTTGGGGTCGCCCACGATGAACACACTGGGTGCTTGCGAGCCACCGCCACTGCCCGCGTAACTGCCGAGCCACGACAGCAGCGCCTGCCACTGCAGCGGGTTGGTGTCCTGAAACTCGTCGATCAGCAGATGCCTGATGCGGGCGTCGAGGCGCTGCTGCACCCAGCCCGAGAGCACGGGGTCGCCCAGCATCACCAGTGCGGCGCGCTCCACATCGTTCATGTCCACCCAGCCGCGTTCGCGTTTGAGGGCGGCAAACTCGGCGATCAGCACGCGGGTGAGGCGTGCCATGCGCTGCTGGTACAGCCAGGCGTCGTGCTGGTGGCGGGCGGCACACAGGCGCCGCAACTCGGGCTCGGCCTCCTGTGCCGCCGCAAACTTCTGCAGGTTGCTGGTCAGGCGATCTTCCTTTGCCACAAAGAAGGCCTTGCGCAACATGTCCAGCCGGGCATTCAGGTCGTGCAGGGCAAATGCATCGACGACAGCGCTGGCGGCGTTTTGCGGGGTCTTGTTGGCCTCGCCACCCAAAGCCTTGGCCCAAGCCATCCACCGCACGCGGGCGACGTCACCTTCCAGGGCCTGCACTGGCGACGGCAGACCGCTGAACGCGGGGTACAACACGTCAAAACCCTGAACGGATGCATTCACCACACCCCGCGCATCGGCCAGCGCAAATTCCACACGTTTGTCCAGCGCGGTCTCCAGCGCCTTCAGCGTCTGGGCGCGTCCGTAGTCAAACACCACCGATTCAAAGTCAGCCTTGCGCGGCGCATCGGCTGCCAGCGCCGCATAAAAGCGCCGCCACACCAGTGCCTTGGCCGGCGCGTCGTCTTCCAGCAACTCGTAATTCAGCGGCAGCTCCAGCTGCTGCAACACCGCCAGCGGCGCGCTGCGCAGCAAGGCCGCGAACCAGCTGTGAAAGGTGCGAATCTGCACCTGCCGCCCGGTAGCCAGCACGTTTCGATACAAATTTGATAGCTGCTCAGGCATATCCGGCAAGGGCTGCAGGCCCTTTTTAACCTGTACACCGCGAATCTTCAGCTCATTGAGCAGCGTGTCATGATCGGCCACCGCAAACGCCTCCAGCCACTGGTACAGCCGCTCGCGCATCTCGCTGGCCGCGCGTTTGGTGAAGGTGATGGCCAAAATCTCATGCGGCTGCACCTGCAAACGGCCATCGGTTGCATTCACACCGTCCAGCAGCGCACGGATGATGCGCGAGACGAGCATCCAGGTTTTGCCAGCACCCGCACAGGCCTCGACGGCCACGCTGCGGGCAGGGTTGCAGGCAATGGCATAGAACGCGTCCGCAGAAACGGGGCTGCCGTTGTGCTGGTAGGCGGGTTGTTGTTCGCTCATGCAGAACCCTCGCCGGGGCTTTGTTCCCAAAAGTCTTTGCGGCACAGCCCGCGCGCCGCGCAATATTCGCAAGCCATGCCCTCCCCCAGTGCGGGCATGGCGGTGCCGCTGGCGATGCGTCCCATGTCGTGCTGAATGCCTTCCAGCAAATGGTCGCGCAGCACCACAATGTCGTGCTGCTGATGCGTGCGGGCGCCGTCTTTTTCACCCACGTTGACGTACGCCGCGGCCAGCGTGTCGTCGCTCAGCAAGGCTGCGTAAAACGCCAGCTGTGTGTCCTCCAGCGCGTCCTTGATGCGTTCCCGCGTCTGGGTGTCGCCCTCGGTTTTGTAATCCATGACCAATGCGCTGCCATCCGCGTTGTGGTCGATGCGGTCGATGCGGCCCATCAGCGTGACGGCGCCCAGCGGCATCTCCCGCTGCACTTCGGCCTGGTCAAAACGGGCGCCAGTGGCTTCATGTTTGGCAAGCCACTGCAGATAGCCGTCCCGCACGCGGGGCCAGGATGCGGCGAACGGCAAGAACTCGGCGTTCGACAAACCCAGATCGGTGGTGGCTTGCACGGACGCTACATTTATCATAGCTACCCGCGCATATAAATCCGGGGCTGGAGTTGTTTTTAATGCCTCGTGGAAGTGCCCGAGCAGGCTGTGCAGCCAGGTACCAAAATCGCGCTTGCTCACGCTGGTGTCCAGTTCGTCGTCTTCCTGTAATTTGAGCTGGCGCAGCGCAAAAAACCGATAGGGGCAACTGCGCAGATCGTCATAGGCGCTGGCCGACAGGCGCGAGATCGTCAACGCCTGCCCCACCGGCTGCGGCATGCTGGAGGCTTGCGCCTGCAGCTCGCGCAACACGCGCGGATCGGGCGTCGGGGCCAGCGCCGGGTCCCCCGGGTTGGCAGCGTTTTGGAGCAGCAGCGCCTGCACAAAGCCGCTGGGCATCAGGCGTTCACCGCCTTCGCTGGTGCGCCACAACACGTCCAGCCACGGAGACTTCAGCGCGTATTGCCACGACGCCCGCACTGCGGCAGCCAACTCGGCACGTGGGGGCAGGCCGAGCCATTCGCGTTGCGCAGGCGTCCAGTTGTCTGGCGGCTCGGGGGACACCGGCATGCGCAGCTCGTCGCAGCCCGGCAACACCACGGCAGGCAGCGCGCGCCCCAGCAACTGGCTGAGCGGCAGGATGACTACTTGCGCCTGCGCCGGGTGCGCTGGCAAAAAGCTGGCTGCCTCCAGCGTCTGGCTGACCCAGGCGGTGAAGTCGTTCAGGCTCAGGCGGCCCGCCACATTGGCAAATGCCGCATCGGCGCCTTCACGCAGGCTCAGGGCCGTCAACACGGCTTCACCGGCAGGGTCGTTGTTCAGCAACGTCCATTGCCCTGCGCTTTCCAGCGCGGCCCGCACGTCACGCAGCCAGGCCGTCAGCGACCTTCCAGGTTGCAGCGCATCGCGCAACAGTTGCACCCGCTGCGCGACGCCGTCGGTGGCAGGAACCTGTCGCCAATCGCGCGTACCGGCTTTGCGCAAACCGGCCTCCAGTTCGGCTACTGCTGCAGGCTCAAAGGCTGGTGCATTTTTCAGCCAGTCCAGCACGGCATCGGTCGAAGCGTCCCAGACGCACGCACGCAGCAAGCCCATCAACCCGGCAGCCACACGTGTGGTGGACAGCTTCCACCCCGTTTCGTCCCGCATCGCCACGCCACGTTCACCCAGCAGGGCACGTACCTGCCGCGTCAGCACCCGGTCTTGCGCCACCAGTGCCACGGGGCTACGGCCTGCGGCCAGATGCGCAAGCACGCAGGCTGCGGCGCGATGGGCTTCGTCCTGCAAGTCCAGTGCGCCGTGCAGGGAAACCGGGCTATTCAACCAACCACGCTCACGCGGCTGTGCACCCGTATCAGCCGTACCGTTTGTGTCCAGCGGCAAGGCAACCACACGGTCACCCCAAAGTTTATGCAGGGTCTGTGCAAGGGGTTCGGACTGGAAGCCTTCCAGAACAACAACCAGCTCTGCCCGCGCTGCAAACACCCGGTCCGTCGGATAGCTGGAGCTGGCTGCCCAGGCCAACGCGATGCGCCCCAGGCGCACCTCCAGTTCCAGCACCGGGGCCATCATGTCGGCGGTCAGGCCTGTCGCCATCCGGGCACCCCAGGCCAGGCGCTCACCGGGCGGGACGGACGCTGCCAGTCTGGCCAGGCTCCACGCTGCGGCCATCAGGCGCCCGGCCAGCGCATTTTGCTGGGGCGCCATGCCAGCACGCGCCAACAATGAGGTGGCCGTCAACACGTCGCGTGCCGGGTCCATGCTCAGGTCGTCACTTTCGGGCACAAACCCGCCCAGACTGCGCGTCCAGTTCATCGTGGTCTCGAATCGGGGAACAAAACCGGGCACATTCACAGCCGTGGCCCACGCCTGACGGGCCTCCAGCATCAATTGGGCATAGGGCACCAGCACAACAGTTTGTGCTGGGTGGACCTTGCGACGCACCATCTCCTGACGAATACCGTCAATTACCCGCCCCCAACCAGCAGTTGCGTGATGTTTTTTTGCTATTTCATCCATAGCGTCGGGGTAGCAGGCAAATCACGGACGGGGGCCTTGGTTTCTGTCACAATTTCCCCACTTTACCTGTATCGCCCTCATCACAAGGAAATCCCCATGGCCAGCGAATTGATCAAACATGTGTCCGACGCGTCTTTCGAAACCGACGTCCTCAAGTCCGCTCAACCTGTGCTGGTGGACTACTGGGCTGAGTGGTGCGGCCCGTGCAAGATGATCGCCCCCATCCTGGATGAAGTGGCAACCGGGTACCAAGGCAAGCTGCAGATTGCCAAGATGAATGTGGACGAAAACCGTGACATTCCTGCCAAATTCGGTATTCGTGGCATTCCGACCCTGATGATTTTCAAGGATGGCCAGCTTGCTGCCACCAAAGTTGGCGCCATGAGCAAATCGCAGCTAACGGCGTTTATTGATCAGCAACTGGCCTGAACTTGGAGGCTTGGAATCAGACGCGCTTGCGGTATTCACCCGTGCGGGTGTCGATTTCAACCTTGTCGCCTTGCGCAACGAAGATTGGCACGCCAATCTCGAAGCCGGTGGCAATCTTGGCGGGCTTCAAAACCTTGCCGGACGTGTCGCCCTTGACAGCGGGCTCGGTCCAGGTGATTTCGCGCTCGACGCTGGTGGGCAGCTCGACCGAGATGGCCTTGCCGTCGTAGAACACCACTTCAACGGCCATACCGTCTTCCAGGTAGTTCAGTGCGTCGCCCATGTTTTCGGCTTCCACTTCGTACTGGTTGTACTCTTCGTCCATGCAGACGTACATCGGGTCGGCAAAGTAGGAGTAGGTGCAATCCTTCTTGTCCAGGATGACCTGGTCCATCTTGTCGTCGGCCTTGAACACGACTTCGGTACCGAAGTTGGCAATCAGGCTTTTGAGCTTCATGCGCACGGTGGCGGAGTTGCGGCCGCCGCGGCTGTATTCGGTCTTGAGCACGACCATGGGGTCTTTGCCGTGCATGATGACGTTGCCGGCGCGGATTTCCTGAGCGATTTTCATAATGTTTCCAATGAGTTGGCCGCTCAAGGTCCCGAGATGACCGGTGTTCGTGCGGCAGGTGTTGCGAAGCCAACTGGATTTCGCAAAGCCTTGAATTTTAACGTTTTTTCAAGGCGATCCCGGCTATCTGCGGACGCGTGCGACAAATTCAATTAGCTGGCTCACCAGATCGGGCTGGGCCAGCAGGCGCTGGCGCGTCCTGAGGGCGGCGTCGCTCCAGGATGTCAGGTCCGGCGCCTGCAGTGGCTGCGAATCGACCTCATTCCAGGTCCGGTGGAAGCGTCGGAGCGAGGCGGGCGCGTTTATCACGTCCAGAAAAGCTGCCAGTTTGACGTGGTGGGCGTTGTCGGACTGCGGGTAAATCTGCCAGACAAAGGGTTTGCCAGCCCAGATGGCGCGCACCAGCGAGTCTTCACCCCGCACAAAGTTGAGGTCGCAGGCCCATAGCAGGTGGTCAAAATCGGTCTGGGTGAGGGCGGAAAGGTATGAAATTGATAGCTGATCATGCATATTCCACGAGGGCTGAGGGCCATTTTCAATGTCAAAAACGGTTTTTTTTATGGCCTCGGCAGCCCGCCCGTGGGTGACCAGCAAACGGGTGGCGATGACGTTGCCGGTGGTTTCAGTGGCTTGGCCGGTTTGTGCTTCCCCGGCCAGTTGTCGAAGCAAATCCGCCAGCGCAGTCGGCTCGTAGCAAAACAGCGAGACCAGACGCTCGCCCTGCCAGCCAATACCCTGCCCGGCCAGCCACGCGGCGCGGTCAAAAGCCGCCTGGCGTGCGGGCAGGTCGGCTTCACGCAGCAGCCCGCCGGTGCCCGGTGTGAAACCGGGATAGAAGAAATGTTTGGTCTGGCCTGCAGCGGGGCCACTCATGACGGGTGAGGGCAGGGTGTGCGTGCGCTCGGCAAAGCTTTCTGCGGTCAGATACTCCAGATTGAGCCAAACAGGCCATTTTTGAGTGCCATTTAGGCCATCAGCCCTCGTGGAATATGCATGAGTAGCTATAAATTCAGGAGCAATTTCACAACCGAAGGTCTCGACCCAAACATCTGCGGGGTGGAGTTTCTCCAGCGCTTCAGTCTGACGGGACTGCTCCCAGCCCAGCACCTGGATGCCGGCAAACTGACCCTCCAGCGCGCCGGGTGCCATCCAGCGCAGGGCCGATGCGTTGTCCACCCACAGTCGCACTTGCTGGCCGCGTGCCGCCAGATTCAAGGCCAGCCGCCAGCAGACACCGATGTCGCCCAGGTTGTCCACCACGCGGCAAAACACGTCCCACAGCAGGGGCTGGGGTGGGTTGGCGTGGCGGGCGGCGATCATGGGCAGATTGTCCACGGGTCGGTGATGTGGGCTTTTGCGGTCCGATACAGTGGCGCAAGTTACCCTAGGGCTGTTGCCCTCTTGTGTGCATTTGTGTGCATAAAACCTTCCGGAGCCGTGATCTTGAACCTGCAAACATTGCTGAACATCGAACTGCCCATCATCCAGGCCCCCATGGCGGGCGCGCAAGGCAGTGCCATGGCAGTTGCTGTGTCTAACGCCGGTGGCCTGGGCTCGTTGCCCTGCGCCATGCTGAGCCTGCAGGGCCTGCGCGACGAATTGTCGGTGCTGCGGGCGCAAACCAGCCAGCCGTACAACGTCAACTTTTTCTGCCACACGCCACCGGTGACGGATGCCGCGCGTGACGCCCAATGGACCGAGGCGCTGGCACCGTATTTCCGCGAACTGGGCCTGGACCCGGCCAGCAGCGACCCCGGTTCTGGCCGTGCGCCGTTCACGGCCGAGGTGGCCGACGTGCTGGCCGAATGCAAGCCGCCGGTGGTCAGCTTTCACTTTGGGTTGCCATCGGCTGACCTGCTGGCGCGGGTGAAGGGTTGGGGCGCCAAGGTGCTGTCCAGCGCCACCACGGTGGACGAGGCCATCTGGCTGGAAGCCCACGGCGTAGACGCTGTCATCGCGCAGGGGCTGGAGGCGGGTGGGCACCGGGGCATTTTTCTGTCGGATGATTTGACGACACAGATGGGTACCTTTGCGCTGTTGCCGCAAGTGGTGCGCGCCGTGAACATACCCGTCATTGCTGCGGGCGGCATTGCCGATGCGAACGGCGTGGCTGCGGCCATGGCGCTGGGTGCGGCAGGGGTGCAGGTGGGCACGGCTTATCTGCTGTGCCCCGAGGCCACCACCAGCGCCGTGCACCGGGCGGCGTTAAAAAGCGATGCTGCACGGCACACGGCATTGACCAATCTGTTCACCGGTCGGCCCGCGCGCGGCATCGTGAATCGCCTGATGCGCGAGCTGGGGCCGATGAGCCCGCTGGCGCCAGCGTTCCCGCTGGCCACCATTCGCACGGCGCCGTTGCGCGTCAAGTCCCTGAGCCTGGGCTCGGGCGATTTCGCCAACCTGTGGTCGGGGCAAAACGCCAGTGGCTGCCGGGAGATACCCGCTGCGGCGTTGACGCGTGAGCTGGCGGGTGTCCAGGCGGGTGTCCAGGCGGGTGTCCGGGTAGGTGTGTAAGTGGGTGTGTAGTTGGCGTTCACAATACAGGCCATGTCTGACGCGCACCCCGAACAGTTGTTGATTGAAGTGGCTTCGCTGCCCGCATTGCCGGGCGTGTACCGCTATTTCGATGCCCAAGGCCAGGTGCTTTATGTGGGCAAGGCCATCAACCTCAAGAAGCGGGTGTCCAGCTACTTCCAGAAAAACCATGGCGGCACGCGCATCGGCCACATGGTGAGCAAGATCGTACGCATGGAGACCACGGTGGTGCGCTCCGAAGCGGAAGCGTTGCTGCTGGAAAACAACCTGATCAAGACGCTGAACCCGAAGTACAACATCCTGTTTCGGGACGACAAAAGTTACCCGTATCTGAAGATCACGACGACGGGTTTCCCCCGGCTGTCGTATTACCGCGGGTCGGTGGAAAAGAAGCACCGCTACTTTGGCCCGTACCCCAGCGCGTGGGCGGTGAAAGAAGCCATTTTGCTGCTGCAAAAAGTGTTTCACCTGCGCACCTGCGAAGACCCGGTGTTCAACAACCGCACGCGGCCCTGCCTTCTGTACCAGATCAAACGCTGTTCGGCGCCGTGTGTGGGCCACATCTCGGTGCAAGACTACGCGCAGGATGTGGCGCATGCCGAAAAATTCCTGCGGGGTGATTCGCAGGAGGTGATGGCGTCTCTGGAAAAACGCATGATGGCGCACGCTGACAAGCTGGAATTCGAGCAGGCGGCAGAGTTGCGCAACCAGGTTTCCGCGCTGTCCAATGTGCTGCATCAGCAGTCGGTGGACAACGTGGCAGACCGTGATGTGGACATTCTGGCCGTGAAAGTGCAGGGCGGCAAAGCCTGCGTGAACCTGGCCATGGTGCGCGGCGGGCGGCATCTGGGCGACCGGCCTTATTTTCCGTCGCACGTGGAGGATGCCACGGGGGTGTATAGCGAGGCCGGTCCGGAAGATGAAGAGCTGGCAACCCAGGCGATGGTGTCGATTGAGACGCAGGTATTGGAGGCCTTTGTGGCACAGCACTACGTGAATGCACCGGTACCCCCGTCGCTGATCACCAGTGAGCGGGTCAGCAAGAGCCTGATTTCGGCATTGTCACTGCAGTCGGGTGTGAAGGTCAGCGCGGTGCATCAGCCACGGGAGCAGCGGCGCGTCTGGCTTGAGATGGCGCAGACCAATGCCAATTTGCAGTTGGCGCGGCTGCTGGCCGAAGAAGGTTCGCAGCAGGCACGCACCCGTGCGCTGGTGGATGCAATGGATCTGGCCATCGATGATCTGGAACAGCTGCGTATGGAGTGCTTTGACATTTCACACACGGCGGGTGAGGCCACGCAGGCGTCATGTGTGGTGTTTCATCACCACAAGATGCAAAACGCGGAGTACCGCCGTTACGGCATTGAAGGCATCACACCGGGTGATGACTATGCCGCGATGCGCCAGGTGCTGACGCGACGCTACAGCAAGGTGGCAGAGGCGCAGCGTGAGGCCGTCAATGCGGGGCAAACACCGGCCGGCACCGGGCGCATGCCCGATCTGGTGTTGATCGACGGTGGAAAAGGCCAGGTGGCGATGGCGCGCGAGGTGTTTGAACAACTGGGTCTGGATTTGGGTCTGATCGTCGGCGTGGAAAAAGGCGAGGGCCGCAAGGTTGGCCTGGAAGAACTGGTGTTTGCCGATGGCCGCGAGAAGGTGTATCTGGGCAGGGACTCTGCGGCGCTGATGCTGATCGCGCAAGTGCGGGACGAGGCGCATCGGTTTGCCATCACCGGCATGCGCGCCAAACGCGCCAAGGTGCGCGTGGGTGGCGGCAAGCTCGAAGAGATCGCTGGCATTGGCCCCAAGCGCCGGGCCCGGCTACTGCAACGCTTTGGTGGCGTGAGGGGCGTGGAGTCTGCCAGCGCTGAGGACATTGCGTCGGTGGAAGGCATTTCGCGCGAACTGGCTGACGAAATCTACCGGGCGCTTCGATAGGGCTTCATTCATGCCCTCGGGGCCATGCCACAATAAGTGCATGTTCTGGACCATTCCCACCATCATGACCTGGACGCGCATCATCGCGATCCCCCTGATTGTGGGCATTTTTTACCTGCCCGATACGGTGGCAACACTGGCGAACAAGAACCTCATTGCCACGGTGATGTTTGTCCTGTTCGCAGCCACCGACTGGCTGGATGGTTACCTGGCCCGCAAGCTGAATCAGACGTCGTCATTCGGCGCGTTTCTGGATCCGGTGGCCGACAAGTTTCTGGTCTGTGCATCCCTGCTGGTGCTAGTGCACCTGAACCGGGCCGATGTATTCGTCGGGCTCATCATCATTGGCCGGGAAATCGCCATTTCCGCCTTGCGTGAATGGATGGCGCAGATTGGTGCCTCCAAAAGTGTGGCGGTGCACATGATCGGCAAGCTCAAAACCGTCGGTCAGATGGTGGCCATTTCGTTCCTGTTGTTTGACGGGATGCTATTGGGCGTGATCAATACCCGCCTCTGGGGTACCTGGCTGATCTGGGTTGCAGCGGTGTTGACCGTGTGGTCCATGGTGTATTACCTGCAAAAAGCCTTGCCTGAAATTCGGGCCAGAGTGAAGTGATTCAAGTGGCCTGAATCGCGTATTTCCGGATAATTGGTTGCAGTGTCATGGCTTGAGGGCGAGTATCCTGCAACGCACAATCACTCCTGTGCTGACACAGTTCCCCACTTTTGCAGAAGAAGATCCAACGTATGTGCTGCTGGCCGAAGTGTTTCATTTTTTTCAGGAGCAAATAATATGAGCAAACGACACATCGCCGTCATCGCCGGTGATGGCATTGGCAAGGAAACCATGCCTGAGGGTATTCGCGTGATGGAAGCTGCGGCCAGCAAGTTTGGCATTGACCTGCAGTTTGACCACTTCGATTTCTCAAGCTGGGACTATTATGAAAAGCACGGCAAGATGCTGCCTGATAACTGGAAGGACCAGATCGGGGGGCACGATGCCATTTACTTCGGTGCTGTGGGTTGGCCCGAAAAAATAGCAGACCACGTGTCCCTGTGGGGTTCGTTGCTGTTGTTCCGCCGCGAGTTCGACCAGTATGTGAATTTGCGCCCCGCTCGTCTGATGCCCGGTATCATCGCGCCCGTGGTGCGGCGCGACGGCAGCCCCCGCCTGCCGGGCGAGATCGACATGTACATCGTGCGTGAAAACACCGAAGGCGAATACTCCAGCATTGGCGGACGGATGTATCCGGGAACCGAGCGCGAAATTGTGATGCAAGAGACGGTGATGTCTCGCATTGGGGTGGACCGTGTGCTGAAGTTCGCGTTTGAGCTGGCACAGTCGCGCCCCAAAAAGCATTTGACCAGCGCCACCAAGTCCAACGGCATCGCCATCACCATGCCGTACTGGGATGAGCGCGTGGCCGAGATGGCCAAGAGCTACCCCGGCATCACACAGGACAAATTCCATATCGACATCCTCACCGCGCATTTTGTACAGCGCCCGGACTTCTTTGACGTGGTGGTCGCCAGTAATTTGTTTGGTGACATCCTGAGCGATTTAGGCCCGGCGTGTACCGGCACCATTGGCATTGCGCCCAGTGCCAACCTGAACCCTGAGCGTAAATTCCCGTCCCTGTTTGAACCCGTGCATGGCTCGGCCCCTGACATTGCCGGCAAAGGCGTTGCCAATCCTATTGGTCAAATTTGGTGCGGTGCAATGATGCTGGAGTTTCTGGGGCACAAGGATGCACACGATGCTGTGCTGGCTGCCATCGAGAAAGTGCTGGAGCCTCAAAGCGGTGCGCCACGTACGGCAGATATTGGCGGCACCGCTGGCACCGGTGACGTGGGACAGGCTATTGCGGGTCTGTTGTAAGGTATAGCAGGCTACCTGCCTCACGCTTCTGGCTGGCATCGTTAAATTGTGGGGTGTGCCAGTTGGTTCGATGACGGAAACCGACTAGAATTCGCAACGGTACTGTTGTAAAGCCGCATGTCGTGTTGACACATGTTGGCTCTGTGACTCTAATCCACATACAGTCGAAAAAGCTGCAAATATCCCTTCATTTACCAAATTCATTAGGCAAGTGGAGCAGAATTTTTGAAGAGTCGAATCGATTAACTCTGCTTTCATACTAGGAGTTCTTTGTGAATAAAACGGAACTGATTGAACACATTGCAAAACACGCTGATATTTCCAAGGCAGCGGCGACAAGAGCGCTCGAGTCCACTATTGGTGCTGTCAAGACCACATTGAAAAAGGGTGGTTCGGTCTCCTTGGTTGGATTTGGTACTTTTGCGGTGGGCAAACGTGCTTCCCGCGTAGGCCGCAACCCTCGTACTGGCGCTGCGATTAAAATCAAGGCCGCAAAAGTTCCAAAGTTTCGTCCGGGCAAGGCATTGAAAGATGCATTGAACTGATCAACGTTAATTGTTAAGGTTCAGTAGGGAGATTAGCTCAGTTGGTAGAGCGGCGCCTTTACACGGCGTAGGTCGGCGGTTCGAGCCCGTCATCTCTCACCACCCAATGAAGGCGAACAGAATGTTCGCCTTTTTGTTTTTCTTGAAAGTTCGCGCATGTTTGATTTCGTCCGCAAGCACACGAAGATTCTGATGTTCCTGATGTTCTTGTTGATCATTCCGGCTTTTGTTCTGGTTGGCGTCGACGGATACAACCAGATGAGCGACAAAGGGGAGGCCGTGGCCCGTGTCGGCGGTCAAGATATTACGCAGGCGGAGTGGGATGCTGCCCATCGTAATGAAGTGGATCGCATTCGCGCATCCATGCCAACGCTTGACCCCAAGCTGCTTGACTCACCTGAAGCCCGGTATGCAACACTGGAGCGACTGATGCGCGAACGCGTGCTGCAACAGGCCGCAGAGAAGGAGCATTTGATCACCACCGATGCGCGGCTCGCACGAGAATTGCAGCAAAACCCGACCATTGCTTCGTTGCGCCGTCCCGATGGAACGATGGATATGGAGCGTTACCGTCAGCTGGCAGCTAACCAGGGGCTCACGCCGGAGGGTTTCGAAGCTCGTGTCCGCAGTGATTTGTCAACTCGCCAAGTCGAAATGGGCGTGACCGGCACCGGCTTTGCAGCGCCGCCTTTGGCTGACGTCTCGCTGAACGCATTTCTGGAAAAGCGGGAAGTTCAGATTGCCCGATTTCCGACCGCTGACTTTGCGGCAAAAGAAACACCCACTGAAGCTGATCTGGAAGCCTTCTACAAGGAAAATCAGAGCCAGTTTCAGGCTCCTGAAGCTGCCGCTATTGAATATATCGTGCTGGATCTGGAGTCAGTAAAAAAATCAATCAGCATCAGCGAACAGGACGTCAAAACTTATTACGACCAGAACGCGGCTCGTCTCAGTGGTACGGAAGAACGCCAGGCCAGCCATATCCTGATTACGGCTCCCAAAGATGCACCAGCCGCAGATCGCGAAAAAGCCAAAACCCGCGCTACTGAACTTCTGGCCGCCGTTCGCAAGGCGCCGGACACCTTTGCTGATGTGGCAAAGAAGAGTTCACAGGATCCCGGATCAGCAGCTTCTGGAGGAGACCTCGGTTTCTTTGCCCGGGGTGCCATGGTCAAGCCCTTTGAAGATACGGCGTTTGCCATGAAGAAAGGGGATATCAGCGATGTTGTGGAGTCTGATTTTGGCTTTCATGTCATCAAGCTTGTAGATATCAAGGCGCCCAAGCAGCGGACCTTTGAAGAGTTGCGTGCGAGTATTGAGTCAGACATGAAAACCCAGCAAGCGAAAACCAAATACGCTGAAGCTGCCGAAACTTTTACCAACACTGTTTATGAGCAATCCGATAGCCTCAAGGGTGTTGCAGACAGGCTGAAGCTCGAAGTAAAAACTTTTCCCAACCTGCTTAGAAGCCCGGTTGCAGGTGTGACGGGGCCCTTGGCAAATCCCAAGTTTTTGACTGCCATCTTCGGGGCAGATGCTGTGGAAAAAAAGCGCAACACGGAAGCTATTGATATTGGAGCCAATCAGTTGTTGTCAGGTCGCATTACGAAATACACACCCGCCCGGACCCTGCCGTTTGCAGAAGTTCGAACTGCTGTGCGTGAGCGAGTGGTTTTGGCCCGTGGCGCTGAGCGGGCAAAAAAAGAGGGCAATGACAAGCTCGCAGCGTGGAAGGCGGTGCCCGCATCGGCTGCCATGGCTCCCGCAGTTGTGGTATCCCGTGACCAGTCACAGGAACTACCTCCCAAAGTGCTCGCAGCCGTGCTTCGGGCAGATCTGACGACTGCTCCGGCTTTCTTGGGTGTTGATTTGGGCGACCAAGGTTTCACGGTTGCCCGGGTCAATAAAGTGGTGCCAAGAGGAACTGTGGACGAGGCCATGGCCAAGCAGGGGCGTGCTCAATATGCCCAGTGGTGGACCAACGCTGAAGGCGCCGCCTATTACGATTTGCTGAAGGAGCGACTGAAGGCCCAGATCAAGGCTGCCAGGCCGGTACCGCCCACGATTGATGGGTCTGCTGCCGCGAACAACTAGGCCACTGCAGTTATAATTGATCCAGAAACGGTGGCTGTAGCTCAGTTGGTAGAGTCCAGGATTGTGATTCCTGTTGTCGTGGGTTCGAGCCCCATCAGCCACCCCATATATTCTTCTTTCTTATCAGGCACTTAGGTGCCTGATTTGCTTTGCGAGGGAGGAACTGGGGAGGAAAGCGTGTTTTCGAGCCGCTGCATTTCTCGGTCATTCTGTTCTCCATCTATCCATTTGGCGTAGGTTTTGTGAAACATTTCGACGCTGTGACCGAGCTGGCGCGCACAGAAGGCCGGGTTCATGTTCGACATAAGCATCATGGTTGCGTAGGAATGTCTCATGCAATACGGCCTACGATATCGGATGCCTAAGTGTTTAAGAGTTGGGGTCCAATAGCTGCGTCTAAAGGCGCGCTCGTCGACCCATGGTGTACCGTACCTCGGATCGTGAAATACTTTGCCACCAGCCATTTGAGTGTGCTCGCGCTGTCGCTGGATTGCTGCGAGCGCGCGACTGTTCAGCTTAACGGTACGTGCAACATTGGTTTTCGTGCGGTTCTTTTGGATTCCGCGAACAACCACCGGGAATAGAGGGCAGGGTGACCAGCCCATCGTGCACCGGTCCCCGTCTCTTGAAGGCATGCACCTGCAGTTCCCAGTCCAGGCCGTAGGTCGCATGCAGGCGCAAGGGTGCAGCCGACGCTTCGTGCTGGGCCGATTCTGGCCGGAACAGGAACACTAGGCCGTCACAGCCCTGTGCACCGATCTGCAGGCGGCGGATCTGTTCCTGCCTGGCCTGCGGTAGCCAGGAGATGACAGCACCGGCAGCATTGGATTTGATGAGCTGCTCGGTCACCCACAGACGTTCCGCCGGGGCATCGGCCTGGATCCAGATCAGGTGGCGCTGATCCAGCCCTTCATGCACCAGACCTGGCAGATGAGGGTGTTTGGGCGGTCCGACCACAACGACCTGACCGCCCTTGGCCACGACCTGGCGCAAGGCCGGACCGATCAGGCGCCATTCCAGCACCGAGGGTTGGGGACTGAGCACCTCGGCGAGTGAGCCGCAGGGCCAGCCACCACCTGGCAACTCCTGATCCAGCGCAGGCCAGCCTGAGGAGACGGTGTCTGATACGACCGTGCCGAATTCGTTACCACGCCAGATGGATGCCATGTCCGGCAGGATGTGACCCGATGACACCGGTGTGCGGATGGCGGCGGCACGCAGGGTTTGGCGTGCAGGTTTATCGAGTTCGGTTTCGACAAGGTCGAGACCATCTTGTTCATCCTCACCCGCTTCATCACCTGCCTCACCACCTACTCTAGGAACGGGGTGGGAGAACGCGAGCTTATGGGCTTGGGCGAACATCGCTGTGACCCTGCACCGGAATGCCCTGGCTTAGCCACTCCACCACGGCGCTTTCGGGCTCCATCTGACGCCAACGTTCATCGCTGCCCAGATCGGACGCGACTTCATCTCGCTGGGAACGTGGTAACCGGGGCCACTGGGCATGCAGCCGGGCGGAGCACCGAAACACCCACTCTCTGGTATCCATCTCGCTTGTATCCATTGCTGTACCTCGCTGAAACTCGTATACTGATTATATGTACAGTATAGAGATTCACCAGGTTGCAGGCAAACCAAAGGCCGTTCATGATGGTGGGGTATCCACTCCAGATCCGTTGAATGCGACATGAATCAGCCCGCCAATGCATATCCGCTACTGCTGTGTGTGCCGGGCCTGCAGGGCCTGCCCGTTGAAGAACACCGGCTGCCATTGGGTGAAGCAGATTACGAGGTCAGGCGGTCAGACGACATCTGGCAGGTGGTGGTGCGGTCCACTGGTGAACTGATTTATGCAGGGCCTGGGCCGGTGCGAATTCGGCGATCACCGGCGCCGTTTTGAGGGCATTGGAACCTGGCGGTGACACGGTGGCAGATATCGACCCAAAGCGGAAATCGGAGGCCCTAAACTAAATGCCCGGTAGCGGACATTCAGGTATTGGCATACCAAGGTGGGCAGGATCAACTGCTGGATCGCCGCGAAAGCGGTCGCTCAACTTGTCAGTCCAGTGAGCGAATCGAGTGGACTTTTGGCGCCACCCGCTGCCACCTTCAATACATGGGTGTAGATCATGGTGGTGCTGACATCCCCATGACCCAAAAGCTCTTGCAACGTACGAATGTCTGTGCCCGACTGAAGCATGTGAGTTGCAAAAGAATGACGCAGCGTGTGCACAGAGACATGTTTGGCAATTGACGCCTGTTCGACCGCCAGCTTCAACTTGCGACCGAGTCTTTCTTCGAATAAGTGATGGCGCCGCTCGACCCCACTGCGCGGGTCAATTGAAAGCGTAGGGGATGGAAACACCCAATGCCAAGCCCACGACGCACCAGCTCTCGGGTACTTGGCTTCCAACGCATGCGGCATGAAAACGCCTGCGTGACCTGATGCTCTGTCAGCAGCCCAAAGACTGCGAGATTTGGCTAGTTGCGCAGTCAACAGCGGCACCAAGGAAATTGGCAACATCACAACCCGATCCTTGTCACCCTTGCCACTGCGCACGACGATGACCTTGCGGTCAAAGTCCACGTCTTTCACCCGCAAGTTTAGACCTTCAGCCAAGCGCATGCCAGTGCCATACAGAAGTTTGGCCAGGGTGCTTTCAACGCCATCCATCAATCCCAACACCGATTGCACCTCTGGAATCGTCAATACGACAGGTACACGCTTGCGCTCTGGCGGACGACCAATCGAATTCATCCATTCGAGGTCCTGGCCAATGACCTGCCTGTAGAGAAACAGCAATGCATTGAGTGCCTGTCGATGGGTGGCAGGTGAAACTCGCCTTTCGTTGGCCAGCATGGTCAGGAAGGACTCGACCTCAGGCTTACCCATATCCTTGGGGTGGCGCATGGAGCCGTTGCGGCCATGCCAACGGATGAAAAACCTTGCCCAATACAGGTAGGCTTTTTCAGTTTGAAGGCTATAGTGCAGGTAGCGAATGCGCTCGCGAAGCTGGTCAAGCAGCCGAACCGAGCGCAAAACAGGGGCGGCGACTTTGTCAGATCCAATATACCTGTACATAAAAACAGTATATTGCTGTAAGTCTATGAAAACAAGAGATTTTTTGATGAACATCGAACCACGTTATCTGACTGGCTCCCTTGTTATCCCGCAAATCTGCGGGATATATCAAAGTTAGAACTTTTTACCCATGGCCCAACGCTCTCGTCTTTCTACTGGTTTGTGCGGCGTCGCAGGTGAATACTTCGTCGCCGCCGAGTTGTCACGTCGTGGCTATGTCGCATCGCTGACACTCCGAAACACAAAAGGCATCGACATACTGGCGTCGAATACCGACGCAACAAAGAGTGTCGGCATTCAAGTCAAGGCCATTCAAGGTAGCGGCAAGGAATGGATGCTCAATCAAAAGATCGAAAGCGACATCGCAACAAATTTGTTCTTTGTGTTTATCCGCCTCAACGATCTTTCTGCACCCGAGTACTACATCGTCCCACGTGAGGAGGCCGCCAAGTACGCCAAGGACAATCATCAACGTTGGCTCAATACCCCTGGACGTAAAGGCCAACAGCACCAAGACACGCCAATGCGAAAATTTGCAGACCCAGAAAACAAATACCTTAACCGCTGGGAGCTATTGGGCCTTGATTGAACCAAGTTCTAACATGGCGCTCAACCTCGCTCCCTTCAGTCGCTGGACGCTGCGCGATAAAGCCGCGCAGCGTCGGTTAGCTCTACGTTAGGCCGCAAAGGCAATCACAGTGCCAACTCCATCCATTCGCAAGCAACAGGTCTGCGTGCTCGGCAGCGCCGAGCCTGGTTCTGCCGCATACGAACTTGCTGGCCAGGCCGGTGCACTTCTGGCGCGCCACGGCATCACTTTGGTCAGCGGTTGCGGCAGTCCTGCCACGCGAGTAGCCGCTGAGCGCGCAATCGCCGCCGGAGGTCTGGTTCTCAGCATCGTCCCGCCCGACGAGATGCCTCCCCCAGACTGGCCAGCCACAGTTGTGGTGCCCTGCGGCATGGGCGATGCGCGGAACCTTCTCATGGCACTGGCTGGCGATGCCTGCCTCGTCATTGGCGGCCGTGCAGGCACGATCTCCGAAGTCTGTCTTGCCTGGTTGCACAAGCGCCCTCTTCTGCCATTGGTCGGCTGCGGTGGGTGGTCGGAGTCACTACCGTCCAATCCACCCGACGAGCGCAAGAACTCGCCCATCCTTCCCTGGGCCAGCATCAGCGAGTTGGAGAGCCAACTACGCCAGCTACAGCTCATTCGCCCCGCATAGGCCACGGCAGGCGATTGCGGCCTAACCCTTCGCTCGAGCCAGGGACCTCCACCGGCATGGCTCTTGGCCCGCGAGGCGGTTCAGGTCATCATCCGCCTCGCGGGCCAAGCGCCATTCCGGCTCCGGCCCCTCAGCTCAAACGTTAGCCACTATGAAATTTGACTCTTTGCAAACACTTATTTTTTGTTGGTTTGTTCTTAGTGTTCTTACACTTATCGGCCTCGACGGTTGGGGAAATTGGCCGCCGGAGGCAATTACATATGCTCAGTGGGCTGAATATGCAATTGATCCCAACCCTTTACCGTTCCAATCTCTGGCTTACTTTCTAGGTCTAATCATTCCAACTATCGCAATGCTGCTTATTTCTTTTCGCAGTTCTTACGGTAAATTCATTTTACTAATTGGTTTAGCTGTTCATTTTTACTCTACTCAATCAAGCATTCCCACCATTTCATCAAATGCTACGCTTGCTTTAAATTTTATTTTTTATTTATTGACTGGGGTTATTTTGAGCATTTCATTTACCAGTCGGCTAACCCATCATTCAAGCGGGACGCCTAACAGGCTGCTGAAATATTGAACTGCAAAACCGACCTCGCTACCCGCCTGAGTGGAATATTGCTGAACTGATTTCGCAATTTGGAAACCATGCCCTTTTTGGGGCGATTCTCGACTGTAT
>JBJOPS010000048.1:0-10290 GCA_046050465.1 Pseudomonadota bacterium | reverse complement strand
GCTACAAAGTATATAGCTATTGAGGCATATTACATAAGGGCTGAGGCATCATTTGGATCTGAGAATTGCCGGTTTTTTGCTCTTCAGACTCAGTCGGCATCAGCGTACCACGGCACCCATGTCCGGGGACGCTGGTGTAGTTACGCCAAAGAAGTCTGAGAGAACCGCAATTCTGGTAGCGCCACCAATTGCGTAGCTCCCACTCAGTGGTTTGAAGTGGGCTGCTGTCGTCGGTGGCGTCGTCGTAAACGATGGGCTGGCTCCAATAATTTGTGCCACAGTTGAATTGTTGCTGGCTGTGATCGTGGCACCGGAGTATGGGTTGTCTGTCATTCTGGAAATTGCAGTACTAGACGGTGCATACGCCAGATTGTTCATGGCGGTGATAGTGGCCCCTCCATGCCCGTCCGCCGGATTGCCGGCATAAACGATCCCAATAAACTGGCCAGAGCCCGAGGAATACATCGAGTTGTTATAAAAATGCACATTTGTGGGAACGGGCGTTAATCCACTCTTCTCCACCTTGACGGCCAAGCCACCCTGCATCACAAAAACATTATTGCGAAACGTCATATCCGGCTGCGCAACTGTCTGGAAGTTCACCGTGGCAGACGTTCCCAAGTACAGATTGCGTTCCCAAATCATGTTGCGGCCACGCTCATCGTTGTAGCTGTTTTGAGGGCCCACTCCGGCAATGCCACCGCTGGCTCCGCCGACCCAACGGTTATCAGACACAACAATCTTCTCAGAGTACTGGCCTGCGGCTAGCGTAGTCGTTCCACCGAAAGCACCACCTCGGATAGAGAAATTGGCCTTACCTACTGCAATACCTTCAATCGTATTACTTGAGAACACTGCTCTATCGGTAAATTGCGTTCGAATTCCGTGTTCACCACCACCGCTGTTATTGACATTGTTGCCCATCGCAACAATACGCCTCGCGCTAGCGTATATCCCACACGGCCCACTCGATCCAATCAAGTTGAAGATCGAGGAGTCCACGATGTAAACCTCATCCCACAAGGCATGCGTGAACGGGACCGCTGCATTCAGACCATCCAGGATAGATTGGCTTAGCGTAAATCCATAACTGATGTTCCTGATATCCACCCGATGCAGCAATAGTCTGGAGAAGCTACCTTCCCCACTGATTCCAGCATTCGCGAATGAGTTGCCCTCAAGCACAATGTCCTGCAGCCTCCAGTCGCTCACAACTGTTGGTGTTGTCGGCGATGAAACATTGATCATCGTCACACCCGCTGTGCGACTGAATACCGGCTTGGCACCTGTTCCATAGGCGCCAATCAAACCGGGGCCTGCTGTCGTAATTCTGATTGTTGCCGATGCGTCAAACGTCTCACCACGTCGATACAGAATGCGCTTGTTACCCGTGCCCACACTGGCCGCATAAGATGCATCCGCATCTGAACTGGTGACCTGCGTTGCGCCAGACGGACAACCCGCAAAGCTACCCGAACGGGAGATACATACCGTTTTGGAGTTGGTGAACTCCACATTGGGGTCTTGAACGGCAATCTCCACGCACTGGTTCGATACCGTGTTGGTGCCATCCGTAACGGTAATGCCTACCCGGTAGGTACCTGGTGTTTCAAATACGTGGGATGCCACGGGCCCGCTGGCGGCGTTGCGGCTGGCTGTGCCAGCTTTGCTGCCGTATGCCCAGTTGCCACTGGCCGTGTCTGCAAAGTTCCAGCGGTATTCAAGGTTGTGGAATGGGCGCGCGACCCCACTGGCCGTTGTTGCGCTGGCGTCAAAGAATACCGCCAGTGGCGCTACGCCGCTATACCGGCTGGGTACGTTGGAGACCGCTATCGCACCTGTTGCACCTGTGCTGGTGCACCCTGATACCTGACCCCCTCCTGTTACTACTATCGGCGTGACCGGTGCGGCATTGACTGTGCTGTTGGAGGACGGAGGCGCGGTCGGCGCGCTGCTGGTGGTAGTGGCGGCATTGGCACTTAGGCCACCGGTTTCCTCCGTGCCCCCACCGCAACCTATGACGCACGACAGGCACAACAACCCCGCAGCAAGGACTCTTACTGCACTCAAAGTTGGGGAAAAGGGAGAAAGCATACACATCCGAAGGAGCCAAAACAAACCGTATCCAGCGATCGTACCGTTCAGATATGACAGAGACGAGAGACTTTGCAAAAAGTTACAGAATTGCCCAAACTGGGGCGCAGGTTATCGTTTTCGTGCCATCACCTCTTTAATGGAGTTAATTCGAAGAGAAAATTCATTTTCGAAGGTGTGCGCCAGGGCAAACTCCCTGGCTTGCCTGGAAAGGTCTTTCAGAACTTGGGGGTTGGATTGCAAATACGCAATTTCGTCAACAAGGGCGTCAATGCGCCCAATCGGTGTGACACGACCTCCGCGCGATGCTGCACACAAGTGGCGCCACATGCGATTTGCATAGCCAACAATGGGCACGCCCGCACCAAATGTTTCCAAATACGTGCAGGAGGGGTCGTTCTGTACATGACAGCAGACAAAGACGTCAAATTCCGGTACTAGTTTTGACAGTTCAGGGTAGGTCAGTGGCTCATGGACATGAACTCGGTCGGCATGGGGAGATTGCTGGGCAAGCTGCACCATAGTGTCTCGCAGGCTGCCTTGCCCATAACAGTGCATTTCTATATTCAAGCCGCGCCGCAAACACTCTAACGCCACACGTAGGCTTTGGTCTGCACCCTTCATGGGCTCGTAACGGCCGGTAAATAGTAGCCTAAGCGGGCGACTTCCCAATTGCTGCAAGCGATCTTCAAGTTGTTCCGCAGCCACCACCATGTCGGCCGAAATGCGCGAATCCAAGTAAAGCAATCGGTTCGAATTGAACAAGCGGGCTTCTTCGTAGATGGGGTATCCGTTGCAATGGAGCAAGGCGGCCCTGCGCATCACAGGAATGTCATGCGTAAGATATCTCTTAGCAGCGCGCAGAGAACGTACGTAACTCTTGAGGCGGTTATTTGTAGTCAAGCCGCTGGTGATTACTTGGGTTTTAAGGTCGTATTCAAGAGTCAAAATGTAAGGCACCCCCAATGATTTAGCCATGTCGGTCCAACCCAAATATGGTGAGCCATACACCAGAGAACTGCGGGCAATCTGCTCGCGCAGGCGGACCTCGTTTTCGAGAGGATTGTTGGGATTGACGGTCAATACCTGAAAGCCCAGGTTTTTGCAGGCAACGTCAACCATGTCCATGTTGGCGCCGCCCGAAGTCATTGCGGGGTTAATAGCCATGATCGGGGTATCCAGACTCTGGGCATACCGCTGCATGCCAGTGAGGAACTTACGATCAACGGATAAAACGCCACCATCAATTCGAAGGGGGTTGTGGTGGATCATCGTCAGCATAATTGCATGTACTCGGAGTAAGAAATTTTGAAGTTCGATTGACGAATAGCGCACGGAACATATTCACACCGCTGATATCACAACGTGCTTCTGTCTGGCCGCATCATGGCTCGGAATTGGTTCACTTGCTGTGCTTGGCGTAAGAATTTTACTTCGGATGGCTCACAAGAATTAACCTTTGCGGTCTAAGTGGGTCCGCATATCTAGTAAACGTGGGGCCTAAATGAGGGTTCTTGTCTATTCCAGGCGAATGGCGTACACGATAAAACGGTCTGCTCCGGGTTTGACGCGATAGATCGCAATGATGGACAGCTGGTCGAGCTTGAGCGATCGGCTTTTGGGGCGGCTTCAATGGATGATAGGTCCAATTGCATTGCGGTGCGCTGCCGGGGCGCCAGTATGTGAATGGCGTTAAAGCGGTCTGTTTTGTCGGTTGTGCTGCCGCGATCGCGCAAATGGACTTCCAGTTCCAGCGGCTGTGAGTCGGGATTTTCTATGTCAATGACCAGCTTCTTGTAGCCTCTCCAGTCGGGCACAAAGCCTCTAATTACCACGCCTGGTATCGGGCCAGATTGCAACTGAACTGACAAACCGTCAGGGCTTTGACTGATGAGGACGTCTTCATCTTCGGTCATAGATTCAGTCATGCTTAGGGCACCCGAGAACCGAGCGGTGAAGAGCACCGGGTACTGCCGGGATCGGTCCAGCCATTGCTCCACAGACTTCAGCACAGGCAACGAAACGGACAACGCGCAGGCAGCTATCAGCATCCATAAGCCAGTTCGCACCGGGGAGGATAGTGGTTTGTGCTTGCTGGAGAACAACACCCACAGCGCCAGTCCAGCGGTGGCACCCAGTAGGTCCGTATACACGTCATTCCATGATGGGTCCCGCGACCCGAAGCCCTGCGCATACTCTGAAACCATGGCCAGCAGCGCAGAAACCAGCCAAGCAGCAAGATGCCCAAAGACCCAGAGTAAAAGGCAGATCAAAGCAGCAAAAAGTGGCCCATGCGATGCGTTTTCAAGGGACGAAAACACGCGAGACCCGCTAAAGAATGATGGCAACGGCAAAGCCAGCACCAAAACCAGCAGGGTAAGCCCGGTGGCACCGGTCAGAATGCGTTTGAAGTCCATCTGCAAAGGATACACCGAGCCCCGCGCATTCCGGGAGATGTGAAAACATCCGGAGGAACGAAATAAGTCACATAAATCCGAAAGCGCGTAGTCTGACCCGGTAATTCGAAAACATAGAATCGTGTGATGCAACAAATGCCCTCGCCAATAAGAGCCTTTCTGAATTTGATTCCTGTTTTTATCTGGGTGGCGATCGCGGCTCGTGTCGGGTGGGCTGTACTTGTTTCGGTGGACCCAGTCTCCGACAGCCTGGCCTATAAAACCTTTGCGACTAGCATTGCCAATGGGGCGGGTTACGCTTATCCATCTGGTGAGTTGACGGTGTACTGGCCGGTGGGGGCCTCTGCTTTTTATGCCCTTGTGCATTACATGCTGGGTCATTCGAGTTTTCCATTGCTGTTCGTCAATATCCTTATTGGAACAGGCATTGTTTATCTGTCTTATCTGCTGAGTCTTCGGTATTTCGGCGGGAAAGTAGCGGTTTACGCAGGATGGTTGGTAGCGCTTTGGCCAGTACTAATTCAGTTCACTACGGTTTATTCAAGTGAACTCCTGTTCATGCTGCTGTTATTGGCCACGCTGCACGTATGGAGTTCTTCCTTGACCAGCAAGGTGCTCAAGGCATGCCTGTGGGGAGCATTGTTGTGCGCGGCAACTTATGTGCGCCCCACAGCGTTACCCCTTTTTATATTGCTGCCAGTACTGGAGCTATGGGCGAAGCGGGACTTTCGCCAGTTTCTGACCTCGGGACTGGTAGCAGCGCTGACTGCCACAGTGCTTTTTGCGCCGTGGGTTGCTCGAAATCAAGCAAATTTTGGTCACCCGGTTCTGGTCTCTGCCAACTTTGGCTGCAATTTGTGGATGGGTAACAACCCGCAGTCCAAAGGCGAATATATGCCGCTACCAGATACCAAATTTGCCAATGAGGTTGCACGCGACCAGCATTTCAAGCAGCTGGCGGTGGATTTCATCCGGGATCATCCTGGCCAATACATCAAACTGGCCCTTCGACGAATACTGCTGACATATGATCGCGAGACCATTGGCGTTGCCTGGAACCAACCGGCACTTGCAAGACTGGTTGGAGAGGGGGCAATACCCTCTGTAAAACTGGTTTCGACGCTTTATTGGTGGCTAGTGTCTTTGCTTGCTGTGGCGGGGATTGCCCAGGCGCTTAAGGCCCGGAAGGTTACGATTTTCAACCCTCTGTTGGTAGTGTCAGCATGCTTCTTCATGGTGCCGATACTGACCGTGGGTCAGGACCGATATCACCTGCCGCTTGACCCACTGATTGCTGCGTTTGCGGCTTATACAATTCACCAGCTGTTACAGCTGGCAAGGAAAACCCAACATGAACCCAGGTAATGACTCTGACGTAGCCCTGTGCATTGACTGCGACGGTACTTTGCTGCAGACGGATCTGCTTCACGAAGGGGTTCTGGCAATGATTAAACAATCGCCCTGGGCCATCTTGCTCCTGCCATTGTGGCTCTTTCGTGGCAAGGTGTATCTGAAAGAGCGTGTCGCTGAGCGAGTGCGTTTCGACTGGGAAGGCATGCCCTACTGTGCTGGCATTCTGGAGTTGATTCAAAGTGCGCGCGCGCAGGGGCGGAAAATTGTTCTGGCAACGGCGTCTCCCAGGGCGTGGGCGGACGGCCTGGCAGCCCATCTGGGGATATTTGATCAAGTTGTGGCCACCGAAAACAGTGTCAATCTGTCTTCTCGGAACAAGGCCAGGCGACTGGCGGAAATGTTTGGCCCCAGGATGTTTGACTATGCCGGCAATGGGACCAGCGACCTGCCAGTTTGGGAAGCCTCGCGATCTGGGGTTGTGGTTTCAGCCAGCAGGTCTTTGGCTGCAGCAGCACGAGCCGTGACAGTGGTTACCCAGGTGATCGAGGTGCCGCGCGCGGGGGTGCTTGCTTTATGGCGAGGTCTGCGTATCCATCAATGGCTCAAAAACCTGCTAGTTTTCGTTCCGCTGCTTGCGGCACATAAAGTGTCAGGCACAGAAGGAGTTGCTCAAGCCTTGATGGCCTTCATGGCGTTTAGTTTGTGTGCGTCGGCCGTGTACGTCATGAACGACTTACTGGATCTGGAGGCTGACCGACAGCACGTTCGCAAACGCAATCGTCCATTTGCTTCAGGACTGATCCCCATTTGGCAGGGTGTCTCGATGATTCCCTGCCTGTTGGGACTGGCTTTTTTTATTGCATCATTTCTGCCGGTGGTGTTTTCGGTCGTTCTGATGGCCTATTTCGCGATGACGCTTGCCTATTCTTTGCGGCTCAAACGGCAGGTTATTGTTGATGTCATCCTGCTAGCCGCCCTGTACACCATGCGGATTATTGCCGGCGCAGCCGCAACTGGGATAGTGCCATCATTCTGGTTGCTCGCCTTCTCGATGTTTGTATTTCTCAGCCTCGCCCTGGTTAAACGGTATTCCGAGCTACTGATTACGCTGCGTCAGCAAAAAGAGTCTGCCGCCGGGCGCGGCTATTTTGTGAATGACCTGCCCGTTCTAGCTTCCATTGGCGCAAGTGCCGGCGTGGCGGCGGTACTGGTGTTGGCCCTGTATATCAATGATCCGGAAACTGCCCGGCTATACCCCGGAAAAATCTGGCTTTGGCTCGTTCCGCCGCTCATGCTGTATTGGGTCAGCCGGGTCTGGCTGAAGACATGCAGAGGGGAGATTGACGATGACCCAGTGGTTTTTGCCATAAAAGACTGGCAAAGTCTGGCGGTCGGCGGACTTTTAGCGGTTTGCTTTGTACTGGCAGCCTCGCAGATACATTTTTTTCTGGGGGTTAGATCATGAACGTTTTTTGGGTCGCTTTGTCCAGCATTGGTCTGTCGGTGGCGGCACAGTTTGCCCTAAAGGCTGGGATGTCGGGTGCGGCTGTCAAGACTGCCATGGCCGAACCTCTCTCAATTGCATCGCTCTTTGCAATACTGACAGACAAATTTGTCTTCGGTGGATTTGCGTTGTACGGCTTGGGCGCCGTAGTGTGGCTGAGTGTTCTGTCCCGGTGGGACGTCAGCAAGGCCTACCCACTTGTCGGTCTCGGATTCGGGCTGACAGCTCTAGTGGGTGCACTGATGGGAGAACAGGTGACGCTGCAGCGCTCACTCGGAGTGGCGCTGATCTGTACCGGAGTTTTCGTGGTGAGCCGCAGCTAAGCAGCTGCGACACATTTTTTACCCTTCGATGGGCTTCTGGTTTGCCGAGTAGCCGCACAACCTTTGCATGACGATGTGCCCAAATATGGCGTGTATGTCTTCACAGAGTTGCATGTCGTCCACACGGGCCCAGATAGTGTGTTGTGCGCGGTCTTTCAGCTTGCCACCTGCATAACCACATAAGCCTAGGGTAACGGCCTTGTTGGCATTGGCGTAGTCCACGGCACGAATGACGTTTTCGGAGTTGCCGCTACCAGATATGGCAATGACCAGATCGTCGGGCTGCAGGATGTTTTTCAACTGCTCAATAAAAATGTCTTGAAACGATGTGTCGTTTCCATATGCCATAAGCAGCCCCATGTTATCCACTAACGTGCGCCCGCGAAATGGCACACCCGTGCTCATGAATATGCTCTTGTTCCAGTCGGTAATGAAGTGCAGAGCTGTCATGGAACTGCCGCCATTGCCCAAGGTGATGATTTGACGGCCCTGCTTCCAGGCCTGCTCGATCACGCCAATACCGCGATCAATTTCTTCATTATCGACACGGGTGTCAATGACGGTTTGTAACCGTTTCAGGTAATGCCCGGCTGCTCCGCTGAAGGTGGTGGTAGTTGTCATGATTAGAGTCCTGCAATTCAATAGTAAAAAATGTGAGAAACGATGATCTACTTGGCTGAGTAGCCATTCGGGTGGCTTTTGTGCCAGGACCAAGCCGTGGCAATGATGTCTTTGATATCAGTGTATCGGGGTTTCCAGGAAAGTTCTTCGATCAATTTGCGGGGAGAAGCAACCAAGGCAGGCGGGTCTCCGGGCCGACGAGGAGAAATTTTCCGAGCGATTTTGATCCCCGTAACCGCCTCGCAAGCCGCAATGATCTCGAAAACAGAATTACCGGTTCCCGTGCCAATGTTGAAGACATTCGCAGTGGATTCGGTTGTGGCCTGAATTGCCAGGCGATGTGCCTGGGCAAGGTCTTCAGTGTGCACGTAGTCCCGCAGGCATGTTCCGTCTGGCGTAGGGTAATCGGTGCCAAACACGTCAATATGCGACTTCTGACCCAGAGCAACCTGCAGAACAAGCGGAATGAGGTGGTTTTCAGGTCGATGGTCTTCTCCAAACTGACCGTCTGCGTCTGCGCCTGCAGCGTTGAAATAACGCAGGAGGGTGAAACCCATGCCATAGGCATGGGCAAAGTCACGAATCATCCATTCAACTGCCAGTTTGGTTCGGGCATAGGGACTGAATGGTTCCTGCGCAGAGTCTTCCCCCATCGGAACTTTCGGGTTCATCCCGTATGTGGCACAAGTGCTGGAAAAGAGCATTCGCTTCACTCCAGCCTCCCGCATAGCACCGAGGAGGGACAGGGTACCGCCAATGTTGTTCCGGTAGTGGTACTCCGGGTTTGAAACCGACTCGCCGACATAGGTGGCCGCAGCAAAGTGCATGACGGCATCAGCCTTAAAGTCCCGCAGGGTTTTTGTCAGCATCTGGGTGTCTGCAATATCGCCAATCACAAGACGGCCAGCGGGTACCGCTTCGGGATGGCCTTGTGCCAGGTTATCGTAGGCCAATGCCTCATAGCCATGCGCCAGCAGATGTCTCAAGCAGGCACTTCCTACAAAGCCAGCGCCACCGGTTACCAAAATTCTCATTTCAAGTCACTCCAAAAAATATGTATTCAAATTGGCTGGTTCTGGACATCCGTGGAACGGGTGCGCACAACTACCTGCCGGGCTGCGTCCAGAAGATCCTCCGCCACATGGCTTGCCAACGAAGCAACGTCTCCTTGTTGTTGACCGTGACCGGTGCGCACAAGAATATTGCCCACACACCCGGCATTTTTCCCGGCGAGCAGATCGCTGATCATGTCGCCAATCATCCAGGATCGCGACAGGTCCAAGCCTAGTTCTCGCGAAGCAGCAAGCAGCATGCCAGGAGCCGGTTTGCGATCAGGATGATCAATGCTAGTTCGGTCAATGGATGTCGGCGCAACTGGGCAGAAATACCAACCGTCAATCTCAGCCCCCAATCTAGCGAGTTGCCGGCACATCTCCTGATGAATCAGCTCGAGTGTGTCAAGGGACAAAAGGCCCCGGCCAACAGCGGACTGATTTGACACGACAACACATGCATACCCCGCATCTCGTAATAGACGTATTCCCTCGGCAGCTCCGGGGATAAGTTCAACCAAGGCGGGGTCTGCCAAATAGTGAACGTTCTGAATGATTGTGCCATCCCTGTCCAGGAAAACTGCCGGTCTTAGCATGTCGGTCGGACCCAGTTCACCGTACGGCGGTAACCAGGCGCAAGGCAGCCTGCAGCAACATCTTGCTCGGCCAGCGCGAGGCTTTCGTGCGTCCCGATGTCCCTGTGATACCCGGGCCAGTCCCATCCACGCATCCGGCCAACAAAGCGGGGCAAAAGGTCTGTTCCAATGTCAAACGCAGCCATATCGGCCATTTCGCGATAGGCCTCCGCTTGAACTACGTAAATACCGGCATTGGCAAAGTTGTCAACAGGGTTGGATGGTTTCTCGACAAAGCTCACAACTTTCATGTCGGCATCGACTCCAGCAATGCCGCAACGTTCGGGAACC
>JBJOPS010000047.1:0-88400 GCA_046050465.1 Pseudomonadota bacterium | reverse complement strand
ACCGGAGAGGCTGAAACTGTAGGTGGCCGCGGCGGCGGAGGCGCCCGACAGCGTGACGGTGTGCACGAGAGCCGTGCCCTCGGTCTGGGCATCGGAGGTGACTGAGGCCACCACCGGGGCCGCGCTTGTGGTTGACGTGACAGTTTCTACTCTGCTTTGAAAACGCTCAACGATGGGCTCCCGAGCTGCATCCGCATCTGCTCTATTGAGTTCAACTGAACCCAGACTTTCTACAATTCGGAGCAACCGGACAAAACCATGAGATTCGCTGGCATCCCCTCCCGTTTGGCCGGCTCCTGCTGGATCAAGCTCGATTGAAAGATCTCCCCCAGACTGAATTATTCGTGCAATTTGTGCAGAACTGTTGTTCAGGTCCGTGAGGACTGCCTCGGACTGGTCGGTAGGCGCAATGCCAAGTAAGTTGGCATCGACCAGCAGTTCACGGCCAGTGGAAACCGATACGACCTGACCATTTGGCATGCCTAGTTCGAGTCGCGTGCCGTTGTCCGTCACGAGAACTTGACCTTCCTGTACTTCGTCTCCTACCTTCAGCAAAACCCGGCGCCCGAAGTTGTCCAGAACCCATGCCTTGCCCTCGAGTACAACGATGTAGCCACGTGCCTGGGCTGAAACTTGACTTGTAGCCATGGGACCTCCGAATAACAGAAATTACTGGATTGATGCTAATAGGGATACTGGCACTTCGGTATTGGCCTGAAGTACAGTGCGACAACATAACGCCGAGTCAGTTGATGCCGTGTACCCGAAGCGCGAGTTGAAGTCTGTCTGTGAGATCCAGTTTTTCAAAAATCGAAGCTAAATGTGCTTTGACAGTTCGCTCGGTAATGCTGCAGTTTGCGGCAATCACTTTATTTGACGCGCCGTTTGCTGCCAGAACGGCTATTTCTTTCTCGCGTGCGGTAAGCGTGGTATCCCATCCGTGATTCATTCGGGTGATCAGGGCGCCTGCTTTACTTGCGCTGGAGAGCAGCAATTGCATTAAGTCCCGACCAATCCAGACCTGCCCCGAAATGACAGTTTGCTGGACCTGTTTAAGAGTTTTAAAGTCGGCAAAAGCATGAACAAAAGCACTGCAACCGGCAGCGAGTGCCTGCATTGCTGCGCCATTAATGGGCATCGAGCTTGTACAAACAACACGGGAAGTCCTAACCAGATTTGCCCAAACTGGGTCTTGCCATCCTGGGAGATCGGGTAAGTCGCCATCAACCCATATGGTTGTACCAATGTGTAGTCCGGAGTACGACAAGGTTGAAAACTGTGATAGGCAAAGTGCTTTGCTCGAGCCCAAAGCTTTTCTCCAGTGTGCCAGCAGCCCTGGATCGTGACTGATCAGGATCAGCTTGTCAGTCCGAATCATCGTTCAGTCAACGCACTGGATTTCGCCCGCAAGATGGGCTTTAGCAGATAGTTGAGTACCGTTTTTTTGCCAGTCAAAATATCAACTTCTGCCACCATTCCAGGAATGATGGGCAGTTTGGTAGAGCCCAAATCCGTCGAAGCTGTCCGCACACGCACCAGAAAAAAGGCATTCCCTTTCTCGTCGACTACGGTGTCAGCACTGATGTGCTCCAGCGTGGCTTCGAGACCACCATACGTAGAAAAATCGTAAGCCGTGAACTTGACGAGCGCCTTCTGGCCTGGCCGCAGGAACGCAATATCCTTTGGCTGCACCCTGGCCTCCAGCAACAAGGCATCGTCGGATGGCACAATCTCAATCAAATCCTTGCCGGGCTGCACAACCCCGCCCACGGTATTCACCCGCAGTTGTTTGACGGTGCCGTTGACGGGTGACCGGATATCCGTCTGTTTGACGCGGTCCACCAGCGCAGTGCTGCCCTCAGACAGGGCACTCAGTTTGGCATTGGTTTCGCTTAGTTCTGATCGAGCGATATTCCTGAATGTCAGGTCAACTTCCTGAATTTTCCGGTTGGCTTCAGCAATGGACGATTCAATCCGGGGAATGTCCGAACTGGCACTGTCTCGCTCGCCCCGATAACGGGCGACATCACGCTCCAGACGGAGCAACTCGACGTCCGAAACGGCACCAGTTTTCACCAGCGGCCGCGTCAACTCCAGTTCTTTCGCAGTCAGGGTGAAGCTCTGGGCCGCCTGCTCCCGTCTTGCCCTGACTGAAACCAGTTCCTGCGTGCGCTGCGCCGACTGTTGACGTGCCACACCGATGGATGCATCCAGCTCGGCCCGCCGCGACTCAAACAACTGGCGTTCCTGTTCCACGATCTCAGGCGCCTCTTTGCTTGCCTCTTCAGGCGCAACAAAATTGGAGCCTTCCGCCAGCGCCTTTAGTCGAGCTGACTTGGCCAGCACGGCCAGATATTGCGACCTGTTCTCACGCAGCGACGAGACCATGCGGGTCGGATCGACCTTCACCATCAAGTCACCGATCTTGACCGACTGACCTTCTCGCACCAAGATCTCGGAAATAATGCCGCCATCCATGCTTTGAAGGATTTGGACCTGTCGAGAGGGGATGACTTTGCCCTCCCCCCGGGTCACTTCGTCCAGAGTCGCGAGGCTGGCCCAAACAATCATCACAAAAACAGCGCCGGCACTCAGCCACACCATGACGCGGGCACCCCGTGGGGTTTGTTCGGCAATAGCCCAATCGGCATTGGCATCGAAATCCTGATCCTGACCGATGTCCTTTCCCATCAGCGCCAGCATGGCCCGATCAATCCAGCCAGAGCACCATCCGTAAATCGGTTGCCAGATGACCTTGATGCGTTGAAACAAGACGTCGAGCTTCATCATGCTGCCTTGCCTATCCGGCCACTCTGCAGCGCCTCAACCACTTGAGCTTTGGGCCCATCGGCCATGATCTGACCGCTGTCAATCACGATCAGCCGGTCTACCAGCTCCAGCAGCGATGACCGATGGGTGACCAATACAACCGTCTTGCCTTTGGCAAATGTCCGAAGCCTCGTCTTGAGCGCATCCTCGCTTTGGTGGTCCATGGCACTGCTGGGTTCGTCCAGCAGCAAAATGGGTGGGTCGTTCAGCACGGCACGTGCAATGCCTACGGCCTGACGTTGCCCGCCCGACAATGACTCTCCCCGCTCACCAATGGCCATGTCAAAGCCGCGCGGGTGGCGGTTGGCAAACTCGCTCACGCCTGCAATGTCGGCGGCTGCAACAATATCCTGATCGTTCGCAAAAGGCGCGCCCATGGCAATGTTTTCCTTGAGCGAACCGAAAAACAGGTTGATGTCCTGCGGCACAAAACCAATTGAGCGTCGCAGCTCCGCAGGGTCAATCTGCCTGGAATCAATACCGTCAATGAGCACGGCCCCTTCAGTCGGTTGATACAGGCCCAACATGATGCGCTGAAGCGTTGATTTGCCTGAGCCTACCCGGCCGATGAAGGCGACACGTTCTCCGGGATTGATCTTGAATGACACCTTGTTCAGTGTGAGCTGTTCTTGGCCGGGGTAGGTGAAGCTGACGTTTTTGAACTCGATGCCACCCTGAAAACTGGTCCGGTGGATGAACGTCGATTCCTCAGGCCGCTCGGGTGCCTTCTTCATGTGGCTTTCTACCGAGCCCAGACCACTCTTGGCATAGTGAAACTGCATCAATAACCCGACGACCTGGCCAAACGGTGCCATCGCCCTGCCCGCAAGCATGGACGCGGCGATGATGCCGCCCATGCTGACCTGGTTGTTGAACAACAGGTAAACGCCTGCTATCACGGTGGCCGTGGAAACCAGTTGCGCAAACATTTGCGCCAGGTTGGATGTAACAGACGACAGCAACTTCAATTTCGTGCTGTTTTGCGCTAGGAAAACCGTGGCGCCTTCCCATTTGCGCTGGATGCTGCCCTCGGCCACCATGAATTTGATGGTCTCGATGCCGACCAGGCTCTCCACCAGTGTGGCGTTTCGTTGCGCCGAAGCGCGCTGGGTCACATCCACCAGCTCCTGCATCTTTTGCTGGGCGACCAGTGCTGAAAAGATGAGCAGCGCGATACACACGATCGGCGGAATGATCAGCCAGGGGGAAATCCACGAGATGGCGAACAGGAAGACAAAAATAAACGGAATGTCTACCAGTGTTGTGATCGTGGCCGACGCGACAAAGTCACGCACCGACTCGAAGGCTCGCAAGTTGGCAGCAAAGGAGCCGACGGACGCAGGCCGGTCTGCAAGCTTGAGCCCCAGCACCCGCTCCATGATTTTGGCTGACAGCGTAACGTCGATGCGCTTGCCAGCGGTATCCAGGATATAGCCCCGCAACACCCGCAGCAACGTGTCAAAAACCATGATCAACAATACACCCAGCGCCAGCACCCACAGGGTCTCTTCGGCCCGATTGGGCACCACCCGATCGTAAACCGTCATGCTGAACATCGGCGTGGCCAGGGCGAACAGGTTGATCAGCAATGCGGCCAGCAGGCTGTCGCGGTACAGGCGCCAGTTCTGGAACACGACGCCCCAAAACCAGTGCCGGTTTTTGATTTCACCCGTCTCAGGTGTGCGCTGGTCAAAGTTGAATACCGGGCGCACAAAAAACACGATGCCCGCAAACAGCGACTCCAGTTCCTGCCGGGGCAGCACATCCGCCGACTCGCCGCTCTCAGGGTAGCGCACGCGTGCATCGCCGGATGGCAGCCATTCCAGCAAGATGCAAGCCTGTTTGTCATTGAGCAACAGGATGGCTGGCAACAGGCCAGGCCGCAAATCGGACAGGGCACGGCGTGCCAGCCGGGCTGTCATGCCCGCGCGCGCCGCCGCCCGGGGAATCAGGGCCGGGGTGATGCGGTTGTCTTCCAGCGGCAGACCTGCTGACAGGGATTCATGTGTGGTGGCAATGCCGAAAATACGTGCAATCGCGACCACGCATTCAAGCAAAGGGTCCATATGGGGCGCGTGTTCGCCTACCCGCCAGGCTGTGGGCAAATTGTCAACTGGCAGGGGCATAGTCGGCGTGGACATCGGTTAAATACAGGAAATCAGTGGTTGGCAGGCCCATCACAGAACCAGATCTTCACCGCCAAGAAGATCAAGCGCGCCCCCCAGCTTGTTGCGCATGCCTTTGCGCCTCATGAGCTTGGTTTGTGCAACAACAGGAAGATCAGTCAGACGAATCACATTATTTTTGATCAGCGTATCGATCAGGTCCTCGATCACCCGCACGAAATCCGCATCCATTTCCGTGAATGCGGGTGCATCGCCCGGTACGCCAAGAAATGCCCGGATTTCGGGGTGCAGATCATCCAGCACCTCACTGCCACTTTGCGGGTGGCGAGAGATGGTGTTGATCATGCCTTCAGAATCTCGAATCACGTGAAACATTCGTTGTCCTGTAGTAAGTGCACGCAAGCCATACCCGGTCAAATGTGCAAGACCTTGAGGAGTCAAGGCATGCAGTCTGCCCTAACAGGATTCTCAGAGTCAACGCCTAACCAGTTTAGCGGCTGCGCTGAGGCATCAAACGGTTTGTAACCGTGAATTAGCAGGCCATTTCATCAAATTTACCGGGAGCAGCGCTTTGGTATTGGCTAAATGAGCGAGAGAGAGGTCGACAAATGGATGATGCCACCGCCCAGGCACACGTCTCCCGCATAAACCACGGCTGATTGACCTGGTGTCACTGCCCACTGGTTCTCAGCAAACTGCAGGGTAAATTCGTGATCACCCAGTACGTTTATTGCACATGGCGCATCACCTTGTCGATAACGTGTCTTGGCCGCAATCTGGGCCAGTTGGGGCGAGGTGCTGGCAATCCAGCTCGCGTCCAGCGCCTGCAACTGGCTTGACAGCAGCCACGGGTGGTCGTGCCCCTGCACCACCCACAGCGTGTTGTTTTCCAGATCCTTGCGTGCCACAAACCAGGGTGCGTGGTCGCCACCGCCTCTTGTCGCGCCCTTGGCCTTGACGCCACCGATGCCCAGACCCTGGCGCTGGCCCAGCGTGTGAAAGCTCAAGCCATGGTGTTCGCCCAGCACGCGACCACGCTCGTCCTTGATCGGGCCTGGCTCTTTGGCGATGTAACGGTTCAAAAACTCCCGAAACGGCCGCTCGCCAATGAAGCAGATCCCGGTGGAATCCTTCTTTTTGGCGTTGGGCAGGCCAATTGCTGCAGCAATGCGCCGCACCTCCGTTTTGTGCAGTTCGCCCACCGGAAACAGTGTTTTCTCAAGCTGCGCCTGGTTGAGCCGGTGCAAAAAGTAGCTTTGGTCTTTGGCTGGATCCAGCCCCTTGAGCAGCTCGTGTTTGCCGGTAGCGCCGTTTTGGCGGACCCGGGCGTAATGGCCGGTGGCAATTTTCTCGGCCCCCAGGCGCACGGCGTGGTCCAGGAATGCCTTGAACTTGATCTCGGCGTTGCACAGAATATCGGGGTTGGGCGTGCGGCCCGCCTGGTATTCACGCAAAAATTCGGCAAACACGCGCTCTTTGTATTCGGCTGCGAAATTGACGTGCTCGATGTCGATGCCAATCACGTCGGCCACGGCCGCGGCATCAACAAAATCGATGTTGGACGAGCAGTATTCGCTGTCATCGTCATCGTCCCAGTTTTTCATGAAGATGCCAACCACCTCATGGCCCTGCTGTTTCAGCAGGTAGGCCGTGACGGCCGAATCCACGCCGCCGCTCAAGCCCACCACAATTCGTTGTTTACCCATACGTGGTGGATTATCCCAGCCTGTTTTTTTGATGTATTTGACAGATCATTTTGGCCATTTCCCCTTGTAAAATATGGATCTACAGCTATCGTTTATATAGCAAATCAAGGCGACACGCTGATATCTGTGTGCAACAGGCTCATGGGAAAACGCTGACCTGAGAGATAGTCTTCCATGCAGCGCAGGACCAACGGGCTGCGATGACGGCCCGCACTGGCGCGGATTTCGTCTGGCGTCATCCACAGAGTGCGGACAATGCCGTGATCGAGTTGTCTGGTGCACTGCTCGTCTCCAATGTTTCCACAAAAGGCAAATCGCAGATAAGTGATGTCCTGCGCTGCACCGCCGTCCAGGCGTGCCGGGCGGTGTGTGCGGGTTAGATAAATGCCAACCAGATCAGTCGGCTCAAAGGCCCGGGTAGTTTCTTCCAGGGTCTCGCGGGTGCAGGCATCGGCCACTGACTCACCAGCATCCAGATGCCCGGCCGGGTTGTTGAGCATCAGGCCAGCGGAGGTGTGCTCCTCTACAAGCAGAAATTTGCCATCTTTTTCAATGATCGCGGCGACTGTCAGGTTGGGTTTCCATCGTGCATCCATGCCTGATTATGTATGGAGAAGTCAGTACTGTTTAACGCCATAAGCATGAGCAAAGGGATGAGTGGCCTGATCCGAATTCAGGAAAAACTCATGTAAGCTAGTGGCAAGATTCAAAATCAACAAGCCGAGGAGTCGCTTCATGCTGATTGGCGTACCCGCTGAAACCACAGTGGGAGAAACCCGTGTTGCCGTCACCCCCGAGACGGCCAAAAAACTTAAAGCCCAAGGCCACACCATTCGCGTCCAGTCGGGCGCCGGCGTGGCGGCCAGCGTGACCGATGAGGCCTATCAGGCCGCTGGTGCGGACATAACCGATGCTGCGGGTGCCTATGCCTGCGACCTGGTGCTCAAGGTGCGCAGCCCGTCGGATGCCGAATGCGCGCAGATGAAGCCAGGCACTACCGTGGTGGGCATGCTCAACCCGTTTGACGCGCCAGGACTACAACGCCTGGCCACTGCGGGCCTGACCGGCTACGCGCTGGAGGCGGCACCCCGCACCACACGCGCCCAGAGTATGGACGTACTCTCCAGCCAGGCCAACATTGCAGGCTACAAGGCCGTGATGATCGCCGCAGACAAGTACCAGCGCTTTTTCCCCATGCTGATGACTGCCGCGGGTACGGTCAAAGCGGCCCGTGTCGTGATTCTGGGTGTGGGCGTGGCTGGGTTGCAGGCCATTGCCACAGCCAAACGCCTGGGTGCGGTGATCGAAGCTTCTGATGTGCGTCCCAGCGTCAAGGAACAGGTCGAGTCGCTCGGCGGCAAGTTCATCGACGTGTCTTACGACACGCCCGAAGAGAAAGAAGCCGCTGTGGGCGTGGGTGGCTACGCCAAACCCATGCCGCAAAGCTGGCTGGACCGCCAGAAAATCGAAGTGGCCAAGCGCGTGGCGCAGGCCGACGTGGTGATCTCCACCGCCCTCATCCCCGGCCGCCCGGCACCCACGCTCATCACCGAAGACATGGTCAAGAGCATGAAGCCCGGTTCGGTGATTATCGACATTGCAGCGGGCAAGGGCCCCAATGGCGGTGGCAACTGCCCGATCTCCGAGGCCGACAAAACTGTGGTGAAACACGGCGTGACGCTGGTGGGCGAGACCAATTTGCCCGCACTGGTGGCGGCAGACTCATCGTCGCTGTATGCCCGCAACGTGCTGGACTTCCTCAAGCTCATCATCACCAAAGAAGGTGCGCTGCATGTGGACATGCATGACGACATCGTGGCGGCCTGCCTGATGGCGCAGGGTGGTGAAGTCAAACGCAAATAACAGGAAGTCAAAAATGGATATCGTTTCTCCCACGGTCACCAACCTGATCATCTTCATATTGGCCATCTACGTGGGTTACCACGTGGTCTGGACCGTCACCCCGGCATTGCACACGCCTTTGATGGCGGTGACCAATGCCATCTCCGCCATCGTCATCGTGGGGGCCATGCTGGCGGCTGCGTTGACGGAGACGACTTTGGGCAAGTCCGTGGGCGTGCTGGCGGTGGCGCTGGCGGCGGTCAACGTGTTTGGCGGCTTCATGGTCACCCGGCGCATGCTGGAGATGTTCAAGAAGAAAGACAAGAAGCAGCTGCCTGCGGCTGACAAGGGAGCGGCCAAATGAGCCTGAACCTTGTTACGCTTCTGTATTTGTTCGCCAGCGTCTGCTTCATTCAGGCGCTTAAAGGCTTGAGCCATCCCACGACCTCGATTCGGGGCAACCTGTTTGGGATGGTGGGCATGGCTGTGGCGGTCATCACAACGGCCGCACTCATCGTCAAGCTCTCCAGTGGCTCTGCCTTTGGCATGGTATACGTTTTCGGCGCCCTGCTCGTCGGCGGCACCATTGGCACGGTGATGGCCAAGCGCGTTGAAATGACCAAAATGCCTGAGCTGGTGGCTTTCATGCACAGCATGATCGGCCTGGCCGCCGTGTTCATCGCAGTCGCCGCAGTGGCCGAGCCCTGGGCGTTCGGCATCTCCGCCAAGGGCGAAGGCATTCCAGGTGGTAACCGCATTGAGCTGGCGCTGGGGGCCTTCATTGGCGCCGTAACCTTCTCGGGCTCGGTGATCGCGTTTGGCAAGCTCTCGGGCAAATACAAATTTCGCCTGTTTCAAGGCGCTCCGGTGCAGTTTCCCGGCCAGCACAAGCTGAATTTGGTGCTGGGCTTGGCAGCGGTGTTCTTCTGTTTCGGTTTCTGGCACTCGCAGAGCGCTATGGACTTCGGCCTGATCATTGCGCTGGGTTTCCTGCTGGGTGTGTTGCTGATCATTCCGATTGGCGGGGCTGACATGCCTGTGGTGGTGTCCATGCTCAACAGCTACTCCGGCTGGGCCGCAGCCGGTATTGGTTTCAGCCTGAACAACGCGATGCTGATCGTGGCGGGCTCCCTGGTGGGCTCATCCGGTGCCATCCTGAGCTACATCATGTGCAAGGCCATGAACCGCTCGTTCTTCAACGTAATTGGCGGCGGCTTTGGGGGCGATGCCACCGCCGCAGCAGCGGGTGGGGCGGTGCAGCGTTCTGTGAAGAGCGGCAGTGCAGACGATGCGGCTTTCGTGCTGTCCAACGCCGAAACCGTGGTGATCGTGCCCGGCTACGGCCTGGCGGTGGCCCGTGCCCAGCATGCAGTCAAGGAGCTGGCGGCCAAGCTCACCGAAAAAGGCATTACCGTCAAGTACGCCATTCACCCCGTGGCAGGGCGCATGCCGGGCCACATGAACGTGTTGCTGGCCGAGGCCGAAGTGCCTTACGACCAGGTGCATGAGATGGAAGACATCAACGGCGAATTTGGCCAGGTGGACGTAGCCATCATTCTGGGGGCCAATGACGTGGTGAACCCGGCCGCACATGTGAAGGGCAGCGCCATTCACGGCATGCCGATTCTGGAGGCCTACAAGGCCAAGACCATCATCGTGAACAAGCGCTCCATGGCCGCCGGTTACGCCGGACTGGACAATGAGCTGTTTTACATGGACAAGACCATGATGGTGTTTGGCGATGCCAAGAAGGTGGTCGAAGACATGGGCAAGGCCATCGACTGAACTTCGATGATACGCAGAGCTGTTGATAATCCTGCCACTATGCCATCAGCAGACGGATTTCTTTCAGGGTGCGCATACGCGCTGTATGTGACGCATCAGCAAGCAGAGCGCCAATGTCAATTCGTTTCCTAAGGAAGCCCCGTCGGGAAAAGCCCTTGATTCAGAATCCCGAAGTTGCTGGCGCTGAAGTCGGCTTGAGATTGGGTCAGACGGACGCTTAGGCCTGCAAAGGAAGAATGGCGCTCAGGCCACCAATAACAATTGCCGTAGCCCAAACCTTGGCTTGTCTGCTCTTGGGGAGTTTCAGCGCCAAAGCTGTTGCAATCGGGACAGCAATGATGCAGGTCCAACCAACGGCGGCCAGCAGGTATTGGGTTAGCCAGTAATCATGCATCGCTGCCATTTAAATTTAGATACAAATTGGCCTCTAGCCCAAGTAGAATGGGCGCAAGCAGCTATTGATTACATAGCAAATCCGGGCTGCCAACGGTTGTCGATCCACTATCAATCAGTTTTTTTAGGAGGTATCCCGGCTGTTGGTTGCAAATTGAAATACCAACGGCCACCTTGTTGGTCAATCATGGTGGCTGCGGCTTCGCTGCCGCGCCAGATGATGAGGTTGCCGCCCATTTGACCACTCCGCCCGTGGCGTGAATGGCCAGTTGCTGCACGGTGCCCCGTATAACTATTTCAACCAGCCCCGTTTTCTGAAGTACCACATCGGCACGATGGCGCTGGCCGCCATTAGCGCCAGTGCATACAGGTAGCCCAGTGACCAGCCCAGCTCGGGCATGAACTTGAAATTCATGCCGTACAGGCTGGCGATCAGCGTGGGCGGTAGCAGCGCGACGCTGGCCACCGAGAAAATCTTGATGATCTTGTTCTGGTTGATATTGATGAAGCCGACCGTGGCATCCATCAGGAAGTTGATCTTGTCGAACAGGAAGGCTGTGTGTGAATCGAGCGAGTCAATGTCGCGCAGAATTTGCCGCGCTTCCTCAAATTGCGCACCGTTGAGCATCTTGCTGCGCATCATGAAGCTCACCGCGCGGCGGGTGTCCATCATGTTGCGCCGGATGCGCCCGTTCAAGTCTTCCTGGCGCGCGATGGCTCCCAGCACTTCACCAGCCAGTGCATCAGTCACGTCGCCGGCCAGCACCTTGTTACTCACTTTTTCCAGTTGGTCGTAGATGCCTTCCAGCGAGTCCGCCGAGTATTCGGCATCAGCATCAAAAAGCTTTAGCAATACCTCCTTGGCGTCCTCAATCAGACCCGGTGCCCGGCGTGCCCGCATGCGCAGCAGGCGAAAAACGGGTACATCCTCGTCGTGAATTGAAAACAGCACACCGCAACTTTTGAGCTCTGCGTTGTGCTGATTCAGAATAAAGGCCACACGGACCTGGCGTGGATCTTCTTCATCAGCAATCAGGAAGTCACTGCGAATGTGTAGCTCACCGTTTTCTTCTGCGTAAAACCGGGCGGATTCTTCGATGTCCTCGTCCATCGCATCTTCCGGGACTGACAGGCCAAAGTATTGCTTTACCCATCGCTTTTCTTCAAGCGTGGGGGACTCCAGATCAACCCATATAGGTTGAAATTGGGACAGTTCTTCGAGTGATTCAATCTCTTCCTGGAAGAGCCGACCATTGACAAGGGTAAAAATATTGAGCATGAATCATTCAATCGGCATTTCAACTGGAAGCTGACCCAATAAGATTCGAGAACTATCAGTCAAGCCTGGCTCCTGCAAATACTCTGAACTCATGTCGGGCAAATTATCGCATTTGGGCGTCATCAGATGAGGTGAAAAAAGCCAGCAATTCCGCTTTGCGTTCGAAGGCGTCACTTTCGCCCATGGCAATCAATGACTGTACAAACCCGGGCTCGAAAAGCAGGTAACTGGCCAGTGCGCCTCCTCCACCCTTGAGCATTCCTAGCCCACTCAGTGCATTACGCGTTGCGCTGGGCAACTCCAATACATGGTTCTGGGCTAGCGCATCAAGTGACCGACTAGGCTGCATAGCCAGAATTTCCACGCTCCGATATGGCAAAGCGGCAACCGAATCGCGAGGTAACTGTTTCAGGGTTTTTGTTACCCGCTGTGCCTGCTCGACGTCAGCCCGTAAGGTGTCGTGAAATACGCTGGCCATGGCGTGTCCGGCTATGCTTGCGAGTGTAGGGCCACGTGAAGGGGGGAGGCTTGTGTTGCCGCCCAATCCCGATCGCTCGGGTTGTCCTACGCCGACTACCAGCACCTTTTTGGCCCCCAGATGTATCGCCGGGGAGAGGGGGGAGATTTGGCGCATAGAGCCGTCTCCAAAAAACTCCTGGTGCCCCTCTACCCATAAAGGTGTTGCGGGGAACAGGAAAGGAATCGCGCTGGATGCCATTAAATGCTCAATGGTGATCGGGTGAAACTCTGAACGCCTGCCGGGCCGGGCCCAAGCGTGCATCGGATCGTTTTGTGCAGTGTGACAAAAGGTCCAATGTACGCCGCTGGTATAGCTCGAAGCCGTAACCGCCAACGCGTGCAGCGTGTGTGAGGTCAAGGCTTCGTCGATGCCTGGCAGCGAGATTGCCCGATGCAGCGTGTCTACTAACGGCAGACTATCGAGAATTGCCCCACTATTTCGCGCCTGTTGTGACAGGCTTAGCGCAGTGGCGAATCTGCTTATCCGAATCCATGAAGGTACCCGCAGACGGTAAATGTCAGATGATCGGATGGCGCCCCAGAAATTTGCCAATTGATGGAACGCTTGCAGCCCCTGCACGGCGCAACCGGCCAGAAATGCTGCATTCAGGGCGCCTGCGGATGAGCCAATAAGCACCTGGAAGGGAAAGGCATTAGGTGGGTGTGCCTGTGATTCCAGCATGGAGGCCAGTGCCCGCAACACGCCTACCTGGTATGCGGTTCTGGCGCCACCGCCCATCAGCACCAGTGCATTGGCTGATGGACAGGGGAAATTTGTACCCGCATTAATGATGGTATCCAGACTCATACATGTGTCTTCATGGAGCTTACGTCACCTGACTGCGCATTACTGACCTTAAGCAAATGTTTTGCATCATGTTGCTGAAAAGGGATTGCATTTCCATCAGGGCCGGTGCATAGTAATTCTAGATGTCTGGATTTCCGATTTTTTTGGTTTTCTCCGTTTGTGCATTTGACAAACGGTTTCCACCCCGAGAGCACCAGGAGGTTATTTATGAACTTGACGATCAGCGGTCATCATCTAGAAGTTACACCAGCCCTGCGTAGTTATGTCACGACCAAGCTTGATCGAATTACCCGTCACTTTGACCAGGTTGTTGATGTCAAAGTGCTTCTTACGGTTGAAAAGCAAAAAGAAAAGGAACGAAGGCAACGTGCTGAGTGCAATATTCATGTCAAGGGCAGCGACATGTTTGCAGAAAGCTCTCATTCTGATTTGTACGCTGCCGTGGATGAACTGGTTGACAAACTGGACCGGCAGGTTGTGCGCCACAAGGATCGTCTCCAGAACCGCCACCACGATGCTGCCAAGCGGCTGATGTAGGCCGATAACACCGAATGAGAAAAAGCCGTCCGATCAAACGGGCGGCTTTTTTTGTGTGCATAATCCTGAACTCTCAACATGAATCGACTTGCGTCCATCCTTTTAGCTGAACACGTTCTTGTGGGCGTGGATGCAACGAGCAAAAAGCGTGCGTTTGAAGACGCAGGGCTGCTGTTTGAAAGCCTGCACGGCTTGAGTCGTGCCTTGGTGACTGATAGCCTGTTTTCCCGGGAGCGGTTGGGCTCTACCGGGTTGGGGCATGGCGTGGCGATTCCTCATGGTCGGATCAAAGGTCTGAAGGCCCCTATGGCGGCTGTTTTTCGGCTGGCTCAGCCGATTGGTTTTGATGCCCCTGATGAACAGGCGGTGAGTCTGCTTATATTTTTACTGGTGCCAGAGGCGGCCACACAGAAACACCTGGAAATTCTCTCGGAAATTGCCGAGATGCTGAGTGATGGCGGTTTGCGCCAAAAGCTGACCTCCAGTGCCAGTACAACCGAACTCCACAGCCTGATTGCTGGATGGCAGCCTGTGCCACAGGCATGAAACCATCAGTCATCAGTGCTAATCTCCTGTTCGAAGAGTTTGCCGGGCTCCTGAAATGGGAGTGGGTAGCGGGCCTGGGGGCATTTGAGCGCCGATTTGACGAGGTTGCGGTCCGGGCTGCCCGTTCGGCGGCTGATTTGGTGGGATATCTCAATTACATCCATCCTTACCGGGTCCAGATTCTGGGTGAGCGCGAGGTCGCCTACATTACCAGTGCCACACCGGAAGATTGTGCGCGCCGGATTTCACGCATCGTGACGCTGGAGCCGCCCGTGCTGGTTTTGGCGGATGGACAAAAGGCCCCGCAAGCGCTGTTGTCCATGTGTGAAGAGGCGCAAATACCGATGTTTGCGACGCCTGACTCGTCGGCCTACGTCATTGATGTGCTGCGGGCCTATCTGTCCAAGCACTTTGCCGACCGGGCAACCCTGCATGGCGTGTTGATGGATATTTTGGGCCTGGGTGTGCTGATCACCGGCGAGTCTGGTTTGGGCAAGAGTGAGTTGGGGCTTGAGCTGATTTCACGGGGCAACGGCCTTGTGGCCGATGACGCGGTCGATCTGTTTCGCATCAATCAGACCACCATTGAGGGACGTTGCCCGGAGTTGCTGCAAAACCTGCTGGAAGTTCGCGGCATTGGCCTGCTGGATATTCGTGCAATTTTTGGTGAAACGGCTGTGCGGCGCAAGATGCGACTGAAACTCATCGTGCACCTGGTTCGCCGGGAAACACTGGAGCGTGAATACGAGCGGTTGCCTTACGAGCCGTTGACGGAGGACGTACTGGGTATACCTGTGCGCAAAGTCATCATTCAGGTGGTTGCGGGCCGCAACATTGCTGTGTTGGTTGAGGCGGCCGTGCGTAACACCATTTTGCAGTTGCGTGGCATTGACACCTATCAGGAGTTTGTCGAGCGGCACCGAAAGGCGATGGGCCAGGAGCCTGCCTGACCGTCACCTGCTGCTCATGCGCTCTGTTTTTCGTGGCCGCGCATCGGGCTAATCCGGTTGGGGCATTTTTCCTTGGTGCAGTGGGCATACAGGCTCAGGGCGTGGTCAGCGATGGTGAAACCCTTGGCTTTCGCCACCGATTTTTGCCGCTTCTCGATCTCGGCGTCGTAAAACTCTTCTACCTTGCCGCAATCCAGACATACGAGATGATCATGATGCTGGCCTTCATTGAGTTCGTAAACGGCCTTGCCACTTTCAAAATGACTCCTGCTGAGAATGGCGGCCTGTTCGAACTGGGTCAGCACACGGTACACAGTAGCCAAGCCCACGTCGGAACGCTCTTCCAGCAGGACGCGGAAAACATCCTCGGCTGTCATGTGGCGTTGCGTGCCTTTTTGAAAGATTTCCAGTATCTTCAGCCGGGGCAGGGTGGCCTTTAGCCCGGTATTTTTCAGTTCTTCGATGTTGGCCATGGACGTCTTTCTTGCGGTTACGCACCGGGTATCGCTGGCAGCTCAGCCGCTACAATGAACTGATCATATCGCCTCAATCCAAGTCATGCCCGATTTTGACATTCATCGCACCAGCCTGAGCCTGTTCCTTGTGTCCTGTGCAAGTCTGGCTGGCTGCGGCAGTTTCAATGGTGCAAGCAGCAGCATTGCCGGCCTGGTGACACCCTACAAAATTGATGTGGTTCAGGGCAACTTTGTGTCGAAAGAGCAGGCGGCGGCATTGACGCCCGGCATGACCCGCGGACAGGTTCGGGGAATTCTGGGCTCACCGTTGCTGACCAGCATTTTTCATGCCAATCGTTGGGACTATGTGTTCACGTTCAAACGTCAAGGTGTTGAGCCACAGGCGCGCCGCGTCACGGTTTTCTTCAAGGACGATGTGCTGGAGCGGTTTGAAGCGGACACTTTGCCGACAGAAGCAGAATTTGTTGCAAGCCTGGACTCGGGCCGCAAGACGGGGAAAGTGCCCGTACTGGAGGCCACGGAAGACGAGCTGAAGGCCCTTCCTGCGCCAGCAGCCAAAGAGGTTGCGGCCAAACCGCTGCCGCCACTGCCCGCCAGCTATCCGCCGCTCGAAACGCCAGCGCGCTAAAGGAGCGGCGATGTCATCCACCATTCGCCACAATGTGGCCGTTGCCGGTGCATCCGGACGCATGGGGCAGATGCTCATTGAGGCGGTGCTGGTCACAGACGATTGCCAGCTGGCTGGTGCACTGGATATTGCGACCAGCCCAGGAATCGGGGCTGATGCCACAGCCTTTTTGGGGCGCACCAGTGGCGTGCTGATCCAGTCAGACTTGACCAAAGGCCTGCAAAACGCTGGTGTTTTGATCGATTTCACTCGCCCCGAAGGCACATTGGCGCATCTGAGAGTTTGCCGCCAGCTGGGTGTGAATGCCGTTATCGGCACGACCGGATTCACCGACGCCCAAAAAGAAGAGATTGCAGCCGCATCAAAAGACATCGCCATCATGATGGCGCCCAACATGAGTGTGGGCGTCAACGTTACGCTCAAGCTGCTGGAAATGGCGGCCAAGGCGCTGGCTACCGGTTACGACATTGAAATCATTGAGGCACACCACCGCCACAAGGTGGATGCGCCGTCAGGCACGGCATTGAAGATGGGCGAGGTAATCGCCGGGGCCTTGGGCCGTGATCTGAAAGACTGCGCTGTTTATGCCCGTGAAGGGGTCACCGGCGAGCGCGACCCTTCTTCCATCGGGTTCGCCACCATTCGTGGCGGTGACATTGTGGGTGACCACACGGTGCTGTTTGCGGGCACGGGCGAACGCATCGAGATCACCCACAAATCGTCGAGCCGGGCGACCTATGCGCAGGGCAGTCTGCGGGCCACCCGGTTTTTGGCCGGTCGCAAAAGCGGGTTGTTTGACATGTTTGATGTACTGAACCTCAAGTGAGCGCCTTCCAGTTTTTTGTGCAAGGCGACGGTGTCAGCAAAGTGGTGACGCTGTTGCTGCTGGCCATGTCTGTGAGCAGCTGGGTGGTGATTCTGTGGAAATCCTGGCTGTTGCGCCGGGCCAGTGGTGATGTGGTGCGCAGCACGGCGGCGTTCTGGCAGGCTGCATCGGTAGATGAAGCACGCCAAAAAGTTGAGGCTTTTGACCGTGAAGCCCTGATCCTGCCTTTGATTATCGCTACAAAAATGGAAGCAACCGGAACACTGGCAGCTGCGGGTGATCGCTCCCAGCAGCTCACGCGACGGCTGCGCGACGCTCTCCATGCCGTGTTGCACAAGCTTCAGTTTGGTCAGGTTTTGCTGGCAACAGTGGGGGCTACGGCGCCGTTTGTGGGCTTGCTGGGTACAGTTTGGGGCATTTACCATGCATTGATTGGCATCTCCAACGCGGGCCAAATCACGATTGACAAGATATCCGGTCCGGTCGGCGAGGCGCTGATCATGACGGCGGCGGGCCTGGCGGTTGCCATTCCTGCCGTGCTGGCCTACAACGTGCTGGGTCGCCTGATTGGCCGGATCGAGGCGGATCTGGAAGGTTTTGCACGCGATTTGCGTGAGTTGCTGGCAGGTCAGCCCGCCGCCGCCAGTCGGGATGACTAGGTCATGAGTTTCGGCCGTCTTGAGCGCACATCGGGGCCACAGCCCATGAGCGAGATCAACATGACACCGTTGATCGACGTCATGCTGGTTCTGGTGGTGATTTTCATCATCACGGCGCCGCTGCTGGCGAGTTCCATCAAATTGGATTTGCCGAAAACAGATGCCGCCAAAGCCGGCGATGCGCCGAAATTCGTGATGGTCGTGATCGACAAGGCTGGTCAGACCTATCTGGATGACAAGGCTGTTCAACCCGACGAACTGGCCCGCAAGTTGACGCAGATTGCCGGACAAAACCCCGAGACCGAGGTTCAACTGCGTGCCGACGAAGCGGTGCCTTATGGCCGTGTGGTCGAGACCATGGGCGCTGCACAAAAAGCCGGTCTGAATCGCATCGGCTTCGTAGCCGACGCGGTCGCGGCCCCCAAATAACGGTTTGACCTGCAGCCAGGCGCGCAGGAAACCAGTTGCCGGGGTGCCGAACGCCTAAAATCGACCGATTGCGGCACTTCAGCCGCCTGACATCCTGCCATGCAAGAAAAATACAACCATCTCGACGTCGAACAGTCTGCCCAGACGCAGTGGACCGCGCGTGACGCCTACCGCGTGACGGAAGACGCGTCCAAAAAGAAGTTTTACGCCTGTTCCATGCTGCCCTACCCCAGCGGCAAGCTGCACATGGGCCATGTGCGCAACTACACCATCAACGACATGCTCACGCGCTACCTGCGCATGAACGGCTACAACGTCCTCATGCCCATGGGCTGGGATGCGTTTGGCCTGCCGGCTGAAAACGCGGCACTCAAGAACGGTGTGCCACCTGCCAAATGGACGTACGAGAACATTGCGTACATGAAGAAGCAGATGCAGGCTATGGGCCTGGCCATCGACTGGAGCCGTGAAGTCGCCACTTGCGACCCGACCTATTACAAATGGAACCAGTGGCTGTTCCTGAAGATGCTGGAAAAAGGCATTGCCTACCGCAAGACCCAGGTCGTGAACTGGGACCCGGTGGACCAGACCGTTCTGGCCAACGAGCAGGTGATTGACGGCAAGGGCTGGCGCACTGGCGCTGTGGTGGAAAAACGCGAAATTCCCGGTTACTACCTGAAGATCACCGATTACGCCGAAGAGCTTTTGGACCAGGTGCAGACCGGCCTGCCGGGCTGGCCCGAGCGCGTGAAGCTGATGCAGGAAAACTGGATTGGCAAGAGCGAGGGCGTGCGTTTCGCCTTTACCCACGACATTCGTGACGCATCGGGCAAGCTGATTGGGGCATCTGCAGACTCGCCCGAAGGCGAGTCGGGGCGCATGTATGTCTTCACCACGCGGGCCGACACCATCAAGGGCGTGACCTTTTGTGCGGTGGCACCCGAGCATCCGCTGGCTGTTCACGCAGCACTGAGTAATCCCCAGCTGGCTGAATTCATAGCAGCCTGCAAGGCGGGTGGCACGACAGAGGCTGAACTTGCCACGCAAGAGAAGAAAGGCATGAGCACGGGGCTGTTTGTAACGCATCCGTTGACCGGCCTGAAAATCGAGTTGTGGGTGGGCAACTATGTGCTGATGAGTTATGGCGACGGCGCCGTGATGGGCGTGCCTGCCCACGATGAGCGCGACTTTGCCTTTGCCAAGAAATACGGCTTGCCCATCACCCAGGTGGTGCATCTGGATGGCTTGCATTACGACTACGACCACTGGCACGACTGGTACGCCGACAAACAGCGCGGCGTGGTCATCAACTCCGGCAGCTTCAGCGGCATGACCTTCAAACAGGCGGTGGACGGCGTAGCCCACAAGCTCCAACTGGCCGGCCTGGGGGGCAAGAAGACCACGTGGCGCCTGCGTGATTGGGGTGTGAGCCGCCAGCGCTACTGGGGCACACCAATCCCCATCATCCACTGTGCCGAGCACGGCGCGGTGCCGGTGCCCGAAAAAGACCTGCCAGTCGTGTTGCCGCAAGACTGCGTGCCCGATGGTTCGGGTAACCCTTTGGTCAAACACGAAGGTTTCCACGCTGGTGTGCAGTGCCCCGTGTGCGGCAAGCCCGCTCGACGCGAGACCGACACGATGGACACCTTTGTCGATTCGTCGTGGTATTTCATGCGCTACTGCGATCCGAAGAACACAGAGGCCATGGTGGCGGGTGGTACCGACTACTGGATGCGGGATCAAAACCTTGCGACCGGTGGCAGCGGCATGGACCAGTACATCGGCGGCATCGAGCACGCCATCCTGCACCTGCTGTATGCACGTTTCTGGACCAAGGTGATGCGTGACCTCGGGCTGGTGAAGATTGACGAGCCCTTCACCAAGCTGCTGACGCAGGGCATGGTGCTGAACCACATCTACTCGCGCAAGGGAGAGAAGGGCGGCATCGAGTATTTCTGGCCGCATGAAGTGGAAGACATGCACGACGCCACCGGCAAGGTCACCGGCGCCAGGCTGAAAGAAGCCAAGGGCAACTTGCCTGCCGGTACGCTCATTACCTACGAAGGTGTGGGCACCATGAGCAAAAGCAAGAACAACGGTGTGGACCCGCAGGACCTGATCGAAAAATACGGTGCGGATACGGCACGCCTGTACACCATGTTTACTGCCCCGCCCGAGGCTACGCTGGAGTGGAACGACGCGGCGGTAGAGGGGAGTTACCGCTTTTTGCGCAGGGTCTGGAACTTTGGCGTGAAACTGTCTGCTATCAAATTAGAAGCTGTTCAGGCAATATCGACGGGGACTAATGGTCAATTTGGCAAGGAAGCCAAAGCGCTGCGGCTGGAAATCCACACCATCTTCAAGCAGGTGGATTACGACTACCAGCGCATGCAGTACAACACCGTGGTGTCTGGCGTCATGAAGATGCTCAACGCGCTGGAAGACTTCAAGAACGACGGCTCGGCGGGCAGCAGCATGGCGGTGCGCGAAGGGTTTGGCATGTTGCTGCGCAGCATGTATCCGGCTACGCCCCATATCGCACACACCCTGTGGGCTGAGCTGGGTTTTGCCGCGCAGCAGGGCGACCTGCTGGACGCAGCCTGGCCTCAGGTCGATGACGCCGCGCTGGTGCAAGACGAGATCGAACTGGTGCTGCAAATCAACGGCAAGCTGCGTGGCGCCATTCGCGTACCTGCAGGCGCGGACCGCCACGCGATTGAAGTGGCCGCCGTTACCAGCGATGTGTTCGTGAAGCTGGCTGGGGGTGCCAAACCGAAGAAGGTGATTGTGGTGCCTGCACGCCTGGTCAACGTGGTGATCTGAGCATGCGCCGCCGCCTGCTGCTGTCCCTGTCTCCGGTGCTCGCGCTGGGCGCTTGTGGTTTCCGGTTGCGGGGGGCGCCGGACCTTGCATTTCAGACGTTGTATGTGTCGGTGGCAGAAAACTCGTCGCTGGGCAATGAACTCAAGCGCAACCTGGCCTCGCTGGGCGCTGTGCAGCTGATTACTGACGTCGCCCAAAAGCCCAGGGCGCAAGCCATTCTCGATGTCCTGTCCGAGACCCGCGAAAAGAACGTGGTCGGCATGAACGCGTCGGGCCAGGTTCGCGAATTCCAGTTGCGGGTGCGCGTCAATTTCCGTCTGAGCACGCCTCAGGGCGCCGAGTTGATTGCCGCCACCGAACTGTTGCAGCAGCGCGATATCAGTTTCAACGAATCGGCGGTACTGGCCAAGGAGGCCGAAGAAGCCTTGTTGTACCGCGACATGCAGACCGACATCGTGCAGCAGCTCATGCGCCGGCTGGCGGCCGTCAAATCGATCTAGGCGTTTCGAACCCATGCAGCTCGCCGCCGGCCAACTCCAGCAGCACCTTCAGCGCGGGCTCAAAAGCCTCTACACGCTGCATGGCGACGAACCGCTGCTGGTTCAGGAGGCGGGCGACGCGATCCGCGCCTTTGCCCGCACACAGGGTTTCACCGAGCGCACCTCGCACACCGTGGCGGGGGCTCATTTTGACTGGAGCGAGGTGCTGGCCGCCGGGGGCTCGCTCAGCCTGTTTGCCGACAAGCAGATAGTCGAGATTCGCATCCCGTCCGGCAAGCCGGGCAAAGACGGCAGCGCGGCTATCCAGCAGTTGGCCGAGCAGTCGAAAGACAACGACTCCACACTCACGCTGGTGATGCTGCCGCGGCTGGACAAGATGACCAAAAGCGGCGCCTGGTTTGCGGCGCTGGAGAGTTTTGGCATCACGGTTGGTGTGGAGCCGGTGGAGCGCAGCGCCTTGCCGCAGTGGATTGCCCAGCGGCTGTCCACACAAGGCCAGCGCGTGATGGCGGGAGAAGAAGGCCAGCGCACATTGCAGTTTTTTGCCGACCGCGTGGAAGGCAATCTGCTCGCAGCGCATCAGGAAATCCAGAAGCTGGCGCTGCTCTTTGCGCAAGGAGAGCTGTCGTTTGACCAGGTGGAGAGCGCCGTGCTGAATGTGGCCCGCTACGACGTGTTCAAACTTTCCGAAGCGGTGCTGGCCGGGCAGACCGCCCGCGTGCAGCGCATGCTCGATGGTCTGCAGGCCGAAGGCGAGGCCGAGGTGCTGGTGCATTACACGCTGGCCGAGGACATTCGTGCCTTGAAACGGGTGAAAGACGCCATGGCGCAGGGGCGCCCCTTGCCCATGGCTTTGCGCGAACAGCGCATCTGGGGCGTGAAAGAACGCCTGTTTGAGCGCGTGTTGCCGCGTTTGAGCGAAACAGCGGTGTCCAACCTGCTGCACGCCGCGCACCAGGTGGACGGCATCGTCAAAGGCCTCAAACAGCCCGATTGGCCCGCCAATGGCTGGCAGGCCCTGCACCGTCTGGCCATGGATTTGTGTAACCAGTGCGCGTTGCAGCCTGATTCCCGCGTGGCGAGAGCGGGCGCTGTCGCCGGTGGCGCAGCGGCTGGCCGTCTCAGATGATTTCGCGGAAAATACACCCATGAATGCGCTCAACATCGCGGAATACGCACAGACCCTGGGTTTGCAGGCAAAAGTGGCCTCAGCCCTTATGGCTAGTGCGTCAACAGCTACCAAAAACGTAGCGCTTCGCCGTCTGGCCAGACTGCTGCGCGAGAGCGTGCAGACGCTGCAAATCGACAACGCGCGGGATATCGAACGCGCCGTGGCGGCTGGCCTGGCTGCGCCGATGGTGGATCGCCTCAAACTCACGCCCAAGGTGCTGGAAACCTGTGCACAAGGCTGCGAGCAACTGGCGGCCATGCCGGATGTGATTGGCGAAATCATCGGCATGAAGCAGCAGCCCAGCGGCATCCGCGTGGGGCAGATGCGGGTGCCCATTGGCGTGTTCGGCATGATTTTCGAGAGCCGCCCGAATGTGACGATTGAAGCGGCCAGCCTGTCGATCAAGAGCGGCAACGCCTGCATCCTGCGCGGCGGCTCGGAGGCGATTGAGTCCAACAAGGCCTTGGCGAAGCTGGTGCAGCAGGCGCTGGTCGAGAGTGGCTTGCCCGCAGATGGCGTGCAACTCGTCCAGAGCACCGATCGCGAGCTGGTCGGGCAGCTCATCACCATGCCGCAGTATGTGGACGTGATCATTCCGCGCGGCGGCAAGGGCCTGATCGAGCGCATCAGCCGCGACGCCAAGGTGCCGGTCATCAAGCACCTGGACGGTAATTGCCATGTGTATGTGGACGATCCGTGCGACATCGCCATGGCCGTGACCGTGGCCGACAACGCCAAAACCAACAAATACAGCCCATGCAATGCCAGCGAAGGCCTGCTGGTGGCGCGGGGTGTGGCAGCTGAATTTCTGCCCAAGATTGGCGCGATCTACGCCGCCAAGGGCGTGGAAATGCGCTGCGACCCGGAATCCCTCGCCATTTTGCAAGGAAATCAGCCTCCAGCCCCCGTTGAATATGCGCGAGTAGCTATTAATTCAGTAGCAAATATAGCTACTGCAACCGCCAAATTCGTGCCGGCGCAGGAGAGTGACTGGTACGAGGAGTACCTGGCCCCCATCATCAGCATCAAGGTGGTGGCCGGTGTGGACGAAGCCATTGCGCACATCAATCAGTATTCATCACACCACACCGACGCCATCCTCACGCGCGACCATATGCACGCGCAAAAATTTTTACGTGAGGTCGATTCGGCCAGTGTGATGGTGAATGCGAGCACCCGCTTCGCTGATGGGTTCGAGTTTGGCCTGGGTGCTGAAATCGGCATCAGCACCGACAAGTTTCATGCGCGTGGCCCCGTGGGCATTGAAGGGCTGACGTCCCTGAAGTACGTGGTGCTGGGCAACGGAGAAGTCCGCACCTGATGTTCGCGCTTGAAGAGTGCACACCTGATTGATGCGGGTGTGCCTTGCAACCGGGCGAATAGCCCTCAACTCCGTCGATTGACCTAAAAACCGCAAAGAAGGCTGCATGGTTCCACATCTTGTTACGGCGCTCACAGGCCCCATCAACGAACTCGAACAGCGCGTGCTGGACTCCATGCCCGCCATCGAACGCTGGTTCCGGCTGGAATGGATGGAGCACACCCCGCCGTTTTACAGCTCGGTGGATTTGCGCAACGCCGGCTTCAAACTGGCGCCGGTGGATACCAACCTGTATCCCGGTGGCTGGCACAACCTGACGCCCGAGATGCTGCCGCTGGCCGTGCAGGCTGCGATGGCGGCCATCGAGAAAATATGCCCCGAGGCGCGCAACCTGCTGGTGATTCCAGAAAACCATTCCAGCAACACGTTTTACCTCTCCAATGTGGCGCAGTTGCGGCGCATTTTTCACATGGCCGGCCTCAATGTGCGCGTTGGCTCCATCGATCCACGCATCAAGAAGACCACCACGGTGGAGCTTCCAAACGGCGATAGCGTCACACTGGAGCCAGTTATTCGCACCAGGCGTCGCCTGGGTGTCAGGGACTTTGACCCCTGCACCATCTTGCTGAACAACGACCTCAGCGCAGGTGTGCCCGGTATTCTGGAAGATATTCACGAGCAGTATTTGCTGCCTCCGCTGCATGCCGGCTGGGCCACGCGGCGCAAGAGCAATCATTTTCACAGTTATGAAGAGGTATCCCGGCGCCTGGCCAAGCTGCTGGGCGTTGACCCCTGGCTGATCAACCCCATGTTTGACAAGTGTGGCGAGATCAATCTCACCAATGCCCCGGGGGTGGACTGTCTTACCACCCAGGTGGATGCCCTGTTGACGAAAATCCGGCGCAAATACAAGGAATACGGCATCAAGGAGAAGCCGTTTGTCGTAGTGAAGTCCAACAACGGCTCACAAAACATGGGCATCATGACGGTGCGCGAGGTCAGGGATCTGGATGCGTTGCGCAGCAAAGTCCGTAGCCTGACAGCAGTGAGCCACTCAGATGAAGGTGCCTGCGAAGTGATCATCCAGGAAGGCGTGCATTCCTATGAGCGCATGAACGACGCTGTGGCCGAGCCGGTGGTCTACATGATGGACCGCTATGTGGTTGGGGGGTTTTATCGTGTTCACGCCAACCGTGGCACGGATGAAAATCTGAATGCGCCAGGTTCCAGCTTTGTTCCCCTGGCATTCGAACAAAGCATGCATCTGCCCCAGCCCGGTATCAGGCCGGGGGCCAGCGCACCCAATCGTTTTTATATGTATGGCGTGATTGGTCGCCTGGCTATGGTGGCTGCCAGCTACGAGCTCGAAGCAACTGACCCGGACACCCAGTCTGATGAGTAGCCCACACTGAAGCGAAAGAAGTTGTTGCGCTGCAACATTCTGACGAAATGGCCTTGTAATGGCCACTGCCTTATGGCCTGGATTGTCTGGCAGGCGCACAATGGCAGTCTTTAAGGTCATGGAGCCTTGCCAGACGTGATGGCAGGGTGGTTTTGTGTCAGCTTCCAAATCTTCCCTTACGGCGCTCACCCTGGGCGCCATCGGTGTCGTCTACGGTGATATCGGAACCAGCGTTCTGTACGCGGTCAAAGAAGTTTTCGGTTCAGGCCACGTGCCTTTTACCCCGGATAACGTCTATGGCATTCTTTCCATCTTTTTCTGGACCCTGACAGTCATTGTTTCGATCAAGTACGTTGTGCTGGTGCTGCGTGCCGATAACAATGGTGAGGGCGGACTGGTGGCCATGCTGGCGCTGGCATCCCAAGCGGTCAAACACAAGCCCCGACTACGCAGCGTTTTGCTGATAGTGGGCATCTTCGGCACCTCGCTATTTTATGGTGATGGTGTGATTACCCCGGCCATCTCGGTTCTCTCGGCTGTGGAGGGGCTGGAGGTGGTTTCACCCACTTTCAAGCAGTACGTGATACCGCTGACCCTGGTTATCCTGTTCGGATTGTTCGCCGTGCAAAAACATGGCACGGCGGGCATTGGCAAGTTCTTTGGGCCCATCACCTTGCTGTGGTTTGTCGTGCTTGCCGTGCTGGGCATTTCACAAATTGCCACCAATCCGGTCATTTTGTGGGCCATCAGCCCGCACTATGCACTGGGCTTCATGGCCTACAACCCCGGTACCACCTTCATTATTCTGGGGGCCGTGGTGTTGTGTGTAACGGGGGCTGAAGCGCTGTACGCCGACCTGGGGCACTTTGGCAAAAAGCCAATTCGCCTGGCTTGGTTCGTGGTTGTCATGCCATCGCTGGTTCTCAACTATTTTGGTCAAGGAGCCCTGCTGTTGAAGAGTCCGGCAGCGGTCAAAAACCCGTTCTTTCTGATGGCGCCGGACTGGGCGCTAATTCCTCTGGTGTTGCTGGCCACCATGGCGACCGTGATTGCGTCCCAGGCATTGATTTCCGGAGCATTCAGTGTGACAAAGCAAGTGATTCAGCTGGGTTATCTGCCGCGCTTGAATATTCAGCACACCAGTGTTCGTGATACCGGACAAATCTATATCCCGCTGGTCAACTGGGGGCTGTTTGTAACCATCGTACTGGCGGTCGTCATGTTTCGCTCGTCAAGCAACCTTGCAGCAGCTTACGGGATCGCGGTTTGTACTGACATGTTGATCACGACGGTTCTTACTTTTTACGTTATCCGCTATAGCTGGAACTACCCGCTGGCCTTGTGTGTTGCCGCAACGGGCGTATTTTTCATTGTGGACTTTGCTTTCTTTGCCTCCAACCTGATGAAGCTGTTTGCGGGGGGCTGGTTCCCGTTGATCATTGGCGGCGCCATTTTCACCCTGATGGTCACCTGGAAAGATGGTCGCAGGATGCTCAACGACAAGCTGCGCGCCGACGCCATTGACCTCAGCGGTTTTCTGGAAACCGTGTTTGTGAGCCCGCCCGTGCGTGTGGAGGGAACCGCCGTCTTCCTGACCAGTGAGCCGGGCACGGTGCCCAATGCCCTGCTGCACAACCTCAAGCACAACAAGGTTTTGCATGAAAACAACCTGTTTGTGACGGTGCGCAACCATGAGATCCCGTGGATCGGCCTGGATAGGCGGCTGGAGATAGAGCCCCTGGGGCACGATTGCTGGCAGGTAGTCATTCATTATGGGTTTAAAAATGATCCGGACGTGCCTAAAGCTCTGGAGCAAATCAAGGGGCGAGGCTGCGAACTCGACGATATGACTACCAGCTATTTTCTTTCGCGTGATACTGTGATTCCTACTATTGGCGGCGGCATGGCGCAGTGGCGGGAGAAGTTGTTTGCCCAGATGCACCATAACGCCAGTGGTGCGGCAGACTTTTTGAAGTTACCCAACAATTCCGTGGTGGAGCTGGGCAGCAAGATCGAGATATAGCCACATACCAGCCGCTCGTGATGTATTTTTTCAGGGACCTTTCGTTTTCGGCGTTCACGGCAGGTTTTGTTGCGGTGCTGGTTGGCTTCACCAGTTCGGTGGCCATCGTGTTTCAGGCTGCGCTGGCGTTTAATGCCACCCCCGAACAGATCGCTTCCTGGATGTGGGCGCTGGGTTTGGGTATGGGCTTGTGCTCGCTGATTCCCTCGCTGTGGCTGCGCAAGCCGGTCATGGTGGCCTGGAGCACGCCCGGTGCGGCTGTGCTGGCCACGGCAGGGCTGGCCGGTGGTTTCACGATGGCTGAAGCCGTGGGCGCATTCATGGCCAGCGCTGCGCTGATCACCCTGTTCGGGGTGACGGGGTGGTTTGAAAAACTCATGAACCGCATCCCGGTGGCCATTGCATCGGCCCTGCTGGCCGGGGTGTTGGCGCGTTTTGGCCTGCAGGCCTTCACCGCCGCACAAACCGCCTTGCCGCTGGTGCTTCTTATGCTGGGCAGCTACCTGCTGGGCAAGCGGTTGCTGCCACGTTATGCGGTGGTCATCACACTGGCAGTCGCTATTATTTTTGTAGCTACCCGCGCACAATTGACGGGGGCTGACATCGGATTTAGTCTTGCAATTCCGGTATTTACAGCCCCGGTGTTCCATTGGGGCGCCATTGTCAGTCTGGCGATCCCGTTGTTTGTAGTGACCATGGCGTCGCAAAACCTGCCCGGTGTAGCGGCCATTCAGGCGGCGGGCTACGGCAGCCAGGCAGGTGGCAAAGACGGTATTCCCATTTCAAAAATCATCACACTCACCGGCCTGGCCACGCTGGTACTGGCGCCGTTTGGCGCGTTCGCGCTGAACCTGAGCGCCATCACTGCGGCCATCTGCATGGGCCCCGAAGCCCATGAGGACCGCGACCGGCGTTACACCGCGGCCGTGTCGTGCGGGGCGATTTATGTGGTCATTGGCATTTTTGGCGCAGCCATCACGGGCTTGCTGACGGCGTTTCCCAAGGAGCTGGTGGCGGCCATCGCCGGGCTGGCCTTGCTGGGCACCATTGGCTCGGGCCTGGCATCGGCGGTGCGGGAAGAGTCGCACCGTGAGGCGGCGCTCATCACGTTTCTGGTGACGCTCAGCGGCGTGGTGATTGCCGGGGTGGGTTCGGCTTTCTGGGGTGTGGTGGCGGGTGCTGCTGCGCTGGTTATTCAACAGTTTGGGCGTGCGCGTTGATATGAACGTTCTTTTTGTTGCCGATCCGCTGGAATCTTTCAAGATCTACAAAGACAGCACCTTCGCCATGATGCGCGAGCTCCAGCGCCGCGGGCACACGCTGGTGGCCTGCGAACCGCAGGGCATGATGTGGCAACGCGGCGGGGTGGTGACAGCCCAGGTGCGCGACATCACGTTGACGGGTGAGCCGGAGCACTGGTTCAGGGTTTCACCGGCGCATCCGCAGGGGCGTGCGCAGGCGTTGCGGGACTTTGGTGCCGTCATCATGCGCAAGGACCCGCCGTTTGATTCCGAATATTTCTACGCCACCCATTTGCTGGAGCAGGCGGAGCGTGAGGGCGCGAAAGTGTTCAACAAGCCCCGGGCGCTGCGCGATCACCCCGAAAAACTCGCGATCATGGAGTTTCCGCAATTCATCGGCCCCACGCTGGTCACGCGCGATGCAGGCGACATCAAGCGCTTCCATGCCGAGCACAAGGACATCATCCTCAAGCCGCTGAACGGCATGGGCGGAACCGGCATTTTCCGGGTGAAGGAGGACGGGTTGAACCTGGGCTCCATCATCGAGACGCTTAACCGCAATGGCGCCGAGTCGGTGATGGTGCAGAAATTTCTGCCCGAGATTGCGCTGGGTGACAAACGGGTGCTGGTGATTGGGGGCAAACCGGTGCCGTTTTGCCTGGCGCGTATTCCACAAGGCGGGGAAGTGCGCGGCAACCTCGCGGCAGGCGGTAAGGGTGTGGCCCAGCCGCTGTCGACGCGGGACCGTGAAATCGGTGAGGCACTTGGCCCGATTCTGATGGCGCGCGGCCTGTTGCTGGCCGGAGTGGACGTGATTGGCGATTGCGTTACTGAAATCAATGTCACCAGCCCGACCTGCTTTCAGGAAATTTACAACCAAACCGGATTTGATGTTGCTGCCATGTTTGTGGATGCTCTTGAAGCTGATGTATAACGGCAGCCTTAGTTTCACTTACCTATAAGGAATTTCATGAAGACATTGTTTGCAGCCGTGACGCTCACGGCGTCGGTATCAGTCAGTTTGTTTGCCCAGACACTTACGGACCTGAAACTGGAGCCGGTTCAGGGCATCGCTGCGCAGAGCGTGACCGCGGTCATCACGTTGCAAGTCGAAAACAATGCCAATTGTGGATTGAAGGTTCATTGGGGCGATGGTGCAACCCAGGAAATCAAGGTGACCAATAAGGATGCAATCCCCTACAAGGCCTCACACACTTATGTCAAGGGGGGGGACTATCAGGTTATGGTTGAACCCAAGCGCGTAGGGACTCACCTGAAATGCGGGGGCAAGAACATCACAGCTGCCTACAAGGTGGCTCCAGTGGTTGCTGTACCCGTCGGGGCTGCTTCTGCGCCGATGAAAAGCGGCCCTACCTGCCCTGATGGCTGGAAGCTGGATGCAAAGAGTGTCAACAAGAAAACCGGCGCTTATGGCTGCACCGCCAAAGCCGGAACCCCCACGCCTGAGAAGAAACCTCAATGCCCCGGAGATTTGACCTATTCTGAAAACAGCAAAAAAGGTGCCCTGGGCTGCAAACCCTGAGCGACTACTTTAAACGGCGGTTGCCGTATTGTTCATGACAGCCGCTCTGGTGATTGACAGGGGGCTGCCATCCACAAATGTCATTAATTCGCCGCACACCAGAGGCGTCCAGGTCTCATTTGTCGTCAATGGTTCCGTGACCACAATGGCCAGCCGGTCATCGGGGCCATTGAGTTCGGCCAGATCAACCCTCACGTCTTCGTCTTTGAGCTGAACTTCTGCAAACGGGTATTCGCGTACGATGTAAAAAAGCTTGGTACTGGCGTGTGTCCACAGCGCCTGACCGTTGCTGAGCAGGAAGTTGAACGTGCCGTGGCGGGCAATTTTTGGCACCAGATCAGTCAGCGTCAGCGAGAGCTCTTCCACGCTGGGTACACCTGCGTGGGATTTGGACAGCTCCTGCATGAGCCAGCAAAAAGCAGTTTCGCTATCGGTGTCGCCCACTGGCTTGAAGGCGCCATGCAGGTTGGGCGCAAAGTCCTTCAGATCCCCATTGTGGGCAAACACCCAGTAGCGGCCCCACAACTCACGCACAAACGGATGGCTGTTTTCCAGCGTTACGGCGCCCACCGTTGCCTTGCGCACATGGGCAACGACGTTGTGGCTCTTGATGGGAAAGGTACGCAGCATCTTGGCAATGGGCGACGTGGACGCACTTTCCTTGTCTACAAAGTAACGAATGCCTTTGCCGGGCGATGTGCCTTTGCTCTCGAAAAATGCAATCCCCCAGCCGTCTGCATGGTGGTCGGTGCAACCGCCGCGCTGAGAAAAGCCGGTGAAACTCAGGGTAAGACTGGCGGGCAGTCGACTGTTCATGCCGAGAAGCTGACACATGGTACTGGTTCAATGTCGATGGTAGGCTATTGGTATGGATGCAAATTCGTCTGAACATCATAAAAGGAATTGGGAAGGTGGTGCACGAGTGTTGCGCCATCTCTGCTCTCCCGTGGTCAAAACCGAAGCCTCTGCCCTGTGGTTGCTGGCCTGGCCTATCCTGATCGGGCAGGTCGCAACAGTGGGCATGTCGGTGGTGGATGTAGCCATGGCTGGCCATGCGTCTGCGCAGGATCTGGCGGGTGTGTCGCTGGGTGTGTCCATCTGGCACATTGTCATCATCACGCTGATGGGGGTGCTGATGTCGGTGAACCCCATCGTGTCGCAGCACGTGGGCGCTAAAGAGTTTGGTGCGATTGCCAATGTGGTGCGCCAGGCGCTGTGGAAAGCGCTGGGTGTGGGGTTGTTGGCGATGGGGGTAGCCAACGGGGCCGCGCTTATTTTTGACCATCTGGCTATTGAGCCGGTGGTGCGCGCGCTGGCCAGAGATTTCGTGCTGGTTATCAGTTTTGGATTGCCCGCTTTTTGCTGTTATCGCGTGTTGTACGGCTACAGCGCCAGCTTGAACCAGACCAAACCAATGATGGTGATTGCCCTGCTCGCGCTGACGCTCAATGCGCTGGTCAACTGGCTGCTGGTGTTTGGCAACCTGGGTTTTCCCCGTTTGGGCGGACTGGGCTGTGCCTGGGCCACGCTGCTGTGTGTATGGTTTGACCTCATCGCCATCTGCTGGTGGATACACCGTTCCCAGGCGTATGCGCAGACCCGGCCGTTTGCGTTTCATCAGGCCCCGATCACTACGTTTGAATCCCGGGGACCCAACTGGCCAGTCATCAGGGGGCTGCTCAAGATCGGTGTGCCCATTGGCATTACCTATTTTGCTGAAACCAGCGCGTTTAGCCTGATCGCTCTGCTGGTGGCCGGGTTTGGCACGACGCAGGTGGCGGCGCACCACATTGCGCTGAACTTTGCGTCGCTGGTATTCATGGTGCCCATGAGTCTGGGTGTGGCGCTGCTGACCCGCGTAGGTCAGGCGCTGGGCGCCGGCGACCCGGTTGCAGCGCGCTTTCGCTCCTGCGTGGGCGTGGGCATGGCGCTGGGTGTGGCGGTGGTGTCGGCCAGCCTGATTGCGGTATTCAACACCGAGATCGCCTGGGCCTATACCAAGGATGTGGGCGTGGCGGCACTGGCAGCACAGTTGCTGGTGTTCGCAGCGCTGTTTCAGTTGTCCGACGCCACTCAGGTATCCGCCAGTTGCGCCATCCGCGCCTACAAGGTGACCCGCCCGCCGATGATCATTCACCTGGCGGCGTTCTGGGGCTTATCGCTGCCGCTGGGTTGCGTGCTGGGGCTCGCACCTGTGTGGCTGCCTTGGCGACCGGTGGAGCCGATGGCTGCGCAGGGGTTCTGGATTGCGCTGAATGTTGGGCTCACCATCGCGGCGCTGGGGCTCGCCGGGTTGCTGAATTCGCTGTCGCGCCAGCGCGCCGTGGCTGCCACTCGCACGATACCTGGCACAGCCCAGCCCGGCCGCTAGTGTAGTGCTGCATTCTGTTGGGATACTACTGAATCAAAAGACGACACTTTTTAACAAGCCCTATTGCTATCATATTAATAGCTATTAGCATATATTTATAAAGGGGTCAGGGCCAATTTGATACCTGAAATGGCTCTATTTTCTCTCCCGGGCCACCTGAACAATAGAATGCACCTGGCTACTATCCGCCTATTCCCCAGAAAGGAAATCGAACCATGCCAACAGGAACTGTCGAACTTCACCGTGTGCTGCGCACCCAGCCTGAGAAGGTTTATCGCGCATTTCTGGACGCGGCGGCCCTGGCCAAGTGGCTTGCGCCCTTCGGGTTCACATGCAAGGTGCACCACATGGACGCCCGGGTCGGGGGCACTTTCAAAATGTCTTTCGAAAACTTCTCCACCGGCAACGGGCATTCCTTCGGCGGCGAGTATCTGGAGCTGGTGCCCGGCCAGCTGCTGCGATACACCGACAAGTTTGACGACCCGAACCTGCCCGGCGAGATGCAGGTATCCGTGTCGCTGAAGCCGGTCTCCTGTGGAACAGGGGTGAGCATTGTCCAGCAGGGCATACCGGAGGTCATCCCCGTGGAGATGTGTTACCTGGGCTGGCAGGAGTCTCTCGTGCAGCTGGCCAATCTGGTTGAGCCGGATATTCCAGGCTAGTGTTCCCGGCGGGCATCTCCGTCGAATATTTTCTGACTGGTACGGGGTCGCTCAAAGGCTGCTTTACAAGACTTAACCCAAATCAATCCAGGCGACATACGGTTGCGCCACAATGAAATTCTCCTTGTGATGTGATCTGATGACCCCAAAACGATACGTTCAGTCTGATTTTTTCGTGCAAGGTGTTGCCCGCAGGGGCCCCGTGCATTGGCGGAGGTCTTTGCTGTCGGTGCTGGTTGCCGCGGCCGTGTCAGGCTGCACCACAATGCCACCGAAGGAACTGGTGCTGCCGCAAGCGCCGGTACCGGCTGTCTGGTCTACCTCCGCGTCTGGCTCAGCGCCGGGTTTATCCGGGCAGACACCGGCTTCACTGGCCCAATGGTGGCAGCGCTTTAATGACCTGCAGCTCACTACCCTTGTTGAGCAAGCGTTGCGGGCCAACACCAGCATCCGGTCTGCGCAATCGGCATTGCTGCAATCACGGGCGTTGCGCGACGTCAAAACAGCGGGCATGTTGCCCGGTGTTTCGGGCGCTGCCTCGGCGCAGCGCAGCCAGGCGAATGGCAACCCTGCCACCAACAGCTTGCGGGCTGGTCTGGATGCCAGTTGGGAGCCCGATGTATTCGGGGGCAAACGCAGTGCGCTGGGGGCGACGCAAGCAGATGCCCAGGCCGCCGAAGCGTCGCTGGCGGATGTGCAGGTGACTGTGGCCGCTGAAGTGGCGTTGGCCTATATCCAGTTGCGTGGCCAACAGACTCAGCTGGTGATTGCGGCCAGCAACCTGGCCAGCCAGCAAGAAACGCTGCAAATCACCGATTGGCGGGCCCAGGCCGGGCTGACCACGTCGCTGGAAGTGGAGCAGGTGCGCACGGCCACCGCGCAGACCAGTGCACAGCTTCCCGCGCTGGAAGCCAGTATTGCCACCACCCGGCATAGCCTGGCCGTGCTGACAGGGCAGTCACCCGACGCCCTGCAAGCCCTGATGGGCACGGGGCAAGCGGTTCCCCAGGTGGCTGAACACCTGGCCTTGGCCATTCCAGTGCAAACCCTGCGCCAGCGCCCCGACGTGCGTGCCGCCGAGCATCGAATCAGTGCGGCCCTGGCGCGCGTTTCCGTGGCGGATGCCGCGCGTTACCCCGGGTTCTCCATCAGTGGCTCGGTGGGCCTCAATGCCCTGACACTGGCGGGGTTGACCAACGGTGCCTCCGTGGTCAATGCGCTGCTGGGTAGTGTGTCCATTCCCCTGCTTGACGGCGGTGCTGCAAAGGCCCAGGTGCGGGCCCAGGAGGCCGCGCTGGAGCAGGCACGCATCGCATACCAGTCCGTCGTGCTGACGGCCTTGAAAGATGTGGAGGACGCGCTGGTGGCGCTGAAGGGTGATCGCGCACGTTTGATCCACCTTGAGGGTGCCGCCACAGCAGCAGGCAATGCCGCCTTGCTGGCGCAACAGCGTTACGTCAGTGGTCTGATTGATTTTCAGACCGTGCTGCAGACGCAGCGCACGCTGATGACGGCGCAAGACAGTGTGGCCAGTGCCCGTGCCGACATCAGTACCGACCATGTGCGCCTGTACAAGGCGCTGGGCGGCGGCTGGCTTTGAACCCAACCCGATTCTGGAACCCTTCATGACATCCCAAGTTGCTCCCGGTGCCAGCTCCTCCACTTCTGCGGTGCAGGCCCTGCTCGATGAAGCGCCCCCAAAGGTGTGGTGGCGCACGACCTTTTTGTGGGCTGTGCTGGCAGCGCTGGTTGTTGCCGGGGCCGGTGCTTATTTCTGGCAGGCGCGAAGCAAAAGCAACGCGGCACCTGTTTTTGTGACCGAGGCCGTTGGCAGAGGTAACCTCACGCTGACCGTCGCCGCCAACGGCACGTTGCAGCCCACCCGCTCGGTGAGTATTGGCAGCGAACTGTCGGGTACGGTGCTGCGCGTGCTGGTGGATGTGAATGACCGGGTCAAAAAAGACCAGGTGCTGGTTGAACTGGATACGGCCAAACTCAATGACCAGGTGACACGCTCGCGCGCGGCGCTGGGCGCCGCCAACGCAGCGGTGGCCCAATCGGTAGCCACTGTCAAGGAGGCGCAGGGCAATCTGGCGCGTCTGGAAGAAGTTGCACGCCTGTCAGGTGGCAAGGTTCCTTCCAAAGCCGAGCTGGACTCAAGCCGGGCCGCACTGGAGCGCGCCAGGGCAGAGGAAGCCAGTGCCCGTGCCAATGTGACCCAGGCGCAGGCAACGGCGGCGACCGATGCCACCAATTTATCCAAGGCATCTATTCGCTCGCCCATTGACGGCGTGGTGTTGACCCGTTCGGTAGATCCCGGCAACGCTGTGGCTGCCTCGCTGCAGGCGGTTACCCTGTTCACGATTGCAGAAGACTTGAGCAAGTTGCGCTTGCAGGTCAATGTGGATGAGGCCGATGTGGGCTCTGTAAAGGTGGGGCAGAAGGCAAGCTTTACCGTCAGTGCGTACCCTTCCCGCAGATTCCCGGCCACCATTACCCGTGTGGCATATGGCTCGACCACCACGGATAACGTGGTGACCTACATCACCCATATGGCAGTCAACAATGCTGACATGACGCTTCGCCCCGGCATGACCGCGTCCAGCACCATCACCTCGACCGAGCGGAACCATGTTTTGCTGGTGCCCAACAGGGCCCTTCGCTTCACACCCGCAGCCACAGGCAGCACCGTTGCTAAATCCAATGGTGGCATTGTGGGAAGCCTGTTGCCCCGGATGCCCCGATCGGCATCGCCGAAAACCGCAGGCGGCACGGCCAGGCAGGTATGGGTGCTACGTGACGGGGCTGCTGTGGCCATGGCGGTGGTCCCGGGTATCAGCGACGGCCGCATGACCGAAATCACAGGCGGCGATTTGCAGGATGGCATGCATGTGATCACCGACCAGCGCTCGGCAGGAACTTCGCCGTGAGCCAGACAGCGCCCCTCATTGAGCTCAGGCGGGTGACCAAAACCTACGGTGAGGGTGCCACTGCCCTGCAAGCGCTCAAAGGGGTAGACCTGACCATTGAAGCCGGTGATTTTGTGGCCATCATGGGCCCTAGCGGGTCTGGCAAGTCCACCGCCATGAACATACTGGGTTGTCTGGATACCCCCACCTCGGGCGAATACCTGTTTCGCGGCGTTCATGTTGAAAGCCTGTCACGGGATCAGCGCGCACGCTTGCGCCGCCGTTTTCTGGGTTTTGTTTTCCAGGGTTTCAACCTGCTGGCACGCACGTCTGCGCAGGAAAATGTGGAGTTGCCTCTGCTGTACCGTGGTGAATCGGCGGCGGCACGGCATGCGGCAGCGGCCAGGGCCCTGGCTGCAGTTGGACTGGCGGGGTGGGAACACCACACGCCGTCTGAGCTATCGGGTGGGCAACAGCAGCGCGTGGCCATTGCCCGGGCCATTGTCACGGAGCCGGCCGTGCTGCTGGCAGACGAACCCACGGGTAACCTGGACACGCACCGAAGCCGCGAGATCATGAGCCTCCTGTGGGGCCTGAATGTGGAGCACGGCATTACCGTGCTGATGGTTACCCACGAGGCGGAAATGGCTGCCTACGCCAAGCGCATCGTGCGCTTTGTCGATGGCATGGTGGAAAGCGATGTGCCCAACCCGCATCCGGCGGCGCTAAGCGAGGCGCAGACCACTGCCAGGCCTGCCATCGAAACCGCAACCGCAACCGCAACCGGGAGTCGCTGATGCTGCTCAACACGTTGCTGCTGGCGTTGCGCTCCATCCGGCGCAATCTGATGCGATCCTTCCTCACCATTTTGGGTATCGTGATTGGTGTCAGTGCTGTCATTACCATGGTGACTCTGGGCAATGGCGCAACACTGGCGGTTCAAAACCAGATTTCCGGATTGGGCACCAACTTGCTGCAGATACGGCCTGGCCAGCGCATGGGTCCGGGTGCCGCAGGCGCTGGTGCCCCAGCGTTCAAGGAGGTCGACGCCGATGCCATTGCATCCCAAATTGGCGGCATCTCGGCCGTTGCGCCCGAGGCCCGTTCCAGCGCCACGCTGGTCGCCAACGGACGCAACTGGGCCAGCAGCGTCATCGGCAGCACCAACTCCTGGCTGGTCACGGGCAACTGGACACTGGGCGATGGCCGGGAGTTTTCAGACGATGAGTTGCGCGCAGGCGCTGCGGTATGCATCATTGGTGAAACGGTGCGGCGCGAACTCTATGGCACACGACCTGCAGTGGGAGAGCAGCTTCGAGTCAAACAGATTTCCTGCGAGATTGTTGGCGTTCTGGCTTCCAAAGGTCAGGGCAGTTTTGGCCATGACCAGGATGACATGGTGCTGGTACCGATCATGACGCTTCAACGCCGCATCACGGGCAACACACGAGTGAATACCTTGCTGGTCTCCATGATGGACGGAAGTGATGCCTCGCGCATCAAGGCCGGCCTGACGCAGCTGCTTCGCGAGCGGCGCAAGCTGGCCGATGGTGTTGAAGACAACTTCAATGTGCTCGATACCAAGCAACTTGCTGACACCCTGTCAGGCACGACCAAGGTCATGACCATGCTTCTGGGGGCGGTAGCCGCAGTAAGTCTGCTGGTCGGTGGTATTGGCATCATGAACATCATGCTGGTCAGTGTGACTGAGCGCACACGGGAGATCGGTCTGCGTCTGGCTATTGGTGCTCTGGAACGTGAGGTGTTGCTTCAGTTTTTGATTGAGGCGGTGGCGCTGGCATCACTGGGCGGGCTGATCGGCGTTGTGTTGGCCACTGGTGCTTCCATGGCGCTGGCAGGCATCATGGAGGTGCCCTACCTGTTTAATCCGGGCGTGAACCTGCTGTCATTCCTGTTCTCGGCAGGAATAGGCGTACTGTTTGGCTACTTTCCGGCTCGCCGTGCCGCGCGCCTGGACCCCATCGAGGCTTTGCGACACGAATGAAGGGTTCAAATGCGGCATTGGGCCAGGCGCGCACCGTGAAGCATCACAAACGAGCGAAATGCATTGTTGACGCCAGACAGGAATGAGTCACGCCTGTGCAACAAACACCAGTCCAGCATCTTGGGCATGTCTTCAAGGTGCAGCACGGCAAGACGACCGGCTTCAAGTTCGATTTGAAAAGTGTGCGCCGACAGGAAACTGATGCCCATTCCGGCCATGACAGCCTGCTTGATGGTCTCGTTGCCCGACAATTCCATGGACACTTTGACCTGAAGCGATTGAGCTTGCAGAAGGTGTTCAAAAAACTGCCGGGTCGCGGAATTGGGCTCTCTAAAAATGAACGGCTCGTCTTTCAGTGCATCCCAGTGAATTTGTCGCCTCTTTGATAGAGGGTGATCGGCCGCAGCAACGATGCAATGCGGATGCTGAGCAAAAGTCTCGGCCTCTACGTCCGCCTCGGATGGCGGGTACCCTGCAATCGCTACATCCAGCTGGTGCTCCTGCAGCATTGCCAATATGGCGTCGCGCCGGTCAACAGTCAGTTTGAACTTGACACCGGGCCACTCCTGCGCAAACGCCATCAGGAGCTGTGGCGCAAAGTAGTGGGCTGTCGGCACAACGCCCAAATGCAGCACACCGCCTCTGGGGCCTTCGGTCACATGAAATGCGGATATGGCCTCCTCAGCGATCCGCACCTGGTTGAAGATGCGTCGTGTTTGTCGGAGCATCTCTTCGCCTGCCTGGCTGAGCGTTACCTTTTTTCCCTGTTTCACGAGCAGTTGCAATCCCAGATCGATCTCGAGCTGCTGCACTTGCATGGAAACGGCCGGTTGGCTCAGGCTCAGTTGGTCAGCGGCGCGCGAGTAATTCAGGTTACTTGCCACGGCCTCAAAGATGCGCAATTGACGCAGGGTCAGATTTTTTAGCCAGTTGTCGCGCGCCTGGGTGGCTGACGGGGGCGCCAGACTCGTTTCCTTGCGGGAAATCCCTGAAGTGCCGGCGCCAACCGGGTTCTGGGTGTCAATGCGTTTCATCAGTGTTTTCCCTTGCCTTTTCCCAATTTCGCGCGCCGATTGATCTGCCTGTGCGAACCGTGCGTGGCGTCTACATGTGCATTTTCCAATGTATCAGTGTTTCTTATTGATCTCATAAAAATATATGCGCTGCTTCTATCGATTGGCCTCGTTACAGTCACTTTCAATTCGCCGCATACAACAAACCATGACTCAAACTTTGTCGCCTGCTGCTTTCCCTCAATGGAACCCTGATCTTGCGGCCGCACTGGATGCGCCGCAGCTGCTTTTGTACCGTTCCAACCTGCTGGGTTCCGATCTCAGAATCACAAACTATGGCGGCGGGAATACGTCGGCCAAGATTACCCAGCCAGACCCGCTGACAGGCCAACAGGTTCAAGTCCTTTGGGTCAAAGGCTCCGGTGGTGATGTTGGCTCCATGAAGCTGGACGGTTTTTCCACGCTGTATCTGGAAAAGCTGCAGGCACTGCAAGGTATCTACCGTGGTCCGGAGCATGAAGATGAAATGGTGGCCTATCTGCCGCATTGCACGTTCAACCTGAACCCCCGCGCGGCCAGCATCGACACGCCTTTGCATGCCTACCTTCCGTTTGCCCATGTGGACCACATGCATCCGGATTCGGTCATTGCGATTGCTGCGATGGCCAACAGCGAAGCGCTGACTCAAAAAATCTTTGATGGCACGGTTGGCTGGTTGCCCTGGAGGAAACCCGGCTTTGAACTCGGCCTCATGCTTCAGCGTTACCAGGCGGCGCACCCCGAGCAGCGGGGTTTGGTATTGGCCGGACACGGGCTGTTTACGTGGGGAGCCGAATCAAGGTCTTGCTACGAAAACACCGTGGGCGTGATTGAGCACGCGCAAAACTGGCTTGCCCATGAACGCGCGGCACGAGAAGCGGTGAGTTTTGGCGGTGCGGCGCGCAAATCCCTGGGCTCATTGGAGCAGGACGCTACCTTGGCCCGCATCTTGCCGGTTTTGCGCGGCCTTACCTCCAGGACTGGCCACAAACTGCTGCATGTGGATCGCCAGGCCACTGTCATGGAGTTTGTTAACAGCCGCGATCTGGTGCCATTGGCAGCATTGGGCACATCCTGTCCTGACCATTTCCTGCGCACCAAGATCCGTCCCATGATTGTGGAAGAGTCGGTCTACAAGCTCGAAGGCCGGGCACTGGCCGATGCACTGGAAGCCAAACTGGTGGCTTACCGGGCCGATTATGTTGCCTACTACGAACGCTGCAAACGTGCCAACAGCCCGGCCGTTCGTGACGCCAATCCGGTCATCATCCTGCTTCCTGGCATCGGCATGATCTCCATCGCCAAAGACAAGGCAACCGCGCGCATTGCCGGTGAGTTTTATGTTAACGCCATCCATGTGATGCGCGACGCCAATGCGGTAGACACCTACGTTGGGCTGCCTGAACAGGAAGCCTTCGACATTGAATACTGGCTGCTCGAAGAAGCCAAGCTGCAGCGCATGCCCAAACCGAAGCCACTGGTTGGCAAGGTGGCGCTGGTCACCGGTGGTGCGGGTGGCATCGGTCGTGCCATCGTGGAGCGACAGTTGCAGGAAGGTGCTTGTGCCGTACTGCTGGATATTGACGCCAAATCGCTGGAGAACACGGTCAGTGAGTTGTCTAAAAAATTCGGCAAAGACTTTGTGTGTGGTGTGGTGTGTGATGTGACCAGTGAAGACTCGGTCATCGCGGCCTACGCCAAAGCAACAGTGGCGTATGGTGGCGTGGATATTCTGGTTTCCAATGCCGGCATTGCATCCGCGGCGCCGCTGGAAGACACCACGCTTGCATTGTGGAACCGCAATCAAAGCATTCTGGCTACGGGCTACTTCCTGGTCGGTCGTGAAGCTTTCCGGCTGATGAAAGCGCAAGGTGTGGGCGGCTCCATGGTGTTCATCGCCAGCAAGAATGGCATGGTCGCCAGCAATCAGGCCGTGGCTTACTGTGCTGCCAAGGCCGCCGAGATTCAGCTGTCGCGCAGCTTTGCACTCGAAGGCGCGCCATTGGGTATTCGCTGCAACGTGGTGAATCCTGATGCTGTCATTCGTGGCAGCAAGATTTGGACCGGCACCTGGAGTCAGGAGCGGGCCGCAGCCAACAAGGTGAGCGAAGAAGACCTGGAGGCGTTCTACCGTGACCGATCCATGCTCAAGCGCAGTGTGTTTCCCGAAGACATTGCCGAGGCAACATATTTCTTCGCTGCGGAACATTTGAGCGCCAAGAGTACCGGCAACATTCTCAATGTGGACGCTGGCAACCTTGCTGCGTTTACGCGTTAAGCATCATTGAATACAAGGATCGATATGTCGCTCATAGATACCACCCGGATTGCAGAACACAATGAATCGTTGTTGCGCCACGCCAATAACGATTACGAGCATTTGGGTGAACAACTTGCGCGCCGTCATATCGATATTGAAGATATCAAGAAGAAGGTGGCGGCGTTTGGTGTTGCCATCCCCAGCTGGGGCGTGGGGACTGGTGGTACCCGTTTTGCCCGTTTTCCGGGCAAGGGCGAGCCACGACATGTGTTCGACAAAATGCAGGACTGCGCGGTGATCCAGCAACTGGCTCGCGCAACGCCAACGGTTTCTTTGCACATTCCGTGGGATAAATGCAGCGACTGGAGTGAATTGCGCCAAACCGCAGAGGGTTACGGCCTGGCATTTGACGCCATGAATTCGAATACCTTCTCGAACCAGAAGGATCAGGCGCACAGTTACAAATTCGGTAGCCTCACCCATGTGGATGCAGCGACGCGTGCACAAGCGGTAGCGCATAACATCGAGTGCATTGGCATCGGCCAGAGACTTGGCAGCAAAGCATTGACTGTATGGGTGGGCGACGGCAGCAACTTTCCTGGCCAGCAACACTTCCGGCGCGCGTTTGACCGCTACCTGGAGAGCGCCCACCAGATTTACGCCGCACTCCCTGGCGACTGGCGTATGTTTCTGGAGCACAAAATTTGCGAACCTGCGTTTTACAGCACGGTGATTCAGGACTGGGGATCAAGTTACCTGGCGGCCAATGCCCTGGGCGCCAAAGCCCAGTGCCTGGTGGATCTGGGGCACCATGCGCCTAACGTAAATATTGAAATGATCGTCGCGCGGCTGATAGCGGCGGGCAAGCTCGCCGGCTTTCACTTCAACGACAGCAAATACGGTGACGACGACCTGGACGCAGGTAGCGTTGCACCGTACCGCTTGTTTCTCGTGTTCAATGAACTGGTGTCTGCCGCACAGGAAAAGGTCGCCGGGTTTGATCCTGCCTACATGCTGGACCAAAGCCACAACGTTACCGACCCAATCGAGAGTTTGATGACGAGCGCCGCGCAGGTGCAGCGCAGCTATGCGCAGGCTTTGATCGTTGACCGTCCGGCACTGCATGCAGCACAGGAACGAAATGACGCGCTAATGGCTACCCGAACCCTGAAGTGCGGCTTTGAAACCGATGTTGGACCCATCTTGCAGCGAGTGCGCCTGGAAGCAGGTGGTGCGATTGATCCGGTTGGTGCTTACCGTGCCAGCGGCTATCGCCAGCGCGTTGCCATGGAACGCCCTGCAAGTGTGAGCGGTGGTGGAGGCATAGTCTGATTCGGCTGGATCGACCAGCCCGTGCATATTTTGAGGACTTTCCGGTGGACAAAATCGCTTTTCGCATGTTTCTCAAACCCGGCAACATGGACGCCTACAAGCAGCGGCATGACGACATTTGGCCCGAACTGGTGACTTTGTTGAGGAGCGCCGGCGTGAGCGACTACAGCATTTATCTGGATGAGGAAAACAGCGTGCTGTTTGCCGTGCTCAAACGCAGCGCCAGCCACACCATGGACAGGCTGGCGCAGCACCCGGTGATGCAACGCTGGTGGGCATCTATGGGTGACCTGATGCGAACCAATGCCGATGGCTCCCCCGTGGTTGAGCCTTTGCCTTGCCTGTTCTACTTGCCGTGATTGCCTGCTAAATCAAGTCATGGTGAGTCTGCCAGACCTCACGCTGGTCATCGACATCGGCAAAAGCCACGCCAAACTGCTGTGGGTGGATGATCACGGGGTCGTGGTGGACCGCAAAAGCCGTGAAAACCGCAGTGTGCAGTCTGCTTCAGGCTACCCCGCGCTGGATATTGCCGGTTTGACGAACTGGATGCAGCAAGGGCTGGCCAGCTCATCGGCCACCCGCCATTGCAAGCGGGTGATGACCTGCACACACGGTGCGGCCTTCGTGGCGTTGGGTGAAGAAGGGTTGGCGTGGGAGCCCATTGACTATGAGTTCGACGGATTTGCCAGCGCGTCACCTGATCTGGCACAAGACTACCTGCACCTTCGGGACGATTTCTCTTCGACGCTGGCCCCGGATCTGCCTGCCGGACTGAATGCTGCCCGACAGCTCTACTGGTTACAACACACCCACCCCGATGTATGGGCGAAAACCCGTTGCCTGCTGCCTTATCCGCAATATTGGGCCTGGTGGCTCTGCGGGGTAGCCAGCAGCGAGGTGTCTTCACTGGGTTGCCACACCCAGCTGTGGTCGGTTAAAGGAGAGAGGTTTTCTGATCTGGCAGAGTCCCAGGGGTGGGCTGCCATGTTTGCTCCATTAAAACCCGCATGGCAGGTGCTGGGTCTTGTTCGTCCCCAGCTGGCCGACGCACTGGGCTTGCCGCGCGATTGCCAGGTGCACGTGGGTGTGCATGACAGCAACGCCTGCCTTGCCCGCTATTTGAATTCGCCAAGCCTGACCCTTGTTTCGTCTGGAACCTGGACCGTGCTGATGGCACCAGCCGCACCCATTGACTCGCTGCAAGCCCGGCGCGATATGCTGGGAAACGTCAGTGTGCTGGGGCAACCCACGCCGACGGCACGGTTCATGGGCGGGCGGGAATTTTTGACCCTGCTGGATGGTGCGCCTGCTGATCTGGGTACCGAACAAGACCTGCATCATCTACTGCAAACGCAAACCTTTGCCGTCCCCGCCTTCGCGCATCAGGGTGGTCCTTTCATGGCGCAACAAGGGTATGTATTGCGGGCGGGCCAGCGGTGTGAGTTGCAGGCCATCGAGGTCGCCGGGCGCTCTGCGCTGGCAGCGCTGTATTGCGCGCAGATGACGGCATGGCTGGCCCGGTGCCTGCGTCCTGAAACATCCGATGACCCCGCTACCGGGAGCCGTATGCTGGTTGTCGAGGGGCCGCTGGCAGGAAACCAGCTCTGCATGGGTGTGCTTCAATCACTGCTGGGTAGTTACACCTGCTTTGCCAGTGTTGATGAACTCGAAGGCACGGCGCGTGGTGCGTGGCTGCTCAGCCGCTGGGGCGGGGAATCGCCCGCATCGGGCGCGCCTGACACGCCGTCGTTCCTGCAGGCCGTGCGGCCTTCGAACATTGCAGGACTGCACGAATACCACCAGCGCTGGGTGGCACGGCATTGAATATCACGTCACTGCATTCAGGACCTCCGATAGCACCAGCAACAGCACCACAGCCAAAAACACCACGGGCATGATCGCCGCCGGGCCTGCTGCTGCTGCCAGCAGACCCATGGCGGCGGGGCCTGCTGCTGCGCCAACGTAGGCGAAACCCACTTGCCGTCCGATCACTATACGGGCTGTATCGGCATCGAAGCGCCGTGCCGTTTCGTGCATCAGGGACGGATAAATCGGTGCGCAGCCCAGCCCCAGCAGCATCAGCCCGACCAATGACAGCGACGGGGGCAAGCCACTCACGCTGAACAACCCCGCGCCCAGCATGGCCATTACCAGCCCGTAACGCACCAGCCGGCGGTTGCCCATGTGCGCGGCAATCAGGCCGGTGCCAAAGCGGCCTGCCATGATGGCGCCGTAAAAGCATGACACCCACAACCCGGCTGTGGGTGCACTCACATGGCGATCGTCCACCAGCACGCTGGCCGCCCACAGTCCGGTGCCGACCTCGATCATGGCGTACACGAGGTAGAGCGAAACCGCCAGCCACGGTGCTTTGGGGTTCAGCGGTTTGAGCGTGAGGGGCTGGTCATCGTGTGCCGCCGCGTCAGGTGTGGCGCGCTCGCGGTTCCACAGCGCCAGCGTCAACAAAAACAGAAACGCCAGACCCAGCTGGATGAACGCAATGTGCCAATACCCCTGCATCCAGCCCGTCGCGGTAGCCAGGGCCATACCCATGATGATTGGCCCCAACGTGGCGCCAATGCCCCAGCAGCCGTGCAGCCAGTTCATGTGGCGTGACGAATAATGCTGCGCCACGAAATGGTTCAACCCCGCATCCACCGAGCCCGCGCCCAGCCCGAGCGGAATGGCCAGCAACAGCAAAACCCCGAACGACGGGCCAAAAGAAAACCCCAGCAAAGCCAGCCCGGTGAGCAAACCGCTGATCATCACCACCGGCCCGGTGCCCAACCGCTTGAGCACGGCGCCACTGGCGAAGCTGGAAATGGCCGAGCAGATGGTGAGCACCAGCGTGATCAAACCGGCCGCTTCAATCGGCTGCAACAACGTGGCGCGCATGGTCGGCCAGGCGACGCCCAATACGCTGTCTGGCAGACCCAGACTGATGAAAGCGAAGTAGATGATGCCGAGAAGGATGAAGTGATTCATGAGATGGCGAAGCGATGTTTGCTATATATTCAATAGCTACTTGCGCATATTCTACGGGGGCTTATGGCCAATTTGACTGCTAAAAATGATCTTTTTCAAGTCATTTGACATTCCCGGCCAATGCGTCGCGTCCAGTTCGTGCCCCAGTGCGGCATGATGGAGCCCATATCGAACACAGGAGAGAACCGGATGAGCCTTGAACAGGATATCGAGAAACTCGCAGCGCAGGAGCAGCGACTGCAGCTGGACCGCTTTGACAATGCGGCTGCATGGGAGCTGGGCACCCGGATCAAGGCGATTTGCGAGGCCCGTCGCGTGGCGGTCACCACGGAAGTGCGGCTGGCCAAAGAGACGGTGTTTTTCTACGCTATGCCCGGCACTACACCGAGCAACGCCGACTGGGTGCGGCGCAAGCGCAGCGCCGTTGAGTTGTTGCAGCGCAGCTCCTACGCCATTGGGCGTTCGCTGGAGAAGGAGGGCACGTCGCTGGAGCAAAAGACGGGTTTGCCAACGCGGGACTACGCCACGCACGGGGGCTGTTTCCCCATTCGCGTGCGCGGTGTGGGATGCGTAGGCACGGTCACTGTGTCCGGCGTGCCGCAGCGGGAAGACCATGCCATCGTGGTGGAGGCGCTGGCTGCGCTGGCGGGTGTGCCTCTGGCGGAAGTGGCGCTGGACTGAGCCTGTGCACGCGCCCCACCCGGCGCATCAGCACCGGCGCATCAGTAGCTCATGATCACCAGACGCGTCTGGGTGAATTCCAGCATGCCGTGTTTGCCGTCATCACCGCCCAGCCCGGAGCGCTTCCAGCCCGCGTGGTAGCCCTGATACGGGTCAGCCGGGGTGCGGTTGATGTACAGCTCGCCGGCCTCGATTTCATTGCCCGCCTGCATCACGTGGCGGTAGTTTTCGGTGTACAGCACGGAGGCCAGACCAAACTGGTGGTCGCTGGCCATCGCCAGCGCTTCGTCAAACGTGTCGTAGGGCAACACGCACAACACCGGGCCAAACACTTCTTCCTGCACGATCTCGGATTTTTGCGCAACGTGGGTTAGCAGGGTTGGTGTGTAGAAGAAGCCGGGGCCTTGCGGCATCACGCCGCCACATTCCAGCCTGGCCCCGCCCTGCACAGCGCGCTGCACCATGTCGTGAATGGCCTGGCGGCTGGAGGCGCTGATCAGCGGCCCCATGCGGGAAGCCTCTGCGGCGCGGTTGCCAAATTGCCGCGCGGAGAGTTTGGCTTTGAGCTTGGCGACCAGCGCGTCGTGCACGGTTCGCTGAACATAGACCCGCTCCACGGCTGTGCACAACTGACCGCAGTTGGTGGTCTTGGAGCGCACGATGTCAGTTGCCGCCTTTTCCAGATCGGCATCAGCTGCCACGATCGCCGGTGTTTTACCGCCCAGCTCCAGTGACGACTTGGCGATGTTGGTCTTGGAATACTCCAGCACGCGGCGACCCGCCGCCACGCCGCCCGTCAGCGTGATCATGGCTACCTTGGGGTGTGTGCACAAGGCTTGCGCCTCGTCGTGACCCATGGTCAGGATGTTGACTACGCCCGGCGGCAGCCTGGCGTCCAGCACGGCCTGGGCAATTTCAAATGCGCTGCAAGGGGTGCTGTTGCTGGGGCGAACCACCACGGTATTGCCGGTGATCAGCGCAGGCGCAATCTTGCGCAGCAAGGTGTACACGGGGTAGTTGAACGGAATCAGGCAGGCCACCACACCCATCGGCTCGCGGTGCAGCATCAGGTTTTCAGAGGGCGCGTCGCTGGGGATGATTTCGCCTTCGATGCGCCGCGCCCACTCGGCGTGGTAGCGGGTTACATCGGCCGCGTATACCGCCTCATTCGTGGCGTCTTCGAGGCTTTTGCCGGACTCCAGAGCCAGCGCTTGACCGATGGCAACCTTGCGGGCTTCGAGCGCATGGGCGAGGTTGTGCAAATGGTTGCCGCGTTCGATGCTGGTGAGTTTGCGCCAGGCGCGCTGGGCTGCGGCGGCTACGTCGCAGGCATGGACAGCCTGCCCGGCACTTGCTGCGCTGACCAGGCCCACCATCTCTTCGGTGGCCGGGTTGGATACTGAAATGGAGGCGCCATCGTCGGCCGCCACCCACTGGTTGTTGATGAAATTCAGGTAGTTTTTCATCCGGCTCTCACTTTGCGTCAATCATGTCAGTAGTAACCCAGTGGCTGCTGCGCCATGTCCAGATGCAGGCCTTTGCCTATATAGGGATGGGCCAGCGCCACCTCTTCGTTCAGCTCCACACCCAGGCCCGGTGCCTTGCTGGGGATGACGTAGCCATCAGCCCATTCAATTTTGGTTTTTAGCAGTTTGCCGTGAAAGCTGCCCATTTGCTGAATGCTCTCCAGAATCAGAAAATTCGGAATGCAGGCCGCGAGCTGGATATTGGCCGCAGCCACAATCGGGCCGCAATACAGGTGTGGAGCAACCTGCACATAACGTGCCTCGGCCATTCCTGCGATTTTCTTGGCCTCCAGAATGCCCCCGACACGACCCAGGTTGGGCTGCACGATGGTTGCCGCACCCGTTTCGATCACCTGGGCGAACTCGTACTTGGTACACAGCCTTTCGCCGGTGGCGATGGGAATACAGGTGTAGCGTGCCACTTCGGCCATCAGGTCCGGGCGTTCGGGCGGGGTGGGCTCTTCAAACCACAGCGGATCGTATTTTTCCAGGCGGCGCGCCAGGCGTTTGGCGCCCGATACAGTGAACTGGCCGTGTGTTCCGAACAGGATGTCCGCCTTGTCGCCTACTGCTTCGCGCACCAGCTTGCAAAAGCGCTCGGACATGTCCATGCGCTCAATGGTTGGCTGGCGCGGGTCAAATGCCGAGTAGCCGCCGACGGGGTCGAACTTGACGGCCGTGAAGCCCTGTTTGACGTACACCGCAGCGCGCTCTGCCGAGCGGACCGGGTCGCCGTAGAACGACTCGTCTTCTTTTTCGTCCGGGTACAGGTAGGTGTAGCTTCGCAGCCGGGGGTTCACCAGGCCGCCCAGCAGGTTGTAGATAGGTTGTTCCAGTGCCTTGCCGGTGATGTCCCAGCAGGCCATTTCCAGCGCGCTGAGCACACCCATCAGCGAGATGTCGGGGCGCAGTGAAAAGCCCTCACCATAGGCGCGGCGCCACAGGGTTTCGGTTTGCATCGGGTCTTCACCAGCGAACACGCGCGCAAACAGGTCCTCTGCCATCGCGGCGATCACATGCGGGCTGAAAGTGGCGGCATAGGCTTCGCCAACGCCTTCAATGCCACAGGTGGTGCGAATTTTCACGAATACAAAATAGCGCCCGCCAAAGCCGGGTGGCGGGTTGCCCACGACGTATGTCTTGATGGATTCGAGTTTCATGCGGTTGCTCCTGCAAGGTATGTCTAATTTAGCGTTGCGCGCGAAGGATGGCGTCTGCACCCTTGTGTGCCACCATGGTGGTCGGGGCATGTGTGTTGCCGGATGTGACGGTGGGGAAAACCGAAGCGTCCACAACATACAGATTTTCCAGCCCATGCACTTTCAGATTGTTGTCCACCACCGATTGGCCGGGGTCCGCTCCCATCATGCAGGTGCCGACCGGGTGATAGCAGGTGCTGGCGCGGGCACGGAAGTCGTCAATCATGGCGGCGTCGTCCATCGCATGCAGGTCGGGTGGAATCGCTTCCTTGATCAGGCCTTGCAGGGCCGGTGTTTGACTCAGGCGCTTGATCAGTCGCGCGCCGCGCAACGCCACCTGCACATCATCGGGGTGGGAAAGGTAGCCGGGCCGGATGTCGGGTGCAGTGCGAATGTCAGGGCTGGCAATGTCAATACGGCCGCGGCTTAAGGGGCGGCATGGCTGGAAGCACAGGATGAAGCCGGCAAACGGATCGGGCAGGATTTGAGTGCCCCGGGATGAGGGTGCCAGCGTGTAGGTGACAGGGTTGCAATACAACTGCAGGTCGGCCTGTGTTGCGTTGGCGTGTGATCGAACAAAGCCCCCGACCTGGTTGACGCTGATGCTCAAGGGGCCGCTCAGGCGGGTGACGTATTGCAGGCCAATCCGTAATTTGCCACACCATGAACCCAGTACATTGTTCAGTGTGGGTTGCGTGGCCTGGTAGTAGTAGCTCATGGCCAGGTGGTCCTGCAGGTTTGCGCCCACAGCATCGTTGGCCAGGACGACGGGGATGCCGTGGTGTTGAAGCAGATCACCCGGACCGACACCGGAGAGTTGCAGCAGTTGAGGGCTCTGCACGGCCCCCGCGCTGAGCACAACGGCCCGGCGTACGCGAACTGTGCGTTCTGTATCGCCGACCCAGTAGGTCACGCCGATGGCTTTGCGGCCCTCAAACAACACACGACTGACCCGGGCCTCTGTTTTGAGCTGGACGTTTGGGCGTTTGAGCGCCGGGCGCAAATAGGCGTCTGCAGCAGACCAGCGCATGCCGCGTCTGGTATTTATTTGATAGCGCCCAACGCCCTCTGGCTGAGGGCCGTTGAAGTCTTCGGTGTACGGTAATGCAGCCTGTTGAGCGCCTTCAAAAAACACGTTTCCCGTGGGATGAAGTTGCCTGCGCACGTCGCTGACAAATAGTTTGCCATCACTGGGGCTGCCATTCGGCCCCGGCTTGGCGGCGTTACCATCGGCATCGACGCGGCATTCCAGCCGTTCGTAAACAGGCTTCACGTCAGCCCATGACCAGCCGGTGTTGCCGCGCTTGGCCCAGTCGTCAAAGTCGCCTGGCAACCCCCGGCAATAGACCATTGCATTGATCGAACTGGAGCCGCCTACTACCCGCCCTCTGGGAAAGTAGATGCGCCGGTTCTTGAGACCCGCGTCGGGCAGGGCTTCGAACTTCCAGTTGACGCGTTCATCGTAAAACGTTTTTCCGTAACCGATGGGTATGTTGATCCACGCCCGCCGGTCATGACCTCCTGCTTCCAGAACCAATACAGTGGCCTCTCCACTGGCGCTTAACCGATCCGCCTGAACACAACCGGCGGATCCGCTGCCGACGATGACGTAGTCATATTCATCGGTTAACAATGGACTGACCTCTCGCATGGGGTGGGTATCCGCACGTTGTTGGACTCAATGTCTTGACGGCGGCGACTGTTGCGAATCAGCATTTGTACGTTCAGGATGCAATGGTGATCGCCGTGGGTCCATCTGCAGCACAGCAGGAGATCCGCTGCCCATCAATACATATTCTGCCTTGTCAGCTTGTGCGCCGACGTTCAAGGGGTACTTCAGTGCGTATCGCCAGATGCACAGAACCAGCACGATCAGGATGGTTGCCAGATATAACATCAAGGCTTCTGGCCCCATCAGGTCCATAACGCCACCACCCAGAGTGGGGCCAATCGTTGCCCCGATACCGTATAAAAGTAGCAATCCTCCGGTAACCTCGAGTATCCGCGAGGGGTCGATCAGATCGTTGACGTGAGCCACACTCAAACCGTAAATGGTGAAAGACAGGCCACCATAAATGATCCCAATGCCAATCAACATACCCTCGTATTCACGGGCCAGAAAGAAACCAGTGATGGCGATGGCGGCACTGACGCAACAAACCAGAAATAACACCCGGCGACGGTCATGCCGATCCGACAGGTGGCCAACCGGCCACTGAAATACTGCGCCACCCAAGATGGTGGCTGCCATGAAGGTCGCTATGCCTGCTTCGCTGAACCCCACCCCTTGCGCAAAGACATGTCCCAGGCTGAATAGGGCACCATTGAGCAGACCCGACCCCACGGCCCCGATTACCCCAATGGGAGAAATTGCGAACAATTCAATCAAGCCCAGTTTTGGGGCTTCTGTAGGCTGCGGCTCGGCCACGGGCGTGAGTGTGATGGGTAGCAAAGCGAACGAAAACAGGATGGACACCAGTGCAAATGGCACAAAACCAAAACGGTCGCCCACCAGAATCAACCATTGTCCCAGCGCCAGGGCCACTCCGTTGACCGCCATGTAGGCAGCAAAGACCTTGCCACGCTGTTCACTGGTTGCCACAACATTGAGCCAGCTCTCCACCACGATATACAGACCAACCAGGCACACGCCGGTTACGAAACGCAGACCACCCCAAAACCAGGGGTTGATCCATAGCGCATGCAGAATGGGCAGAGCCGAAGCGATGGAGGCCATAGCTGCAAAAGCCCGAATGTGACCAACGCGGCGGATGATGACCGGACACGCATACGTGCCATAGACAAAGCCGGCGAAATAGGCCGACATGATCAGGCCAGTGACGAGGCCAGAAAATTTGGCCAACCCTGCTTGCGCACCAATAGCGGCGAACAGCAGACCCGTACCCACCACCAACATGCCTACGCCACTGAGCAGCGAGGCCAGCGGCATCATTAATTTGTTCAAAACCAGCTCCAGAATTCAATGGGGTGCAAGGTAGCACAAAGATATGCTGTTCAATGGCGCGTTTTGCGACCAGAAATTGAATAATTGACCCCGCTGACACGTCGTTGACAGTCAACAGGTGGTCGTATGCGTGTGAATCGCCATGCAGACTCAACGGTACAGTCTGTCGTCAAGAACTCGTGTCGGAAGAACAGGATTGCATAGCATGAATCACAACGTCATCATTACCTGCGCAGTCACCGGGGCCGGAGATACTGTCGGTAAACACCCGGCCATACCTGTAACGCCGGGGCAGATAGCGGCTGCGGCGGTCGAGGCCGCGCAAGCAGGTGCAACGGTGGTGCATTGTCATGTGCGTGACCCCAAGACTGGCAAGGGTAGCCGTGATCCGGCGTTATATCGTGAAGTCATGGAGCGCATACGGGACTCCGGCGTGGACATGATCGTCAACCTGACCGCGGGCATGGGTGGCGATCTGGAGATTGGTGGTGGCGAAACCCCTATGCATTTTGGGCCGGGTACGGACTTGGTGGGTCCATTGGCCAGGTTGGTCCATGTGGAGGAGCTCCTGCCCGATATCTGCACGCTGGATTGCGGCACGCTGAATTTTGGCGATGGCGACACGATTTACGTCTCGACGCCAGCCGCTCTGCGCGCGGGCGCCAAGCGCATCACCGAGTTGGGTGTCAAGGCGGAGCTGGAGATTTTCGATACCGGTCATCTGTGGTTCGCGAATCAGATGATCAAGGAGGGCCTTCTCAAAGACCCTGTATTCCAGCTCTGCCTGGGCATACCCTGGGGCGCGCCCGCGGACACCACGACCATGAAAGCCATGGTGGACAACCTGCTACCTGGTGTCACTTGGGCAGGTTTTGGCATTGGACGGATGCAAATGCCCATGGCTGCGCAAGCGGTGCTGCTGGGAGGTAACGTTCGCGTTGGCCTGGAAGACAATTTGTGGCTTGACAAAGGTGTGCCAGCCTCTAATGGATCGCTTGTCGAGCGCGTCATGAAACTGCTGCATTGTCTGGGCGCCAGGCCGATGACCCCAGCCGAAGGGCGCGTCAAGATGGGGCTGAAGAAGCGCGTCTAGCCGCGCATGATGCGCTAATCAATCGTCTGGGGAGTTTGTATGTCGCTTGTTACGAATATCAGGACTTTTGCTGTACTCGGCAGTGGCGTCATCGGGAGCGGCTGGATAGCGCGTGCGCTGGCCAACGGGCTTGACGTGGTTGCCTGGGATCCGGCACAGGGCGCCGAAGGCCAACTGCGTCAGCGCGTCGGTAATGCTTGGGGGGCACTGGAGAAACAGGGGCTCAAGCCGGGAGCTGACCCAGGGCGCCTGCATTTTGTGACGACCGTTGATGAGTGCGTTGCCGGGGCGGACTTCATTCAGGAGAGTGCGCCTGAGCGCCTGGATCTGAAAATTGATCTCCATGAAAAAATCAGTTCGGCAGCCCGACCCAACGTGCTCATTGCGTCATCGACGTCGGGCTTGTTGCCTTCGGAGTTTTACGCAAAGGCGAAACATCCCGAGCGTTGCGTTGTGGGGCATCCATTCAATCCGGTCTATCTGTTGCCGCTGGTGGAGGTAGTGGGCGGCATGAAGACCTCACCCGATGCGGTGCAGGCGGCGATTGCCGTTTATAAGTCCCTGGGCATGCATCCCCTGCACGTGCGCAAGGAGGTTCCCGGCTTCATTGCCGACCGTTTGCTCGAAGCCATGTGGCGCGAGTCATTGCATCTGGTCAATGACGGTATTGCCACCACCGGTGAAATTGACGACGCCATTCGATACGGCGCAGGCATTCGATGGTCGTTCATGGGCAGTTTTCTGATCTACACCCTGGCTGGCGGCGATGCAGGCATGCGGCATTTCATGGCCCAATTTGGTCCGGCGCTGAAGTTGCCCTGGACGAAACTTGAAGCCCCGGAGCTGACTGAAAGCTTGATTGATTCGGTAGTGGACGGTACCTGTGCCCAGTTGGGAAAACACAGCATTGCCGAGCTTGAACGCTACCGCGACGACTGCCTGCTCGCTGTTCAGGCTGCTGTGAAGGCGACCAAACTGAAACACGGAATTGCTCTGGATGAATAACTACATGACTGGCCTGTTAATGACCTGGCGTGGCGTGGTGTTGCCCGAGTGGGTGGATTACAACGGCCACCTTAGGGACGCGTACTACCTGCTTCTATTCAGCTATGCAACCGATAGGTTGATGGACCACATAGGTCTGGATGAAGCCGGACGAGCGGCTACCGGTCATTCCATTTTCACAGTGGAAGCCCACATCAACTACGTGCAGGAGGTGAAAGTGGGGGTCGCCGTGGAGGTTCGCACACAGATGCTGGGCCATGACAGCAAGCGGTTGCAGGTTTATCACAGCCTGCATCGCTCCAATTCCCCCTCCTTGCTGGCTGCGAATGAGCAGATGTTGTTGAATGTTGATATGAATGGCCCTTTTTCGACACCCTTCGCTCCAGTGGTTCAAGAAAAGCTTGAGGCACTCATGACGCAGCATCAATCGCTGCCAAAGCCTGAGTACGCCGGCAGAAGTATTGCTCTCCCGGCTCAACGCGCTGGCTGAGCCGGGGCTTTCAGAAAACCGCAGAAGGCTACAAGTGGCAGCAGTTCAACAGATTGGCACGGTCGCGCATGTCGCTGCAAATCTGATAGTCAGCCAACTCCAGAGGTTCAAACCCTTTGATGAAGAGATCCCTGCGAATCACAGCCAGGGTGCTGTCTTGCATGGCTTTTGAGAGACTGAGTCGCAGGGTTGTCAGTGTTGAATCGCTGGTGCCGCCTGCGGTGATCAGTGGCAGGCCCGGGTAGGGATCGCTGTAACCGATGACTCGCGTACCGCGGGTGATGTCAGGCTGGTATTTCTCGAATCCGGCCAGACTGACGCAGTCAATCGAAGCGATATCGGCGAAACCGTCCCGCACCATTTCTACTGACGTGCGATGTGCTCCAGCCTCAACCGTTTGGCCAAAGAATTTTCCCGACACAGCCAGGGGAGCCACCAGGGCGCGCAGACTGTTGTAGCCAGATTGAGAGTCCAGCCTGTTATAGGCGACCCTGCGGCCGCGAAACTGACTCAATTCAGAAGCGTGATCATCGTGGCGAACAACCAATGCACTGCGGCAAAAACCCCCATGGCAGCCAGGCACCCCATATCGAAAAGCACCTATCACGCGAACTTGATTGCGAAGCTCGGTCACCAGAGGATATCCACATGCCTGACTGAGCAACAGCGAAGGATTTCGCCAATGGCCCAGCATTTTCAGCGGCCACGTTAACCGATCAGGTACGTTTTTCAGTCCAGCCTCTTTCAAGTGAACAGACAGGTGGCCCCATAACGCCTGGACCGTGGCCGGTATGCTGGTGTACATCGGAAACGAAGCGATCATTTTTCGATGCCAGGATGAACGGGAGAGTCAATCGGTTTGAGCGCGTATTTGCGCAGCAGGTGCCCATATCCAGGCATGTGAAACCCGTCATTACGGTGCAAAAATCCTTCCCGGTCCGACCTGTAAACGGAGGGAATGTCATACCAGGCCAAGCCCGGATAGTCATGGTGTACGGCGTGGTAGTTGTTGTTGAGATAGAGCAATCGCCATGGCAAGGCGGCGTCATTGATTACAGTGCGATGTGCTGGATTTCCGGCGGGGCGATGTTCATAAAACGAGCGCAACATGGCCAGACTCAGGGCCGGGTAAGCAGTGCCAAGAAGGTAGTGCAAAGGTGATATGCCGGATTGGGCGTTTACCCACCACAACATCGCAACCAGCAGCGTCAGATGCAGGGCCCAGGTGCCCGTATATCTGAAGTCGCGTTTGAGTGGACCGGAGACGATGGTCGCCCACACCGGCGGAATCGTGAAAGCCGGCCCCAGCAACAGGCGACCAAGAGCAGTGCGAAGCGACCAGCAAATCGCGCGATGAAAAGACGACAGGTTTTTGTAATCCTGTGGTTCGAGGTAATTGCCTTCCGGATCAATTCCGGGCAAGGTGAGCAACTCATCACGATGATGCGCAATGTGGCTGTCACGATAAATATCATACGGATACCACGCGCTCATGGGAAACACCCCCAAGAGGCGATTCATAGTCTTGTTGCGGGTGGGGTGACCATGCAGCAACTCATGCTGAAGACTCATGTGCCATGTGGCAAGAAAAAGTAAAACCAGATTGGCCAACCAGGCTGGAAGCGAACGATACATCAGCGTCGCGTAGAGCCATCCACCATAAACGATGGCGATAACCAGCCAGGTTGGCCATTCAAAACTTCGAGGGCGTTTTGTGGATTGGTTTGGAGAGTCAGCAAATTTCACTGAGAGCATGGCGTGTTGCTTGCGTTCGATTTTATACGCTTGAGCAATTGGGCCAGTTGAGATTGCCAATCCATTCGTGCATAAGATTAACGCCTAATTGCATAGTCATTGGCGACGCCTTTAAGTTGTTTTGCGACTTCACAGTTCCCCATCCCCATGTGAATAAATGATTGCGTGTGCAATGGGGTCATTCTTTCTAAGGGATTGTCTGGATGCCTTCGGGGCCGCTTGTTGGGATAGGATGACCGCAGAGTGCAAAGCTGGTTGCCCTCGGGCTACCTGGGACCGGTCATCGAACCAGATGGGCGTATCGGGAAACTGTTTAACGATTTGATTGGAGATCTTTAGAAATGGCAATGATCGAAACCCCCACGGAATCAGGAATCATCCTTGATCGCCGTCAAATACTTTCCGGCGCTGCGGCCCTGGGCCTGTCTGCAGCTTTTGGCACCATGCCCGCAATGGCGCAGGGAATTCCCAAAAAAGGTGGCACGCTGCGCTTGGGTATGGAAGGTGGTTCGCCGTCAGACAGCCTCGATCCTCTGACCTACGCCGACTCCATCCCGATCGCGATGAGCCTCATGCTCTACAACAATCTGGTGGAAGTGGCCGACAACGGCGACGCTACTGGTGAGCTGTTCGAGAAGTGGGATGTCAAACCCGGTGCCGCCGATTGGACCTTCTATATCCGCAAGGGCATCACGTTCAGCAACGGCAAGACGCTCGATGCCGACGATGTCATCTATTCCATCAACCTGCACCGCGGTGAGACCAAGTCGCCTGCCAAGTCCTTGCTGGCCGACATCACCGAGGTCAAGAAGATTGATGCGAACACGATCCAAATTCTCATGAAGAACGGCAACTTGGACCTGCCGTACAACTTGAGCGACTACCATATCATCGTTGCGCCCAACGGCTTTAAGGACTGGGCTAAACCCGTGGGTACCGGTGCTTTCACTCTTGAAGAGTTCCAGCCCGGCGTGCGCGCCACCTTCAAGCGCAAGCCGGGTAACTACTGGAAGCCCAACCGTGGCAACTTCGACCGGGTGGAGCTGCGCTACATCCCCGACGCCGCGGCCCGTACTCAGGCCCTGTTGACTGGTCAGGTTGACGCGATCAACCGAGCCAGCCCGAAAACGGCGGGTCTGCTGGAAAAGGCGCCCAATGTCAAGGTCTCGCGTACGTCCGGCGCTGGCAACCGTTTCGCTTTTGTCGCGCATACCGACAAGGCACCGTTCAGCAATCCCGATTTGATTCTGGCGCTAAAGCACGGCATCGACCGCCAGACCATTGTCAAGAACGTCTTTTCTGGCTATGCATCGGTTGGCAATGACAACGCCGTCGGCCCACGGATGAAGTTCTACGACCCGAAGCAAAAGCTCAACGCTTACGATCCCGACAGGGCCAAGTTCCACTTCGGCAAAGCCGGAGTGTCGGGGTCGATCGAACTGCAGGTGTCCGAGGGTGCCTTCACCGGCGCCACCGACTCGGGCCAGGTGTTTCAGGAATCGCTCGCCAAGGCCGGCATCAAGCTGGACCTCAAGCGCGTCTCCGGAGACGGCTACTGGGACAACGTCTGGCTGAAGGTGCCATTCTGTGCAGTGTATTGGGGCAACCGCCCGACCATCGATAACCAGCTGACCAGCATCTTTGCCGGCGGCCTGAGCAACCCTTGGAACGACACCCACTTCATTAACGACGAGTTCAACAAGACTCTGGTGGCGGCGCGGGTCGAACTGGATCAGGCCAAACGTGCACAGATGTATGCACGGTGCCAGGAGTTGGTCAGTCAAAACGCCGGCATGGTTAATTTCTGCGTACAGGACTACCTGGACGCCCACAGCACCAAGCTGATGGGGCTGACCATCTCGGCCCGCTACGACCTGGGTGACCAGCGCATTGCTGAAAAGGGCTGGTTTGCCTGATCTCGGGCAGTCTTCTGGATATGATATGAGGTAAAGCAAGCGGGATGGAACCGTGTTCCATCCCGCTTGCTTTTTTCAAGGCCACTTTCGGGCGTGGTGCTTGCCTATCGTCCAGTCACCATCCTGCGCTTCTTTGTTACTCAAGAAACCATGGCTAAACTCATCCTCAACCGCCTGCTGCTGGCGGTTTTCACTCTTTTTGCGGTGTCAGTGCTGATCTTCGTTTGCACCGAGATCCTTCCCGGTGACGTGGCCTCGGCGGTGCTGGGTCAAGGTGCGACACCGGAGGCGCTGGTAATTTTCCGCAAGGAACTTGGGCTGGATGTCCCTGCCCCGATCCGATATTGGAACTGGTTCACGGCAGCGCTGCAGGGCGACCTGGGCACCGCGCTCACCAACAAACGGGTCATTGTGGACGAACTGATGCCGCGCTTAGCCAACACACTGTTTCTAGCCGGCTACGCGGCCCTGATCGCCATCCCGCTTGCTGTGGGTCTGGGCGTCTACTCCGCCATCAACGAAGGCAAGCTGGGCGACAAGCTCTCCAACATCCTGACCCTGATCGCCATCTCTTTGCCAGAATTTTTCATTGCCTATCTGCTGATCATTTTTTTTGCAGTCAATGTGGCCTGGTTCCCGTCACTGTCCACAGTCTTTGCCAGCATGCCCTTCGGCGAACGGGTTTACCAGACCACCTTGCCGGCCATCACACTGACCTTGCTGGTGGCTGCCCACATCCTGCGCATGACCCGCAGCTCGGTGCTATCGGTCATGTCCACGCCCTACATTGAAATGGCCTTCCTCAAGGGAGCCAAGCGAAAACGCGTGATCACCCGTCATGCACTGCCCAATGCGGCAGCCCCCATCATCACGGTCATCGGGTTGAACCTGGCGTATCTGGTGGTGGGGGTGGTGGTGATCGAGGCGGTGTTTACCTATCCCGGCCTGGGTCAGTACATGGTCGATGCTGTGTCTAAGCGGGACGTGCCGGTGATCCAGGCTTGCGGCCTCGTGTTCGCACTCGTGTTTGTGGGCCTTAACACGCTGGCCGATGTGCTGGTGATCCTGGCCAACCCTCGCTTGCGGCACAAGCGCTGAGTAGCTGAACAAAACTAAAAATCAAGGACATCGGCACATGAAACTCTTCGGACAGAAACTCACCTTGACTGCCGCGTTTGGCTTGGGGGTCACTGCGCTGTTCCTGCTGGTGGTGGTGCTGGCACCGTGGATCGCCCCCTTCGGCGAGGCTGAAACGGTGGGCGGCACTTGGGATCAGGCCTCGGTTGCCCACTGGATGGGGACCGACCAGATAGGTCGCGACATGCTCACGCGCATTCTTTATGGCACACGCATGACCATTGCTGTGGCGTTTGCCATCACCATGCTGTCGTTCTTCATTGGCATCGTGACCGGTTTCACCAGCGCCGTGCTCGGGGGCTGGGTTGACACCTTCTTCAGCCGACTGGTGGACGTGGTGCTGTCCATCCCCAGCTTGATCTTTGCCTTGATCATTCTGGGCGTTTTCGGCTCCAGCATTCCGGTGCTGATTCTGACCATTGCCGTGCTCGACGCCACCCGTGTGTTCCGCCTTTCGCGGGCGCTGGGCATGAACCTTACAGTTATGGAGTACGTGGAAGCCGCCAAGCTGCGGGGCGAAGGCCTGTGGTGGGTCATCACCCGGGAAATTTTGCCCAACGCCTGGGCACCACTGGTGGCCGAGTTCGGACTGCGTTTTTGCTTCAATTTCCTGTTCATTGCCGGCCTGTCGTTCCTGGGCCTGGGCATCCAGCCCCCGTTTGCCGATCTGGGCGGCATGGTCAAGGAAAACGCCGCGGCAATCAACTTCGGCATGATGGCCCCGATCTACCCGGCCGCCACCATCGCCTTGCTGACCGTGGCCGTCAATCTGGTGGTTGACTGGATGCTGTCGGTCGACGCCCGCCCTTCCGGCACACAAGCTGAACTCTGAACACGGAGCCCACGCATGAGCGACAACAATGTCATCCTTCACATCAAGGGCCTGCGGCTGGAAAGCATTGTCGGCAACGTCATCGTCGACAACGTCGACCTGACGCTGAACAAGGGCGAGGTGCTGGGCCTGATTGGCGAGAGTGGCGCCGGCAAGTCGACCATCGGTCTCTCGGGTATGTGCTACGCCCGCGCCGGGGTTCACATCGCCGGCGGAGAGATCAACCTCGGCGGTACCAACATCCGCAGCCTGGACGCTGAAGGTCGCCGCAGTATGCGCGGCAAGCGCATCGCCTACATCGCCCAGTCTGCCACTGCGGCTTTTAACCCGGCCCATTCACTGATGAACCAGGTCTGCGAAGCGCCACTGATCCACAAGATCATGAGCCGGCCCGATGCCGAGGCCTGGGCACGCGAGCTTTTCACTGCACTGGACCTGCCCGATCCGTTGAACTTCGGCGCCCGCTACCCGCACCAGGCTTCGGGCGGCCAGCTGCAGCGCGCGATGGCGGCGATGGCCATGTCCTGCCGCCCTGATGTGCTGGTGCTGGACGAGCCAACCACCGCGCTGGACGTTACGACCCAGATCGAGGTTCTGATCCTGCTCAAGTCGCTGATTCACAAGTACAACACGGCCGCGCTATATATTACCCACGACCTCGCCGTGGTCGCCCAGGTGGCCGATCGCATCAAAGTATTGCGTCACGGCAAGGAGGTCGAAGAAGGGCTGACCGACCAGATCCTGCATCGGGCCCAACAGGACTACACCGCACGCCTGGTTGCAGTACGCGGTGCTGCCGCCAGCGAGCGGGCGGCCCAGGGCACGGTCCAGCCGGAAACGGTGCTCTCGATCCAGGACTGCCACGCCTACTACGGCGATTTCCACGTGATCAAAGGGGTCTCGCTGGACGTGAAAAAGGGTGAGACCGTAGCCGTGGTGGGCGAGTCGGGTTCGGGCAAATCGACCCTCGCACGGGTCGTCACTGGCTTGCTGCCGCCCACGAATGGTGAAATTGTGTTCCAGGGGCGTATCCTGCCACGCGCGCTCAAGAAACGCGACAACGAACTCAAGCGCCGGGTCCAGTTGGTCTATCAGATCCCCGACGTCGCCATCAACCCGCGGCAAAGCCTGCTGGATATCGTGGGCCGACCGGTGCAGTTCTACTTTGAGCTGGGGCGCCAGGCGACACTTGAACGTGCCAAGGAACTGATGCGACTGGTCGAGCTACCGGAAAGCTTCCTGCAACGCCGGCCTGGCCAGCTCTCGGGTGGACAGAAACAGCGCGTCTGCATCGCCCGGGCGCTGGCCGCCAAACCCGAACTGATTGTCCTGGACGAACCGACGTCGGCCCTGGACCCGCTGGTGGCCGAGGAGATTCTGACCTTGCTACGCAAACTGCAGGCTGAACTGGGACTGTCGTACATCCTGATCACCCACGATCTGGATGTGGTGCGCCGCATCGCGCATCGCACCGCGGTCATGCTCCAAGGCGAATTCGTCGCCTTCGACACTACGCAACAAATCTTCGAAACGCGCGAACACCCCTACACGCGCAAGCTCATTACCGCTGTGCCCGAAATGCGCACCGACTGGCTGGATGAGGTACTGGCTAGGCGTCAGGTTGAGACGGTGGCCTAAAGACGCTAGATATTGGAGTCCGGAAAAGACGCCTTGCGCCGATTCACATAGTCCAGCACCGCTTCATCAACTGCTACATCCATGGCGGGTATTTCATATTCAGCCAACTGTTTCTTCCAGCTTGCGTTGGCACGTTGCGCCAGGTCGCGCGAACCTTCGGCTTCCCATTGCTCGAAGCTGTTGTTGTCGGTGATAGGGGAGCGATAAAACGCAGTTTCAAAATTGGCCTGGGTATGGCCGCAACCCAAAAAGTGTTTGCCCGGGCCTACTTCGCGAATCGCATCCATAGCCTGGCCGTTCTCGGACAAATCTACACCAGCCAGCAGTGTGTGCATCATGCCCGCTTGATCCACGTCCATTACAAACTTTTCGTAACCCATAGACAAACCGCCTTCCAGCCAGCCAGCCGTATGCAGTACAAAATTCACTCCGCCCAGGCAAGTTGGTAGAAGCGTGTTTGCGGACTCGGAAGCGGCTTGCGCATCTGCGATTTTGGATCCGCATAGGCCGCCCCCTGAGCGGAATGGCACGCCCAGTCGCCGCGCAAGCGCAGCCATTACATAAAGCACCAACGCTGGCTCTGGGGTGCCAAAAGTCGGCGCGCCAGACTGCATGGAGATGCTGGATGCGAAGCTGCCCAACACGACAGGAGCGCCAGGGTTGCACAACTGGACAAATGCCATGCCGGCCAGTGCTTCGGCCAGCGTTTGCGCGGCTGTTCCAGCAACGGTGACAGGCGACATGGCACCCGCCAGGATGAACGGCGTGATGATCGTAGCCTGGTTGGCGCGGGCGTACACCTTTGCCGCACCCAGCATGGTTTCGTCAAACGTCATGGGTGAATTGGCGTTGATCAGGTTGATAACGACCGTGCGTGGCCGTCCCGTTAGCGGGTCCATATAGTCATCGCCAAACAGAATCTTGGCCATTTCAACCGTGTCTTTGGCGCGATCAGGATGCGTGACGGACCCCATGAACGGCTTGTCGCTGTATTTCATGTGGGAATACACCATATCGAAATGGCGCTTGTTCACCGGCAGATCAACGGGTTCGCAAATCGTCCCCCCGGAATGGTGAAGCGAGTTCGCCATATAGGTCAGTTTGACGAAATTGCGAAAGTCTTCAATCGTTGCGTAGCGACGCCCCTTATCCAGGTCTCGTACAAACGGGGAGCCGTATGCCGGAGCGAATACGGTGTTTTTGCCGCCAATCACCACGTTGTGAGCCGGATTGCGGGCGTATTGTGTAAATTCTCGAGGTGCGGTCGCCTGAACGATTTTGCGTGCCAGGCCGTGCGGGAAATGTACCCGTTCACCCTTCACATCACACCCTGCGGCGCGAAATAACTCTAGCGCCTCGGCGTCGTCCCGGAAATCGATACCCGTTTCTTCCAGGATGGTGTCAGCATTGCGCTCGATGATTTGCAAGCCCTCTTCATCCAGTACTTCGTAATAAGGAACCTTGCGGGTGATATAGGGTGCTGACTGGCCTGCACGTGCCGAACGTGCCGCCCTCTTGGCCTCCCTGCCTCCGCCTGCACGCCTGCCCCGCGGCGCCTGAGTCTCTGCTGTTGTCAATGCGTCATCCATGCTGTGTGTCTCCAAATCGGTTGTCGAGCGTCCAAACCCACCCGTAAGTAATCAAAGTATCGGTAGCCCCTTGCGATAGGGATAGTCCGCATGCGACGCCGCCTTGCGTCCTCACGCCATAAACCTGTCGCTTGCGGGTTCTTGGGCGTCGTAATGTAAACACTGAATGCGGGTCGTCTATTCACAATTCTCGGCAAGCGGGGACTCTCGCTGAAAGACCCTATGGCACTGAGCGTTTTCGACCTTTTCAAGATAGGCATTGGCCCCTCCTCTTCCCACACCGTGGGGCCAATGAAGGCTGCCGCACTATTTGCGCGCCGCTTGGGGAAGCTTGAATTGTTGCCACAAACGGCGCGCATCGAAGCAAAACTATACGGCTCTTTGGGAGCAACCGGCAAGGGGCACGGAACGGATACTGCGGTGATGTTGGGGCTCGAAGGCGCCATGCCGGATACGATCGATCCGGATAGCATTGATGCACGTGTCAAGCAGATACGCGCCCAGAACAGCCTGCTCGTGGACGGGAAACACGCCATTGCTTTTCGGGAGCGAACTGACATTCTTTTCTTGCGTCGTGAGTCGCTTCCATTTCACTCCAATGGAGTCCGATTCAGTGCGTTTGCAGCCGATGGAGCGCTGCTTGAAGAGCGCCGCTATTTTTCCGTTGGTGGTGGATTTGTGGTGTCACAGGAAGAGGCAGACGCTGTCGCGGACACGCCGCGCTTCGTGGTTGACCCAACCGTTCTGGCGCATCCGTTTTCAAGCGGTGACGCTTTGCTGGCAATCACCGTTGAGACGGGGCTCTCCATAGCACAGGTTATGCGCAAGAACGAGCATGCGTGGCGCACGGATGCGGAGCTTGATGAAGGGCTGGACCACATTTGGGGCGCGATGAAGGCGTGTGTGGATCGGGGCTGCCGAACCGATGGTCATTTGCCGGGCGGAATGCGAGTCAAACGCCGGGCAGCTGAGCTGCACCGTTCGTTGAGTAGTCGGCCAGAGCAGGCGCTCAAGGATCAGCTGACCATACTCGACTTTGTCAATGTGTACGCCATGGCGGTCAACGAAGAAAATGCGGCTGGGGGGCGTGTTGTCACAGCGCCAACCAATGGTGCGGCAGGAATTGTGCCTGCTGTTATGCATTACTACGACCGATTTTGCTCCGGGGCGTCCAAAGAAGGCATCCGGGACTTTTTGTTGACAGCAGGTGCCATCGGATTGCTCTACAAAGAAAACGCCTCCATCAGCGGCGCTGAGGTGGGTTGCCAGGGTGAGGTGGGGGTCGCCTGTTCAATGGCTGCGGCCGGACTGGCCGCCGTGTTGGGTGGTACCCCCGGACAGGTGGAAAATGCGGCCGAGATCGGGATGGAGCATAACTTGGGGCTGACCTGTGACCCGGTAGGCGGACGGGTCCAGATTCCCTGTATTGAGCGTAACGCGATGGGGTCTGTGAAGGCTTTGAATGCGGCGCGAATGGCTCTTCGGGGCGATGGCACGCATTTTGTATCACTCGACCAGGTTATCAAAACCATGCGCGATACCGGACGCGACATGATGACAAAATACAAAGAGACGAGTCGCGGCGGACTGGCCGTGAACGTCATTGAATGTTGAAGCTAGATCGGGCCTGATGTGAGTCATTTTTCAATTTTTTCGCTTGCCCGCAATGCCATGTCGTATCACGAGAACTGGCAGAAGCAGTGGCGCAGTCCCCCGCCGAAGAGCAGTTACGATGCCATCATCGTTGGTGGTGGTGGGCATGGGTTGGCGACGGCTTATTACCTGGCCAAAGAGCATGGTATGCGCAACATCGCGGTGGTGGAACGAGGCTGGCTGGGTGGTGGCAATACGGCGCGTAACACCACCATCGTGCGGTCCAACTACCTGTGGGACGACGCTACTCACCTCTACGAAAAAGCGCTGCAATTGTGGGAAGGCTTGTCGCAGGACCTGAACTACAACACCATGTTCAGCCAGCGGGGCGTAATGAATGTGGGGCATTCCCTGCAAGACATGCGGGACATCAATCGCCGCGTGAACGCCAACCGACTCAATGGTGTTGATGGCATGGTTTTGAATCCGGCACAGATCAAGGAAATGGTGCCGATCATGAATACGTCGACATCGTTGCGCTACCCTGTCATGGGTGCGTCTTTCCAGCCGCGCGCGGGTGTTGCCCGTCACGACGCCATTGCCTGGGGGTTCGCCCGTGCGGCAGACCGATTGGGTGTGGACATCCTGCAAAACTGCGAGGTTGTTGGTATTCAGCGCGAAGGTGATCAGGTGGTCGGTATCGAGACCACGCGCGGAACGATCAAAAGTAAAAAAATAGGTGTTGTTTCCGCAGGCCACAGCACCGTCCTGGCCGACATGGCCGGCATCCGACTTCCGCTTGAAAGCCATCCTCTACAAGCCCTTGTATCAGAGCCTCTCAAGCCAATTCTGCATACAGTCGTCATGTCCAACGCGATTCACGCCTATGTGAGTCAATCGGACAAAGGTGACCTGGTAATCGGTGCAGGCATTGACAGTTATGTGGGTTATGGGCAGCGCGGAAGTTTCCCCGTGATCGAGCACACATTGCAGGCTATTTGCGAACTGTTCCCTATATTCAGACGTGTCCGAATGAATCGGCAGTGGGGTGGCATTGTTGATGTTGCGCCAGACGCATGCCCAATTATTTCCAAAACACACATCAAGGGGCTCTATTTCAATTGCGGATGGGGAACCGGGGGCTTCAAGGCGACACCCGGCTCGGGATGGGCCATGGCTCACACCATGGCGCAAGATGAGCCGCACCCATTGAACGCGGCGTTCACCATCAATCGCTTCACATCGGGCCATCTCATTGACGAACATGGTGCGGCCGGCGTGGCCCACTAACAGTACCCTTATGCTGAAAATTACCTGCCCCTGGTGCGGCCCACGAGCTGAAAGCGAATTCAGCTGCGGTGGTGAAGCCCACATTGTCCGCCCCCTTGACACCGACGCGCTAACCGATGAACAGTGGGGCGACTACTTGTTCATGCGCAAAAACCCCAAGGGCTTGCATCGCGAGCAATGGTTGCATTCGCAGGGTTGTCGGCGCTGGTTCAACGCAGAGCGCCACACCGTGAGCTATGTTTTCTCGAAAATCTACAAACCAGGCGAGAACCCCGACACGCCAGTCTCCAGCGGAGGTGCTGCGTGAGCGGTAAGCGTATTGACGGAATGGGCGGGCGACTGGATCGCTCCCGGAAAATTACCTTTCGCTTTAACGGGCGAAGCTTCTCTGGTTTCGAGGGGGACACACTGGCTTCTGCGGTGTTGGCCGCGGGTGAAAGCGTTATTGCCCGGTCGTGGAAATACCACCGTCCCCGTGGCATAGTCAGTTGCGGCGTGGAGGAGCCTTCGGCGCTGGTGCAACTGGAGAGCGGCGCACACACCATTCCCAATGCGAAGATGCCTGAAGTTGAGTTGTACGGAGCACTCAATGCCGAGAGTGTGAATGCCTGGCCCAGCCCGGGTAAACACCTCTTTAGTATCAACCGCTGGTTCACACCGTTATTTCCAGCTGGTTTTTATTACAAGACCTTTATGTGGCCTGCAAAGGCCTGGATGCTGTACGAGCGGTTTATCAGAAAAGCCGGAGGCCTTGGCGCCGCCCCGACTGCGGAAGATACGGATCGCTACGTTCACCAGAACATTCATTGCGACGTGTTTGTTGTCGGCGGCGGTGTCGCAGGTCTCGCTGCCGCTTTGACGGCGGGTCGCAGTGGTGCGCGGGTTGTCCTGTCAGAGTTGGGTGCCCATCTGGGAGGCTCAGCACACCGTTTGCAGGGCACGATCGACGGTCAGTCAGTCGTTGACTGGGTGCGCGCTGCTGAGGCCGAGTTGGCAACTATGCCCGAGGTGAAAATTATCCGGCGCGGCGTGGTCTTTGGCTACCATGACCACAACTTTCTCACCATTCGCGAGTCGCTGACCGATCACTTGCCGCTGAATCAGCGCCAGGGGTTCCGCGAGCGCCTCTGGCGTGTTCGGGCGAATCAGGTCATTCTGGCAACCGGAGCACATGAGCGTCCCATGGTCTTTGGCAACAACGATTTGCCGGGAGTCATGCTGTCGTCCGCCATGGCCGATTACGCCAAACTGTATGGCGTCCTGGTTGGGCAGCGTATTGCGCTGCTGGCCAATAACGACTCCGCCTATTCAGATGCGCTAACTCTCAGGCAGGCTGGGGCACACGTCACCGTTGTTGATACACGCCGCGGAAACTCCGTGGTGGGCGGTCTGGTACAGCAGGCGCAAATGGCAGGGGTCGAGATTCTGCGTGGATTTGTGCCCATTGAAGCCAAAGGTGGCATGACGGTAGGCGGGCTGGTTGTACGCCAGATGGTCGGCGACAAAGCCAGCGGTGAACAACGTAAGCTTGTATGCGATGCTGTTGGTATGGCCGGCGGCTGGAACCCGGCCATTCATCTTTACTCCCACTCCGGGGGCAAGGCGAGGTGGAATGATGCCGCCGTGTGTTTCACGCCCGGTGTGGCCATGCCCAACCAGTTCAATGTTGGTGCATGCAATGCAACGTGGACGCTGTCTCAGTCGCTGACAGATGCCAGCCATGCGGGCGCTCAGGCTGCCACCCGCGCCGGTTTCCCAGCCACAGCAACTGATTTTCAGGTTGTAGAGCCTGCTACCGAGGCGATCAGCGCTTTCTGGATTGCCGAAACCGGCGAGCCGGTTTCGCGTCGTGCCAAGGCTTTTGTGGATTACCAAAACGACGTGGGTGCCAGCGATATTGAGCTTGCCATTCGCGAAGGATTTGAGTCGATCGAGCACATCAAGCGCTACACCGCGATGGGCTTTGGTACCGATCAAGGCAAACTGGGCAACATCAATGGTATGGCTCTGGCGGCGCGCGCCATGGGCAAACCTATCGACCAGGTGGGCACGACCACTTTCCGTCCGAATTACCTGCCCATCTCTTTTGGCACGTTTGCCGGGCTGGAGCGGGGCGACCTGTTTGACCCCGCACGCAAGACCAGCCCGCACGAGAGCCACGTGGCAGCAGGCGCCTTGTTTGAAGATGTTGGGCAATGGAAGCGGCCCTGGTACTTCCCAAAGGGCAATGAAGACCTGCACCAGGCGGTTAACCGGGAAGTGCTGGCAGTGCGCAGCGGCGTGGGCATGCTGGATGCATCCACGCTGGGCAAGATCGATATCCGCGGTCCCGATGCCGCCAAATTGCTGAATTGGGTGTACACCAACCCCTGGCTCAAACTGGAAGTGGGCAAATGCCGTTACGGGCTGATGCTGGACGAAAACGGCATGGTGTTTGATGACGGTGTAACTGCACGCCTGGCCGAAGACCACTTCCTGATGACCACCACCACGGGCGGTGCTGCGCGGGTGCTGGGCTGGCTGGAGCGCTGGACGCAAACCGAATGGCCGGACATGAAGGTCTATATGACCACTGTCACGGATCAGTGGTCCACGTTTGCTGTAGTCGGGCCAGAAAGCCGTACGGTGGTTGGGCGTGTCTGCAAGGATGTGGACCTGTCCAACGATGCTTTCCCATTCATGAGCTGGCGCGCCGCAACGGTGGCCGGTGTGAAAGCCCGCATCATGCGTATCAGCTTTTCGGGCGAAATGTCTTTTGAGGTGAATGTGCCGTCGAACTCGGGCGCGCACGTTTGGAAGGCGTTGATGGCTGCCGGAGCTGATCTCAACATCACGCCCTATGGTACGGAAGCCATGCACGTTTTGCGTGCTGAAAAAGGCTACATCATCGTAGGGCAAGATACCGATGGCTCCATCACCCCCTTTGATCTGGGGATGGGTGGCATGGTCGCCAAGACCAAAGATTTCCTGGGGCGTCGTTCTTTGTCCCGCAGTCACACGGCCGGTTCGGACCGCAAGCAACTGGTGGGGTTGGTGACGGATGAAGCTCAATTGGTGTTGCCAGAGGGCACACAGCTGACAGACAACTCGCAAGCCACCCGACCTCCCGTGCCGATGATTGGCCACGTGACGTCCAGCTATTACAGCCCGACGCTGAACCGATCCATCGCGATGGCTGTGGTGCGCTCGGGCACCCAGCGCATGGGCCAAAAGATTTATGCGTCGCTGGTTGATGGCCGATACGTCCCCGCCACGGTGTGCAGCCCAGTGTTTTATGACCCGGAAGGAAAACGCCTCCATGCCTGAAGTCGTGATGGAAAGTCCTCTGGCGGGTATTGCCCGTCTGGGGCAGCGTGTGCTTGTTGTAGATGGCAAATCGTGTGCACTGTCTGAAGTGCCCTTTGTGGAGATGCTGAATCTGCGGGGTGATGCGAACGATGCCCTTTTTACGCAAACCATTTTGAGCGTTGCGGGCCTGGCGTTGCCGACTTTACCCAATACAGCCAGTATTGCGGGCCAGCGTCAACTCCTGTGGCTTGGCCCCAATGAATGGCTGCTCAAATTACAGGATAGTCAGGGCGATTCGATGGAGTCCGCACTGCGAGCTGCCTTGCAGGGTCGGCACATATCCGTGGTGCAGGTGGGCGACGGCAACACCACGCTGACGGTGAGAGGCCCTGCCGCAGCAGACCTGCTGTCTCGTGGCTGTCCTCTGGATTTGCATCCCCGCGTATTTCCCGCGGGCGCGCTGGCACAGACACACATTGCCAAGGCGGGTGCCACAGTGTTGTGCCTGGAAGCGGCTATCAGTTTTGAGCTGACGGTGCGCCGCAGTTTTGCCGACTACCTGTTTCGCTGGCTGTGTGAAGCAGGCGCCTGATTTCGTTTCAATTTCCCCGAGGCAATGACCTCAATGACCTACTTCCTGGGTATTGATACCGGAGGGACTTTTACCGATGCAGTTTTGCTGGATGCCGACAAAAAAATTGTCGCGTCCGCCAAGAGTCTGACCACCCGGTTTGACCTGGCCCTGGGCATTGCCGCCTCTCTGGACAAGTTACCTTCCAACTTGCTGTCTCAGGTGGGGCTGGTGTCGCTGTCCACCACCCTCACCACCAACTCCGTCGTGGAAGGCAAGGGGTCACCTGTTTGCGTGTTGCTGGCAGGTTATGACCCGCCTCAGGTCAAGGCGAGTGGACTGGTCGAACTGCTCGGCAGCGAAGCCATCGTTGCTTTGGCCGGCGGGCATGACGCCGGTGGGTTTCCCGTCCAACCGCTGGACGAGGCGGCAGCACGTGCGGCCATTCTTCACCATGCACCGCGTGTGTCGGCCTTTGCCATTTCGGCCAGCTTTGGCGTGCGAAATCCCGAGCACGAGCTGCAACTTCGCACCTGGGTCGAAGCGCTGTGCGACATACCGGTGACTTGTGGGCATGAACTCGCTTCCAGCCTTGGTGCACCGCGCCGCGCCATGACGGTGGCGCTGAACGCGCGCATGATTTCACACGTCAAAGCACTGATTGACTCGGTCAAGCGCACCTTGCATGCTCGGCAGATCGATGCGCCGTTGATGATGGTCAAAGGCGACGGCACCTTGATCAATGTGGCCAGTGCTTTGCAGCGTCCGGTGGGTACCGTGCTGTCCGGGCCGGCCGCCAGCGTGCTGGGGGCTTGCGCGCTCAGCGGTTTGGAAAACGCCATCGTTGCCGACATGGGTGGGACCACGACCGACATCGCCGTGGTGCGCAACGGTCGGCCCGAACTGAGTTTTGACGGCGCCATGATTGGTCAGTGGCGACCGATGGTGGAGGCGGTCAAGGTCTACGCCATTGGCCTTGGCGGCGACAGTGAAGTGCGTTTTCAGGGTGGGGACGGCCTGGCCATCGGGCCGCGCCGGGTCGTGCCCTTGAGTTTGCTGGCTCATGAACACCCCCAGGTGCTGGCTGTCCTGGAGCGACAGCAAACCGAGTCGCCACACGGCAGCCAGATTCGATTCGCCCAGCGCCTGCAGGCCGATGAGGCCACATTGGCGCGTTTGCCCGACGATGAGTTACGCGCATGGGAGCTGTTGGCAAAAGGGCCTGTGGACCTGGAACGCGCCAACATGGATGACCGCGCGTTGTCCAAAGCGCTGGCCCGCCTGGAACGCAAAGGCCTGGTTATTTACAGTGGCTTCACGCCTAGCGATGCCGCCCACGTGCTGGGCATGTCCAACCACTGGAATACGGATGCAGCCATTTTTGGCGCCCGTATCTGGGCGCGCCAGATGCGCCATCTGTATGGTCTGGGCACGTGGATGCTGGGTGACGCGCTGGCGCCGTCGCAGCAGGTGGTAGACAAGGTCATCGACACCATCTGCCAGAAGCTGATAGAGGCGGGCCTGAACGACGCGGGTCAGATGAATGAGGGCAATGCCAACAAGATGGCGGCCCTGTTGACCCAGATGGCCTTGCATCACCGAACAGCGGGTACCGGGCCGGCCGCAGTTTTCAATTTGCAGTTTGCCTCTGGTGTACCGCTGGTTGCAGTCGGAGCACCTGCTGCCAGCTACTACCCCAGGGTCGCCCACGGCCTCGGTGTGCAGCTGGTCATGCCGCCGCATGCCGAGGTGGCCAATGCGGTGGGGGCCGTGCTGGGGCAGGTTTCGCAGCGCGTGCACATCACAGTGTCGCAACCCGTGAAAGGCGTGTTTCGCGTGTTCACGCAGGCAGGCCCGCGCGACTTTGATCGTCTGGATCCCGCCATTGCCCTCGCGCAGGATCTGGCAGGCCAGGAGGCCACTACCCGTGCCGTGCAGGCGGGCGCAGCCAGCGTTAATGTCGAGTTCAGTCAGGAAGACAACAACGTCAACAATGACATTGACGGCAACATGTTCTTCGAAGCCCGCGTAACGGCTACGGCCTCCGGCGCACCCGTTATCAAGCGTTATGGAGGGCATGCATGACGCCATCGGCATCCACCACATCCGTTCCGTCAAGAGCCCAACTGGTGGCAGCGCTGTCGGTGCACGGGCTGCGGCTGCGTGGAGGCTGGCTGCCCGGCGTGGAAGATGCCCTTCCCTCCCTGCCCGGCGGGCAAACTGCAGCGGTAGTGTGGATGGTTGGCGTGACGGGTTCAGACTTCTGGCCGCTCTTCAAAGCCTCGTCTTTCTATCAGGATGGCCAGCCCGATCCACTGGATCGATGGAGCCAGGCGATTGGCAGCGAGTTGGCTAGGCAGTGGGGTGGCATGGCATTGTTCCCGTTTGACGGGCCACCGTATCACCCGTTTCAGCGGTGGGCCACACGTGCGCAACCCCTGCAGACCAGCCCGCTGATGCTGCGCATTCATCCCGAGTTTGGGTTGTGGCACGCTTACCGGTTTGCGCTGGCCCTGCCTGCCGTGCTGCCGGATGACCTGCCCGCCTTCACCCACGTCCCGGCCATGGCACGACCTGATCTGTGCCTGACCTGCAACGGCCAGCCCTGCCTGAGCGCCTGCCCGGTACAAGCCTTCACCGGCACAGCCTATCAACTGGACGCTTGCGCCGCTCACCTGCACTCATCTGACGGGGGTGATTGCATGCAGTCCGGCTGTCGGGCGCGCCGTGCCTGTCCGGTTGGACGCGATCACACCTACGAGCCTGAACACGCGGCGTTTCACATGCGGGCGTTTGCTGGCAGGCATTAACATCGCCACGTATTTTGCTATATTTTTAATAGCTATCCATGCATATAATACGGGGACTAGAGGCCAATTTGGCTTCATAAAACGGGGTATTTGAGCCTCCGCGAATCCCCTGACGTGATTCCGCAAGCGACAGTCGCGTTTGGAGCGTCACACGCCTCTGGGTTGAATACACTTTTCCACGTTGCCTTGAGGCTCAATTTCCAATTCCCCTGGGAGCAAGCGATAAATGGCCAAATTTCCTGAACGAGCCAAAGTTGTCATCATTGGCCAAGGCGGCATCGTCGGCGCCTCGGTGGTGCATCACCTGATCGAACGTGGCTGGGACCATATTGTCGGAATCGACAAATCAGCCATTCCCACCGATATCGGCTCGACGGCGCACGCCTCTGATTTTTGCTTCAACACGATGCACGATCAGATGACGATTTTCACCACCAAATACAGCATCGACTTTTACGACCGGCTGGGCCGCTATGAACGCATAGGGGGTATTGAGGTGGCCCGGGTAGGCGATGATGAGCGCATGCTGGAGCTCAAGCGCCGCGTGGCCTCGGGCAAGGCCTTTGGCAACCGGGTGGAGATGATCACGCCCGCAGAAGCCAAAGCCAAATTCCCCCTGCTGGAAGAGGACATGATCCAGGGCGCCTTGTGGGACCCCGATGCGGGCCTGGTGAAGCCGCGTTCGCAAATGGTGGCAGGCGAGCTGGTCGACGCCGCCTTGGCCTCGGGCAAATTGCTTTCTTTTGCCAATACGGCGTGTACCGGACTGCGCATCGAGAACGGCCGTATTCAGGGCGTGGAAACCACCAAAGGCTATATTGCCGCAGATCACGTCGTGGTGTGCGCCGGTTTGTGGGGACGCCTGATCGCGGGCATGGCGGGCGAAGACTTGCCGATCATGCCGGTAGACCACCCTCTCACGTTTTTCAAGCCTTATCTGGAATTTGCCGGTACCGGCAAAGACATCGGCTACCCATTGCTGCGTGACCAGGGCAACTCAGCTTATCTGCGCGACACGGGCGACCCCAAAACGCCCGAAGGCGGTCAGATCGAATGGGGTTATTACGAAGAGAAAAACCCGCGCATGTGCCACCCGCGCGATTTGCTCGAAAAGGAAGAAGCGCGCCTGTCCCCTTCGCAGCGCGATCTGGAGCTGGACCAGATCATGGCGCCGCTGGAGCGGGCGATGGAGCTCACGCCCATCCTGGCCGAGCTGGGCTATGACGAGAAATACTCCTTCAACGGCCTGTTGCAGGTAACCACCGATGGCAACCCCTCGATCGGTGAGTCATCCAAAGTGCGCGGCCTGTGGTACGCCGAGGCGGTGTGGGTGAAAGACGCGCCCGGTGTGGGCAAGCTGGTGGCCGACTGGATGACCGATGGCTACACCCATCTGGACCATGCCCGCATCGACGTAGCCCGCATCTATCCGTACCAGCAGGACGAGAAATACATCCACGACCGCTGCTATGAAGGTGCCTTCAAGATCTACAACCCGCCGGTGCACAACCGCGAGCCCTACAGCGCCGGGCGCGGCATCTTCAAGAGCCCGTTCTACGAGCGCGAAAAAGCGCTAGGCGCCTACTTCATGGAGCTCTCGGGCTGGGAGCGCGCGCATGGTTATGCCAGCAACGAGCACCTGCTGGCCGTCTACGGCGACAAGGTGCCGGTACGTGCCAACGAGTGGGACAACCGCCACTTCTGGCGCGTGTCGAATGCCGAACATCTCAAGATGTCGGAAGACGTGGGCATGATCAACGTCTCGCACTTCGCCGAGATCGATGTGGTCGGCCCGGATGCTGCGGACTTGCTGGAATACATCTGCGTGGCCAAGGTGGGTGGCGACACCCCGGTCGGCAAAGGCATCTACACCCACTTCCTGGACGGCAAGGGTGGTGTGCGCGCCGATCTGACGGTGCTGCGTCTGGGCCAGGACCACTACCGCGTGGTCGACGGTGCCGATGCCGGCCACCGCGACCTGACCTGGATACGCCGCATGGCCCAGGACCGCGGTGCCAACGTGACGGTGACAGACACCACCACGCAATACGGTTGCCTGGGGCTTTGGGGGCCCAACGCCCGCGCCACCATCCGACAAGTTGCCGACGAGCCCGAGGCCTGGTCGAACGAGAACTTCCCTTTTGCGGCTTTGCGCGAACTGAAAATCAAGGGTGTGCCGGTGCTGGCTTTCCACATTTCGTATGTGGGCGAACAAGGCTGGGAGCTGCACTTCAAGTATGAAGACGGCCTGGCCCTGTGGGATGCACTGTATGCCCTGGGCGTGACCCCAGTGGGTGTGGAAACCTATGCCAACAGCCGCCGTATGGAGAAGAGCCTGCGCCTGCAAAACGCCGATCTGCTGACCGAATACAACCTGTTCGAATGCGACCTGGCCCGCCCCAAGGTGAAGGCTGCCGATTTCCACGGCAAGGAAGCCCACCTGAAATTCCGTGAACGCGAAAACCAGCCCGCCATCCTCTGTACCCTGGTCATGACCACCAACATCGATAGCACGGGCGTGGCGCGTTATCCCCTGGGCAATCTGCCGGTGATGGACCCGGCAACCGGCGCCACGTTGATCGACGCGCAAGGCCGCCGCTCCTATACCACCAGCATCGCCTTTGGGCCTACCATCGGCAAAAACATTGCTCTGGCCTATCTGCCCTATGAATACTGCCAAGTCGGGCGCACGCTGCAGATTCAGTACTTTGACGATGTCTATCCGGTCAAGGTCGAAGCGGTCGGTTATGGGGCCTTGTACGACCCCGAAAATACCAAGCCTCGTTCCTGAAGGAAATAGTCGTTGCGCCGGGCTACCGGCGCAACGCGGTGAACGCTTCAAACTCCCAGCTGCGCATGCCCAGCAGCAGGGTGTAGCCCTCACGCTCTTTGTCCGGCAGCTTCTGGTCTGCCAGATGCTGCTGGGCAAAGTCTTGCGCCACACGCTGCATGCGTTCCATGAAGGACGGCGCCAGACTGCGACTCACCGAGCCGTGCACCAGCAGCAGACCTTCACCTGCGCCGTCAAACCCGCCTGAAAAATAGTCGAGCAGCGCGTTCTCGCGAAAGTAGCCCATCACCGGGCCGTGCGGTCGCCATCGAAACGTCTTTGCCAGTTTCAGGCGATAGCGGTTGAGTGGGCGCAGCTCGATGATGCCGATTCGGTCCAGTTGCGTCAGGTATTTGATGCCCTCGGCCTCGCTGAGCCGGTAGCTCGCCACGATCTGCTCCAGTGTCCATTGGCTTAGCACACAAATCGCTACCAGCAGCAGCTTCTTGTCAGCCACCACGGCGCATTCCTGTTCTTGTGTGAGTTGAGCCAGCAAGGGCTGGGCGTCTGCAACACGGCGTGCCAGGTCAGCAAAGTCCAGCTTCAAAGCCCGGCAGATGGCATCGATGCGTGACAGCGGCATGTCGCCTTTGGCCAGCATGCGCTTGACACTGGACTCAGCCATGCCGAGCGCAGTGGCCAGATCGGCGTAGGTCATCTGCGCGGCTTTGAGTTCTTTCTTAAGGGCTACGACAAGGTCTGCAGTGGTGCTCATAGGTATCGATTATCGATACCTGTAGTATTTATTTCCATGTTTGTATCGAATATTGAAGTATTTAACGGAGACGGCAGCGCACACTGGCGTCATTACTTCTGCCGTATCACCCTGAAAGGAGCCTTTCGTGAAAATACCTCTGACCCGTCCGGAAGTTGGTTTGCTGCTGACGCTTGCCCTCACCGTTCTGAGCGCCTGTCTGGGCCCTGCTGTGGTACAGCATGTGCATTACCACGCCTTTGCTGACCAGCGCGCCTGGGGTGGTTTGCCCTATGCCATGGACGTACTGAGCAATGTGCCGTTTGCCATGGGCGGTATCTGGGGGCTGTTGACACTGCAGCGCCAATACGTCGGCCCGGGTACCAAATGGCAGCAGTCTTTAGCCGCACTGTTCTTTGCCGGACTGATTATTACGGCACTGTGTTCCGGTTACTACCACGGGCGGCCAGACAACGCCAGTCTGCTGGTGGACCGGCTCGGCATGGTGGTGGCATTTGCTGGATTGCTGGGCTTGGCGGCAGTAGATCGTGTCAGCGCCAGGGCTGGTATGGCAACAGCAGGTGTTGTGTTGTTGTTGGGGTCTCTCGCGGTGAAGGTCTGGGCTGCGTCGGGCAATTTGTTGCCATGGGTGGTGCTGCAGGTCGGTGGTTTGCTGCTGATGCTGTTGCTGGCCCGGTGGAAGGCGGTCCCCGGCGCATGGGGCATTCACCTGGGTGCCGTGGTGGTGGTGTATGCCGTGGCCAAGCTGCTGGAACTGGGTGATCATCTGATGTTCGACGTGACCGCCGAGTTGGTTTCTGGCCACAGTTTGAAACACGTGGTTGCCGCGCTGGTGGCCTGGCCTGTAGTGGTTGCGATGCGGCAGTCGGAAGCTGTGCACAATGTTGCATAGGACGCGTGGGTGTCTGCCTGAGTTCCATTCGAAGATTTGAAAAGAGGCCGTCGTGACACATTCAGTCTCTGATTCCAATCGCAGAGCCTTCCTTGGCACCGTGGCCACCGGCGCGGTCGCCGCCGTAACTGAAGTGGGTGCAACCTGCCCCGTGGATCCATTAACCGTGTGCAACGTTACGCATCTGTATTCGATGCCCACTGCGCGGATTGTGGCGGTGCGCAACGCGGATGACATACGCCAATCGCTGCGGCGTTGGCCGGGCCAGGTCAGTGTGGGAGGTGGGCGCTTCAGCATGGGTGGGCAAACAGCGGTCGCAGGAGGCATGCAACTGGATATGCGTGCCATGCATCAGTTGCTGTTTATAGACCCTGTACGTAAAGTAGTCAGGGTGCAGGCGGGAATGCGGTGGCGTGACTTGCAAACGCTGATTGACCCTTATGGTTTGGCGGTGCGCACTATGCAGAGCTATGCCAACTTCACCGTCGGCGGCTCAGTGTCGGTTAACTGTCATGGGCGCTACGTAGGGCATGGGCCTATTGCTTCAAGTGTGCGTGCGCTGCAATTAGCATTACCCGATGGCGAAATACTGGAAGCTTCGTCACAGCAGAATTCAGAGCTCTTTTTTGCGGCTATCGGGGGCTACGGTGGATTGGGTATTGTCACGGAAGTGGAGTTGATGCTGGATGACAACTTTGCCATCGAGAGTCGTACCGAGCGGGTAGCACTAATGGATTACCCGGCGTGGTTTAAACAGATGGTGGCCCGTGACCCTGCTGCTTTATTGCACAACGCAGATTTGCAACCCCCTGATTTCGACAATCCGCATTGCGTGACTTGGCGGCGCACTGACAAGGCGGTGACACAGCCTGCTCGCTTGCGGGGCCACCATGCCTACTACCTCAAGGAAAAAGCCGCTATCTGGGCTATGACCGAGTTACCCGGCGGCGATGCATTGCGTCGCAAACTGGTGGATCCTTTGCAAGACCAGCCTGCCGTTGTGTGGCGTAACTACGAAGCCAGTCGCGATGTGGCCGAGTTGGAGCCCGCTACGCGAGCTATCGCTACCTATGTGTTGCAAGAGTATTTCATTCCCGAAACCCAATTTGCAGGGTTTGCGCGACAGATGGCTGTGCTGATGCGACAAACCAAGACGGGAACCTTAAACGTTTCGATCCGCCATGCGCCCGCAGACCGCCATACCTTGATGACTTGGGCGCGTGAGGACGTGTTTTCGTTCGTTGTTTACTATAAGCAACGGGTGGCTCCTGCAGCTCAGCAAGCCGTGGCCGATTGGACCCGTGCCATGGTGGCTTTGGCATTACTGCATGGTGGCACGTACTATTTGCCCTATCAATTGCACGCCACCCAGCAGCAGTTTGATGCCGCATATCCTCAGGCGGGAGCACTGCGAGCACTACGCAAAAAACTGGTGGCAACCCGGTTTAGCAATGCTTTGTGGGACAAGTACGGCGTGTGAAATTCTGCTGTTCTAACAAGCGGTCACTATATTTTGGATAGCTACTTACGTCCATAGAATGAGCGCTGCAGCCCTATTGACCATAGAAATGAAACTACAGACAAGCAACTCAGACGTTAATCCCAACCAGTTTGCCCTGCTGCAACAACGCCGTTTCGCCCCGTTCTTCTGGACGCAGTTTTCCGGCGCCGCGAATGACAACCTGTTCAAGTTTGCGTTTACGGTGATGGTGACCTATCAGCTCAGCGTGAGCTGGCTTCCACCCGCCATGGCCGGGCTGGTGATTGGCGCGCTGTTCATCCTGCCGTTTTTGCTGTTCAGTGCGACCAGTGGCCAACTCACTGACAAGTACGACAAGACGGCCATGATCCGTTTCGTCAAAAACCTGGAAGTGGTCATCATGTTGCTGGCCGCCTGGGGTTTCCTGAGCGACAGCGTTCCTGTGCTGTTGGGGTGCACCTTTCTCATGGGCCTGCACTCCACGCTGTTTGGCCCGGTGAAATTTGCCTATCTGCCACAGGTGTTGTCCGAGCGTGAGCTGACGGGCGGCAACGGCATGGTGGAGATGGGCACGTTCGTTGCCATCTTGCTGGGAAACATCGTTGGTGGCTTGCTGGTGGCTATTCCGGGCACGGGACATCGTGACGTGGCCATTGCATGCGTTGTGCTGGCTTTGGCCGGGCGCGTGGTGGCTGGCTATATTCCGTCTGCACCTGCTGCTACCGACCCTGGCCTCAAGATCAACTGGAACCCGGTGTCAGAAACCTGGCGTAACCTCAGATTAGCGCACGGCAATCTGGTGGTGTTCCGGTCGCTGCTCGGCATCAGCTGGATGTGGTTTTTTGGCGCTGTGTTTCTGAGCCAGTTTCCCAGCCTGGCCAAAGATGTGCTGCACGGTAATGAGCAAGTGGCTTCAGCACTGCTGGTGGTGTTTTCCATCGGCATCGGCACGGGCTCGTTGTTGTGTGAGGTGCTGAGCCGTCGCCAGGTCGAGATTGGTCTGGTGCCACTGGGCGCGATCGGCATGAGTGTGTTTGCCATTGACCTGTACTTTGCATCCAGAGGTTTGCCGTCGTCCGAGGTGATGAGTCTGGGTGCCTTTCTGGCGCAGCCCGCGCACTTGCGCGTGATGGCTGACCTGGCGTTGCTCAGCCTGTTTGCGGGCCTGTACAGCGTGCCCATGTATGCCCTGATTCAGCTGCGCAGCCAGCCTACGCATCGCGCACGCATCATTGCGGCCAACAACATCCTGAATGCGTTGTTCATGATTGCCAGTTCCATCATTGCCGGGCTGTTGCTCAAGAGTGGGTTCACCATCCCGCAGATATTTCTGTTCACCGGTCTGGCCAATGCGGTCGTGGCGTTTTACATCTTCATGCTGGTGCCTGAGTACCTGTTGCGGTTTGTGGCCTGGGTGTTGTCGCATTTTGTGTACCGGTTCAAGATTTCAGGCGATGAGCACATTCCTGCCAAGGGTGCGGCCATTCTGGCCTGCAATCACGTGAGTTTTGTGGATGCCGTGTTGTTGATGGCCGCCAGCCCGCGGCCTATTTACTTCATCATGGACCATCGCATCTTTCAGGTGCCGGTGCTGGGCTGGCTGTTCCGGCTGGCCAAGGCGATTCCCATTGCCCCACGTGCTGAAGACCCGGTCGCCTACGAGGCGGCGTTTGATGCGGCTGCCAAAGTTCTCAGCGACGGTGATCTGCTCGCCATTTTTCCTGAGGGCAATATCACCCGTGACGGCACGTTGCAGGAGTTCAAGGGCGGCATCATGAAAATTCTGGAGCACACCAGCCAGCAGGGTTTGAGCGTGCCCGTTGTCCCGATGGCGTTGAGCAACCTGTGGGGCTCTTTTTTCAGCCGGGTGGAAAAAGGGGGCGCCATGGTCCGACCATTTCGGCGAGGCATTTTTAACCGGGTAGGCCTAAGCGTAGGCGAAGCAATGTCAGCAGGCAGTGTCCAGCCGAAGTTGTTGCGGGCTCGCGTATTGGCTTTGCTGGCGCTAGCAGAGGGCTGAAATATTGCCTTCAAATCAGGCCTTGCTCTGGAATAACCGGGTGTATCAGAATTGACTTCGTAATCCGGGAGATTGACGGCCTTGGCCACCGACAGGTGCTGGTATGGCATCGACTACGTGCTTCGTAGGCGTCCGGTATTGCAGCCGGCTACATCCTGCCGCCCGTGACCAGGTCCCCCAGATTGAGCCCGATGACACCCAGCACGATCAGGGTGATCGATACGGCCTTCACAGCGCTCATGCTTTCCTGAAAAAACCAGTAACCCACCAGCGCCATCGCCGCGGTGCCGGCGCCGGACCAGATGGCGTAGACCACGCCAATTTCCATGCGTTTGAGGGTTTGGGACAGCAGGTAAAAAGCCACCCCGTAGGCCACGATGGTCAGCATGGAGGGCCACAGCCGCGTGAAGCCGTAGGATGTTTTAAGCGAAGAAGTGGCGACGATCTCGGCCGCAATGGCCAATGCCAGAAAAATGACGTTTTGCATGGTGTTCTCCACAGTGATGCAGATTGAAAGGAGGCTGGCATGCGCGCATGCCAAAACAAAACCCGATCAAGCCTCAGCCGTAACTGGTCAATGCACAGTAGTAGAGATAGAACACCGGTGAGTAGCACATGGCTGGATTGTAGGATGTTGGCGTGACAGGCGGGCCGCATCAAAGGCACAATCCCACTGCATGGCTCAGCCTGGTTTGCTGATTGCCCCCAACCAGGAGATAGTGAATGGCATCCGGAAAAATTCTTGTCGCCCAGGGCGGCGGCCCCACCGCCGTCATCAACCAGTCGCTGGTGGGCGTGGCGCTGGAAGCGCGTCGTTTCACGCAAGTCGAACACATTTACGGCGCCCGCCATGGCGTGCGCGGCATCGTCAACGAAGACTTTCTGGACCTCACGCAGGAGACCAGCCATAACCTGGAGCTGGTGGCCAACACACCGTCCAGCGCGTTAGGCTCCACGCGCGACAAGCCCGATGTGGCCTATTGCAAAGAGATCTTCAAGGTGCTGCAGGCGCACCAGATTGAGCACTTTTTTTACATTGGCGGCAACGATTCTTCAGACACGGTGCGCATCGTGAGCCTGGAGGCGCAAAAGGCCGGTTACCCACTGCGCAGCATCCACATCCCCAAAACAATTGACAACGATTTGGTCGGTAATGACCACACGCCGGGCTTTCCGTCCGCGGCGCGTTTTGTGGCGCAGGCTTTTGCAGGTGCCAATCTGGACAACGCGGCCCTGCCCGGCGTCTATGTGGGCGTGGTGATGGGGCGCCACGCAGGTTTTTTGACGGCAGCCTCGGCTCTGGGCAAAAAGTTTCCGGAAGATGGCCCGCACCTGATTTACCTGCCAGAGCGCACCTTTGTGCTGGAAACATTCCTGGCCGATGTGAAAGCCACCTATGAGCGCTATGGTCGATGTGTGATTGCCGTGTCCGAAGGCATTCACGATGCCAGCGGCACGCCGGTGCTGAGCCTGCTCGCCAAGGAACTGGAGCACGATGCGCATGGCAATGTGCAGTTATCCGGCACGGGCGCCTTGGCCGACTTGTTGTGCGAAGAGATCAAGTCCAAACTCGGCATCAAACGCGTGCGGGGCGATACCTTTGGCTACCTGCAGCGCTCGTTCATCGGTTGCGTGTCGGATGTGGACCAGCGCGAAGCGCGCGAGGTGGGTGAAAAAGCCGTGCAGTTTGCGATGTGGGGCAAGCAGGATGGCTCCGTCGCCATCAAGCGCACGGGGTTCTATTCGGTGGACTACGAGCTGCTGCCGCTGGTGGCCGTGGCTGGCAAAACGCGTGTGATGGAAGACGAATTCATCACGGCCAGTGGCACGGATGTGACTGACGCGTTCAGGCTCTACCTGCGGCCCTTGCTGGGCTCGGGCATGCCGGATGCCTTCAGGCTTCGCCACCACCCTGTGGCGAAGGTTCTTGGAAAATAGTTGGTGAAAATGACCGCTGGCCCATGTGGAATGGACTTGTCAAGCTATCAATTGTGTAGCAATTTGAGTTTGCCGTGTTGGTGATTCCTACACCCCGCGCGTCCGCTCAGCCTTGAATTGCTGCCGGAACGCGCCAAACTTGCCCGCATCCAGCGCCTCGCGTACCTCGCGCATCAGGTTCAGGTAGTAGTGCAGGTTGTGCACGCTGGTCAGCATGGGCCCCAGCATTTCGCCGCAGCGGTCCAGATGATGCTGGTAAGCGCGGCTGAAACCATCCCGCCCACCGTCCGCATACGACACGCCTGAGCTTCCTGCGCAGGCATAACAAGTGCAGGTCACGTCCAGCGGATGCGCATCGGCCTTGTGCCGTGCGTTGCGGATTTTCAGGTCCCCATAACGCGTGAACAGCGTGCCGTTGCGCGCATTGCGCGTGGGCATCACGCAATCGAACATGTCCACGCCCTGTGCCACGCCTTCCACCAGATCTTCCGGCGTGCCCACACCCATCAGGTAACGCGGCTTGTTCGCGGGCAGGCGGTGTGGCGTGTGCGCCATGATGTGCAGCATCTCGTCTTTGGGCTCGCCCACGCTCACCCCACCCACGGCGTAGCCGGGGAAATCCATCTCCACCAGCTGCTCCAGCGACTCCTGGCGCAGGTGCTCGAACATGCCCCCCTGAACAATGCCAAACAGCGCGTTGGGATTTTCTAGCCGGGCAAACTCGGCCTTGCTGCGTCTGGCCCAGCGGATGCTCATTTCCATGGAATGCCGGGCCTCGCGCTCGGTGGTGATCTGGCCCTTGGTTTTGGGCTCGACCGACAGGTAAGGCGTGCATTCATCCAGCTGCATCACGATGTCTGAGTTCAGCGTGGTTTGAATCTGCATGCTGACTTCGGGCGACATGAACAGCTTGTCACCATTCACCGGGCTGGAGAAGTGCACACCTTCCTCGGTGATCTTGCGCATGGCGCCCAGGCTCCACACCTGAAAACCACCGCTGTCGGTGAGGATGGGTTTGTCCCATTTTTCAAACTGGTGCAGGCCACCAAAACTCTGCATCACATCCAGCCCCGGGCGCATCCACAAGTGGAATGTGTTTCCCAGAATGATCTGCGCGCCCATGTCGCCCAGGCTTTGCGGTGTGACACCTTTCACCGTGCCGTAGGTGCCGACGGGCATGAAGATGGGTGTCTCCACCACGCCGTGGTTCAGCGTCAGGCGGCCACGGCGGGCGTGGGTGCCCAGATAAGCGCCTTCGCTGGATACTGTGGCGGGGTCGGTCTTGAGGATGTCAAATTTCAGCATGGCGCGATTGTGTGGTGGCCCGGGCGGGCAAGTACCGATTTTAGGAGCCCTCTGCACCAAAGGTGCTGGCTACCAGAGCGCGCAGCCACTGGCAACCAGGGTCGCGTTGCAAACGGGCGTGCCAGAACTGGTGAATGGCCGACCCGGGCAGTGCAACAGGCAGGGGCCGCGTGGTCAGCCCAAACGGCTGCACGGCGCGCTGCGCGTAACGTTCGGGCACGGTGGCAATCAGGTCGGTGCTGGCCAGCACCTGCCCCAGCGCCACAAAGTGCGGCAGTGTCAGACGAATGCGCCGGGTGAGCCCGTGGCGCTGCAAGGCTTCGTCTACCCGGCTGTGGCCTGTGCCTGCCGACTCCACTTGCACATGGTCGGCTGCCTTGAAATCTGCGAGGCTCAATGAGGGGCCGGCTGCCAGTGCGTGGCCATTGCGCATCAGGCAAACATAAGGCTGATGAAACAGCACCTGCTGGAAAAACCCGGCCTGGAGTTGTGGCAACAGGCCTAGCGCCAGGTCCACCTGGCCGGAGGCCATGTGGTCTTTCAGCGCAGGGTCTGTGACCGACACGGCGCGCAGGGTCACACCGGGCGCGGTGCGGGCCAAAGCGTCCATCAGCACGGGCAGAAAATAAATTTCGCCCACGTCGGTCATGGCCAACGTGAAGGCACGGCTGCTGGTGGCGGGGTCGAACGAGGCGCGTTCGTTCAGGGCCGTGTGCAGGGTGCCCAGCGCCAGCGCCACCGGCTCGGCCAGTTGCAGCGCATACGGCGTGGGCTCCATGCCATGGGGGGTGCGCAGAAACAGCGCGTCGCCGAGCAATTGGCGCAGACGGCGCAATGCATTGCTGGCGGCGGGCTGGCTCAAGCCCAGGGAAGTGGCCGCTGTGGACACACGTCGGTCGATCAGCAGTTGGTGAAACACCAGCAGCAGGTTCAGGTCGATCTGGGACAACTTCATGGTGCTCGTTATGGTTTTGACAATATTTCTTTGGTGAATACACATTATGCAAATAGATGCATTTACGAATAATGGGGTGTTGGCCATGATGTGGGCCAAGAAAGAACAAGGAGACCCACCATGAACCCGGCCCCTGTAAGTCATGCCCCGCCTGCCAACCCCGCCGCCGACCTGCATTGGGAGGCTGGCACCAGCCGCATCCCGTTTGCCATCTATACCGACGCGCAACTGCACCAGAAAGAGCTGGAGCGGTTTTTCTACCGCGCGCACTGGAGCTACGTGGGCCTTGAGGTTGAGATTCCCAAGCCGGGCGACTTCAAGCGCACCGTGGTGGGTGAGCGCTCGGTCATCATGACCCGCAGTGCCGAGGGCGCCATCCATGTGGTGGAAAACGTCTGCGCGCACCGGGGCATGCAGTTTTGCCGTGAGCGCCATGGCAACAAGAAAGAGTTTGTTTGTCCCTACCACCAGTGGAGCTACACGCTGCAGGGCGATTTGCAGGGCGTACCCTTCAGGCGGGGCGTGCGGCAAGACGGCAAGGTCAACGGCGGCATGCCTGCCGACTTTGCCCTTAAAGACCATGGGCTGAAGCAGCTTAAAGTAGCCACGCGCGGCGGCGTGGTGTTTGCGTCATTCGACCCTGATGTCGAGTCGCTGGAAGAATTCATGGGGCCTGTCATCCTGGCCTACTTTGACCGGCTCTTCAACGGCCGCAAGCTCACGCTGCTGGGCTACAACCGCCAGCGCATTCCAGGCAACTGGAAGCTGATGCAGGAGAACATCAAGGACCCCTACCACCCCGGCCTGCTGCACACCTGGTTTGTGACCTTTGGCCTCTGGCGGGCCGACAACAAATCGGAGCTGCGCATGGATGCCCACCACCGCCATGCGGCCATGATCTCAACCCGTGGCAGCAGCGGTCAGGCCAGCGGTGCTGCGGCCCAGGTCACGCAGGTCAGCAGCTTCAAGGACAAGATGGCGCTTGAAGACCCGCGTTTTCTGGACATCGTGCCCGAGGCCTGGTGGAATGGCCCTACCGCCGTGATGATGACGCTGTTTCCCAGCGTGATTTTTCAGCAGCAGGTCAACAGTGTGTCCACCCGCCAGATTCAGCCCGATGGCCACGGAGCCTTTGATTTTGTCTGGACCCATTTCGGTTTTGAAGACGACACCCCTGAGATGACGCAACGCCGCCTGCGCCAGGCCAACCTGTTTGGCCCGGCGGGGTTTGTGAGCGCAGATGACGGCGAGGTGATTGAATTCTCGCAGCAGGGCTTTACGCAAAAACCGTTTCACCGCGCATTGGCCGAGCTGGGCGGGCGCGAAGTGGGGGACACCGACCACATGGTGACCGAGACGCTGATTCGCGGCATGTACGCTTACTGGCGCAAAGTGATGGAGGCCTGACCATGGAAGGCCCGAACGTGACTTCCCGAGTTGACTTTGACACCTGGCTGGCCCTGACCCAGCTCCATGCCGACTACGCCAGTGCGTTGGACAGCGGCCAGTGGGACCTGTGGCCCGAGTTCTTCACCGATGACTGCATTTACAAACTCCAGCCGCGCGAGAACTTTGACCGTGGCCTGCCTCTGGCCACCCTGTCTTTCGAGAGCAAAGCCATGTTGCGCGATCGGGTTTACGGCATTCGAGAGACCCTGTTTCACGACTCCTATTACCAGCGCCACGTGGTCGGCATGCCGGTGATTCACCGCGTCGATGCGTCAGGCATTCAGTGCGAGGCCAATTACGCGGTGTTTCGCACCAAACTCGATGGCCCCAGCACGGTGTTCAACGTGGGCCGTTACATCGACACGATTGTGCGCACACCGCAAGGCCTCAAATTTGCGCAACGCTTGTGCATTTTTGACAGCGAAATGATTCCTAACGCCATCATTTACCCCATCTGAAAGCCTTCCCGCCATGACGACCCACTGGACTGACGTTGCTGCCCTGACTGACCTGTTTGACGGTGCAGGTATTGCCGTCACCCCCGCTGGCCGGGACATTGCGCTTTACAGCGTTGACGGCGTGGTTTATGCCACCGACAACCTGTGCACCCACGGCAACGCCCGGCTGTGCGACGGGTTTATTGAAGGCCTGGAGATTGAGTGCCCGTTTCACCAGGGGCGATTTGACTTGCGTACCGGCCAGCCCACCTGTGCGCCCGCCACCGAGCCGCTCAAGACCTGGCCGGTGAAGATCGACGGTGACCGGGTGTATCTGGCGCTGGATTGACAGAGCTGGCTGGCGGTTGCTTGTTCAACCCTCTTTCGTCAGCAACATCGCATCGCCATAACTGAAAAACCGGTACCGCTCCCGAATGGCGTGGGCATACAGCGCCATGATGTGCTCGTAGCCTGCAAACGCGCTCACCAGCATCATCAGGCTGGATTTGGGCAGGTGAAAGTTGGTGATCAACCGGTCCACCTGTTTGAACTCAAACCCTGGTGTGATGAAGATGCGTGTGTCACCCGATGTCTGGCCTGTCTGCGCCCACGACTCCAGCGTGCGCACCGTCGTTGTCCCCACCGCAATCACCTTGCCCCCGCGTGCGCGGCAGTCCGCAATCGCCTGCCGGGTTGCCAGCGGCACGTCGTACCACTCGCTGTGCATATGGTGCTCGGCCAGGTTCTCGGTCTTCACCGGCTGGAAGGTGCCCGCGCCCACGTGCAGCGTCACATGCGCGCGCTGCACGCCCATCGCGTCGAACTGCGCAAACAGCGCGTCGTCAAAGTGCAGTGCAGCCGTGGGTGCGGCGACGGCGCCCGGGTTCTTTGCAAACACCGTCTGGTAGCGCTTTACGTCGTCGGGCGAATCGCTGTGCGTGATGTAGGGCGGCAGCGGCACATGGCCGTGGCGCTCCATCAGCGTGTACGGGTCGTCGCCCTTGTCATTGGAGAGCACAAAGCGGTAGATCGGGCCGTCTTCGTGCGGCCAGCGGCCCAG
>JBJOPS010000046.1:0-22171 GCA_046050465.1 Pseudomonadota bacterium | reverse complement strand
GTGCCGGGTGTGTTTGCCGCTGGTGATGTGCAGGATCACATTTACCGTCAGGCCATTACCAGTGCGGGAACGGGCTGCATGGCTGCTTTGGATGCGCAGCGGTTTCTTGAGCAGTAAAACTCCAAGGCTGAGCCAATGCCTTTTGCACCCTAGTTCAGGCTGACAGGCTTTCCAGTTCGCTAGACAGGGCCAGCCACTTTTCTTCCAGGGTTTGCAACTCGTCGTTGACCTGCTTAAGGCGTTTCCCCATGTCGGCAATTTCAGCAGGCAGGGTGGCCGCTGAGAGGCGGCTTTCCAGCGCGGCCCCTTCTGCATTCAAGGTTTTCATGCGCTCTTCAATCTGCGTCAGTTCACGCTGCGCAGGTGAGCTCCTGGTTTTGCTGATACTTTTGCCGATTGCGGCAGCATCCTTGGTGGCTTTGGCTTCAGCTTTGGCCTGTTTGCTGGATGCCTCCTTGATTTCCTCGCGCTGACGTTTGGCTTCGTCCAGCAGATAACGCTGGTAGTCGTCCAGGTCGCCATCAAATGGGGCCACACCGCCGCGAGAGACCATCCAGAACTCGTCACACACCGAGCGGAGCAGGGCGCGATCGTGGCTCACCAGCATCACGGTGCCTTCAAACTCATTGAGTGCCATCGCGAGTGCTTCGCGGGTCGCCAGATCCAGGTGATTGGTGGGCTCGTCCAGTAGCAGCAGGTTAGGGCGCTGCCAGACGATCATGCACAGCACCAGGCGTGCTTTTTCACCGCCACTCATGCTGCCCACAGCCTGCTTGACCATGTCGCCGCCAAAGTTGAAGGTGCCTAGAAAGCTGCGCAGGTCCTGCTCGCGTGTGGCCTGGCCGGCGATCTTGCCGGCGGCCGTCATTTCCTTGACCAGGCGGATCATGTGTTCCAGCGGTGTGTCCGCCGGGCGCAGCACATCCAGTTCCTGCTGGGCAAAGTAGCCGATGTTCAGGCCTTTGCCTTCTGTCACGTCGCCACCAATAGGTTGCAGGTCGCGGGCCACGGTCTTGACCAGCGTTGACTTGCCCTGGCCATTGGCGCCCAGAATGCCGATGCGCTGACCCGCCAGCACCGAGCGGCTGACGTTTTGCACAATCACGGTGGGCGGTGTGCCCTGGGGGGCATTTTCCGGCGCAGGATAGCCAAAACTGACACCCGTCATCGACAGCATCGGGTTGGGCAGGTTGGCGGGTTCCTTGAACTCGAAACTGAAATCTGCATCGGCCAGCAGTGGAGCAATTTTCTCCATGCGGTCCAGCGCCTTGACGCGGCTTTGTGCCTGCTTGGCCTTGCTGGCCTTGGCCTTGAATCGGGCAATGAATTTTTGCAGATGGGCAATCTTGTCCTGCTGCTTGGCGAATGCGTTTTGCTGCAACTCCATCTGCTCGGCGCGCATGTCTTCAAACTTGCTGTAATTGCCGCCGTAGCGCACCAGCTTGCCCGCGTCGATATGCAGCGTGACATTGGTCACCGCATCGAGAAACTCGCGATCATGGCTGATCACGACCATGGTGCCTTCGTAGCGTTTGAGCCAGGCTTCCAGCCACACCAGTGCGTCCAGGTCCAGGTGGTTGGTTGGCTCGTCCAGCAGCAGCAAATCCGACGGACACATCAGCGCGCGGGCGAGTTGCAGGCGCATCCGCCAGCCGCCGGAGAAGCTGTTCACCGGATTAGTGAGTTCGGTGGTCTTGAAACCCAGGCCGAGAATTAACGCTTGAGCCCGGGCTGGTGCATCATGCGCGCCTGCGTCCTGTAGCGCCATGTAGGCGTGGGCCATGCGGTCGTAGTCATCGGTCGCCTCAGAAGCCGTGACTTCAGCCTGGGCGGCCTGCAGCACCGTGTCGCCTTCCACCACAAAGTCGGTAGCGCTTTGGTCTGTCTCGGGCATGTCCTGTGCCACCTGGCCCATGCGCCACTGGGCCGGAATGTAGTACTCACCTGCGTCTTCGTGCAGGCTGCCATTGAGCAGCGCAAACAGCGATGACTTGCCCGCACCGTTGCGGCCGACCAGACCTACTTTCTCGCCTGGATTCAGGGTGACAGACGCACTGTCGAGCAGCACTTTGGCGCTGCGGCGCAGCGTAACGTTTTTCAGGGTAATCATCGGGTTCTAGACTAAACAATAAGTGCTTCGCGCGTCACCAGCAAAACCTGGTCTTCGCCAGCGCTGGTTTCCAGCCAAACCACTTCCAGCGAAGGGAATGCCGCTTCAAAATGGGCGCGCTCGTTGCCTATTTCCAGCACCAGAACAGCTTGCTCAGTCATGTGTACGGCGACGTTGCGCAGCAACTGGCGGACGAAATCCATGCCGTCGGCACCACCTGCCAGCGCCAGCGCGGGCTCGGTCTTGAATTCCTGTGGCAGCGCGGCCATGCTCATTGCATTGACATAAGGGGGGTTGCACAGAATCAGGTCGTAGGGTCCGTTCACGCGAGCCAGACCATCCGAAGTCAGCAACGTGACGCGGCCCTGCAGGTTGTGTTTGTCCACATTGATGCGTGCCACCGCCAGAGCATCGGCCGAGATGTCAGTTGCATCCACCTGCACGTCGGGGAATGCCATGCCCGCGAGTATGGCCAGACTGCCGTTGCCGGTGCATAAGTCCAGCACGCGATGCGTGTCTTCGCTCAGCCACGGGTCGATGGCACCATTGACCAGCATTTCGGCGATCAGGCTGCGCGGCACGATGGCTCGCTCGTCCACATAAAACGGCACACCCTGCAACCAGGCTTCCTTTGTCAGGTAAGCGGCCGGTTTTCGGGTTTCTATTCTTGCTATAAAAAGAGTAGCTACTTGGGTATGTTCGACGGGGGATACAGGTCGATTTGATACTGAATCTGGCCCGTCCAGCGATGAATCCAGTGCCAGGCCCAGCTGCCACAGCACCAGCCAGGTCGCTTCGTCAAATGCATTGGTGGTGCCGTGGCCAAAAGACACCCCAGCCTCAGTTAACTGCGCCGCACCGGACTCGATCAATTCGATGACGGTCATGCTGCCCCAGCCTGACTGAGATTGACCAGCAAGCGGCGGTAAATGTTTTTCAGCGGCTCAATGTCCGCGACGGCCACGTATTCGTCGATTTTGTGGATGGTCGCGTTGGGTGGGCCCAGTTCGATTACTTGCGGACAGATTTGCGCAATGAACCGGCCGTCACTGGTACCGCCAGTGGTGGATAGCTGGGTTTCCAGACCAGTCTCCGCGCGAATGGCATCCCGAACAGCGTTTACCAGCGTGCCCGGCGTCGTGAGAAAGGGCAGGCCGCCCATAACCCATTGCACATCGAATTCCAGCCTATGGCGGGTCAAGACGTTCTGCAGACGTTGTTGCAACCCCTCGGGAGTGGATTCAGTTGAAAATCGAAAATTGAAATCAATCACCACCGCACCGGGAATCACGTTGCTCGCACCCGTGCCGCCATGGATGTTGCTGACCTGCCAGGTCGTGGGTGGAAAAAACTCGTTGCCCTTGTCCCATTCGATCCCCACCAGTTCAGTCAGAGCGGGCGCCACCAGGTGAATCGGGTTCTTCGCCAGATGCGGGTAGGCGATGTGGCCCTGTACCCCTTTGACGGTGAGCTTGCCGCTCATGGTGCCGCGCCGGCCGTTTTTGATCATGTCGCCGGTGCGTTCGACGGACGTGGGTTCGCCTACGACGCAGTAGTCCATGCGTTCACCACGTTGTGTCAGGGCCTCACAGACCATGACAGTGCCGTCAACTGCCGGGCCTTCCTCGTCGCTGGTCAACAGGAAGCCGATAGACAGGGCTGTGTGCGGGCTTTTGGCTAAAAATTCCTCAGTGGCGACGACAAATGCTGCCAGAGAGGTTTTCATGTCGCTCGCGCCTCGTCCGTACAGCCGGGCGTTTCGGTGGGAAGGTACGAAGGGGGCGCTGCTCCACTGGTCCAATGGCCCGGTGGGGACCACGTCGGTGTGCCCTGCAAAAACAAAAAGGTGGTTACGGGCGACGCTGGAACGCGATGTGGCCGCACGTTTAGCCCACAGGTTTTTGACCCTGGCACCATCCGGTCCGCTTTCTATCAACTCACAGGCAAAACCCAGTGGAGCGAGGCGGGCCAAGATGATGTCAAGACAGCCGGCATCGTTTGGCGTGACGGAGGCACGGGAAATCAGCTCTTCAGCAAGGCGCAATGTGCCGGACATTAATGGGTTACATCCAGCGTAATTTCGGTAAAGGAGGGCTCATCATTACGCTCTTCCTCTACCTCTGGTGCCTTGGTTACGGCGACAAAGTCATTCTGCAGTCGCCACATCAAGTTGGTTGGGGAATCGGCATGTGCGAGGCCCTCCTTGCGATCTACTGTGCCATCAGCAATCAGGCGAGCAATATCCTGTTCAAAGGTTTGTGAACCCTCAGCCATAGATTTTTCAACAGCTTCCTTGACGCCAGAGAAGTCTCCTTTTTCAATCAAATCCGATATCAACTTGGTGTTCAGCAGCACTTCGACAGCGGGCAGGCGGCCTCCTGTAGTGGTGCGTAGCAGTCGCTGAGAAACGACAGCTTTGAGAGCTGACGACAGGTCTCCCAGCATGGTCTGGCGCACCTCCACCGGATAAAAGCTCAATATGCGGTTCAGGGCTTGATGGCTGTTGTTGGCGTGCATGGTGGCCAAACATAAATGGCCTGACTGGGCATAAGCAATGGCGGCAGACATGGTCTCACGATCACGGATTTCGCCAATCAGGATGACATCGGGGGCCTGTCTAAGAGCATTCTTCAGGGCGACTTGCAGGGATTGTGTGTCCAATCCGATCTCCCTCTGATTGATCAGAGATTTTTTATTCTTGAACAGATATTCGACCGGGTCTTCAATGGTCAGGATATGCCCTGTGGACATCTCGTTGCGCAGATCAATCATTGCTGCCAGTGTGGTGCTTTTACCTGCTCCTGTGGCGCCTACCATCAGCAGCAATCCACGCTTTTCCATGATCAGGTCAGCCAGAATTGCTGGTACCGATAACGTGCTCAAGGGCGGAATTTCCTGCGGTATGTAACGAATAACCACGGCATAAGAACCGCGCTGACGCATGGCGCTGACCCGAAACCGGCCTACTCCTTCCAGCGGAAAGCCGATGTTGAGTTCACCCGTTTCTTCCAGCTCGGCAATGTGTTGCGGTGCCACTACCTCGGCCAGCAGATTGCGGGGAGCCTCCGGCGGTAGCATCTGGCTGTTGATAGGTACGCACTGGCCATTGATCTTGATCAGAGCGGGTGAGTGGGCTGACAGATAAACGTCAGACGCCTTTTTTTCGCCCATCAGCTTCAGGATTCGTTCCATGGTGCTCATTGCCGGTGCTCCTCGAATTGATTGATTTCGCGTGACGATGGATTTTGGGTTGGGCCTAATCGCGCAGCAGGTCGTTCAGGCTGGTCTTGGCTCGGGTCTGGGCGTCCACGCGCTTGACGATCACCACGCAGTACAGGCTGTATTTGCCGTCTGCACTGGGCATGCTGCCCGACACCACGACGGAACCAGCTGGAATGCGGCCATAGGTGACCGTGCCGGTGGCCCGGTCATAAATCTTGGTGCTCTGGCCGATGTACACACCCATGGACAGCACCGAGTTTTCCTCGACGATCACACCTTCCACCACCTCGGAGCGCGCGCCAATGAAGCAGTTGTCTTCAATGATGGTCGGGTTGGCCTGCATCGGCTCCAGCACGCCGCCAATGCCGACGCCGCCGCTCAAATGCACATTTTTGCCGATCTGTGCGCAGGAGCCTACAGCGGCCCACGTGTCCACCATCGTGCCTTCGTCGACATAGGCACCGATGTTCACAAAAGAGGGCATCAAAATCGCGCCCTTGCCAATGAAGCTGCCGCGCCGCGCCACGGCTGGCGGCACCACGCGCACACCCGTTGCAGCGATGGCGGCTTCGTCCAGGTGCGCAAACTTGGTTTGCACCTTGTCGTAAAACCCCAGATCACCCGCCTTGATGATGGCGTTGTCCTGCAGCCGGAAGCTCAGCAACACGGCCTTTTTGATCCACTGGTGCGTGGTCCACTGGCCCACGCCCTCGCGGGTGGCTACCCGCAGGCGGCCCTTGTTCAGCTCGGCAATAACGTGCTCCACCGCGTCTGCGGTTTCTTTGGGCGCTGATTTGACGGAAATATTGGCGCGGTTTTCCCACGCGGCGTCGATGATGTTTTGCAGTTGTTGGGTCATGGATGGATCAGTAAAAAACAATGAAATTCAGGTTCGGGTTCAAGCCCGGGATTTGACAAATTCGGCGATGCGCCGGGCGGCTTCCACGCATTCAGCGGTTTCAGCCACCAGCGCCATCCGGATGCGCCCGGCGCCCGGGTTGCTGCCGTGGGCATCGCGTGCGAGATAACTGCCGGGCAAAACAGTCACATTGTATTGAGCCAGCAGGTCGCGCGCGAATTCGGTGTCGCTTCCCCGCACACCGGCCCACAGGTAAAACGCGGCATCGGGCAGGGCCACATCCAGCACGTCGGCCAGAATGGGTGTGACCTGGGCAAATTTGTCGCGGTACATGCGACGGTTTTCCACCACGTGGATTTCATCGTTCCAGGCGGCAATGCTGGCACTTTGCACCACCGGGCTCATGGCGCTGCCGTGGTAGGTGCGGTAGAGCAAAAACTGCTTGATCAGCGCCGCGTCACCCGCCACGAAGCCACTGCGCATGCCGGGTACATTGCTGCGTTTGGACAGGCTGGTCAGCGAAATGAGGTTTTTAAAGTCGCTGCGCCCCAGTTTGGCGGCGGCTTCCATGCCGCCCAGAGGTGGTTCGTCGCGGAAGTAAATTTCGCTGTAACACTCGTCGGACGCAATCACGAAACCATGGCGATCGCTCAACGCAAAGAGTTTTTCCCATTCACTGAGCGGCATCACGGCGCCGGTGGGGTTGCCGGGTGAACACACAAACAGCAGCTGGGTGCGGGCCCAGACGGCGTCGGGCACGCTGTCCCAGTCCTGCGCAAAGTTGCGTTTCGGGTCTGACGCCACGAAATACGGCTGCGCGCCGGACAGCAGCGCTGCGCCTTCGTAGATTTGGTAGAACGGGTTCGGGCAAACCACCACCGGGCTGTTTGCCCCCACGCTCCCCACTCGGTTGGGTTCGCTGCCCCCCAAGGGGTCGTCGCCCGCCTTGGGGCGGCCCGGCGTCGGGCGGGCCTGGGGGTCGATCACCGTCTGCGCCAGCGCAAACAGCGCTTCGCGCGAACCGTTCACCGGCAACACCTGCGTAGCGGCGTTCACCTCCAGCTGGTAGCGGGTGTGCAGCCAGCCGGTGAAGGCTTCGCGCAGTTTGAGCTCGCCAGCGGTGGCCGGGTAAGCCGCCAGCCCGCTGGGCCGGGATGTGATCGCATCCACCATGGCTTGTTGCAAAAAGGCGGGCGTGGGGTGTTTGGGCTCGCCCATGCCCAGGCTGATGGCGCTAAAAGCCGGATTGGGGGTGACAGTCGAGAAAAGCTGGCGCAGCCGCTCAAACGGGTAGGGCTGTAAACGGGAGAGAAGGGGGTTCATGGGGGGAGATTATCCCGCCTTGCACCATCTGGGCCACGCGCACGCAGTCTTTCAGGTGCTGCTCACCCAGCAGGCGTATCGCGCCATAGCCTACGACGGCCGAAACCGCCTGCCCGGCCAGCGGCACGTATTTGGTTGCCTGCTTGGCTGTTAGCCGCACACCGACCGCCTGCGCGGCCCGCAGCACCAGCCCTTTGGTGATGATTTTGCCAATCAGAAACGAGCCCACGGTGCTGACGGCGATTTGCACCTGCTCGCGTTTGCTGGGCGCCAGTTGCTCAATCTGTTGGGGCGTCAGGCCAAACGCTTCGTTGATCTCCGGAATTAACCGCGAAAGCATGGCGGCGTCCACCACCCAGTCCATGCCCGGCACGGGGATGGCGCTGGCAACCCCGGCCACCAGGGCGCGGCGGTGCAGCAGCTTGCGACAGCGCACCACGGCAGCCGTGAGCGCCGCGTTGCCTTCAGCCAGTTGCAGTGCGGTGGGCATGGGTTTTGAGGTCTCAGGCGGAGGGACCGGACGACTTGCTCTTGATCAGACTGTAAACAAACAGCAGCACGATGCTGCCCACTACCGCGGCGATCCAGCCCGCCGCCTCCCCCTGCTTGTACCAGCCCATGGCCACACCGGCGTAATTGGCCAGAAACGACCCGGCCACGCCGAGCACGGCGGTCATGATGAAGCCCAGTTTGTCGTCACCGGGCTTCAATGCGCGTGCGATGAAGCCAACGATCAGGCCAACGAACAGGGTTCCGAGAATTTCAAACATGGATTTATCTCCTCAAGGGTTTGTGAACGGAGATCGCCCCGGTTGCGCCAGGGCGGGTCTCCAGCCGCGAATATACAGCCTATAACGCGCCACGGTCATTTTCGGTTGCCAATGGTTTGTTTGCTATATAAATAATAGCAATAAATTCATATATTACAAGGGGTAAAGGCCAATTTGGCTGATAAAAAGGCACTTTTTGACATGAGGTTACATAAACCCGCCGGTTTGAGACCAGCCACACCCTGAAACCGGGCACAGGCAAGGTATCATGTAAGCCTGCTTACAGGGCGGTTTGAAGATCTGTTTTTCAATTAAATCAACAAGTTAGCGTCAATCTTCCGTGCGTCTCAATTCCATCAAGCTCTCCGGGTTCAAGTCGTTTGCCGAGCCCACCAACTTCCTGTTGCCCGGCCAGCTGGTCGGCGTGGTCGGCCCCAATGGCTGCGGCAAGTCCAACATCATGGATGCCGTGCGCTGGGTGCTGGGCGAGTCCAAGGCGTCCGAGTTGCGCGGCGAGTCCATGCAGGACGTCATCTTTAACGGCACCACCACCCGCAAGGCCGCCAGCCGATCCAGTGTGGAGCTGGTATTCGAGAACAACGACCACCGCGCCGGGGGGCAGTGGGGCCAGTTTGCCGAAATCGCCGTCAAGCGCGTGCTCACGCGTGACGGCACCAGTAGCTACTACATCAACAACCAGCCCGTGCGCCGCCGCGACGTGCAGGACGTGTTTCTGGGCACCGGCCTGGGCCCGCGTGCCTACGCCATCATTGGCCAGGGCACCATCAGCCGCATCATCGAGTCCAAGCCCGAAGAGCTGCGCCTGTTCCTCGAAGAAGCCGCTGGCGTGTCCAAGTACAAGGAGCGCCGCCGCGAGACCGAAAACCGTTTGAGCGACACGCGCGAAAACCTCACACGGGTGGAAGATATCCTGCGTGAGCTCAATACCAATCTGGAGCGGCTGGAAAAGCAGGCCGAGGTGGCCCAGCGCTACAACACGCTGCAGGCCGACGTCACGCTCAAGCAACAGCAACAGTGGTTTCTGAAACGCGCCGAAGCGCTGGCCGACCAGACCAAGGTCAAGCAGGACGCCGAGAGTGCCGTCAACGCGCTGGAAAGCCGCGTGGCTGATCTGCGCCACATCGAGGCGGATCTGGAGACGGTTCGCCAGGCGCATTACGCCGCGGGTGATCAGGTCAATCAGGCGCAGGGCCTGCTTTATGAAGCCAGCAGCGAGGTGGGCCGGCTGGAAGCCGAAATCCGTTTCGTGGTGGAAGGCCGTCAGCGCGTGGAGCAGCGTTTGCTCACGCTGAAAGAGCAAACCACCCAATGGGCCACCCGCAAGGACGATGCGCTGACCGAGATTGACAAACTGGCCGAGCTGGCTGCCCTGGGCAGTGAAAAAACCGAGTTGCTCGCCGCGCAGGTAGAGGAGCAGGCGCAGGCCATGCCTGATCTGGAAGACGCCTTGCGTCTGGCACAGACCGGTGCCAATGAGCAGCGTGCCAGTGTGGGCCAGGTGCAGCAGCAGATTCAGGTGCTGGCCGCCGAGCAGCGTGGCATTGAAGAACAGTCACGCCAGCTCACCACGCGCCGTGAGCGATTGGTTGCTGATCGCAACGCGCTGGCAGCACCCGAAGAATCGCGTCTGGTGAATCTGCAAACCCAGCTGGCGCAGGCGCAGGAAAGTGCCAGCGTGGCCGATGCCCGCCTGCATGAGTTGCAGGACAGCGTGCCGCAACTGGACGACGCCCGGCGCGAGCAGCAGCAGGTGGTCAACACCCAATCCGCGAAGCAGGCCGATTTGTCTGCCCGCATGGAGGCGCTCAAGGCGCTGCAGGAAAAGGTCAAGACCGATGGCAAGCTCAAACCCTGGCTGACCAAGCACGGGCTGGATGGCTTGCAAGGGCTGTGGAGTCGCATCCACATCGAACAGGGCTGGGAAAATGCGCTGGAAGGTGCGTTGCGCGAACGGCTGGGTGCGCTGGAGGTGTCGCGGCTGGACATGGTGCGTGCCTTCGGGCAGGACGCGCCGCCCGCCAAGCTGTCGTTTTTCAGCCCGCCGCTGGCCGCCGTGCCGCAACCCGCGTCCACATTGCCGCGCCTGGCCGATCTGCTGCAAATCAACGATGCCGGGCAAAAAGCGGTAATGGCCGACTGGCTGCAGGGCTGTTACACCGCCGCCAGCTTTGAAGATGCGCTGGCCAAACGCACGGTGCTGCAGCCTGGCGAAACCATTTATGTCAAAAGCGGCCATGCCGTCAGCGCCCATAGCGTCAGTTTTTACGCGCCTGATTCCGAGCAGGCCGGTCTGTTGGCCCGCGCGCAGGAAATCGAAAATCTGGAGAAGCAGCTTCGGGCGCAGGCGCTGATCTGCGATGAGGCACGCTCCGCACTGGTGCGGGCTGAGGCGGCCTACGCCGATGCGTCCCAACGGCTGGTGGTGGTGCGACGCGAAGCCTCCGAGACCCAAAGCCGCGCGCATGAGTTGCAGGTTGAAACCCTGCGCCTGACACAGCTCGCTGAGCAAACCCGTGCGCGATCCGAGCAGATTGCCGGCGACATGGCCGAAGTGGATGCCCAGCTGGGTGACCTGCAGGAGCGCCGCGTCACCGCGGAAGCCCGCTTTGAAGAGCTGGACATGCAACTGGCCGACACGCAGGAGCGCCACGCCCAGCTCGATGAACGTGTGATCGATGCCGAGCGCAAACTGGGCGAATGCCGCGAGCAGCAGCGCAGTCTGGAGCGTCAGGCGCAGGAAGCCACGTTCTCGTTGCGCAGTCTGGATGCCCGCAAGGCCGAGTTGAGCCGCGCTATCGAAACTGCAGCACAACAGGCAGATTCCATCAGGGCCGAAGAGCTGAGAGCCAGTGAAGAATTGGTACGCCTGACAGACGCTTCGGCTCAGGCCGGTTTGCAAAACGCGCTGGCCGTGAAGCTGGAGCGCGAGCAGTCTCTGGGTGCCAAACGCAGCGAATACGACGATCTCACCGCCAAACTTCGCGGCAGTGACGAGCGCCGCCTGCAACTGGAGCGCGAGCTGGACCCGCTGCGCCAACGCATCACCGACTTTCAGCTCAAGGAGCAGGCCGCGCGCCTCGGCTTTGAGCAGTATGAGCAGCTGCTCACCGATGCCCAGGCCGATCTGGAATCCGTGGCGAAATCCATCGAAGAAGGCAACGTGCGGCTGACCGGCATGCAGGGCGAGATCGACCGCCTGAATCGGGAGATTGCCGCCCTGGGCGCTGTCAACCTGGCCGCGCTGGACGAGCTGACCACAGCGCGCGAGCGCAAGCAGTTCCTCGACGCGCAAACAGCCGATTTGACCGAGGCCATGACCACGCTGGAAGACGCCATCAAGAAGATCGACGCCGAAACGCGCGAGCTGCTGTCGGGCACGTTCAACACGGTTAACGAACATTTCGGCAAGATGTTCCCCGAGTTGTTTGGCGGCGGCAACGCGCGCCTGGTCATCACTGGCGAAGAAATTCTGGACTCCGGTGTGCAGGTCATTGCGCAGCCGCCGGGCAAGAAAAACCAGACCATTCACCTGCTCTCCGGTGGCGAAAAAGCGCTGACTGCGATTGCGCTGGTGTTTGCGATATTCCAGCTCAATCCGGCGCCTTTCTGTCTGCTGGACGAGGTGGATGCGCCGCTGGACGATGCCAACACCGAGCGTTATGCCAAACTGGTGACCAGCATGAGCAAAGAAACCCAGTTCCTCTTCATCAGCCACAACAAGATCGCCATGGAAATGGCCGAGCAGTTGATCGGCGTGACCATGCAGGAGCAGGGCGTGTCGCGCATCGTGGCGGTGGACATGGATGCTGCTGTTTCGCTGGCCGAACTGACCTGAACCACCCTACAACATGAATCTGTCATGAGTAACCTGCAAATTGGACTGGCGGTCGTGGGTGGGCTGGTGCTCGCCGCAGTGGTGGCGCACGGTGCCTGGTCGTCCCGGCGCAGTGAGCCCCGTCAAGCCACGCCTCAGGAACCTGCCAACCCGCATCAAGCGCATGAAGGTATTGAGCCGGGCCTGGGTGACGCCGCGTTTGACGTGGCGCATTTTCCCTTACCCGTCGTGGAAAAGCGCCCGGTTCTGGATTCGCTGATTGACGTGATCGCACCCATCGCGCTGGACAGTCTGGTTTATGGGGAGGCTGCTCAGGCGGCGATGCCACCTACGCGGCGTGTGGGCAGCAAACCGTTTGCCATTGAAGGCCTGAACGAAGAGTCGGGCCGCTGGGAGACACCGGCTGTGGGCCAGCGCTACAGCGCGTTTCAAACAGGTGTTCAGCTGGCCAACCGCACCGGTGCACTTAACGAGATCGAATATTCCGAGTTTGTGATCAAAACGCAGGCGTTTTCCGACGCCGTTGGTGGAACGCCCGATTTCCCCGAGATGCTGGATGAAGTGGCGAGAGCCCGCGAGCTGGACCAATTTGCCAGTGCGCACGACGCGCAGCTGGATTTTTTTGTGCGTGCCCGTCAGTCGGCCTGGAGCCCGGGCTATGTCCAGCAAAATGCGGCGCTGCTGGGTTTTGTGGCTGGTGCCATGCCCGGGCGCATGGTGCTGCCGGCCAGCGTGGCCGGCTTGCCACCCGTCCTGAGCCTGAATTTCGATACGCAAGCCGCGCTGGCGGAAGACCCAGCCCAGTCTGCCATCCGCGAGATCACGCTGGGTCTGGACGTGCCTCAGGTGGATCGCAGCGAGCGCGCCTACGACCGCATGCGCGAGTCTGCCCATGCGCTGGCCCAGGCCATGGACGGCGTGGTGACCGACAGCAACGGCGTGCCTCTGGCTGGTGAAGCCATGGATGTGTTCGCGGCAGAGCTGCAAGGCATGCACAACACACTGGACGAGCGGGAGTTGTCGGCCGGGTCCGCGCTGGCGCGTCGTTTGTTCTCCTGATCAAGCCGCTGTTGACCGGTCTCGCCATGGCCACGCCAGACCTGTTTTCTTCTCAATCCTCCGGGCCTGATCCGGCGCATGTGGCACAGCTTCGCGCGGCTTTGCACCACCATGCCCATCAGTATTACGTGCTGGATGAGCCGCAGGTTCCCGATGCCGAATATGACCGGCTGTTTCGTGAGTTGCAGGCGATTGAAGAGGCCCACCCCGAACTGATTACGCCGGATTCCCCAACCCAGCGCGTGGGCGGCAAGCCGCTGGATGCGTTCGCCAGCGTGCATCATGCAGTGCCCATGCTGAGCATTCGCACCGAGACGGACACCGAAGCCAGCGGTGCACAAAATTTCGACGCTCGTGTGCGGCGTGAACTGGGCCTGGGCGAAGATGCCCCGGCTGTTGAATATGTTGCCGAACCCAAGTTCGATGGCCTGGCCATGAACCTGCGCTACGAGCAGGGGGTGCTGGTGCAGGCCGCTACGCGGGGCGATGGCGAGTATGGTGAAGACGTGACGCAAAACATCCGAACTATCGGCCAGATCCCCTTGAAGTTGCCTGCCGATGCGCCGCCGGTCCTGGAGGTGCGCGGCGAGGTCTATATGCGTCGCGATGACTTCGAGGCGCTGAATGAGCGCCAACGCGAAAAAATCGCCCAGGGCATGAAAGGCGAAAAAACCTTTGTCAACCCGCGTAACGCCGCTGCGGGTGCGGTGCGTCAGCTGGACCCCGCCATAGCGGCCCAGCGTCCCTTGAGTTTCTTCGCCTACGGGCTGGGCAAAATCACGCCTGCCGAGCAGGGTGGGCCTGACTTCAAAACCCATTTCGAGATGCTGGGCACCCTGAAATCATGGGGTTTTCCGGTCTCAGCCCTTGTAGATATTGCGCGAGGTGCTACTGAATTAATAGCATATCACGAGCGTGTGGGTCAACAGCGTGACAGCCTGGGGTTTGATATTGACGGCGTGGTCTACAAGGTCAACAGCACCGCGTTGCAACGTCAGATGGGCTTTGTCACCCGCGAGCCGCGCTGGGCCGTGGCGCACAAATATCCGGCGCAGGAGCAGCTCACAACCGTGCTGGGCATCGAGGTGCAGGTGGGCCGCACGGGCAAACTCACGCCGGTGGCGAAGCTGGCTCCCGTGTTTGTTGGTGGTGTCACTGTGACCAACGCAACGTTGCACAACGAAGACGAAGCCCGCCGCAAGGACGTGCGCGTGGGTGACACGGTCATTGTGCGGCGTGCCGGTGATGTGATTCCCGAAGTGGTGTCGGTGCTCATCGACAAGCGCGTGGCCGATGCACCTGTGTTCACCATGCCCCGCGAATGTCCGGTCTGCGGCAGTGCTGCGGTGCGCGAAGAAGATGAAGCTGACTACCGCTGTACCGGTGGCCTGTTTTGCAGCGCCCAGCGCAAGCAGGCCATCCTGCACTTTGCCCAGCGTCGCGCGGTGGAGGTGGAAGGCCTGGGCGACAAGCTGGTGGATCAGCTGGTGGACGCAGACATCATCAAGACCCTGCCAGACTTGTATCGTCTGGGGTTCGCCGCGCTGGCCGCGCTGGACCGTATGGCCGACAAGTCCGCACAAAATATCGTGGATGCGCTGGAGAAATCGAAGCGGACCACGTTGCCGCGGTTTCTGTTCGGCCTGGGCATTCGCCACATCGGTGAAGCCACGGCCAAGGCACTGGCGAGCCACTTTGGCAAGCTGGACGGCATTATGGATGCCACGCCAGAGCAACTGCTGGAGGTTACCGATGTGGGGCCCATCGTGGCGCAAAGCCTTCGTACCTTCTTTGACCAGCCCCACAACCGCGAAGTGGTGGAACAGCTTCGGGCCTGCGGCGTCACCTGGGAAGAGGGCGAGCCCGCGGCGATAACCCCTAAACCGCTGGCCGGCAAAACCTTCGTCATCACTGGCACCTTGCCCACCTTGAGCCGTGACGAAGCCAAAGACATGCTGGAGGCGGCTGGCGCCAAAGTGGCAGGTTCTGTAAGCAGGAAAACCAGCTATGTGCTGGCCGGCGCCGAAGCAGGTAGCAAACTTGACAAGGCACTCGAACTGGGGGTTGCCGTGATAGACGAAGCCGGGATGAAGGAGATGCTTGATGGCGGAACGTGACATCCTCAAAATGGGCGACCCCCGCTTGCTGCGAGTAGCCCCACCTGTCACAAAGTTTGATACGGAGGAATTGCACCTGCTCATCACGGATATGCTGGACACCATGCGGGCGGCCAATGGCGCGGGGCTGGCGGCCCCGCAGATTGGTGTCGATCTGCAACTGGTCATCTTTGGCACCGACGCACGCAACCCGCGTTACCCGGACGCGCCGGTTGTGCCCCGAACCGTGTTGATCAACCCGGTGATCACACCGATTGGAAGCGAAGAGGCAAGCGACTGGGAAGGCTGCCTCTCCGTGCCCGGTCTGCGGGCCATAGTGCCCCGCTGGTCACACATCCGTTACACCGGTTTTGACCAGTATGGTGACCCCATCGACCGCACGGTGGAGGGCTTTCACGCCCGGGTCGTGCAGCATGAGTGTGACCACCTGATCGGCACGCTGTACCCGATGCGGGTGCGTGATTTCACGAAGTTCGGGTTCACCGAAGTGTTATTCCCCGGGCTGGATGCGTCCCTGGACGACTGAGCGCGATGGATCTCAGGCCGCCAGGGCGGCCAGCAGCTCGGTCTCGATCTCGATCTGCATGCGGTTGTTTTGCAGCTGCGGGCCATCGATCAGGAAGGTGTCGTCCACCCGTTCCCCCAGCGTGGCGACTTTGGCCAGTTGCAGGTTCAACTGGTGCCGGGCCAGCACACAGGCCACGCTGTACAGCAGGCCCACCCGGTCGCTGGCCGAGATGTTGAGCAGCCAGCGCTGGGCTTTTTCGTCAGGCCGCAGCGTCACGCGCGGCGCGATGGGAAAACTCTTCACCCGGCGCGAAACCCGGCTGCGCCCCGGCGGCAACAGGGGCCCCTGCTCCTGAATGGTGCGGCTCAGACCGGCCTCCAGCATGCTGATCACTTCGCGGTATTCGTCCGGGGACGCCTGGGTGGTGACTTGAAACGTGTCCAGTGCATAGCCGTTGTTGGCCGTGTGCACACGGGCATCCTGAATGCTGAACTCGCCACGGTCAAAGTAGCCGCAGATGCGGGCAAACAGGTCGGGCTGGTCCGGCGTGTACACCACCACCTGCAGGCCTTCGCCTACCGGCGAGCGATGTGCCCGCACGATGGACTGGCCTGTGCCCACATGGCGGGACAACTGGCGGGTGTGCCAGGCAATCTCTGCCGCATCGTGCCGCATGAAGTAACCCACATCCAGCGTGTCCCACAGGGGTTTGTGCGCTTCAAACGGCATGGCGTAGCTGGCGATCAGGATCAGCGCTTCGCGCTTGATGGCTTCCACCTCGGCATCCGGGTCCGGCGCACCACCACCCAGCGCGCGCAGGGTAAACCGGTACAGGTTTTCCAGCAGCTTGCCCTTCCAGGCGTTCCACACCTTGGGCGACGTACCGCGAATGTCGGCCACCGTCAGCAGATACAGGGCCGTGAGGCGGCGCTCGTTGCCCACCCGTTTGGCGAACGCGGCGATGACGTCGGGGTCGCTCAGGTCAGACTTTTGCGCAATGCGGCTCATGGTGAGGTGCTCCTGCACCAGAAACTCGATCATCCGCGCGTCTTCACGCTCGATGCGATGCTGCTTGCAAAAGCGTCGCACGTCGGTGGCCCCCAGCTCGGAGTGGTCACCACCCCGGCCCTTGGCAATGTCATGGAACAGCGCGGCAGCATACAGCACCCAGGGCTTGTCCCAGCCACCGGCCAGTTGTGAGCAAAACGGGTATTCATGCGCATGCTCGGCCAGAAAGAAGCGTCGTACATTGCGCAGCACCATCAGAATATGCTGGTCTACCGTGTACACGTGAAACAGGTCGTGCTGCATCTGGCCCACGATTTTGCGAAACACCCACAGGTAGCGGCCCAGCACCGAAGTCTGGTTCATCAACCGCATGGCGTGGGTGATGCCCTCGTGCTGCATCAGGATGTTGCGGAAGGTTTCGCGGTTGACCGGGTCGTTGCGAAACTTGCCATTCATCAACCCGCGGGCGTTGTACAGGGCACGTAGCGTTCGCGCTGACAGGCCCTTGGCGCCCACCGTGGTCTGGTAGAGCAAAAAAGTTTCCAGAATCGCGTGCGGATGGCGCTGGTACAGATCATCCGTTGCCACATCGATCATGCCGGCTTTTTCGTTGAAGCGTTCGTTAATACACCGGGGTTCGTGCGTGCTGGGATTCAGCCGCTCTTCAATGTTCAGCAGCAGAATCTGGTTGAGCTGGGTCACCGCTTTGGCCGCCCAGTAGTAGCGGCGCATCAGTGCCTCGCTGGCACGAACGGGCAACCCTTCAGCACCTGCAGCTTCTGACTTGTAGCCAAAGGTCTCTGCCACAGCGGTTTGCAGATCAAAAACCAGCCGGTCTTCCCGGCGGCCGGCGGTCAGGTGCAGGCGGGCGCGCACCAGGCGCAGCAGGGCCTCGTTATGCTTGATCTGCTTGACCTCAAACGGGGTCGCCAGGCCATTGCGTGCCAGTTCGTCCCAATTCCGGGCCAGACCTGCGGCTTTGGCTACCCACAAGATGACCTGCAGATCACGCAGCCCGCCGGGGGACTCCTTGCAGTTGGGTTCCAGCGAGTAGGGCGTGTTCTCAAACCGGTTGTGCCGTTGCTGCATTTCCAGCGTCTTGGCTACAAAGAAAGCGTGCGGATCCATGGCCTCCCGGAACCGCTTGCGAAACAGGGCAATCAGCCTGGCGTCACCAACGATCAGCCGGGATTCCAGCAAGGCGGTCTGCACCGTGACATCCTTTTGCGCTTCTGCCAGGCATTCCGAGACCGTACGAACGCTGGAGCCAATCTCCAGACCGGTATCCCAGCAACTGCCAATAAAGGCTTCAATCCGCTTTTTGAGCTCGGGGTCGGTGTCCGCAGACTGGTCGTCCGGCATCAATACCAGCACATCAATATCGGAATGCGGGAACAGCTCGGCACGCCCGAATCCGCCCACCGCCAGCAGGGAGAACGGGGGTTTGAATCCAGCCTGCTGCCACAGCTTTTGCAGGGTCACCGCGGCGAGCGATGAGAGTTTATGCAGCGCCGTGTTCACGCCGCGCGTGGACGCACCGCTGGCGCCAATGGCTGTCAGCAAAGCGGCCTTGGCGGCCCGGTAATCATCCCGCAAGGTTTGAAAATTCGACATGTTTGCCCGGCTCTGGCCAGACGCAATCAGGCGCCAGCCGGAACTGCCCCGGCGGCTGAAGAGTTGTAGGCAGCAACAAAGGCTGGTGTGGCCGGACTGCCAGCAGACAGCGTCAACACCTCGTAACCGGTTTGCGTGACCAGCACCGTGTGCTCCCACTGGGCTGAAAGGGAATGGTCCTTGGTCACGATGGTCCAGTTGTCTTTTTCAGGACCGTCCTTGATTTCCTTGCGGCCGGCGTTGATCATCGGTTCGATGGTGAAGGTCATGCCAACCTTCAGCTCTTCAAGCGTGCCAGGTTTTCCGTAGTGCAGCACCTGCGGCTCTTCATGGAAAATGCGGCCAATGCCGTGCCCGCAAAACTCGCGCACCACGCTGAAACCCTGGTTTTCGGCAAATTTCTGGATTTCCCAGCCGATGTCGCCCAGCCGGATACCGGGCTTGACCATCTTGATACCGTGCCACATGGCGTCATAGGTAATGGCGCACAGACGTTTGGCCGCGATGGAGGTGTCGCCCACGATAAACATGCGGCTGGTATCGCCATGCCAGCCGTCCTTGATGACGGTCACGTCGATGTTGACGATATCGCCTTTTTTGAGCGCCTTGTCGTTGGGGATACCGTGGCAGACCACGTGATTCACCGAAGTGCAGATGGACTTGGGGTAGGGCGTATTGCCGCCGCCGGTGTAGTTCAGTGGCGCGGGAATCGCCCCCTGAACCTGGATCATGAAGTCATGGGCCAGTTTGTCCAGTTCATTGGTAGTCACACCGGGCTTGACATGGGGTGTCAGGAAATCCAGCACTTCCGAAGCCAGCTTGCCGGCCACGCGCATGCCCTGCACGCCTTCCGCGTCTTTGTAAGTAATCGTCATGCCCCATTATCCCAGAGGCGGAGCACTCTGGCGGCTATGGAATCCGAGACTTCACACACATCTATACGCGGGTGGAACATATCTTTGGAATGGCCAAACGTCTGTGGGGATTGGGCAAGGTGCGCCCACGATGCCTGCCAAGATTTTGCAATCGCAGCCATCAAGGCAAGAAAGCAGCCGTTTGCGGGTACCTATTCAACGCAAGCCAGTCGCGCTGTGCTGCGTTACGATGCGCACTGGTCGGTAGCACTGGCAAAATCAGCGCCATGACTAAAAAAGTAATAGCAACGGGGCGTCATCTCTGCTCTGGAGAAGCTTCGCAATGACCGTCATGAATGAATTGAACCCGGCCGCCGCCGCAGTGGACGCCGCCATTACCTCACGCATGTCTGTGCGGGCCTTCACGCAGCAGCCGGTGGGCCGCGAAACCATTGAGCATCTGCTCGAAGTTGCCAGCCGCTCACCCAGCGGCACGAACACCCAGCCGTGGAAGGTGTATGTGCTGCAGGGCAACAGCCGCGACACGCTATGCGACAAGGTCTGCGCCGCGCACGATGCCGTGCGTGCCAACCCGGCGCTGGCCACCGAGTACAAGGAGGCCTATGACTACTACCCGGAGAAATGGGTCAGCCCGTATATCGACCGTCGGCGTGAAAACGGCTGGGGTCTCTACGGTCTGCTGGGTATCGGCAAGGCCGACAAGGACCAGATGCACGCCCAGCACCAGCGCAATTACCGGTTTTTTGACGCACCCGTCGGCTTGATGTTCACGGTGGACAGTGTCATGGGAACGGGTTCGCTGGTGGACTACGGCATGTTCCTGCAAAACATCATGGTGGCCGCGCGTGGGCACGGCCTGCATACCTGTCCTCAGGCGGCCTGGAACGGCTTTGCGAAGATCATCTTGCCGCACATCGGCGCTGGCGCGGGCGAAATGCTGGTCTGTGGCATGTCGCTGGGTTATGCCGACACCACTGACGTGGTCAATACCTTTCACACCCCACGCGTGAGTGCCAAAGACTTCACGCACTGGCTGGACTGACGATGATCATCACCAGCCTTCTGGATACGGACCTCTACAAGTTCACCATGATGCAGGTTGTGCTGCATCAATTTCCCGGTGCGCAGGTGGAGTACAAATTCAAGTGCCGCAATGCCCACGCCACGCCCGTAACACTTGACGACCCCCACGCTTCGCTGCCCCCCGAGGGGGCTGTTTTGCCTAGGGGCGGCCCGGCAGCAAAACGCGGCCCCGGTTTTGATCTCGCACCGTTTGCCACGGAAATCCGCGAAGAGATCCGCTCCCTGTGCAGCCTGCACTTTCAGGATGCCGAGCTGAATTACCTGCGGTCCATGCGGTTTATCAAGAGCGATTTTGTGGACTTTCTCGGTCTGTTCCGGCTGAACGAAAAATACATCACGGTCACGGCGCTGTCCTCGGGTGAAATTGACATCACCATCCAGGGGCCTTGGCTGCACACCATCCTGTTCGAGATCCCGGTGTTGGCCATCGTCAATGAGGTCTATTTCCGCAACACGCAAAAACTGCCTGATCTGGTGGAAGGTCGTAAGCGGCTGGATACCAAAATCGGCCAGTTGCGATCAGCGGGCCTGAGTGACCTCAAGATCGCCGATTACGGCACACGCCGGCGCTTCAGCAAAGCCTGGCATGAAGAGGTGTTGCGTGTGCTGAGTGTGCGCCTGGGTATCGCGCAAAGTCCGGGCAACATGGCCGGTGTGGCGGGCCAACTGGCAGGCACCAGCAACGTGCTGTTTGCGATGAAGCTGGGGTTGACGCCCTTGGGCACCATGGCGCATGAGTATCTGCAGGCCTGCCAGGCGCTGGGACCACGGCTACGGGATAGCCAGATTTACGGATTCGAATCGTGGGCCAAGGAGTACCGGGGTGATCTGGGCATTGCCCTGAGCGACGTGTATGGCATCGACGCCTTTCTGCGCGACTACGACATGTATTTTTGCAAGCTGTTTGATGGTGCACGCCATGACAGTGGCGACCCCTTCTCCTGGGGTGAACGCATGATTGAGCATTACACCCGCAGCCGGGTTGACCCCCGTACCAAAACACTGATTTTCAGCGATGGCCTGACCGTACCACGCACCATTGAGCTGTACCAGCAGTTCCGGGGTCGCTGCCAATTGGCGTTTGGCATTGGCACCAACCTCACCAACGACCTGGGTTACGAGCCGCTGCAAATCGTCATCAAGATGGTGCGTTGCAACGGCCAGCCGGTGGCCAAACTGTCTGACACGCCTTCCAAAAACATGTGTGATGACGAAAAATACCTGGCGTATCTGCGCCAGGTGTTCGAGATCACAACCAACGCATAAACCCCATGACCAAACCCCGCATACTGGTGGCACGCGCCATTTTTCCCGAAGTGGTCGAGCGCCTGAAGCAGCACTTTGATGTGGAGCCCAACCCCACCGATGAACTGTTGTCCAAAGCCCGGTTGACTGAAAAGCTGTGTGACAAGGTGGGGGCGTTCACCACCGGCAGCGAGCGCATTGACGCCGAGGTGCTGGCCGCTTGCTCCAGCTTGAAAATCTGCGCCAACATGGCCGTGGGCTACGACAACTTTGATGTACCGGCGATGACAGCCGCAGGTGTGCTCGGCACCAACGCGCCCGACGTACTGACCGAGACCACAGCCGATTTCGGCTTTGCGCTGTTGATGGCCACAGCCCGGCGCATTTCAGAGAGCGAGCATTTTTTACGTGCTGGTAAATGGACCCGCTGGAGCTACGACATGTTTGCCGGATCAGACATTCATGGCAGCACACTGGGCATCATCGGCATGGGCCGCATCGGGCAGGGCATTGCCAAACGGG
>JBJOPS010000045.1:0-24384 GCA_046050465.1 Pseudomonadota bacterium | reverse complement strand
AATGATGGCCAGCACAATGTCCTTGCCGCCGCAGCCTTTCGGGAGCGTTCCCTCGACCTTGACCAGCATATTCCTGGCTTTTTTGGCCAGCAAGGTTTGGGTGGCCAATACGTGCTCCACCTCGCTGGTACCGATGCCATGCGCCAGCGCGCCAAACGCGCCGTGGGTGGAGGTGTGTGAATCCCCGCAGACAACGGTCATGCCGGGCAGCGTGGCGCCGTTCTCGGGGCCAATGACGTGAACGATGCCCTGACGTTTGGACAGGAACGGAAAGTAGGCCGCCGAGCCGAATTCGCGGATATTGGTGTCCAGCGTGGTGACCTGTTCCCGGCTGATTGGATCGGTGATGCCGTCGTAACCGAGCTCCCAGCCAGTTGTTGGGGTGTTGTGGTCTGCCGTGGCCACGATGGAGCTGATGCGCCAGACCTTGCGCCCGGCCTGACGCAGGCCTTCAAACGCCTGCGGGCTGGTGACCTCGTGCACCAAGTGGCGGTCGATATAGAGGATGGCCGTGCCATCTTCTTCGGTGTGGACGACGTGTTCGTCCCAGATCTTGTCGTAAAGGGTGCGACTCATTTAATGGATTCCTGTGGAAGGTAGATTTTATGCCTCCCACAAAGAAAAACCCCGGCAGGGCCGGGGTTCTTTTGTAGAGATCGCTTTCGGGCAGCTTATCGCTTGGCCAGAGGCAGGACGTCGCGCTGGGTGGAGCCGGTAAACAACTGCCGCGGACGACCGATTTTGTATTCCGGGTCGCCAATCATCTCGTTGAGCTGGGCAATCCAGCCTACTGTGCGTGCCAGCGCAAAGATGGCTGTGAACAGGGGCACCGGGATGCCGATGGCGCGCTGAACGATTCCGGAGTAGAAATCCACGTTCGGGTACAGCTTGCGTGAGACGAAGTATTCGTCTTCCAGGGCAATCTTTTCCAGTGCCATGGCCAGCTTGAACAGCGGGTCATTTTCAAGGCCCAGCTCGATTAACACTTCCTTGCAGGTTTCCTGCATGAGCTTGGCGCGGGGGTCGTAATTTTTGTAAACCCGGTGACCAAAACCCATGAGTTTGACGTTGGAATTTTTGTCCTTCACCTGGGCGATGAACTCGCCAATTTTCTCGATACCGCCGTTTTTCTGGATATCGCCCAGCATGTTCAGGGCCGCTTCGTTGGCGCCACCGTGGGCAGGGCCCCAAAGGCAGGCCACGCCGGCTGCAATGGCTGCAAACGGGTTGGTGCCGGACGAGCCGCACAGGCGCACGGTGGATGTAGATGCGTTTTGCTCGTGGTCTGCATGCAGGATGAAGATGCGGTCCAGCGCGCGTTCCAGCACGGGGCTGACAACATACGGCTCGCACGGCGTGGCAAACATCATGTGCAGGAAGTTGCCGGCGTAGCTCAGCTCGTTCTTGGGATACATGTAGGGCTGGCCAACGGTGTACTTGTAGGCCATGGCTACCAGCGTCGGCATTTTTGCGATCAGGCGGATCGCCGCAATCTCGCGATGCTGCGGGTTGTTGATGTCGGTGCTGTCGTGATAGAACGCCGACAGGGCACCAACCAGCCCGGTCATGATGGCCATGGGGTGCGCATCACGGCGAAAGCCGCGCAGGAAGAACTGCATCTGCTCGTTCACCATGGTGTGGTTGGTCACGAGCTTGGTGAACGCTGCCTTACCCTTGGCATCCGGCAGGTTGCCGTAAAGCAGCAAGTGGCAGGTTTCCAGAAAGTCGCAGTTGGTCGCGAGCTGCTCAATCGGATACCCACGGTACAGCAGTTCGCCCTTGTCGCCATCAATGAAAGTGATGGCCGACTGGCAAGACGCCGTGGACAGAAAGCCCGGGTCATAGGTAAACATGCCTGTTTGGGCATACAGCTTGCGAATATCCACGACATCAGGACCTACATTGCCTTGATAAACGGGTAGTTCAATGCTGGGGCTGCCGTTACTGAACGACAGGGTGGCTTTGTTGTCAGCTAGTTTCATTTTTCCCTTTCACCGGTTTTCTCTCAACATACTTAAAACTTCACGTATATCTTCTCGATCCAGATTCGCTTGCACCTGAGCAAGCGTTTTTCGTGCCAGGTGCAGATCCAGCAGATCGTTGTCGCTCAGATCCATCAACTCCGTCAAAGCCCGACTTTGCCCGACGGTCAGACTTTTTTCAAATCGCTGAAAGAACCGCTCAATGAACAGATCGTTTTCCAGCAAGCCTCGCCTGCAACGCCATTTGAGCTTGCTGAGTTCACGTTCTCCAACGAGTACTTCGTCCACTGGCCGGTTTTCTGTAACGCTCAGACGGTTCGCAGAACCATCATTTCCTTGATTTTCCCGATGGCCTGCGTCGGATTCAACCCTTTGGGACACACATCAACACAGTTCATGATGGTGTGGCAACGGAACAGCCGGTATGGATCTTCCAGGTTGTCCAGACGCTCGCCCGTGGCCTGATCCCGGCTGTCGGCAATGAAGCGATAGGCCTGCAGCAGCCCGGCTGGTCCCACAAACTTGTCAGGGTTCCACCAGAAGCTTGGACAACTCGTGGAACAGCTGGCGCACAGGATGCATTCATACAAGCCATTGAGTTCTTCACGCTCTTCGGGTGACTGCAGGCGTTCCTTCTCTGGCGGCACTTCCTCGTTGACCAGATAGGGCTTGATCGAGTTGTACTGCTTGAAAAACTGCGTCATGTCCACGATCAGGTCGCGAATCACGGGCAGGCCGGGCAGGGGTTTGAGCACGATCGGGTCTTTTAGCGTGCGCATGTTGGTCAGGCAGGCCAGGCCGTTCTTGCCATTGATGTTCATCGCATCGGAGCCGCAGACGCCTTCGCGGCAGGAGCGCCGGAATGTGATGCCGGGGTCTTGTGCCTTGAGTTTCATCAGGGCATCGAGCAACATGCGTTCGCTGCCGTCGAGTTCCACCTCAATGGTCTGCATGTAGGGCTTGACGTCTTTGTCCGGGTCGTAACGGTAGATCTGGAAGGTGCGCTTGGTCATGGAAATCTCCGGTACGGGCTAGAACGTGCGGGTCTTCAGTGGAACGCTGTCCACCGTAAGTGGCTTCATCTGCACAGGCTTGTAGCTCAGGCGGTTGCCCTCGCGGTACCACAGCGTGTGTTTGTGCCATTCGGTGTCATTGCGGCCATTCGGGTACTGGGCCGAATCGCTGTAGTCATTAACAGTGTGGGCACCACGGCTTTCATGCCGGGCAGCTGCCGACACGATGGTGGCCTGCGCCGCTTCGATCAGGTTCTCAACTTCCAGTGCTTCGATGCGTGCGGTGTTGAAGACCTTTGACTTGTCAGCCAGGTTGATGTTTTCCACACGTTTGCGCAGATCGGCGATCTTCACCACACCTTCATCCATGCTGGCCTGGGTGCGGAACACACCGGCATGTTTCTGCATGGATGCGCGGATATCGTTGGCCACGTCCTGCGCATATTCGCCGCTGCTGGCGTTGTCCAGGCGGGAGAGGCGGGCCAGCGTCGTGTCGGCAGCGTTCGCAGGTAATGGCTTGTGCAATTTGTTCTTGTTGTTGAACTCGACTATGTGGTTGCCTGCAGCACGACCAAAAACCAGCAAGTCCAGCAATGAATTGGTGCCCAGCCGGTTGGCACCATGCACGCTGACGCAGGAGCATTCGCCTACGGCGTACAGGCCGTTGACCACTTCGTTGTGAACGCCGTTGTTCTGAATGACCACCTGCCCGTTGATGTTGGTCGGAATGCCACCCATCTGGTAGTGAATGGTCGGCACCACGGGGATGGGCTCGCGTGTGATGTCCACGTTGGCAAAGTTGTGGCCAATCTCGTAGACCGAGGGCAGGCGCTTCATGATGTCCGCGACGCCGATGTGCGTCATGTCCAGCATGATGTAGTCCTTGTTCGGACCGCAGCCGCGGCCTTCCTTGATCTCCTGGTCCATGGAGCGCGAGACGAAGTCACGTGGAGCCAGATCTTTCAGTGTGGGAGCGTAGCGTTCCATGAAGCGCTCGCCATTGCTGTTGCGCAGGATCGCGCCTTCGCCGCGGCAGCCTTCGGTCAGCAGCACACCGGCACCGGCAACACCGGTGGGGTGAAACTGCCAGAACTCCATGTCCTGTAACGGGATGCCAGCGCGTGCCGCCATGCCCAAACCGTCGCCCGTGTTGATGAAGGCGTTGGTCGAAGCCGCGAAAATGCGGCCTGCGCCACCGGTTGCCAGCAAGGTGGTTTTGGCTTCCAGAATATGAACGTCGCCGGTTTCCATTTCCAGCGCCGTGACGCCGACCACGTCGCCATCCGCGTCGCGAATCAGGTCCAGCGCCATCCATTCGACGAAGAAGGCCGTTTTGGCCTTGACGTTCTGCTGGTACAGCGTATGCAGCATCGCGTGGCCGGTGCGGTCAGCTGCGGCACATGCGCGCTCCACGGCCTTCTCGCCGTAGTTGGCGGTGTGACCGCCAAAGGGGCGCTGGTAAATGGTGCCATCCGGATTGCGGTCAAACGGCATGCCCATGTGCTCCAGGTCGTACACGACCTTGGGCGCTTCGCGGCACATGAATTCGATGGCGTCCTGGTCACCCAGCCAGTCGGAACCCTTCACAGTGTCGTAGAAGTGGTAGTGCCAGTTGTCATCGTTCATGTTGCCCAGCGAGGCGCCGATGCCACCCTGTGCCGCAACGGTATGTGAACGGGTGGGGAACACCTTGGAAAGAACTGCCACATTGAGACCAGCTCGCGCCAGTTGCAGGGACGCCCGCATGCCCGAGCCACCGGCTCCGACGATGACAACGTCAAATTTTCTTTTGGATACTGAGTTCGACATGTATAAAAGCCTCTGGTGATGTGGTGCTTAAACGCGCCACAAAGCCTGAATGGCCCAACCCGCGCAACCCACGAGCCAGACGATGCTGAAAACCTGCAGGGCCAGGCGCAGCGAGACGGGTTTGATGTAATCCATCCAGATATCGCGCATGCCCACCCACACGTGGTATAGCAAGGCCACGATGACGGAAAAGGTCAACACCTTCATCCATTGTGCCGAGAAGATGCCAGCCCATTTGTCATAGCCGATGGGACCTTTGCTGAAAATGACCTGCGCCAGAACCAACAGGGTAAAAAGGGCCATCAGCGCAGCGGTGATGCGCTGGCCCAGCCAGTCACGTAAACCGTAATGCGCACCGACGACGATGCGTTTGGAGCCGTAGTTGACAGACATGGTGTGCTCTTTCTTCTAATACAGGCCAAACAGCTTGGCACCCAGAATGAGGGTCAGACCCACACTCACAGCTAGAGTGAATACAGCGGACGACTTGCCAAATTCCTTGCTGACGGCTTCGTGGCTGGTGTCCATCCACAGATGGCGAAGACCGGCGATGAAGTGGTGCAGGTAGGCCCAGATCAGCGCCAGCGCAACCAGCTTCCAGATGAAGCCGGGCAGACCCAGCATGCCCACATTGAATGCGCCTTTGAATTTGGCAAACGAAATCTCGGAAGAAATCGAGTTGTCAAACATCCAGATGATGAAGGGCATCAGCACGAACATGATGGCGCCGCTGATGCGATGAAGGATGGAGACAATGCCTGCAACGGGGAGGCGATAGGTGGGGAGATCTTTGAAGGCGTTGATGTTGCGGAATTCAGGCCGCTTCTTGGTGACATTTGTCGCAAGTTCAGACATACATGGCTTTCATTGTTATGGAGTAACTAACCGGTAACTTACACGGTTCAACGGTTCACCACCAACGGTTCACTGCCAAATTCTATTGCAATGCAGCATGGAACGCGGGTTGTAAAGCAGTCAACCAGATTTTTCGTATAAAACGGGCCTGTTCATGAGTTCGATTTCCTGCGCTGGACAACACTTTGCACTTGCTGACTGACATGGGGGTTACTGTTGCCGTGCGAGTGCCGGGGTCAACTCAATGTGTTGTGGTAATGGTGCGTGTCGGTCCGGTAGTAGCCGCGACGCAACTCCATGGGTATGTCTTTATAGGTGTAAGCGATGCGCTCAACACTGAGCAAGGGCGTTCCCTGCGTTACTTTCAATAGCTGCTCACGACCACCAGTTGCGGGCTCGGCGCGTAATTTCTCTTCAGCGCGAACCATGCGCACATTGAATTCAGTCTCAAACAGCGCGTAGGTCGGGCCCTGGTGGGTGGCGAGTCGCTCAGCTGTCAAGCCTTTGAAGGCAGAGGCTGGCAGCCAGATATCTTCCAGAATTGCCGGTGTCCCGCCAAAGCTCAACACCCGGCGGACCTGCAGTACGGTGTCACCCGTGCGAAGTGCCAGCGCCCGGGCCACTTCGGCGCTGGCACGAGCGCGCCGACACTCGATGATGTCGCGCTGGGCAGGGCCTTCGCTGCCAGGGGAGCCACTGTCGGGCACGAGTTTCAGGAAACGGAATTGGACCTGTTGCTCGGCATGGGTTGCCACAAATGTCCCTTTGCCCTGCCGGCGAACCACCAGGTTTTCAGAGGCCAGTTCATCAATGGCCTTTCGAACAGTTCCCTGGCTGACACGAAACCGGACTGCCAGTTCCATTTCGCTGGGAATGGCTTCACCGGGCTTCCATTCGCCAACTCGTAAACTCTGCAGGATCAGCCCCTTGATCTGCTGATACAGTGGGCTGAACGCCGGCGTCTGGGCTATGCCGTCCGTGACACCCGCATCTCCTTCTGCATTGGTATTTTTGCTGTGAATGAGTGGTGGAGGGCGCATGCAGGAATGGGCGAAAATTAAGGTTTCAGTATTGACGCGAAACTGACGTAATCATATCTTATATAAGACATAAGATAAATTGACGACCTAGGGTTTCCCAGAGTAAACTTGATCGACTTTCTGCGGGGCCCGCTCTCTGTGTTGGAGTGCCTCCCAGTACCCGTTTCATCACACTTCCTGGAGTTCTCGCCATGAGCAAAAAGCCCGTCCGCGTCGCCGTTACCGGTGCAGCTGGTCAAATTGGTTACGCCATTCTGTTTCGCATTGCCTCGGGCGAGATGCTGGGCAAAGACCAGCCCGTGATATTGCAATTGCTTGAAGTGCCTGTTGAAGGCCCGCAAAAAGCGCTCAAGGGCGTGATGATGGAGCTGCAAGACTGCGCTTTCCCGTTGCTGGTCGGCATGGAAGCCCATGGTGACCCGATGACCGCGTTCAAGGATGTGGATTACGCCCTGTTGATTGGTTCGCGCCCCCGCGGCCCCGGCATGGAGCGCGCTGATCTGCTGGCCGCAAACGCCCAGATTTTCACCGCGCAGGGCAAGGCCCTCAACGCCGTGGCCAGCCGCAACGTGAAGGTGCTGGTGGTTGGCAACCCAGCCAACACCAACGCCTGGATCGCCATGAAGAGCGCGCCTGACTTGCCACGCAAGAACTTCACCGCCATGCTGCGTCTGGACCACAACCGTGCGCTTTCGCAATTGGCTTCCAAAACCGGCAAGGCTGTGGCCGACATCCAGAAAATGGCCGTGTGGGGCAACCACTCGCCGTCGATGTACCCGGACTACCGCTTCGCCACCATCAATGGTGCCAGTGTCAAGGACATGATCAACGACCACGACTGGAACGCCAACACGTTCCTGCCCACCGTGGGCAAGCGCGGTGCGGCCATCATCGAAGCGCGCGGTGTTTCATCCGCCGCTTCGGCTGCCAACGCTGCCATCGACCATATGCGCGACTGGGCGCTGGGCACCAATGGCAAGTGGGTCACGATGGGCATCCCGTCTGACGGCCAATACGGCATCCCGAAAGACACGATGTTCGGCTTTGCCGTCACCTGCGAAGGTGGCGAGTACAAGGTGGTGCAGGACCTGCCGATTGACGAATTCAGCCAGGGCTGCATCAACAAGACCTTGAAAGAGCTGCAGGAAGAGCAAGCCGGAGTTGCACACCTGCTTTGAGCTTGCCAGCGCCATGACCGATGTCACGCTACTGACCTGTTTCAGGGAGAGTGCAATTTTTCGACGGGCCGCCCCTAGAAAAATTAGCCCCCTTGGGGGGCAGCGCAGTACACGGAGTGACAAGCGTGGGGGTTAAGGTGAGTCCACGCGACGCACTGATGGGTGCTCAGGCATCTGCCGGTTTTTTGCCGGTGTGTGACCATTACAGCGGTGTTGAGGCGCGCATGCGCAAGAGCCTGGAACTCCAGGCGCAGATGACAGCCGAGTTTGGCGCCTGCGTGTTTGACGTGACGCTGGATTGCGAGGATGGCGCTCCTGTCGGTGGTGAATTTGACCATGTCAATATGGTCGTAGCCCTGGTCGATCATGCGTGGGTAGCTACAAAAAATGTAGCAAAATCCATGATGACCCCCGCCAGCCGTGTGGCTGTGCGCGTGCACCCGGTTGACCATGCCGCGTTCGAGCAGGATGTGGAAACGGTCGTGGGTAAAGCGGGCCAGATGCTGTGCCACCTGATGATTCCCAAGGTGGAGTCCGTCGCGGATGTGGACCGTGCGGCCAAGGCCGTGGACCGCGCGTGGCCAGGCCCTGCTGGCAGTAAATTGCCACTGCATGTGCTGATCGAGTCGCCCGCCGCGGTGCATCGGGCGTTTGATATCGCTGCGCACCCGCGCGTGCAGTCCATCAGTTTTGGGTTGATGGACTTTGTATCTGCACACGCAGGGGCGATCCCTGCTGACGGCATGTCGGTTACGGGGCAGTTCACGCACCCGCTGGTGGTGCGTGCCAAGCTGGAAATTGCTTCGGCCTGCCATGCCCATGGCAAAGTGCCCTCGCATTGTGTGGTGACCGAGTTCAAAGACGCGGCCGTGCTGCAGTCTGCCGCCCGCCGTGCATCGCGTGAACTGGGGTACCAGCGCATGTGGAGCATTCACCCGGACCAAATCAGGCCCATCCTGGCGGCTTTCACGCCGGATGAGCGTGAAATTGAGGTGGCTTCAGAAATCATCGTTAAAGCCGAAAATGCTGAATGGGCCCCGATCAGTTTCGAAGGGCGGTTGCATGACCGTGCCAGTTACCGCTACTTTTGGCAGACGCTGGAGCGGGCGCATCAGACGGGCCAGACCTTGCCAGCCGGGGCTCGGGCCTACTTTGTGGCAACCACTCACTGATGATGGTGATACTTCAACTCGTTGCTACAAAATGCATAGCTACTAGCCCTCATTTTATTTGGGTTAAAACCATATTTCGTTCATAAAAAGGAGTCATGACCATGTTGCAAGCCTACCGCGCCCACGTTGCTGAACGCGCCGCCCTCGGCATCCCCCCGCTGCCGCTGTCTGCCAAACAGACCGGTGAAGTGATCGAGCTGCTGAAAAACCCGCCAAGAGGCGAAGAATCCACGCTGGTGGACCTGATCACGTACCGCGTGCCAGCCGGCGTGGACGATGCTGCCAAGGTCAAGGCCAGCTACCTGGCCGCAGTGGCGCATGGCACTGAAAAATGCGCGTTGATCTCGCGGACAAAAGCCACCGAGCTGCTGGGCACCATGCTGGGGGGCTACAACATCAGCCCTCTCGTTGACTTGCTGGACGATGCCGCTGTGGCCGTTCAGGCTGCCCAAGGCCTGAAGAAAACCCTCTTGATGTTCGACCAGTTCCACGATGTCAAGGAAAAGGCCGACAAAGGCAATGCCCACGCCAAAGCCGTGCTCCAGAGCTGGGCCGATGCCGAGTGGTTCACCAGTCGTCCCGCAGTGCCGCAATCCATCAAGCTGACCGTGTTCAAGGTGGCTGGCGAGATCAATACCGATGACCTGTCACCTGCGCCCGACGCCTTTAGCCGCCCTGACATCCCGCTGCACGCCTTGGCCATGCACAAAAACGCACGCCCTGGCCTGCATCCAAGTGCGGCGCCTGAGGAAGATGGCAAGCGCGGCCCTGTCAAATTCATTGACAGCCTCAAAGCCAAAGGCAATCTGGTGGCCTATGTGGGCGACGTGGTGGGCACCGGCTCCAGCCGCAAATCGGCCACCAACTCGGTGTTGTGGTTTACCGGCGAAGACATTCCGTTTGTACCCAACAAACGCTTTGGTGGCGTCTGTCTGGGTAGCAAGATTGCTCCGATTTTCTACAACACCATGGAAGACTCGGGCGCGTTGCCGATTGAGCTGGACGTGGGCCAGATGAACATGGGTGACGTGATCGAACTGCGTCCCTACGATGGCAAGGCTTTGAAGGATGGCAAGGTGATTGCCGAGTTCAAGGTCAAGAGTGATGTGCTGTTTGATGAAGTACGCGCCGGTGGCCGCATTCCGCTGATCATTGGCCGTGGCCTGACCGCCAAGGCGCGCGAAGCGCTGGGCCTGCCCGTCAGCACGCTGTTCCGTCTGCCACACAACCCGGCCGACACCCACAAGGGTTTCACGCTGGCGCAGAAAATGGTGGGTCGTGCGTGTGGCCTGCCAGTCATCAAAGGCAACCAGCAGGGTGTGCGCCCCGGCACCTATTGCGAACCGAAGATGACGTCGGTGGGCTCACAAGACACCACCGGTCCGATGACCCGCGACGAGCTGAAAGACCTGGCCTGCCTGGGCTTCAGCTCCGACCTGGTGATGCAGTCCTTCTGCCACACGGCGGCCTACCCCAAGCCAGTGGACGTGAAGATGCACCACGAACTGCCCGACTTCATCAGCACGCGCGGCGGCATCAGCCTGCGCCCTGGTGATGGCATCATCCACAGCTGGCTCAACCGCATGTTGCTGCCCGACACCGTGGGCACCGGTGGCGACAGCCACACGCGCTTCCCCATCGGCATCAGCTTTCCGGCAGGCTCCGGCCTAGTCGCTTTTGGCGCGGCCACGGGTGTGATGCCGCTGGACATGCCCGAGAGCGTGCTGGTGCGCTTCAAGGGCAAGATGCAGCCTGGTGTGACGCTGCGTGATCTGGTCAATGCGATTCCGCTGTACGCCATCAAGGCCGGCCTGCTGACGGTGGCCAAGCAGGGCAAGAAAAACATCTTCTCGGGCCGCATTCTGGAAATCGAAGGCTTGCCGGACCTGAAGGTCGAGCAGGCGTTTGAACTCTCCGACGCCTCCGCCGAGCGCAGCGCCGGTGGCTGCACCGTGCACCTGAACAAGGAGCCGATCATCGAATACATCAACAGCAACATCACCATGCTGAAATGGATGATTGCCACCGGTTACTCCGATGTGCGCACGATTAACCGCCGCATCAAGGCCATGGAAGCCTGGCTGACTGACCCGCAGCTGCTCAAGGGTGATGCGGATGCCGAATACGCGGCCGTCATCGAGATTGATCTGGCTGACATTCACGAGCCTATCGTGGCGTGTCCGAACGACCCCGACGACGTGAAAACATTGGCCGACGTGGCGGGCTCCAAAATCGACGAAGTGTTCATCGGCAGTTGCATGACCAATATCGGCCACTTCCGTGCTGCCTCCAAGCTGCTGGAAAACAAGCGCGACATTCCCGTCAAACTCTGGATGGCACCGCCCACCAAGATGGATGCCAAGCAGCTCAGCGAAGAAGGCCACTACGGCGTGCTGGGCTCTGCCGGTGCCCGCATGGAAATGCCGGGTTGTAGTCTTTGCATGGGCAACCAGGCACAGGTGAAAGAGGGTGCCACCGTGTTCTCCACCTCCACCCGCAACTTCCCGAATCGTCTGGGCAAGAACAGCAATGTGTATCTGGGTTCTGCCGAACTCGCGGCTATTTGCTCCAAGCTCGGTCGCATTCCAACCAAGGCCGAATACATGGCTGACATGGGTGTGTTGACGGCTGCCAGCGACAAGATTTATCAGTACCTGAACTTTGACAAAGTGAAGGACTACACCGACGTCGCTGACACCGTGAAGGATGGTCTGGCTGCTTAAAACAGATGGCGCCGTTTTGCAAGAGCCCTGCCACCGGAGTCGGGGGGGGCTCTTTTTCTGATGTTTACAGGATAATGGATTGGATGCACGTTTTGCATTCCATTCCCCTGTCCCTTCAAACCGTTTTGCTTCTGATTGCCAGCAACGTCTTTATGACGTTTGCCTGGTACGGACACCTCAAAAACCTCGCCACCAGCCCTTGGTACGTCGCTGCTGTAGTGAGTTGGGGGATTGCGCTGTTTGAATACCTGCTGCAGGTGCCTGGCAACCGCATTGGTTACCAGCAGGCGGGGCTTAGTGTGGGGCAGCTCAAGATCATGCAGGAGGTAATTGCCCTCTCGGTTTTTGTTCCCTTTGTTGTTTTCTACATGAACGAACCGATGAAGCTGGATTATCTGTGGGCAGCGCTGTGCATGGTAGGCGCGGTGTACTTTATCTTTCGTAGTGCCTGAGAGTGGTGGGGGTTACACTCCCTGCTACTTCCCGTTGGTGACCTGGGCGACCTGCTCGACTTATTTTCTCTGGAGTTTGTGATGCTATTTTCCAAGCTGTTGCCACGCGAAGGCAATTTTTTTGAGATGTTCAATCAGCACGCTGACCGGATTGTGGAGGCTGCGCGCGCGTTCTCCAAACTGGTGGCCAATTACAGTGACAGCCACCTGCGCCAGAAATACAACCAGGATGTGGATAATGCCGAGCGGGCGGCAGACCGTGTTACGCATGATGTAAACAAGACAATTCACGTTACTTTCATTACGCCGATTGACCGGGAGCAAATTCATACGCTGATCAATACCATGGATGATATTGCCGACCTGATTCAGGACTCGGCTGAAACCATGGCGCTGTACGACGTGCGGCACATGACGGATGAAATAGTGCGCCTGACGGACGTTAGCGTGAGATGCTGCGAGCGGGTGCGTGATGCGGTGAATTTGCTGGACAAGATTGTTGACCCCGATACGGCTGCTGCAGCCCTGAAAACCTGTGAAGAGATTGATCAACTCGAGTCCGACGCCGACCGCATTATGCGAAGCGCCATGAGCAAGCTGTTCCGCGAAGAGCCGGATGTGCGGGAAGTAATCAAACTCAAGGCAATCTACGAATTGCTGGAAACCATCACCGACAAGTGCGAAGACGTCGCCAATGTCATCGAGGGCATCGTCCTCGAAAACTCTTGAGGTTTGCACACTATGGTTTCGGCTGAAGTTGGGCTGTGGGTAGTAGTTTTACTGGTGGGGTTGGCACTGGCTTTTGATTTCATGAACGGGTTTCATGATGCCGCCAATTCGATTGCAACCGTGGTTTCAACGGGTGTTTTGAAACCCGGGCAGGCCGTGCTGTTTGCGGCCGTTTTCAATTTCGTTGCCATCTTTGTTTTCCAGCTGACAGTGGCTGCCACGATCGGTAAAGGACTGGCTCAGCCCGGTGTAGTCGATGTCCATGTGGTGTTTGGGGCACTGGTGGGTGCGATCACCTGGAATCTGATCACTTGGTATTACGGCATTCCCAGCAGTTCGTCCCATGCACTGATTGGTGGTATCGTCGGCGCGGTGATATCCAAGGCTGGTGTTTCGGCTTTGGTGTTTGCCAGTGTTATGAAAACGGTGATATTCATTTTTGTTGCACCGTTGCTGGGGTTTTTTCTGGGGTCCGTCATGCTGGTTGCTGTAGCATGGGCTTTCCGGCGTACCACACCCAGCCGGGTTGATCGCTGGTTCCGGCGTTTGCAATTGGTGTCGGCCGGGGCTTACAGTCTTGGTCACGGCGGCAATGATGCACAAAAGACGATTGGCATCGTCTGGATGTTGCTCATCGCTACGGGCTATTCGGCCGTGGGGGACAAGGCTCCGCCAAGTTGGGTGGTGCTCAGTTGTTATGTGGCCATCGCCCTGGGTACCCTGTTTGGCGGGTGGCGTATTGTCAAGACCATGGGGCAGCGGCTCACCAAGCTCAAGCCCGTGCACGGGTTTTGTGCCGAAACGGGGGGGGCGATGACCCTCTTCATGGCGGCCATTTTTGGCATTCCGGTCTCGACCACACACACTATCACCGGCGCGATCGTCGGAGTGGGCGCCACCCAACGGGCCAGCGCGGTTCGCTGGGGCGTGGCGGGCAATATTGTGTGGGCCTGGGTGCTGACGATCCCATCCAGTGCTTTTGTCGCAGCCCTTGCTTACTGGGTCAGTCTGCAGATTTTTTGATGCTACAAAATATATAGCTAACTACGCAATGAATTCGAGGGCCGGAGGTTGATTTCATTGTGAAATCTTGCGTGCTTCCTCAATCTGATGCTCGAAATAGCGCTGAAAACAGAATGCGAGGGATGACATCAGCACGGTCGTGCCAATCAGCAGTGACAACACTACAGCGCCAATCGTCAGCCAGTTGGTTGCACCGGCTGGCGTATCGGTAGCGGCATTGAATCGGGTGTTCCATTTGCCGGGTGCCATCAGCCCGTAGACGATTGCCGTGAGGGCGCAACCGGCGATGGTGAACCCCAGCAGCGGGATCAACACCGCCGCCCAAAAGTCATCGACACCCAGGTTTTGGATGCGTTGCACGCCGTACAGCCCCAGTGCGGTGGGAATGGGCAGCAACCACCCCAGCGGGTCGCCGAACCCCTGCAAATAGAAGCGGTGAAATCCCAATGGACCACCTATGAAGGTTAGCCACACTGCGATAGTCTTGTTTTTCATGGATCTATTCTGGCGCATGTGTTGTGTCTCCCGGTCCCAGAGATTTCTCCATCAGCACCACGTCCAACCATTGGTTGAATTTCCAGCCACAGGATTTGAGGACGCCCACGTGGGTAAACCCCAGCGAGCGGTGTGCGCCAACGGAACCGGCATTGCTGGAGTCGCCAATCACGGCGATCAGTTTGCGGATGCCTACCCGTTCAGCCTGCGCAGCCAATTCGGCCAGCAGGGCACGTCCATAGCCCTTGCCGTGGACGCCCGGCGCCAGATAAATCGAATCTTCTGCCGAAAAACGGTACGCCGGGCGGGGTTTGAACCATGTGCAGTAGGCATAACCGATCACTTGCCCGGCCTCTTCGGCCACGATGTAGGGCAAGCCTTTGGAGAGCACGTCTGCCCGGCGCCAGGTCATATCGGCCACGGAGGGTGGATCGATCTCGAAAGTACCTGTGCCGTTGAGCACATGGTGGGCATAAATGGCGGTGATGGATGCGAGGTCCTCGTCGCGACTGGGTCGAATCAGGGGCATAGGTATCAATCCGGATATAATGGAAGGCTTTTCAACGTGTTTCTGGCCGGGTGGTCATGTTACGTGTCTCAACGTTGAAAGTTGGCGTTGAAATATGGCGGAAAGTAATTTCTGCCACCCCAAAGGATAAATCATGGTCGTCATTCGACTCTCCCGTGGCGGTGCAAAAGCACGTCCATTCTTCAATATTGTCGTTGCTGACAAGCGCACCCGTCGTGATGGCCGCTTCATCGAGCGCATCGGTTTTTACAACCCGATCGCGACTGCCAACGAAGAAAGCATCCGCATTGCCCAGGATCGTCTGACCTATTGGACTGGTGTGGGCGCGCAGGCTTCTCCTACCGTGCAACGCCTGATCGATCAAGCCGCCAAAAAAGCGGCCTGATCCCGAGCCATGCTGTCCGGCCTCGAAGCCGCTGAATTGCCAGCGGACGCCATCGAAGTTGGGCGCATCGCTGATGCCTGGGGCATCAAGGGCTGGTTCAAGGTCCTGCCCTACAGCGCCTCGCCCGAGGCGCTTTTTTCTTCCAAACGCTGGTATTTGCTGCCCACCGAAAAGGGGGTAAAAACCTTCGTCGGTACGCTTAAGCTGGTTATCAAGGAAGCCAAGGAGCACTCCGATACGGTTGTGGTCACGGCTCAGGACGTGGATGACCGCAGTGCGGCCGAGGCTCTGCGCGGTGCGCGAATCTTTGTCGCCCGTTCAAGCTTTCCGACGGCTGAAAAAGACGAGTACTACTGGGTTGATCTCATTGGGCTGGATGTAGTCAACCGCGAGGGCGTGGCGCTCGGAAGCGTCAAGGAATTGCTCTCTACCGGGGCGCAGACCGTTCTGGTCATGGATTACGAGCAGGATGGCAAACCGCAGGAGCGCATGATTCCCTTTGTCGCGGCGTATGTCGATGACGTTGATCTGGCCGCACGACGGATCACGGTTGACTGGCAACCCGATTACTGAGCCCGCTGTCATGCGGTTCGACGTTGTCACGCTGTTCCCCGAGCTGTTTGCCCCCTTTCTGACGGCTGGCGTGACCCGCCGGGCTTTTGATTCGGGACTGGTAGATGTTCACTTGCAGAATCTGCGCGATTTTGCCGAGGGCAATTACCGGCGGGTGGATGATCGCTCTTACGGTGGTGGCCCGGGCATGGTTATGCTGGCCGAACCGCTGGTGACATGCCTGGACAGTATCCAGTTGGCGCGTGGGACCCAGGCGCCGGTGGTGCTCTTTTCACCTGTCGGCAAACCGCTGAATCACGGTAACGTCCAGCGATGGGCAAAGAGCGACGGTGCCGTGCTGATTTGCGGCCGCTACGAAGGCATCGACCAGCGCTTTGTTGATGCGCATGTGACCGAACAAATCAGTCTGGGCGATTTTGTGCTGTCGGGGGGTGAAATTGCGGCGATGGCCTTGCTGGACGCGGTGGCCCGCCTGCAGCCCGGTGTGTTGAACGACGAGGGCAGCTACCAGCAGGACAGCTTCAACCCGGCGCTGGACGGCTTGCTAGATTGTCCGCATTACACCCGGCCGCAAGAGTGGCGGGGCGTTCCTGTGCCACCGGTTTTGTTGTCTGGACACCACATTCATATCGAGCGCTGGCGGCGTGAGCGCTCGCTGGAGATGACCTGGCGGCTTCGCCCGGAATTGATCGAGCAAGCCCGATCTGCCGGCAGGTTAAGCCCTCAGGATGAAGCCTATCTGGCCCATCTCGCCAATATTGCTATAATTAAAAGCTAACTGATCCTCTGCTCGGCCGCCTCTGCTTTTTAGCTTTGAGGCCTTTAGTGTCAATTCCGGCACTGGCGCGAACAAGATCCATTGAGGAAATCATGAACCTGATCCAAACCCTGGAGCAAGAAGAAATTGCTCGCCTCGGGAAAAATATCCCCGAGTTCTCGCCTGGTGACACCGTTGTCGTAAGCGTCAACGTGGTTGAAGGCACCCGCAAACGTGTGCAGGCTTATGAAGGCATCGTGATCGCCAAGCGCAATCGTGGTCTGAACAGCGGCTTTATCGTTCGCAAAATTTCCAGCGGTGAAGGCGTGGAGCGTACGTTCCAGACCTACAGCCCGCTGATCGCTGGCATCGAAGTCAAACGCCGTGGCGATGTGCGTCGCGCCAAACTGTACTACCTGCGTGACCGCAGCGGCAAGTCGGCCCGTATCAAGGAAAAACTGCCAGCGAAGAAGACGATCGTCGCATAAGATCAGTCTGTCTCCAAAAAAGCCGCCCCAGCGTTTGCTTGAGGCGGCTTTTTAGTTTTTGCCAGGCCCACTCACCGATTTCAAAGTGCCCGCTCCACATTCCATCACGCCCCTGTCAAAGCTGCCCAACTTTGACCCGAGACGGATTCCCGTGATTGGCGTTGACACGCACCTTCCTGTCGTTGCCGCGTCGTCGTTGACGCCAGATGCCTTGAGACAGCGCTTCATCCAGCCACCCGTCTGGGAGCCGGAGTTGCTGGCGGAGCGGAAATTTGCCGATCGGCCACCGATGAATGCTTCGGTATTGATCCCGATCGTGATGCATGAGGTACCGACCATTTTGCTCACCCAACGCACAGCACATCTCTCCACCCACTCTGGCCAGGTTGCTTTTCCCGGTGGCAAGCAGGATGAGGGGGATGCCGACCTGTTTGTGACCGCCTTGCGCGAGACGGAGGAAGAGGTGGGGCTGGGACGCGAATTTGTCCAGGTACTGGGCTCGTTGCCGGTTTACGTGACGGGCACATCGTTCATCATCTCCCCGGTTGTGGCGCTGGTAGCCCCGGGCTTCACCCTGGCGCCCAACGCGGACGAGGTGGCTGATGTATTCGAGGTTCCCCTTGCGTTTCTGATGAATCCCGCCAATCACCGTCGCCATGCGTTCGAGTGGGAAGGTGTGCGGCGCGAGTGGCTGTCCATGCCGTACCAGGACCCGGTGGCCGAGCGCTTTATCTGGGGCGCCACGGCGGGCATGCTCCGCAATTTTTACCGTTTCCTGTCGGCGTGACGTCGGGTCGGTATGATGACCTCATGAGTTTTCTTGCCATTCTTGTTGCCCTGCTTCTTGAACAGGCGCGTCCTCTGACCAGAGGTAATCCAGTGCACAACGGTGTACAGGCCTGGGTTCGATGGATCACCCTAAATCTTGACGCCGGCTCACAATCACATGGTTGGCTGGCTTGGAGTTTTACAGTTCTGGTGCCTATGCTGATGACCTCGGCTGTGTATTGGGCACTGATTACCATTTTGGGCTGGACCGCTGCGGTTATCTGGAATGTGTTTGTTCTGTATGCAACGCTTGGTTTCAGACAATTTAGCTATCATTTCACGGGCATACGTGATGCACTGGAAGAGGGTGATGAAAAACTTGCACGGACCCTTCTGGCCAGATGGCAGCAAATCAACGCGGATGATCTGCCTCGAAGCGAGATCGTTCGACAAGTTATTGCACACTCTGTTTTGGCTGCTCATCGCCACGTGTTTGGTGTACTGGCGTGGTATTCGGTTCTGGCTGCTCTTGGACTCGGGCCCGCAGGTGCTGTGTTATATCGGTTAAGCGATTTGGTGGCGCGCTACTGGAGTCACCACGGTAATTCGTTGCATCAACCTGTGAGCAATGCTCTGCAGTCGGTATCAGTTGTTATATGGTTGGCCGTTGACTGGTTACCTGCCCGTGTGACGGCACTCGGTTTTGCGGTAGTGGGCAGCTTCGAAGACACCATTGACAGCTGGCGTAACGCTGATCAGGGCAGGGGGAGTGATAACGACAACGTTATTCTTGCTGCGACTGCCGGGGCCATCAACCTGAATTTGCGTCCCATATTCATGGGCCCTGTTCCAAGTCAAATCGAGCGTAGATCTGCTCCTCGAGTGGGACAACCTCCTGAACTCGCACACCTGCGAGCAATAGTTGGCTTGGTCTGGCGAACTGTGGTTATGTGGATGTTGCTATTGGCTTTGCTCACACTGGCACGCCTTTTGGGATAAAGAAATCACAGCAGGCGTAGCAGAGGAGAACTTATATTAGTACCTGAATCTACTTAATTCCGCATACAAATCACTATATATTCTGTAGCGATTTGCACTTATGTCGCAGGAGTTTGGATGAGATTCGGTTGATTGAATCGCGGACTTGACTCCACAACCAGGCTCATGCAGGTGTGTGCAGTTGTAAAACTTGCAGTTGACTACATGGGGTTTGAGATCGGGCATGTAGGCGGCCAGCTGGGCCGGATCGATGTGGTTCAAGCCGAACTCCTGAAATCCGGGTGAGTCGATAAGGGCGGTCGTTTTCCCTGCATCTACCCAATACCAGGTGGTGCTGGTGGTGGTATGTTTTCCGGAGTTCAGTGCTTGCGAAATCTCCCCTGTCTGGGCCAGTGAGCCGGGGGCCAGCAGGTTAATCAATGTGCTTTTACCTGCACCAGACGGACCCAAGACCAACGTAGTTTTACCTGTCAGATGCTTGAGCAAGATGTCCCGATCAACGTCGCCTGCTCGTTTGAGCGACAGTGGCAACACTTCATAGTGCATGTGCCGGTAGGGCAACAGCCATTCCCAGGCGCGGGCAAACGGCGCTACCAGATCGCTTTTATTCAACGCGATGATGGGAGTAATGTTTTCGGCCTCGGCCGCAATGAGCGCACGCGATAACTGACTACTGGAGAACTCCGGTTCAGCCGCGATCAGGATGAGGACTTGATCCAGATTGGCTGCGAACGACTTGGTGCGAATCTCGTCCTGCCGGTAAAACAGATTGCGGCGTTCTTCTATTTTTTCAATTGTCCCTTCATCCTGGCTGGCTTGCCACAACACGCGGTCCCCCACCACAGCCTGGCTTTTCTTGCCACGTGAATGGCAGATGAGGCGTTTTCCTTCGGGGGTTTCGACCAGAAAATGACGACCATAGTTGGCCACAATCAGACCGCGGTCCAGAGTCGCCCGCTCAATCAAAAAGAACTCCCACGTATGACGCGGTTCGCGCTTGGCCCATGGTTTGCCTCATGTCAACAACGCTTCAATCTGGGTTGCACAATCAAAGTCCGTTACAGACAGGCCGCCCACATCATGCGTGTTGAATCGCACCACGCAGCGTTCGTAGTGAACGGATAAATCGGGGTGATGATCCTGCACGTGGGCAATGAACGCTACGGCATTGACGAAGGCCATCGTCTGGTAGTAATTTTTGAAAGTAAACGTCTTCTCTATGGCGACTGACGAGCCATCACCTGTGAGTTTCCACCCCTCAATTTTCGCCAAATTTGCTACTATTTCGGTAGCTGTTAGCGCACGTCTGGCAAGGGCTGACCAGTCTTTTTTCTTCAAATTATCGGTCATTGATGGTCTTCAAGATTGGGCAGCTACCAGCGGCGCCATGCGCGACAGGCGCTCGGATGCAGGTGGATGCGAATAGTAGAACTTGACGTACACCGGGTCGGGTGTGAGCGTGGATGCGTTGTCTTCATAAAGCTTCAGCAATGCACTGGACAAGTCCGATCCACTGGTCTGTGCGACCGCATAGGCATCGGCCTCGAATTCATGTTTTCGCGACAGTTGCGCAAATATGGGCGAGATGAACAGACTGAAGACGGGTACAACCATCAGGAACAACAGCAATGCCAGTGCATCATTCGGCGCACCCAGATTGGGTTGAACGCCCAAGCCGGCGTAAAACCAGACCTGATTCGCCAGCCAGCCCAGCAGCGCAAAACCCAGCAGACTCAGGGCGAAGAGCGATACCATGCGTTTGACAATGTGCTTGTGTTTGAAATGTCCCAGTTCATGTGCAAGGACCGCATCCACCTCGCAAGGGGACAGCTTGGCCAGCAAGGTATCAAAAAACACCACGCGCCGCGAGGCGCCAAACCCGGTGAAGTAAGCGTTGCCATGGCCACTGCGCTTGCTGCCGTCCATCACGAAAAAGCCTTTGGCGGCAAATCCGCAGCGTTGCATCAACGCGGTAACGCGTGTTTTCAGGTTCTCATCTTCCAGCGGTTTAAATGAATTGAACAGCGGCGCGATGAAGGTCGGGTAGATCAACAGCAGGAGCAGATTGAAACCGGTCCAGACGCCCCATGCCCACAGCCACCACCATGAACCCGTCGCACCCATCAGCCACAAAATGAGAGCGGCCAGCGGCAAACCAATGAGTGCGCCAATCAAGCTGGACTTGACCAAATCGACCAGCCACAGCTTCCAGGTCATCTTGTTGAACCCAAAGCGCTCCTCAATCACAAAGGTCTGATACAGGGTGGCGGGGAGGTCCAGCAGGCCACTGATCAGTGCAAAGGACGTTAACAAGGCGAGTTGCTGGACCAAGCCGCCGCCCAGCCAGGTCATCAAAGTCTGATTGAGGGCTGACAAACCGCCCAGAAGTGTCCAGCCTAGCAACAGGACCGTACCCAAAGCCAGCTCCAGCAAACCAAAGCGGGCTTTGGTGATGGTGTAATCCGCCGCCTTTTGGTGTGCGGGTAGAGAAACGGTTTGGGCGAACGCTATAGGCACGGCATCACGGTGGCGTGCCACATGGCGAATCTGCCGGGAGGCGAGCCAAAGCTTCAAGACCAGCCCAAGAAGCATCGTGATGGCGAAGGTCAGCGTCAATAGGGGCGAAGCGTTGCCCGCTGAGAAGAAAGTGTCTGTCGAATCGGTCATTGGCTGCTAGTTTAGGTCATCGGCGACAATGTGGCCCATGGCTGAAACAACACCCCAACTCCCCAAATCTGATCAAAACCTGATCTGGCTCGACTGTGAAATGACCGGGCTGGAGCCCGACGTGGAACGCATCATCGAAATTGCCGTGATCGTGACCGGCCCCAACCTGGAGCCCCGCGTGGAAGGGCCGGTTCTGGTCATTCACCAGTCCAATGAGCAACTGGACAAGATGGATGCCTGGAACAAGGGCACCCATGGCAGAAGCGGACTGATTGACAAGGTCAAGGCGTCAACCCTGGATGAAGACGTCGCACAGGCACAATTGATCGCGTTCCTGAGCCAGTATGTGCCCAAAGGCGGCTCCCCCATGTGTGGCAACAGCATCGGGCAAGACCGGCGGTTTCTGGTGAAATACATGCCGAAGCTGGAAGCTTTTTTTCATTACCGCAATCTGGACGTCAGCACGCTCAAGGAGCTGTCCAAGCGTTGGCGGCCCTCGGTATACAGCTCGTTCAAGAAGCGGCAAAGCCACACGGCGCTGGCCGATGTTCATGAGTCCATCGACGAGTTGATTCACTACCGGGAACACTTCCTTAAGTTGGGAGATTAGGTAGAAACCCGAATCCGTGCCATAATCCACGGTTGCACTGCAAATAGTAGTGCGTTTGCACATCTCCCTTCACACACAGGGCTCGCAGAAATGAGCTCCAAGCGCCGGTTAAACCTGCGCAGGTTCCGTTTGATGGTTGATGTTTTTTAACCATTAACGGAGCAGCCGCCTATCCGGCGGCACTCGCGTGTGAGAAATACATGACTGACGCTTTTGAAGTGACAGGCGACTTTTCGTCTGCCAATCCCCTTTCCCATGACTCCAATCATTCCGGCGATGTCTGCGCTGCCGGAAATTCTGTTGAGTCCAACGATGTTGTGCAGGATGTCATTCCTGCTGCGCCCAACGGGTTTCAGAAATTGGGCCTGCGGCCTGAGCTCCTGCAAGCCGTGCAGGACCTGGGTTTTACCGAGCCAACCTCGGTTCAAATCAAGACAATTCCGCTGGCGTTGCCAACGGGCAGCAAAGCTGGTGAGGCGAAGCGCTTCATCGACTTGATGGTTTCCAGCCAGACCGGCAGTGGCAAAACCGCCGCATTTTTACTGCCTGTTTTACACACGCTGTTGAGGCAGGAAGAAGAAGCCCAAGCCAAAGAGCGTGCCGATTTTGAACAAGCGGTTGCCGATGCAGCAGCCAAAGGCGAGGCTCCTCCAAAACGGCCCAAGCGCAAGGACCCTACCAGCTCCCGCAATTTCAAGGCGGCTGAACCCGGCGCGCTGATTTTGTGCCCAACCCGTGAACTGGCCCAGCAGGTCGCGCATGATGCAATTGACCTGGTTCGCCATTGCCGTGGCCTGCGCGTTGCCAATGTCGTTGGCGGCATGCCTTACCAGTTGCAAATTGCCAAGTTGCAAAACGCCAATCTGGTGGTGGCCACGCCGGGTCGTCTGCTCGACCTTCAACGTTCCATGCAACTCAAACTGGACAAGGTTCAGTTCCTGGTGGTTGACGAAGCTGACCGCATGCTGGACCTCGGCTTTGCCGATGACCTGGCTGAAGTGAACCAGCTCACCATCGAGCGCAAGCAGACCATGATGTTCAGTGCCACGTTGGCCCCCCGTATTCAACAACTGGCAACCCGCGTGATGCGCGAGCCACAACGGGTTCAGATTGATACGCCACAGGAAAAGCACCAGAACATCAAGCAGATCCTGTTCTGGGCCGATACCGCGCAGCACAAACGCAAGCTGCTGGACCACTGGCTGCGTGATACCACCATTAATCAGGCCATCGTGTTTGCCAGCACTCAAATTGAGTGCGACGGTTTGGCCAATGACCTGCAGCAAGACGGTTTCAGCGCTGTGGCCCTGCACGGTGCCCTGAATCAGGGTCTGCGCAACCGTCGCCTGATGGCTCTGCGCGAAGGTCATGTGCAAATTCTGGTGGCGACAGACGTTGCTGCTCGCGGTATTGACGTGCCCACCATCACCCACGTGTTCAACTTTGGATTGCCCATGAAGGCGGAGGACTACACGCACCGTATTGGCCGTACAGGTCGTGCAGGGCGTCACGGTCTTGCCGTGACTTTCGCCGAATTTCGTGACCGCCGCAAGATTTCCGATATCGAGTCCTACAACCGCCAACCGATCAAGGCTGAAGTAGTGCCTGGTTTGGAACCTAAGCAGCGAATGCAGGATACTCGCGCTGGTGAAAATTTTGGTAACCGCGGTAGCCGTGGGCCTGGGGCCAAGCAGACACGTGACCGAAAATTCGGTGGCTTTGGCAATGGTGGTGGTCGGCCGGTTGGTTTTAGTGGTGAGCGTGATGGTTCCAACTACGAACGCAAAGGCGGTTTCAATGACCGGTTTGCAGGAGGAAATGGGGCCCGATATGAACCATCTGCTGCGCCACGCGGCGATTTTGGTGCCGCGATACGTAAACCAGTCTTTGGCAAACCCATGGGAATCAAGCCCGGTAATGATGGCAAGGTGTTTGTACCGAGAGATTCAAGGAAGAATTTTTCTAAACCTGCCAGATGAAGTAACGATGGGCAAAGACGTTACTACAATGTTCACGTCAGGGTAGGCGGTTCACGATGATTTGGTGACGGGGAGGTTCACTCATTGGCGTGCGCCATCGTACCCAGTTCGCGTTTGCAACCCGCCGTTATCCAACTTTCACGAGAGTTTCCAGGAGG
>JBJOPS010000044.1:0-23352 GCA_046050465.1 Pseudomonadota bacterium | reverse complement strand
GTGCCGGGTGTGTTTGCCGCTGGTGATGTGCAGGATCACATTTACCGTCAGGCCATTACCAGTGCGGGAACGGGCTGCATGGCTGCTTTGGATGCGCAGCGGTTTCTTGAGCAGTAAAACTGGTTATAATTCAAGGCTTTGCCAAGTTTGACCCCTACGGGTTTTATTTGGCACTTGGGTTACCGCCACCCTTAATCTATTGGCGAGGTGAGGCCGAAGCGAGATCTGGCGTCTTTTGATTCAAAAGACGTTTGGATCGCCAGTAACGGCCGTTAAAGAAGTATCGGAGTGTCCACATGGCACGCGTATGTGAAGTCACGGGCAAAGGCCCCATGGTCGGAAACAATGTTTCCCACGCCAACAACAAAACCAAGCGCCGGTTCCTGCCGAACCTGCAATACCGCCGTTTCTGGGTCGAGACCGAGAACCGCTGGGTGCGTCTGCGCATTTCCAACGCCGGTCTGCGGTTGATCGACAAAAACGGTATTGACGTTGTGCTCGCAGACCTGCGCGCACGCGGCCAAGCCTAATCCCACATTATTGGAGCAGCACCATGGCAACCAAAGGCGGACGCGAAAAAATCAAGCTGGAATCCACAGCAGGCACGGGTCATTTCTATACAACCAGCAAGAACAAGAAGACCATGCCCGAGAAGATGTTGATCAAGAAATTTGATCCGAAAGCTCGCAAGCATGTCGAGTACAAGGAAATGAAGCTGAAGTAATCCGGCTTCGGATTTCACCCGTAAAAAAGCCCGGCTAAAAGCTGGGCTTTTTTACGTTCCATCGCTTTTACAAACCCTGTTGAATACTCGCCATCAGGCTCTCACGGCCCGCAGCTTCATGGAGAACTCCTGCAACGCAGCAACACCACTCTCTTCGGCACGATGGCACCAGGCCTGCAAATCTGCAGCCAGTTGTTCACGCGAATGCGAGGTGTTGAGCCAGACTTGACGCAACTCTTCGCGCATGACCACCATCTTGTCCAGAACCGGTGATGCGGCACGGGCCTGGGCGAGTTGCGCAACAGCGGCCGCAGGCACTTTGTCGATATCGCGATGCAGCCAGCGTGCGGCCGCCTTGATAACCGCAGCATCAGCACTGCGGGCCTTCATGGCTTCAAACTCGGCCTTTGCAGCCAGCCGCATGCCATTGGCATAGCCCGCCATGATTTCATAACGGTTAGCGATCAGCGCTTCAAGCGTTTTCTCGTCGGCCACAGGACGGACTTCACCATAAGCACACTTGGGTGGCGTCTTCTTGACTTTGGCCAAGCCAACCATCTGCATCAAGCTGATATACATCCAGCCGATGTCAAACTCATAAGACTTGACCGACAGCTTGGCGGAGGTGGGATACGTGTGGTGATTGTTATGCAGCTCTTCACCGGCAATGATGATGCCCCAGGGCACCAGATTGGCGCTGGCATCAGGCGACTCGAAGTTGCGGTAACCCCAGAAGTGGGCCGCGCCGTTAATGATGCCGGCAGCGGTAATGGGCGTCCACGCCATTTGCAGAGCCCAGACGGCCAGACCCAGTGCCCCAAACAGCGTCAGGTCGATGATCATCATCAGGCCCACACCCTGCCAGGAATAACGGGTGTAGAGATTGCGTTCGATCCAGTCATCCGGCGTACCATGACCAAAGCGGGCCATGGTTTCCTTGTTTTTCGATTCGGCACGGTACAACTCGGCGCCTTCAAACAGCACTTTTTTGATGCCATACACGTGTGGGCTGTGTGGGTCATCGGCCTGTTCGCACTTGGCATGGTGCTTGCGGTGAATGGCTGCCCATTCTTTGGTGACCTGGCCCGTGGTGAGCCACAGCCAGAAACGGAAAAAATGTGATGCGATGGGATGCAGGTCGAGCGCCCGGTGAGCCTGGTGACGATGCAAAAACACGGTGACGCTGATCATGGTGACATGCGTCATGGCCAAAGCGAACAGAATAATCTGCCACCAGGTCAAATTCCACAGGCCGTGTCCAAGCCATTCAATCGCAGCGTTCACCACAGCCCAGTCGGGTAGCATCATATTTAGTAACTCTCTCAACGAGGTTTAGTAATTAGAGTATTTAGGCAAAGCGGGATGCCTCACCATCAGCCCACAATTTTAGGGCTTTTGGCGCAGGCTGACCACCGATTTGGCTCAAACACGCTAAAACAAGATAAATTTCAATAAAAGACTATTTCTTCTGCCAAATGGCGGCAAAAAATCCATCCGTCTCATGCCGATGGGGCCACAGACGCAGATATTTCAGCCCATTTTCACCACCACTGCACAGTTTTGAAGCGTCTGCCACCTTCAAATGGGTCAGCACCTTGCCCACATCAAGCGGGGTGAACTCACCATTCGCAGCAGTAAAAGCGTCTGCAATCACTTCGTTTTCGGCTGGCAGCACACTGCAGGTGGCGTAGACCAATCGCCCGCCCGGTTTCAATAGTTTGGACGCACTTTGCAAAATGGCCGCCTGCTTGACGGTCATTTCCTCAACACCTTTCAGGGATTGGCGCCATTTCAGGTCCGGGTTGCGCCGCAATGTGCCCAAGCCTGAGCACGGCGCATCCACCAAAACCCGGTCAATCTTGCCGCTCAGGCGTTTGACGCGGTCATCCCTCTCATGAGCAATGGCCGCCGGGTGTACGTTGGACAGGCCACTGCGGGCCAGCCGGGGTTTGAGCGCATCCAGCCGGTGGCCAGACGTATCAAACGCATACAGCCGCCCGGTATTTCGCATGCCCGCGCCAATGGCCAGTGTCTTGCCGCCAGCGCCAGCACAGAAATCCACCACCATTTCGCCGCGGTGTGCGTCCAGCAGCAAGGCCAGCAGCTGCGAGCCTTCGTCCTGCACTTCGATGGCGCCACGGGCAAAAACCTCGACCTTGGTGAGCGCCGGCTTGGTGTCCAGCCGCAGTCCCCAGGGCGAATACGGAGTGGGCACTGACTTGATGCCCACTTTGGCCAACTCTTTTTGTACGTCCGCACGCTTGTCGTTTAGCGCGTTGACGCGCAAATCCAGTCTGGCACCGTGGTTCAGGCTATCCACCAGCGGCCAGAATTCGTCCTTGAGCTGCTCGCGCAGCGGTTGCACCAGCCACTCGGGCAGGTTATGTCGGTGGCGCTCCATCAGGTCTTCCACCTTGATCTTGTCGCACTGGTCCAGCCAGTTTTTCTCGTGATCGGTCAGCGCACTTTTGAGGAAATCACGCGGACCGTAAAAGCCGAGGATCGCCAGGCGGCGCTCTTTGGGGCCGCTGCCCGAGGGCGCAAAGTGGTCAAACAGCAGTTTCTTGCGCAGGACGGTGTAAACGGTTTCGGCCAGGGTGGCCCGCTCCCGCGGGCCCAGGCCCTTGTTATCGCGGAAAAAACGCGACACCACAGAGTCGGCGGGGTGTTCGAACTGGAGGGTGAGCCGGACGAGTTCGGAACAGGCGTCAAGCAAGGCTTTAGGATGCATAGCCAAGGATTGTCCCATGACCAACGAAATTCTCCCGCCCCTGATCGAGACCCCGCCGGGTCTGTACCGCCACTACAAGGGCAACCTGTACGAGGTGATTGGCACCGTGCGCCACAGCGAAACGCTGGAGCCGATGACGCTGTACCGCACGCTGTACGGCGAGAACGGCCTGTGGGTGCGGCCTGCCGCGATGTTCGGTGAGGAGGTGATGATTGACGGCGTGCGGCAGTTGCGTTTTACGCCGGTGGACCTGAAAACGGCCTGATTTATGGGTCAAATCAACCTCTAGCCCCCGTGGAATATGCGTGATTAGCTATTATTTATGTAGCAACTGTGCCAAATATTGCGTAATGGCACGCGGGTAAATGATGTGCTCCTGCGTGAGCACACGGGCCGCCAGCGTGGCGGCGGCGTCACCCGGCAGCACCGGCACCACGGCCTGCGCCAGGATGGGGCCGTGGTCCAGCTCGGCTGTGACCTGGTGCACCGTGACCCCCGCCACCTTGCACCCCGCATCCAGCGCACGCTGGTGCGTGTGCAGGCCGGGAAAGGCGGGAAGCAGCGATGGGTGGATGTTCAGGAGGCGCCCCTCAAAGCGGCTGGTGAAGCCGGGCGTGAGAATGCGCATGAAACCCGCCAGCACCACCAAAGCGGGCTCGCCCGGCTCGTCATGTCGGCCAATGGCTTGGGCCAGCGCCTCGTCAAACGCTTCACGCGAGGCAAAAGCCTTGTGATCCAGCACATCGGTCGCGATGCCCTGCTCCCGCGCAAACACCAGCCCGCCAGCCGTTGCCTTGTTGCTGATGACGGCCGCCACACGGGCGCCATATTTCTGGCTCCATCCCTCGCGCTGGGCGGTTTTGACGATGGCGGCCATGTTGGAGCCGCCGCCAGAGATCAAAATGACGATGTTTTTCATACCGGCCTGAATTATGGCCTTGACCCCTGTTGAAGCCCGCGTACCAAGCACCATGTCACCGTCTGGGCGGCCATAATCTCGAACGACCACGCTAAAAATGCAAACTGTCTGTCTGGAGACCCGATATGGATTTGGCATTTACCCCTGAAGAGCAGAAATTTCGCGAAGACATCCGTACCTGGGTGCAGGCGAACCTGCCCACCGATATTTCCCACAAGGTGCACAACTCGCTGCACCTGAGCCGCGACGACATGCAGCGCTGGGCCAAAATTCTGGGCAAAAAAGGCTGGCTGGGCCATGCCTGGCCCCAGCAATTTGGCGGCCCGGGCTGGAACTCGGTGCAAAAGCATTTGTTTGAAGAAGAATGTGCACTGGCCGGTGCCCCGCGGGTGGTGCCGTTCGGGCCGGTGATGGTGGCGCCCGTCATCATGACCTTTGGCAGCCCCGAGCAGCAGGCCCGCTTTCTACCGGGCATTGGCAGCGGCGAGGTCTGGTGGAGCCAGGGCTACAGCGAGCCAGGTTCGGGCTCCGATCTGGCGTCTGTCAAAACCAAAGCCGAGCGGCAGGGCAACACGTATCTGGTGAACGGCCAGAAAACCTGGACCACACTGGGCCAATACGGTGAATGGATTTTTTGCCTGGTTCGCACCAGCAACGAGGGCAAGCCGCAAACCGGCATCAGCTTTTTGCTGATCGACATGAAATCGCCCGGCGTCACGGTGCGGCCCATCGTGCTGCTGGACGGCGGCGCCGAGGTCAACGAAGTCTGGTTTGACAACGTGGTGGTGCCTGCCGAAAACCTGATTGGCGAAGAAAACAAGGGCTGGACCTACGCCAAACACCTGCTCAGCCACGAGCGCACCAACATCGCCGACGTGAACCGCGCCAAGCGCGAGCTGGAGCGCCTCAAGCGCATCGCCAAACTGGAAGGTGTGTATGCCGATACCCGTTTCCGTGACGAAATCGCCAGGCTGGAAGTGGATGTGGTGGCGCTGGAGATGATGGTGCTGCGCGTGCTGGCCGCCGAGAAATCCGGCAAACAGTCACTCGATGTGGCTGGATTACTGAAGATTCGTGGCAGCGAAATCCAGCAACGCTACACCGAGCTGATGATGCTCGCCGCCGGCCCCTACGCCGTGCCCCTGATTCGCGAGGCGATGGAAGCCGGCTGGCAGGGTGATCATGTGGGCGCGGCCCATTGCGCGCCGCTGGCTTCCACCTATTTCAACATGCGCAAAACCACGATTTACGGTGGTTCCAACGAAGTGCAGCGCAACATCGTCGCTCAAACCGTACTGGGGTAACAACATGGATTTCGACTTTTCAGACGACCAGGAACAACTTCGCGACGCGGTGCGCAAGTGGGTGGGCAAGGGCTACGCCTTTGAACGCCGTCGCAGCATCGAACAGGCTGGCGGCTTTTCGCGCCAGGCGTATGCCGAGCTGGCCGAGCTGGGCCTGTGCGGCCTGTACGTGCCCGACGATCAGGGTGGCATGGGCATGGGCCCGGTCGAGGGCATGGTGGTGATGGAAGAGTTGGGCCGTGGCATTGTGCTGGAGCCGCTGGCGCAAACGTTGATCGCTGGTGCCGTGTTGTCGGGCTACGCGAGCGATGCTGTGAAGGCGGCGTGGCTGCCCCGCATCGTGGGTGGTGAGGCCCTGGTCGTGCTGGCCCACCAGGAACGTTCAGCGCGTTACCGGCTGGAGATTTGTGATGCAAAAGCGACCTCATCCCCCACCGGATGGGCGCTGACAGCTATCAAAAGTGTAGTGCCTGCGGGTGACATGGCCGATGCTTTTCTGGTACCCGCCATTGCAGACGGAAAACTTGCCCTGTTCCTGGTGGAGCGCACGGCCAGTGGCGTCAGCACCCGCGGCTACGGCACGCAGGACGGTGGCCGGGCCGCAGAAGTCACGCTTCAAAATGCACCGGCCACGCTGATCACACTGGATGGTCTGACGGCGCTGGAACACGCGGTAGATATCGGCATTGCTGCTACCTGTGCGGAAGCCGTGGGCGCCATGGACAAAACACTGTCCATCACCACCGAATACATGAACACCCGCAAGCAGTTCGGTGTGACCATCAGCAGTTTTCAGGCCCTTCGCCACCGGGTGGCTGACATGAAGATGCAGCTGGAACTGGCCCGTTCGATGAGCTATTACGCCTCACTCAAGCTCAATGCACCCGCCAAAGAGCGGCGTGCTGCGATGGCCCGTGCCAAGTATCAGATGGGTAACTCCATGCGATTCGTGGGGCAACAGGCGGTGCAACTGCATGGTGGCATCGGCGTGACGGACGAATACATCGTCAGCCATTACTTCAAGCGCTTGACGCAAATGGAATTGACGTTTGGCGATACGCTGCATCACCTGGGAGAAGTTTCGTCCCGCATGCAGGACACGGCGGGGGTTTTCGCCTGATCAAATCATCAATCGGGACGATTTAGGCAAATGCGTCATTAAAAACTCCATCTGGTCAGCCAGGATGCGCCGGTTGCGCAGAATGAAGTCTTCCCACAAACTGGGCACGTAGGGCGCATACAACAGCGGCATGTGGGCCTGCTCGGGGGTGCGGCTGCTCTTGCGGTGGTTGCACGGGCGGCAGGCCGTGACCACGTTCATCCAGTTGTCAATGCCGTTTTGGGCAAAGGGAATGATGTGCTCGCGGGTCAGGTCCTGTTCATGGAAATGGTCACCGCAGTAGGCACAGACATTGCGGTCGCGGGCAAAAAGTTTCCCATTCGTGAGACCCGGTTTGAGATTGAAGGGGTTGATGTTGGGAACCCCCCGCGTGCCAATGATACTGTTGACGGTGATGATGGATTGCTCACCCGTGGCGGCATTGTGACCGCCGTGAAACACCGCGACTTCACCACCGGACTCCCAGCGCACCTCGCCCGAGGCGTAATGAATCACCGCCTGCTCAAGCGAAATCCACGATTGGGGCAACCCCTGGGCTGACAGCTTCAAGACCTTCAAAACACGCCTCCTGGAACAATTAAAAGAACCGGTGACACGGAATGCTCATCTCTACGGCGCGAGAGCCGACTGGGTCTGCTCTCGTGCTGAGACACAATATACCCTGTTTTTGTGACACTCGGGCTTCAAGTGCTTTACGTGAAAGCGCGGTCCGCTATCAAAAAGATAACAATTTCATGAAGGTCTTTCGCGGCTTCAACCATCCTGGCATCGCTCCGGCCTGCGCGCTGACGATTGGCAATTTCGACGGTGTGCACCGGGGCCATCAGGCCATGCTGGCGCTGCTCAACAGCGAAGCCCAGCAACGGGGCGTGAAAAGCTGCGTGCTGACGTTCGAGCCTCATCCACGCGACTACTTTGCAGCTGTGGCCCAAAAACCCGACTTGGCCCCGGCACGGGTGGGCACTTTGCGCGACAAGCTGGCCGACCTTGCCAACTGCGGCGTGGACCAGACTGTGGTGCTGCCATTCAACGCCGCACTGGCATCACGCTCGCCGCAGGCCTTCATCAGCGACGTGCTGGGGAAAGGTCTGGGTGCCTGTTATGTGCTGGTGGGTGATGATTTCCGATTTGGCGCCAAACGCGCGGGTGACTACGCCATGCTGGACGCAGCTGGCGACGCTCAGGGTTTTGATGTGGCCCGTATGAACAGCTACGAAGTGCACGGTCTGCGGGTCTCCAGCTCGGCTGTGCGTGCGGCGCTGGATGAAGGGCGCATGCAGGATGCGGCGCGGCTTCTGGGGCGGCCCTACCGTATCTCGGGCCATGTGGTGCATGGCCGCAAGCTGGGGCGGGAGTTGGGTTTTCGAACGCTGAATCTGCGTTTTTCCCATTGGAAGCCCGCCGCCAGCGGGATCTTTGTGGTGCAGGTGCATGGCCTCGCCAGCGGGCCCATGCCTGGTGTCGCCAACCTGGGTATCCGGCCTTCGCTGGACCCCAATGACGTAAATGGCGGGCGGGTGCTGCTGGAGACCCATTGCCTGCAATGGCCAGCCTTGTTGGGCGAGGAAGGTGCGTACGGTAAAATCATCCGCGTGGAACTGCTTCACAAACTGCATGACGAACTCAAGTACGACGGTCTGGATGCCCTTCAACACGGCATTTCCAAAGACTGCGACGACGCACGCGCCTGGCTCGCTTCACAGGCTGGTACACGAATTTGACGGGGCCTCCCGACGCACCTTGCCCCGCGTCTTGCCCACCGCCTGCCGTAACGAACACCGCAGGCCGTAAAACTCCCATTGAGATTCGCCATGACTGACAAAGTTGACTACCGCAGCACCCTGAACCTGCCCGACAGCCCCTTCCCCATGCGCGGCGACCTGCCCAAGCGCGAACCGGCCTGGGTGAAAGAATGGAACGACGTAGCCCCCACCGCTGGCTCCGCCAGCCCCCCCGAGGGGGTGCAGTCGTCCTTGGAGCGGCCCGGCGAGACCACTGGCGGCCTGTACAAAAAGCTGCGCGATGCGCGCCACGGCGCCCCGCTGTTCGTGCTGCACGACGGCCCCCCCTATGCCAACGGCAAGCTGCACATTGGCCACGCGCTGAACAAGGTGCTCAAGGACATGATCGTCAAGAGCAAGCAGCTCGCCGGCTTTGACGCGCAATACATCCCCGGCTGGGACTGCCACGGCCTGCCGATTGAGAACGCCATCGAAAAACTGCACGGTCGCAACCTGTCTCGCTCCGACATGCAGGCCAAGAGCCGCGCGTTTGCCACCGAGCAGATCGACCAGCAACGCGAAGACTTCAAGCGTCTGGGCGTGTTGGGTGACTGGGAGCGCCCCTACAAAACCATGAACCCCGCCAACGAGGCCGGTGAAATCCGTGCTTTCAAGCGTGTGATCGAGCGCGGCTTTGTGTACCGCGGTCTGAAACCCGTGTACTGGTGTTTTGATTGCGGCTCATCCTTGGCCGAGTTCGAAATCGAATACGCCGACAAGAAGAGCGACACGCTGGACGTGGCCTTCGAGTCCAACGATGCGACTGGCTTGGCCAAGGCCTTCGACCTGAGCGCCCTGCCCGCCGGCAAACAAGCTTTCGCCGTCATCTGGACCACTACCGCCTGGACCATCCCTGCCAACCAGGCGCTCAACGCCCACCCCGAGCTGGAATACGCGCTGGTAGACACGCCCAAAGGCGTGCTGCTGCTGGGCGCAAGCCTAGTGGGAAAATGCCTGGAACGCTTCGGCCTGACAGGTACTGTGCTGGCCACTGCCAAGGGTGAAGCCCTGCGCGGCCAGGTATTCCGCCACCCGCTGTATGACCTGCCAGCAGATGTCAACGTGGCTGGCAATGAATACAGCTACAAACGCCTCTCGCCGCTGTACCTGGCCGACTACGTGAGCGACGGCGACGGCACCGGCATCGTGCACTCCTCACCCGCCTATGGTGTGGACGACTTCAATAACTGCATCGCCCACGGCCTGAAATACGACCAGATCTTGAACCCCGTGCTGGGCAACGGTGTGTACACCGAAGAGCTGCCTCTGTTTGGCGGCCAGCACATCTGGAAGGCCTGCGCCAATGTGATCGACACCCTGCGCGACAACCACCGCCTGATGGCCACCGTGGGCATCACCCACAGCTATCCGCACTGCTGGCGCCACAAGACACCGGTGATCTACCGTGCCGCCGCGCAATGGTTTGTGCGCATGGACGAAGGCGTTGGCGTGTTCACCAAGGACAAGGCGCCCAAGACCTTGCGCCAACTGGCGTTGGACGCCATTGAGCAGACCAGCTTCTACCCCGAGAACGGCCGCACCCGCCTGCGCGACATGATCGCCAACCGGCCTGACTGGTGCATCAGCCGCCAGCGCTCGTGGGGCGTGCCCGTGCCTTTCTTCCTGCACAAAGACAGTGGCGAGCTGCACCCCCGCACCATGGAAATCCTGGACCAGGCGGCCACCATCGTGGAGCAAGGCGGCATTGAGGCCTGGAGCCGCGTGGCGGTGGAGGACATCCTGAACCAAGCCGGTGATGAGGCTGCCAGCTACACCAAGAGCACCGACATTCTGGAAGTGTGGTTCGACTCCGGCTCCACCTTCCAGCACGTGCTGCGCGGCAGCCACAAGGACGCCTACGCCCGCCCGCCCTTCCACACCGAAGGGCCTGAAGCTGACCTGTACCTCGAAGGCCACGACCAGCACCGCGGCTGGTTCCACAGCTCGCTCTTGCTGGGCTGCGCGCTGTATGACCGCGCGCCCTACCGTGGCCTGCTGACCCACGGCTTTGCCACCGACGGCCAGGGCCGCAAGATGAGCAAGAGCCTGGGCAACACGGTGGACCCGCAAACCGTTACAGCCAAGCTGGGCGCCGAAATCGTGCGCCTATGGGTCGCGTCTACCGATTATTCGGGCGACCTGAACATTGACGACAAGATCCTGGCCCGCGTGGTGGACACCTACCGCCGCGTGCGCAACACGCTGAAGTTTTTGCTGGCCAACGTCTCCGACTTTGACCCGGCCAAGGACGCGGTGCCGTTCGATCAATTGTTAGAAATTGACAAATACGCCTTAGATCGCGCCGCTCAATTTCAAGCTGACGTCCTTGCTCATTTTGAGGTCTATCAGTTTCATCCCGTAGTCTCTAAATTGCAGGTCTACTGCAGTGAAGACCTCGGTGCTTTCTATCTGGACATTCTGAAAGACCGCCTGTACACCACTGGAGCAAACTCGAAAGCACGACGCTCCGCTCAAACGGCGCTATGGCACATAACTCAGGCCATGTTGCGCTGGATGGCGCCGTTTCTTAGCTTCACAGCTGAAGAGGCGTGGAGTTCCTTAGGTGCCACGAAATCAATATTTTTTGAAGAATACACAAAGCTACCCGTTTTCGGAATGCAACCCAAGTGGTCCCGCATCCGCGAGATTCGTGACGCAGTCAACAAGGACATCGAAGCCCTGCGCGCCGACGGCAAAGTGGGCTCCTCACTGCAGGCTAACGTGGCGCTAACTGTTAATGCCGATGACTACAAGTTGCTGGCCAGTCTGGGCGACGATCTGAAGTTCGTGTTCATCACATCCGCTATTGATTTAATAGCTGGTGACACAATTTCGACAAGGGCTAGCACCTCAAATGATGTGAAATGTGAGCGCTGCTGGCACTACCGCGCCGATGTGGGCAGCAACCCCGCCCACCCCACCATCTGCGGCCGCTGCACCAGCAACCTGTATGGCACAGGCGAGAAACGGGAGTTTGCCTGATGGCCAAGTCTTCATCGGGCGGCATGCTGCGCTGGCTGGCGCTGGCGTTCATCATCTTGCTTGCAGACCAGTTCACCAAGGTGTTGATCGTGGGGCACTACCAGCTCCATGACAGCACCTATGTCACCCCATTTTTCAACGTGGTACGGGCGCACAACACCGGGGCTGCCTTCTCTTTTCTGGCGGGGGCCTCCGGCTGGCAGCGCTGGTTTTTCACCGGCGTAGGGCTGGCTGCAGCGGCGCTGATATTGTGGATGCTCAAGTCTCATCCGGGGCAAAAACTGTTCTCGTTCGCCATGGCCTGTATTCTGGGTGGTGCCATTGGCAACGTGGTGGACAGGCTGGTACATGGTTACGTGGTGGATTTTCTCGATTTCCACTGGCGCGGCATGCATTTCCCCGCTTTCAACGTGGCAGACAGTGCGATTACCATAGGGGCGGCATGTCTCATTCTGGATGAATTGCTTCGGGTAAAACGTGACAAGCGTGGTAAATAAGCGGTAACCAAGAGGCGCGCGTCTTGACCCACCTTCTCAACCTGCTCGCAGCCATTGCCCTTCTGGTCTGGGGCACCCATTTAGTTCGCACCGGCATTCTGCGCGTCTTCGGCGCCAATCTGCGCCACATACTGGCCAAAAGCGTAACCAACCGGCTCACCGCGGTCATGTCAGGCATTGGCGTGACTGCGTTGGTGCAGTCCAGCACCGCCACCGCGCTCATTGTGGCCTCATTTGTCGGTCAGGGCCTGATGACCCTCACGTCGGCACTGGCTGTCATGCTGGGCGCCGACATTGGCACCAGCCTGATGGCAGTGGTGTTTTCGCGCGACCTGTCGTGGCTGTCACCTTTGTTCATTTTTATCGGTGTCGTGCTCTTCATTGCACGCCAATCCACCACTGCAGGACGGATCGGACGGATCCTGATTGGTTTGGGGCTGATGCTGCTCGCGCTGCGTCTGGTGACCCAGTCCGCCAGCGTGCTCACCCAGGCAGCAGCCGTGAAGGCTTTGCTGAGCTCACTCAGCAGCGATCTACTGCTGGAGATAACCGTGGGTGTCCTATTGGCTGTGCTGTCTTACTCGAGTCTGGCCATCGTGTTGCTTACCGCCACGCTGGCCAGTACCAACGTCATCCCCATCGACGTGGCCATTGGCCTCGTTCTGGGAGCGAATCTGGGCAGTGGGTTGCTGGCCGTGCTGACCACACTGAACGCCAATATCGAGACACGCCAGGTTCCCATGGGCAACCTGGTTTTCAAGATCATCGGTATCGCCGTTGCAGCCCCATTTGTGGGCCTTTGGCTCAAGACCATGGGCCCGCTACTGATGGGAGATCCTGCAACGCTGGTGGTTGTGTATCACCTGACCTTTAATGTGGCTGTTGGCATCATTTTTATCGGGCTGACGCAAGTGGTTGCGCGGTGGGTCGAAAAATGGCTGCCCAAATCCGAGAAAAACACCATGGCGGGCCGACAACGCCATCTGGACCCGTCTGCTCTTGCCACACCTTCCCTGGCAATTTCTTGCGCTGTACGTGAATCCATGCATCAGGCCGACGTGGTGGAGACCATGCTCACCGGCATGTTGGGTGTGATCAAGAACAATGATCGCAAGCTGTCTGAAGACCTGCGCAGGATGGACGACACGGTGGACGAGCTTTACTCCGACATCAAGTACTACCTGACCAAGATTTCACGTGAAGCCCTGAGCGACAACGAGGGACGCCGCTGGACCGACATCATCAGCTTCACCATCAACATGGAGCAGATTGGCGATATCGTCGAGCGTGTATTGATCGACATCGAAGACAAGAAAATCAACCTCGGCCGCGAGTTTTCACAAGCCGGCATGGCCGAGATTTGTGACTTGCACAACCGGCTGGTGGACAACCTGCGGCTGGGCATGAGTGTGTTTTTGCATGGCAATGTGCGTGATGCACAAAAGCTGCTGGAAGAAAAAACGCGCTTTCGTGAGCTTGAGCGTGAATACGCCGGCACCCACCTGAGTCGCCTGTCGGACAAGACATTGCAGAGCATTGAAACCAGTTCGCTGCATCTGGATCTGATCAGCGACCTCAAGCGCATCAACTCCCACATTTGCTCCATCGTGTATCCGATTTTGGACTCTGCTGGCGCATTGACCCCGAACCATCTGCGTCAGTCAATGGACAAGCGTCTTTAATATCTAGGGAGACACAACACAACTCCCAAACCACTCACAGCGTGAGGATGGTACAGCCCGTGGTCTTGCGCGCTTCCAGATCGCGGTGCGCCTGCTGCACGTCTTCCAGCTTGTAGCGCTGGTCGATGCGGATGGTCACCTTGGCGCTGGTCACGGCGTCAAACAGGTCATCGGCCATAGCCTGCGTGCTCTCACGCGTGGTGATGTGGGCAAACAGGGTCTGGCGTGTCAGGTAGAGCGAGCCCTTGCCTGCCAGAATACCGGGCGCAAAGGGCGGCACGGGGCCGGAGGCGTTGCCAAAGCAGGCCATCAGGCCAAAGGGCTGCAGACAGTCCAGTGATTTCTCCCAGGTGTCCTTGCCCACCGAGTCGTACACCACTTTGACACCCTTGCCACCAGTGATTTCTTTCACGCGCACCAGAAAATCCTCGGTGTTGTAGTTGATCACGTGGGCGGCACCATGCGCCTTGGCCAGCGCGCACTTGGCGTCCGAGCCGGCCGTGCCGATCAACTGGTAGCCCAGCGCCTTGGCCCACTGGGTGGCAATCAGGCCCACACCGCCAGCCGCAGCATGAAAGAGCACAAAGTCACCTGCTGCCAGGCCGCCCTGGGGCAGGGTTTTTTTCAGCAGATACTGCGCCGTCAGGCCCTTGAGCATCATGGCAGCGCCCGTCTCGAAGCTGATCGCGTCGGGCAGCTTGCACACAGTCTTGGCCGGCAACACCCGCACTTCACAATAACTACCCGGGCCCCCGGCATAGGCCGCGCGGTCGCCAACCTTGAGGTGCGTCACGCCCTCGCCCACAGCCTCCACCACGCCCGCACCTTCACCACCCAGAATGAGCGGCATGGGCAGCGGGTACAGGCCGGTGCGCTGGTACACGTCGATGAAATTCAGGCCGATGGCGTGGTGGCGAATGCGAATCTCGCCAGGGCCGGGGTCGCCCACGGTCACATCGACCAGTTTCAGCTCTTCGGGGCCGCCGTTGCGTTCCATGCGGATTGCTCTTGTCATGCTGGTTTCTCCGGTATTGATGTTGCCAACAGGCATGGTGCCACGAATCAAAAAGCCTTGCCGGGGCAAGCTTTGTCATGGTGGCAATGTACTGATGTATATCAAAACAATAACCAACTATTCGGCAACTTGCTTTGATTCAGTGGTTAAAGTCTGCGACAGTTGTAAACAGTGACATCTATAAACAGTCGGTCTAAGGAAAGCGTCAAATGCAATTTCATCTCAACGGATTTCGTACCGGTGACCCCCGGCTTCTGGACGCGGCCATACTGCCGCAAGATGCTTCTGCAGGAGTCGCCCTTCCCGATGAAGCAGATGTACTGATCGTCGGCTGCGGCCCCGCTGGTCTGACCCTTGCCACGCAATTGGCAGCTTTCCCGGACATCCGCACGGTGATCGTCGAGCAGAAACCCGGCCCTTTGCAATTGGGCCAGGCTGATGGCGTTGCCTGCCGGACGATGGAGATGTTCGAGGCCTTCGGTTTTGCCGAGCGTGTGTTGAAAGAGGCCTATTGGGTCAACGAGACGACTTTCTGGAAGCCCGACGATAGCGCAGGTGAACGCAACAGCATCGTGCGCAGCGGTCGCGTTCAGGATGTGGAAGATGGTCTCTCGCACATGCCGCACGTGATTCTGAACCAGGCGCGTGTGCATGATTTCTACCTTGAGATCATGAAGCGGTCAGCCTCGCGCATGGTGCCGCACTATGCCCGCCGCCTGGTGGGGCTGGAGCGTGCGCCGCAAGGTGCGTCGGGTACCGCGTCCGATCATCCGGTCACGGTCAGGTTCGAGCGGCAGGACGCTGGTCACGCGGGCGAGGTTGAGAGCATCCGCGCCCGGTACGTCGTGGGTTGCGATGGTGCGCGCAGTGCGGTGCGCCAGTCCATGGGTCGCACGCTGCAGGGCGATTCTGCCAACCACGCCTGGGGTGTGATGGACGTGCTGGTGGTCACCGACTTTCCCGACATCCGTTTCAAGGCGCTGATTCAATCGGCCGAAGAAGGCAGTGTCGTGCTCATCCCGCGCGAGGGCGGGTACCTCGTGCGCATTTATGTGGAACTCGACAAACTCGCCGTGAATGAACGCGTCGCGGCCCGCAACATCAGCATCGAACAGCTGATCGCAGCGGCCCAGCGGATCTTTCAACCCTACAGTCTGGACGTGAAAGAAGTTGCGTGGTGGTCGGTCTATGAAATCGGCCAGCGGCTGTGTGACCGGTTTGACGATGTCGAGCCGCATGAAATGGACACACGCTTGCCACATGTCTTTATTGCGGGCGATGCCTGCCACACCCACAGCCCGAAAGCCGGCCAGGGCATGAACGTCTCCATGCAGGACACCTTCAATCTGGGCTGGAAGCTCGCGGCGGTGCTGCGCGGGCGCTGCCCACCCAGCCTGCTGCATACCTACTCCGCCGAGCGGCAGGCCGTGGCCAAGGAATTAATTGATTTCGACCGCGAATGGGCGGCAATGCTCAGCGCGCCCTTGAAGAAGCCGGGGGATCCGGCAGGCACGGGTGTGGAGCCGGCTGACGTGCAGCGCTACTTCGTGCAGCATGGTCGCTACACGGCGGGCACCGCAACACGCTACAAGCCTGCGCTGCTTACTGGCCCATCCACCCACCAGCACCTGGCTGGCGGGCTGGTGATTGGCACGCGTTTTCACTCCGCGCCGGTTGTCCGGGTGGGTGACGGCAAAACGATGCAGTTAGGCGAAGCGCTGGCGGCGGACGGTCGCTGGCGCCTGATTGCCTTCGCAGGCCGTAGCCAAACAGATGATTCAGGTCACTGCGATGTTGCCGCACCTGCATCGCCCATCGGCCAACTGTGCAAATATCTAATCGATTCGCCTCAGTCTCCAATCAAGCGCTATACCCCTGCAGGCGTTGACCCGGATGCCATCTTCGATGTGCGGGGCGTTTTCCAGCAGAGCCACCACCAACTGGCCATCACCGCCATGCCGGAACTGCTGTTCCCCCACAAGGGCTGCTACGGATTGCGCGATTATGAAAAAGTGTACTGTGCGCTGAATGACCCCGGCCATAACATCTACACCCTACGCCAGATCAACCGTGAGCAGGGCTGCCTGGTGGTGGTGCGTCCAGACCAGCACATTGCACACGTCTTGCCACTGGATGCGACTGATACTTTGGAGGATTTTTTTGATAATTTCATGCTCGACAGTGCAGACATCCCCTCATCACCCCTGCCGGATTGATGAATTAGCACTCTATTGAAGAGAGTGCTAACATTGATCCATTGATGAAAAGGAGTTCTGGTATGACCAATCAAACTGGGGTTTCCATCTCTACCCTCACGATGGCTAACCCGTGGGCCATAGTGCCCGCCCTCGGCAATCTGGATGCCTACATTTCGGCCACCAACCAATTGCCGATGTTGACACTCGAACAAGAGCGGGAATTCTCAAGTAAGTTCAGAAATGATAACGATCTTGAGTCAGCAAGCAAGTTAGTGCTCTCTCACTTGCGTTTGGTGGTATCTGTTTCCCGTCAATACCTGGGTTATGGTCTGCCGCATGGTGATCTGATTCAAGAAGGAAATATAGGTCTAATGAAGGCCGTGAAGCGGTTTGACCCCGATCAGGGTGTGCGTCTGGTGAGCTACGCGCTGCACTGGATCAAAGCCGAAATCCATGAATACATCATTAAAAACTGGCGCATGGTGAAAGTGGCAACCACGAAATCCCAGCGCAAGCTGTTTTTCAACCTGCGCTCCATGAAGCAGCGTTACAAGTCTGACGATGCCGCAGCCCATGTCAGCACCCACCGAGAGACGCTGACCAAAGACCAGATCGATTCGATGGCGCGTGACCTGAAGGTCAAGCGCGAAGAGGTGATCGAGATGGAAACCCGTTTGTCGGGTGGTGATGTGCTGCTTGATCCCAGCCCGTCTGACGACGGTGATGAGGCTTTTGGTCCGATCACCTACCTGACGGACACCACGCATGAGCCCACTGCCATGATCGAGTCACACCAGCGTGACATGCTGGCCTCTGACGGTATTGCCACGGCGTTGAACGCGCTGGACGCGCGCAGTCGCCGCATTGTGGAAGAACGTTGGCTCAAGGTAAACGACGATAACTCAGGCGGAATGACGCTGCACAACCTCGCCACCGAATATGGCGTAAGCGCCGAGCGGATTCGCCAAATCGAATTTGCAGCGATGAAAAAAATGAAAAAGACGCTGGTCGGATTGAGCTGAATCGCGCGTCAGCTTGGGGTAGGCCGGTAAAGACTCAGGAAGCCTCTTTCAGTAGCAGCTTGATGTCAGCGATTAGCGGTTGCACACCCGTCCCGTAGCGGGTGTACAACCGCAGCACACCTTTGGTATCGTAAATGAAGCTGCCCGCGGAGTGGTCCATTGTGTAGCTCGTGGACGTTTTGCCATCGACCTTTTTGTAATAGGCCTTGTAGTCTTTGGCAGTTGCCGCCAGCTTGTCGGGCGTGGTGTGCAGCGCCACGAAAGACGGGTCGAAATTGGCCATATACCCCTTGAGCACTTCAGGCGTATCCCGCTCGGGGTCTACCGTGACAAACAGGGCCTGTATTTTTTCGCCGTCTTTGCCCAGTTGCTTGCGAACTTCAGCCACCTCGGCCATGGTGGTGGGGCATACATCCGGGCACTGGGTGTAACCAAAGAACATCACGACCACTTTTCCCTTGAAGTCTTTAAGACTACGGGGCTGGCCATTGTGATCTGTCAGCGAGAAGTCTTTGGCATAGTCGGCGCCAGTGATATCAATCGCAGCAAACACCGGCTTTGATTGCTCGGAACAGGCAGTAAATAGCACACCAGCCCCCGTCACCATTGCCCAAGTAGCTATATTTTTTATAGCATTACGTTTGTTCATCTGAAACTCACATTACATAGTGGTCCACCAGCAGCGCGGCAAACAGCACACTGAGGTGAATGAGGGAAAAGCGGAAAGTCCGGCGCGCCAGCGCGTCGGAGTAATCACGCCACAAGGCGAAAGCATACCCACAAAAGCCGATGCTCAAGACCACGGCCGTGGCCAGGTAGAGCCATGAGCTCATGCCGTATACAAACGGCAGCAGGCAGGCAGCGAACAGGACAAAGGTGTACAGCAGAATCTGCAACCGCGTGAACTCGCTGCCGTGGGTAACAGGCAGCATCGGCAAGCCGGACTTTCGGTAGTCTTCGACCCGATAGAGCGCCAGCGCCCAGAAATGCGGCGGGGTCCATAAAAAGATGATCAGGAACAGAATCAGCGCCTCAGGACCCACATTGCCAGTCATCGCAGCCCAGCCCAAGACCGGCGGCATGGCGCCCGATGCGCCGCCAATCACGATGTTTTGCGGTGTCAGCGGCTTGAGGATCACGGTGTAGATCACCGCATAACCGACAAACGTGGCAAATGTGAGCCACATCGTCAGCGGGTTGACCCACACATACAGCAGCAAGGAGCCCGCCACGCACAACACGGCCGAGAACAGCAGGGTCTGACTGTCACGCAGTTCGCCACTGGCAGTGGGTCGCCAGGAGGTGCGCTTCATCTTGGCATCAATGCCTTTTTCAACTATGCAGTTAAACGCCGCCGCCGCCGCCGCCACCAGCCAGATACCCGCACCGGCGATGACCGCCAGCTTGACATCACTCAGCGTGGGCAAGCCCGGTACCGCCAGCACCATGCCGATCAGCGCACAAAAAACAATGAGCTGAATGACACGGGGCTTCGTGAGGGCGTGAAACTGTCTGAGCACTGAGGCAGGAGGCGCCACAGCCGCTTGCGTTTCGGGTTGCACCACGGCTTGGTCCAAGGTTTGGGCAGATTTCGATTCGCTGCTCATGCTACGGCCCCTCGTGCTGAACGATGGGCAACTGGCACCGATGAGGCAGACGAACTGCTGGCAGCGACCGCCCAGGTCATGACCCCTACCAGTGCGGCTGCGCCACCGGTATGCAACACGGCGGCAAGCAAAGGCCAGTCCAGTACAACGTTGCTCAAGCCCGTTCCCAGTTGCAGTAAGGCCAGACCAAACAACCAGCGAGACTGGCTTTTCAGGGCCGTGACGGCACGCAGGCGCCAGGCCAGCGCCAATAACATCCCCAGGGCCACAACGGCCACAACGCGGTGAACGAAGTGAATACCTGTGAGTGCGGAGAAACTGATCACCTGACCATCAGACGCGTGCCCAAGTTCTCGCCATAGCTCAAAGCCCTGCGCAAAATTCATCTCGGGCCACCAGCTGTTTTGACACTTTGGAAATTCGGAACAAGCCAACACGGCGTAGTTGGTGCTTACCCATCCACCCAGCGCAGATTGAGCCACCAGCAAGGCGAAGGTCGCCCACATCCAGTTCCGCAGGCTTGCACTGACCCACACAAGGCCCGAGCCAGCTTCGTGCTGCGTCTGACGCACGGCCTGCATGCTCAGCAGCGCCAGCAATGCAAAACCACCCAGCAAATGAAGGGTCACGATGGCTGGAAATAGTTTCATGGTGACGGTCAGGGCTCCGAAGGCACCTTGAATGCAGACCCACACCAGGGTCAACGTTGGCCACCAGGGATTCACCGCCCCACCATCTGCTCCGCGCTCGCGCCCCAACCAGGTTGCGATGGCCAGCACCAGAATCAACACGCCCACACTGGTTGCCAGATAACGATGCACCATCTCTACCCAGGCTTTTTCGTGAGTAACCGGGCCTGTGGGCATGGCAGACTGGGCAGCGGCAATGTCGGCAGTGGCGCCAACCGGGCTGGCATGCCCATAGCAGCCTGGCCAGTCCGGGCAACCCAATCCTGAATCCGTCAGACGGGTAAACGCGCCAAACAGCACCAGATCAAACGTCAGGAACAGGGTCAGCAGTGTCAATGCACGCAGGCGTTGTGACGTGGAAGCGCGGCGGTGACGCAGCCATACCCAGGCCAATGGACCCAGCGCCAGGGTAAGGCCCATGAGCATCATGCGCAGCAAGGGGGAAAGATCGTAAAGGGTTTGTGCCGGCATAAGATGACTAAGGCATGCTTTCGCGACCTGCCCGATCCCAGAATGCAGACGCGCGCATAAGGCGCTCCAAGTCGCGCTTGGCTTTGGGTGCGCCGGCAAGGTCCAGGTTGGCTGGAAAACGCATCATCCAGTTGCCTAGCGGGTCAACCACATAAAGGTGCGAGGCCAACGGTTCGCCATTGGCCGGCTGAAGCCAGTTGGCCAGATTGGCATGGGGAACCCGCAGTACGGTCGCATCTCGCAAGGCTGGCAGCAGGGTGGGGGCGACAGAAGTTTCGTCTGAAATCAGCCACACCCGGTCCAGACGATCCTTGTCCTTGCCCAGGCTCTCCCGCATCTGGCGCTGCAAATACAGGTTCCGCGTGCAGGCCTCGTCACAAGCACCGCCTGCAACCGTTACCAGCAGCCACTGCCCTTTCAGTGAGCGCAAGTTGACTGATTGGCCCGCCAGATCAACAGCTGCTTGATCTGGCAAAGGGCGCTGGGGATTGATCAGTTCGCCAAAATTGCGACGCCCTTCCGGACGGACGACATAATATGTAAGGTAAGAGGCGATGACCGGCGCAGCACACACCAGCAGCACGGCAATCATTTTCCAGCGCCCGCGGGTGGTACGCTGTGCATCGGCAACCAGCACAGGTCCGGCAGCGGGCATGGAATACACCGTCAAGCCCAGCGGTTCGTCCTGATAATCAACCGGGTTATTCATGAATTTCTGCGCTGACGTGTTCGGATCTGGGGGTGAAGAATCTTCTGACAATTTGAAACCAGACATAAAGAACAGCAATGAGGATACTTAACCCGAACCATTGAAAAGCATAACCGTGGTGTTTTTCCACACCGACACTGGCTTGCGGCCAGTCACGCACCAAGCCATCAGTGGCGGCACCCATTTGCTGAATCGAAACCGGCATCAGGCTCAAGCCCGATTCCAGCCCGAATTCGCTGATGTCCAGATTTTGCCGGATAATGCCTGCGCCCGGGCGTCCGAGCTCATATAGCTTGGCTGGCGGCGGAGCAAGTCGGCCCACAACTTTCCCCAGCCCGGAGGGGGTTTGTATCGCGGGCACTGCCTCGCGGTTAACAAAATTGCGCTGCACCCAACCCCGCTGCACCAGTACCACCGCCGAAGTTCCCTCCAGTCGCAATGGGGTCACTACATAAAAGCCGACCTTGCCAGCCATGGGGCGGTTATCCAGAAAGACTGTGCGTGCAGTCTCCCATCGCCCGCGCACCTCGACAGGTCTGTAGAACGCCCGCATTGGATCGGGCAGTAATGTCAGCTCAGACTCGGTCATTTCCGGGAGATGGGCATTGTTGTCCATGGCCATTTGCAAAGTCTGCTTCTGCGCAGCCCTTGAGAGCTGCCACAGGCCCAGCGAAATGGTCAAACTCGCACTCAACACAGCAGCGAACGTGATCAGCCAGAATTTACGATTCACCCCATAATCCTTTTCATGAAATATATCGTCATAGCAGGTTTTATAGCCATTCTGGGCAGCTTGGGGGCCGCTCTCTTTTTCATGATGAAAAGGGGCAAAGGTGACGCAACGGATAAATCTGCCAATATGGCACGGGCGCTGGCCATGCGGGTTGGTTTTTCGGTGCTGCTGTTTGTGTGTGTACTGATCGCCTGGAAAATGGGTTACATACAGCCGACCGGAATAACCACTGGTCAGTAGTCAGCAACAAATCCCGTCGCAGCAATCAAAAAGGCACCGCGTGCGATGCCTTTTTGTTGGACTTTGCCAAAAATTACAGCCAGTAAACCAGGATGTACAGACCCAGCCAAACCACATCCACAAAGTGCCAGTACCAGGCGGCACCTTCAAAACCGAAATGACGCTCAGGCGTGAAGTGGCCCTTTTGCAGACGCAAAGTAATAAACAGCAGCATCAACATACCCACAAGCACGTGGAAACCGTGAAAACCGGTAAGCATAAAGAATGTAGAGCCGTAAACACCCGATGACAGCTTGAGGTTCAACTCCTGGTAGGCATGGTAGTACTCATAGCCCTGGACACACAGGAACGTGATGCCGAGCAGAACCGTCAGCCACATGAAGGCAATGGTCTTGGCACGATTACCTACGATCAACGCATGGTGTGCAATTGTCAGTGTGACGCCCGATGTCAGCAACAAGGCGGTATTGATAGTCGGCAACCAGAAGGGGCCCATCGTTTGAAACGGCTCGATGATGCCTGCTGGTGACGCGGTCGCACCGGCGGCAACGCTGGGCCAGACCGCCTTGAAATCCGGCCATAGCAACGCATTCTCAAGACTGCCAAGTGCCGGTACCGAGTGCATGCGCGCCCACCATAGTGCAGAGAAAAAAGCACCGAAAAACATGACCTCAGAAAAAATGAACCAGCTCATGCTCCAGCGAAACGACAAGTCGATCTTGTGCCCGTAAAGACCGCCCTCACTCTCGGAAACAGCTTCGCTGAACCACTGGTACAGCACGCCAAGCCACCACAGCAAGCCGAACATGAGCGAGTATTTGCCCCAATCGGCACCATTGATCCATTGCCCAGCGCCCAGAATCACAAAAAACAGCCCGAGAGCTGCCATGGCAGGATGCCGCGACGGGCTGGGCACAAAATAGTGTGG
>JBJOPS010000043.1:0-21749 GCA_046050465.1 Pseudomonadota bacterium | reverse complement strand
GCACTAAAACAGGGCTCGGATGCCTTGTTCATCTTGTTGGGCGGCATCATGGTGCTGGCCATGCACGCCGGTTTCGCATTTCTGGAGCTGGGCACGGTTCGCAAAAAGAACCAGGTGAATGCGCTGGTGAAGATTCTGGTGGACTTTTCAGTGTCCACTGTCGCGTATTTTCTGGTTGGCTATGGCGTGGCTTACGGCACCAGTTTCTTTGTGGGAGCCGAGCAGCTGGCCGCCAAAAATGGCTATGAGCTGGTGAAGTTTTTCTTTTTGCTGACCTTTGCGGCGGCCATTCCGGCCATCATTTCGGGCGGCATTGCAGAGCGGGCCAAGTTCTGGCCCCAGCTGATTGCAACTGCAGTCATCGTGGGCCTGATTTACCCTTTTTTCGAGGGCATTGTCTGGAACCAGCACTATGGCGTGCAGGCCTGGATCAAGGCCACCACGGGTGCGGAGTTTCATGATTTCGCGGGCTCAGTCGTCGTTCACGCCGTCGGCGGCTGGCTGGCCTTGCCTGCTGTCGTTTTGCTGGGCGCCCGCGCCAACCGGTATCGCAAGGACGGCTCCATCAGCGCGCACCCGCCATCCAACATTCCGTTTCTGGCACTGGGTGCCTGGGTGCTGACCGTCGGCTGGTTTGGCTTTAACGTGATGAGCGCACAGACCATCGACAAGATTTCCGGGCTGGTTGCAGTCAACTCGCTGATGGCCATGGTGGGTGGCACGCTGGTGGCGCTGGCCATGGGCAAAAACGACCCGGGTTTCATTCATAACGGCCCACTGGCAGGTCTGGTGGCGGTGTGTGCGGGCTCGGACCTGATGCACCCGCTGGGCGCGCTGGTGGTGGGTGGCGTAGCCGGTGCCATCTTCGTGGTGATGTTCACGCTCACGCAAAACAAATGGAAGATTGATGACGTGCTGGGTGTTTGGCCGCTGCATGGCCTGTGCGGCACCTGGGGTGGACTTGCGGCAGGTATTTTTGGCAGCCAGGCGCTCGGCGGCCTGGGTGGTGTGAGCCTTTCGGCCCAGTTGATCGGCACCGCCATGGGCGTGGCTTGGGCTGCTTTGGGTGGCCTGGTGGTTTATGGGCTGCTCAAGGCAACCATGGGCTTGCGGCTCAGCCAGGAAGAGGAATATGAGGGCGCTGACTTGTCCATCCATCGCATCGGCGCCACACCGGATCGCGAAGTGAATTGGTAGGCAGATTTATTTGCATGCCAGGCTGTCGAGCGACCACTTGCCGCAGCCGTAAACCGCCAGGGCGGCCAGCAAAACGCCCCATGTGATGTGCTGCTGCAACGCGGCGGGCGCGATTTCGCTCAAGCTGATGACGGCGACAACGTTCACCACGGACAGTCCCAGCGCCGCAAAACGCCCGCCAAGACCCAGCACCAGCAACACGGGCAACACCAACTCCCCGGCGGTGCCCATCACGGCAGCCACTTCGGGTGAGAGCAACGGCACCTTGTACTCATCGGTAAACAGGGCAACCGTGGTACCCCAGTCCCGAAGCTTGGTCAGGCCGGACAGGAAAAACACCTGCGCCACATAGGCCCGCGCCACCAGCGCAGCCAGCGGCTGGGTGCGGTCCAGCGCCCCGGTGACGATTTTCGACAGCGACAAGGCCCGCTGGACCCATGTGGGCCTGGTTGCACCTGGCAGCGTAGGGTTACTCAGATTCATGATCAGATACTCGTTGAGATTGGGTCGATGGACCGTGCGCCAAGCACCAGCCCGCTTTGCACGGCTGCAGGCAGCCATTGGTTGAAATCAAACTCGTCAGCACGCTCCAGCGCGGACAGCAATGGGGCACCTGACAGCAGGGCTTGCATGAAATCTGCTTGCGCCACCGTGCACGGCGCCACCTGCGGCTTGAAGCCCTGGCGCCACACCACCGCGCATTCGCCCGCGCCTGCGCGCAATTTGACGCCCACCGCCTCCAGTGTGGGGCTGCCATCCAGGTGCGCCATGACGATGCTGGCAACCGGGTAGGCACTGGTGATGGCGTGTGTGCCGCTGGCCAGCTGCAGCGTCAGCGCATCAGGCTCCACGGTGGACAGCAGCGCAAACGTTGCTGGCTGCGCATCGCGGTCTGCAGCGCTGGCAGATCGGTGCAGCGCCCACTCCAGGCGCGCCACATCGCCCAGATAAGGCTCATCGGCCAACAAGGCGTTGTGTTGCACAAAGTCGCCCAGCGCCGCGCCCCAATGGGCCAGATCACCACGCACCGGCGGGTGGGCGAGCCAGAAGTCGCGCGCCAGCAGCGCGAAACTGTCTGCGCCCAGCAGTTGTGCCATCACCGGATACGTCGCCAGCAATGTGTGTTCAGCCAGTGAAAACCCGTTATTTATATAGGCTTTTAGGCCTCTGGCCCCCGTGTAATATGCGTGAGCAGCTATAATATTTATAGCGCCATCAGATGACCCCACTGGAGGCCGTGTGAACAATGCGCCCAGCAAAGCCTGCTGCTGGATGGCCAGCGAGGTCATGCCAGCACCTCGCGGCAGATCTGGCGGGCTTTGGCCGCCTCCCCCAGCAGCACATCCAGCGCGGGCACGTCGGTGTCCCACTCGATCAGCGTAGGCAAGGCGCCAAAGCGGCTCACGGCGTGGCGATAAACGGACCAGACGGGGTCACACACCCGGCTGCCGTGGTCGTCAATCACGATGTCGCCGCAGTCCGCGTGGCCAGCCAGATGCAGCTCGGTCACAGCCGCGGCTGGAATGGCGTCGAGCCAATCCGTGCAACGCCGCACCGGGTCGCCCGCCACGCCCTGCAGGCGGTCGTTGAGCGCGTTCACATAGATGTTGTTCACGTCCACCAGCAGACCACAGCCAGTCCGGTGGGCCAGCGAGGCCAGAAATTCAGGCTCGCCCATGTTGCTGGATTGCCAGGCTACGTAGGCTGACAGGTTCTCCACTGAAATCTGGCGTTTGAGCCGGTCTTGAACCTGCTGCACATTGGTGCACATCACGTCCAGCGCCTCGCTGGAGAACGGCACCGGCAACAGGTCTGACGCATGCACCGGCTGCAGGCCGCCTGACGCATGGATATGTCCACGGGCGAAGCAGGCATGGTCACTCACACGAACCGGCTCGATCTGCGCGACCAGCCGCTGCAACTGGTCCAGGTGCCACTCATCAACACCGACCGCCGAGCCCAGCGACAGCCCCACGCCATGCAGGCTGACGGGATACTGCGCGCGGCCCTGGCGAAGCACTTCGAGTGCCGCGCCGCCTTCGGCAAAGAAGTTCTCGGAGTGAACTTCCAGAAAATCAAGTGCGGGTTGTCGTTGCAGCAACTCGCGGTAATGGAGGTGCCGCCAGCCTATCCCGGTGCTGGTCTGATCTGCCAAAGGCAGATCCGGTGCGACGCAGGACATGGCGGCGGAGACTTTTCAGCGTGTTTTGCGGGCCGGTGTCATCAACCCTTTTTCATCATCTTGGCCTCTTCCATGGACAGGCCCTTCATGTCCTTGCAGGTGCCCTTGGCAACATATTTCCACTCGCCTTTGTCCATGTCCAGCTTGGACTGGCCGGCGCAGGAGTGCGAGCCGGCAAGGTTGGCGCAGTCATTTTGACCAGCCTTGGCGATACCGAAGCATTTTTCCTTTTCCTGTGCAGCAACAGGTGCCGATACGAGTGACAGGGACATCAGGGAAGCTGCGGCTGCAGCGATCATGGCGCGTTGGTTCATTTGAAAGTACTCCTTGAGGTGTAACAGGTTAAACAATCAACCAGCTGGTTGCAGCACATCTGGCCGCAAGATGGATTGGCTAGTTGAACATTGGTCTGCGGGCTTGGGCGGTTTCTTACATCCCGGCAGGCAAAATAGTTGCCATACGCCCCCATTCAAAGCATCTCGGCAATCTTGTCCCAGGCTTCTGGCGGGATGCGTCCGGTGTATTTTTCAACCACGGTGCCGGTTTTGTCCAGCAGGTAAGTAGTGGGCAGCTGCACCGGTTTGCCAAAGGTGTCCCGGTAAACCGCATCGCCCGTCCAGAGCTGGGAAAACCGCTGCGTGAGCGGCACCAGCCGGGAAACGATCTGCTCGTAATCCAGCGCGTCCTGCAGTTTGCGGTCAGCGCTCACACTCACCAGCTCGAACGGTTTTCCGGCCCAGCCCTGAACGTTGGCTCTGAGCTCGGGCATCTTGTCGCGGCACACCGCGCAGTCCGTTGACCAGAACAGCACCAGCACCACCTTGCCGCGCAGCGCGTCTAGCCGAAACGGCTTGGCCGCTACGGTTTTACCCTCCAGCTGCGGCTTGTCTCCTTTTTCGGCGGCCATGGCCGGTGCCAGGCAGGCTAGCAGAAGCAGACTCCAGGCCCTTATATATTTCCGCATCATGTTGCCATCCTTCGGTTTTTGGGGTACCAGACAACTGCCCGGCCCGCCAGTTTTGGTCTGGCAGTTACCCGAAATGCTTACGGAGCATTCTCGTACGTTGCACATCCAAAATCCGGCAAATGCAAAAAAGTTGGCTGAAATCGCCTACTTGGCGCATAATTGTGTGGTATTGCTGAAATATTGGCAGTATGAGTTTGCGGTGATAAGTCAGTTTCGCGTCTGCTTTAAGTCTTCATTGTTTGTTGATTGCGGTGATTTGCGGCTATCGGACTCCATCGCGTTTTGAGTCATTTTGAGGAGTCCTTTCATGGGCAACAAACTTTACGTGGGCAACCTGCCCTATTCTTTCCGTGATGAAGATCTGCAGCAGGCTTTTGCCGCTCACGGTACCGTCTCCAGCGCCAAAGTCATGATGGAACGTGACACCGGCCGCTCCAAAGGCTTCGGCTTTGTGGAGATGGGCAGCGATGCTGAGGCACAAGCTGCCATCAATGGTCTGAACGGCCAGCAGTACGGTGGCCGCGGTCTCGTGGTCAATGAAGCACGTCCAATGGAGCCGCGCGCTCCACGTAGCGGCGGCTTCGGCGGCGGCGCAGGTGGCGGCGGCGGTTACGGCGGTGGCGGCGGCCGTAGTGGTGGCGGCGGTTACGGCGGTGGCGGTGGCGGCCGTAGTGGCGGCGGCGGTTACGGCGGCGGCGGCCGAGGCAGTTACTAAGCATTGTTTCGGCCGGAGGCCAAAACAATGAAACACAAAAAGGGCCTTGATGGCCCTTTTTTATGAGGCCATCTATGCTACAGCCCCTATCCAGCATGCACGAATAGCTATTATTTTTATAGCTAACGGTTTGTTTTCAGGTCGTCGTTAATCCGTGGTTTTCTGGGCCGTCCGGTCAGGAGCTTGTCAAACAGCCTGTTGGGCAGCAGACGCATCAGTTTGGCAACCACCCCCATCTGCCAGGGAATCACGCGGTAAGTGACTCCCGCTTCTATGGCCTTGACAGTCTTTGCAGCAAAGTCATCTACCGGCATCAAAAACGGCATGCTGTAACGGTTTTTTTGCGTCAATGGGGTGTCAATATAGCCCGGACAAATGGTGACGACCTTTACCCCGGTACCTCTCAACTCACCGCGCAAGCTCTCACAGTAACTGATAACTGCCGCCTTGCTGGCGCAATAGGGGCCGTGGCCGGGCAGGCCGCGAATACCGGCCACACTGCCAATGCCCACCAGCGCGCCGGAGCCACGCCGGGTCATCGGATCAATGAAGGGATGAAAGGTTGCCGCCATTCCCACATTGTTGGTAGCCAGAATATTGGCTATGGTGTCAATATCTTCCCTGTACCTCGTATCAACGCCCACACTGATACCGGCACTGGCAACTACCACATCTGGTAGGCCTTGCTCATGCAAGCAGGCAGACCCGGCTGCCACAATGCTGTCAATCACCGAAACATCTGCGGCGTAAATTTTGCAGCGCTCGGGTTGGATGTGCATCAAGTTAACCCAGTCCTGCGTCTCTTCCAGGCGACGCACCACCAGCGCCAGCGAATAGCCCGCTTGATAAAAGCGCCAGGCCAGAGCTTGCCCAATACCACTAGAGGCACCTGTAATGAAAACCAATTTGCCCATGGTGGTGTTCTCGGTCATTTACCGGAGCACGCCTGGCACCAGCGTCCCTTTGACGCGCCCATGCAGCTCAACCACACGCCCTACATTGTCAAAATGCATTGAATCCCCTGAAAACCGGTCTTGGCCGCGAATCAATTCAATCGGCTTGTTGGATTTGACTTGTTCGATGTCCATGAATGCATGCAGAAATTCGCTGCGAAACTCCATCGGGACAACCGCCCCTGCCCGCCCTGGCGCTTGCCGAATCACGGTCGCATTACCTATCAACTGCACATCCGAGGCATCGGCATTGGTCAATGCCCTATCAGCGGTAACCGTGGTGATTTGGCCATGTTTATCGTACGAGCGGGCACGAATGCGATTGATCTCCAGCGTATCAGTGTCCGGATAGTGCCAAGCTTCTGCGCCTAGCAGTTCACTTTTTAGCTGCCCAGATGCATGGAATGTTCTGATCGAGAAGTTTTGCATGAAATAGTCGGGGTCATGCGTCAGTGGTTTGACGGCGACGACCGGCATTAATGCCGGCGCATTACGAACCAGCAAATACGTGCCCAAGGCCAGCGAGCCCATTATCAGAATCGGAAGGTACAGGGATAGCCGTTCCCAGATGAGGCGTGACATTCCGATCGCTTTCAAGCTTTATAACCCTCCAGCAAAGTCATATATTGACCGGCCGCCATCAATAGTACGTCACAGAACTCGCGTGCGGCACCTTCACCCCCACGTCCACGAGTCACATAATGAGCAAGCGCCCGGACCTCCTCATGCGCATTGGCCGGTGCGCAGGAAAATGTACACCGCTGCATAACGGCCAGATCAGGCCAGTCGTCACCCATCGCAGCACATTGGTCCCAACTGAAGCCCAGGGTTTTCAGGGTCTGCTCAGCCGCCGGGCGCTTGTCCTCCGTGCCATAGTGGACATGCTCGATGCCAAGAGCCTGCAAACGTATCCGCAGAGGTTTGGAATCCCGCCCGGTAATGATTACCGGAACAATACCCGCCCGCTGCAGCAGCTTGAGTCCATGCCCATCCAGTGTGCAAAATCGCTTGAGCGACTCGCCACTCTCAGAAAAATACAGGCCCCCATCTGTCAATACACCGTCCACGTCAAAAAAGGCCACGCGCACCCCCTGCGCCTTGAGGAGCAACTCCGGCGGGTAAATGAGTGCAGGTGTCATATTCAGATGACTTTCGCCCGCATCAGATCATTGGTATTGACCGCGCCACAAAGCCGACCCATGCCATCCACGACCAGTACACAAGTGATGCGCAGTCTCTCCATCAGTTCCACGGCATCAATCGCCAGCGCATGAACTGCAATGGTGTGCGGGTTGGCATGCATCACTTCACTGGCAATGGTCTCTCGCAAGTCCGCCCCCGTTTCCACCAGCCGGCGCAAGTCACCATCCGTGAAAATGCCCTGTATGTCATCGTCGTCGCCCACAATGGCAGTAGCCCCCAAGCCCTTCTTGCTCATCTCACGCATCAACTCGCCAAAGCTGGCGTGAAGCCCCACTTTGGGAATATCCTGGCCCGAGCGCATCACATCGCCTACGTGGGTAAGTAATTTGCGACCCAGCGATCCACCAGGATGCGACCGGGCGAAATCCTCTGCTTTGAAACCACGCGCATCCAGCAACGCAACCGCCAGCGCGTCTCCCAAAGCCAATTGCGCGGTTGTGCTGGCAGTAGGGGCCAAATTCAGGGGGCAGGCTTCCTTCTCAACACCGCTATACAGCAGCACCTCGGCACACTGTGCCAAAGTTGAGTCAGCATTGCCCGTCATGCCGATAACAGGGACGTACAGACGCTTGAGCATCGGCAAAATGGCGGTTAACTCTTCGGACTCACCACTATTGGATATGGCCAGCACGACATCTACCGATTTGATCATACCCAGATCACCATGGCTGGCTTCAGCGGGATGCACAAACATGGCGGGGGTTCCGGTAGACGCCAGCGTCGCAGCCGTCTTGCGGCCAATATGTCCACTTTTCCCCATGCCCATAACCACAACGCGGCCTCTGACGTTGAGCATCAATTCGACGGCGCGAACAAAGGACTCGCCAATGCATGATTTCAAGCCCAGCAAGGCGTCAGACTCGATATCCAGTGTTTCCCGCGCCAGCCGGATGATCTGTTCAGCCTGGGGCAGGTGATTTTTTTTCAATGATGGGGTCATCAGCGCATTTTATAGACCGGCGTCAGTCTTGCTAGTATGGCGGCATGACTGCCCTGGAACTGACCCTGCTCTATTTGCTGGCTGCCGTGCTGGGCGTGGTGGCGTGCCGCTCGCTTAAATTACCTCCCATGCTGGGTTACCTGGTGGTTGGCGTGGTTATCGGGCCTAATGCTCTGGCGCTGGCCCAGAATTCCGATGGCGTACGTCACCTCGGTGAGTTTGGTGTGGTGTTCCTGATGTTTGTGATTGGCCTGGAATTCAATTTGCCCAAGCTGCGAGCCATGCGCCGCCATGTATTCGGGCTTGGTTTGTTTCAGGTCACCGCCACCATGACAGGTGCCACACTAGCCGCTATGGGATTGGCTTTCCTGGCGCCTGTCACCTGGGGCATGACCTGGCAGACCGCGCTGGCGTTGTCGGGTGCACTGGCTATGAGCAGCACGGCCATTGTGGTGAAACTGATGGTAGAGCGAATCGAGCTGGAGTCCGAACATGGCAAACGCGTTATGGGTGTGTTGCTGTTTCAGGATTTGGCCGTGGTTCCCCTGCTGGTGCTGATTCCGGCATTGGGCATATCGGGCGAGCAGATGTTTCAGTCCCTGGCCATTGCAGCGCTGAAGGCCACTGTACTGATTGCCGTGTTAATGGTTGGCGGCCGGCATATGATGCGATGGTGGCTCACACTGGTGGCACGGCGCAAGAGTGAAGAGTTATTTGTGCTGAACCTGCTGTTCATCACCCTGGGTTTGGCCTGGTTGACGGAATTGGCTGGCTTGAGTCTGGCCCTCGGGGCCTTTATAGCCGGCATGCTGATTTCCGAGACCGAGTACAAGCATCAGGTGGAGACGGATATCCGACCGTTTCACGATGTGTTGCTGGGCCTTTTCTTCATCAGTATCGGCATGCTGCTGGACTGGCGGTTGGTTCTTGAGCGGTGGCCGCTGGTGCTGTTGCTCGTAACTGTCCCCGTGCTATTCAAGGCGGTGCTGGTCGCCGCGCTGGCCAAAGGACTTGGCGCCACCTCGGGTGTGTCACTGCGCACAGGTTTGTATCTGGCTCAGGCCGGAGAGTTTGGTTTTGTATTGCTCACACTGGCACAGGAAAATTCACTGGTTCCACCAGCACTACTGAACCCCATTCTGGCCAGCATGGTTCTGTCCATGCTGGCTACGCCATTCATCGTCCTGTATAGCAACCGTATCGTCATGAAGCTGGTATCCAGTGAATGGCTGCAACAGTCTTTGCAGATGACCACAATTGCCCGTAAGTCGATCAACGCCAATAAACACGTGATCATTTGTGGTTACGGCCGATGTGGACAAAACCTTGCGCGCATGCTGGAAAGTGAGGGCATCCCATATATTGCCCTGGATCTTGATCCAGACCGAGTAGGTCAGGCCACGGCAGCTGGCGACTCAGTGGTGTTTGGTGACGCCGCCCGGCTGCAGGCACTGATGGCCGCAGGTCTGGCTCGCGCCAGCGCTGTAGTCGTCACGCATATCGAAGTTGCAGGCGCCATTAGAGTACTGGCACATACCAAAGCCCATGCCCCCCATGTCCCCGTCATTGTGCGCACACAGGATGACCTCAATCTGGAAATACTTAGAGAGGCTGGTGCAACGGAAGTGGTGCCAGAAGCGATCGAGGGCTCTCTTATGTTGGCAAGCCATGCATTGGCGTTGGTCGGCGTGCCCATGCGACGAGTGATTCGCATTGTGCAAGATCAGCGTGATGCTCGCTATAACCTCCTACGCGGCTATTTTCACGGCTCCGATGACGACACCCTGGACGAATTAAAATTGGATCGCCTGATTACCGTAACATTACCTCCCGTTGCCAAATCGATTGGCAAACCACTGAGTTTTTTGGCCCTGGATTCGCTGGGGGTTCGGATCGTAAATGTCCGTCACCGCAACGGCCATGCCATCAGTCTCCCCGGTAATTCCCTACTTCAAGATGGGGATACGCTTGTGTTGTCAGGCAAGGCGCAAGCTTTAGCCATTGCCGAACAGAAATTGATGCGTGGCTAGTTCAAATCGCCATATTGCGTCGTGCCAAGTGGTGAAGTCGGACTGTCAGGCTCAACTAATTCTGTGTCTTCAAAATCCTGCCGCCCATCTGAAAGCCCGCGAAATCGCTCACCCCTCTCCTTCACTGCAGATGCGCCTGTTGATAGCGCCATTGCTTTTTTGAAGGCTGCGACCTCATCCTCTTGCAAAGGCTCGTACTGTGGAACAACCTTGGTAGGCGTCAAGGGGATCACCACCGGCTTGTGCTTAAGTGGTTCGGCTGCAAGCGACGGGACTGTGGATCGATGACACGTTAGACCAGCTGTCACCCGCTCGTTAGTCCTCCAATAAACGGCGGTTACCAGAATTTCATGACGCTCCTTGGCATATTGAGCGATTAGCACCTCGATCTCTGCCAGGCGTCCCGTGTCACCGATCGACTTATTGGCTAAATCCATCATGATCAAATACTGACGCCCGCGGGGATCCAGCGAAAGCACCTTGAATTTGTAACTGGCCGACAGGACGCCGGCACGCATCATGCATTCGCGAACCGCGTTGTACAGGAGCTCACGCCGCTCCAGCCTTTCGGTTTTTCGGCTTGCAACATTACCCATGGGTTCAATCGGGACTGGTTTTGAAATTTGCTGGACTGACGCCAATGCGGCACCGTTGGGCGGCAGCATAGGTACGGTTGCGTCGGGATGCCCCATCCCGGAGCTGTCCTGATCCAGAGGAGGGGAAGAAGGGGGTTTTCTGGAAAACCAGTTAAACAGTGACATGTGCTTCTTTCTTCTGGAGAAGTCAGCCCGTCAAAACAGCCTCTCCATTACAAATCAGTTTAACCGTCACCCCGAAAATACACGCTCGTCTGGCGGTGTAAGTGCGTGTATCAGATGTATCAGGTCACCGCAATGCGCCTGCGTTGATCGGTCATGCGTCTGGCCACCAAACCACCCAGACCCATGACCAGGGCCAGAGCGGTAGCGGGTTGCCGGTTTGACAGCTCTGCAAACTTCATCGGCGTCAGACGCCATAATTTGCACACGCTAACCGCCTGTACGGTGGCGCTTCGGGGCAGGTGGGAAAAAAATCCGCCCTCACCAACCGCCGAGCCCGCGCCAAGAATCGCCAGCCGAACGCGACCTGCGTCGTCTTCATAGTGCACACTCAGGCTGCCCGTCTCGATGAAATACACCGTTCGATCCTGAGAACCTTGGGTGATTAACGTCTGACTTTCGGCAATCGAGAAAGGCTGCAAATAAGTAGCCAGCGCCTCCCATTGCGGTGGCGTTACGGCACGGCTCAGGGTGTCGTCTGCCGTGTCCTGTGCAAGGGCCTGAATCAGGCCCTTAACGTCCGGCTTATTGGAAGATGGAAAATACGCGCTCATACTTTTGTACGTTAACCGGAATCAATCTGAAGTGCAACAGTCCGCGGGCATGTGCCTGGTACAGAAACAACGTTCTATTTGCCAATACAGAAACGGGAAAAAATGACGCCGAGCAGGTCGTCAGAAGTAAATTCACCGGTGATTTCGTTCAGGTCGTTTTGAGCCAGTCGAAGCTCTTCTGCCAGCAAATCGAGGGGTTGAGCCCTGGCAAGCAGGTGCCCTGCCGCTGCGTCAAGGCGCGCCGAAACGCGGATCAATGCCTGAACATGGCGCTCCCTGGCCATGTAAATACCCTCTGGCGCGCTTTGCCAGCCAGCGATATGAAGCAGCCTGCGGCGCAGATTGTCCAGGCCTTCACGCGTTTTGGCCGACAGCGAAATTCCGCTCAACTCACCCGCCGGCACCGCTACATCAGCCTTGTTCCAGATATCGATCACTGGCACACCGGGTGACAGTTTCTTGCGAAGGGTTTGTCCAATGAGTGTATCGGCCTTTACGTAGTCTGGCATATGGAGGCGGGTCAGATCATGCAGGAGCAGCACTGCGTCAGCGGCTTCGATTTCTGCCCAGGCACGGGCAATACCGATTTTTTCAACCTCGTCCAGGCTGTCCCGTAAACCCGCCGTATCAATCACATGCAGCGGAACACCTTCAATCTGAATAGTCTCTTGAATCTTATCCCGTGTGGTACCCGCAATCGGAGTGACGATAGCCAGCTCTGCGCCCGCCAGCGCGTTCAGCAGGGAGGATTTACCCGCATTGGGTTGCCCGGCAATAACTACCTTGATCCCCTCGCGAAGCAAGGCACCCTGCCGGGCTTTGCCCATCACCTCGGCTAGCTTTTGCTGCAGTTTTGATAGCTGTCCACGCGCATCCGCTTTTTGCAGGAAGTCAATTTCTTCCTCCGGGAAGTCCAGAGTTGCTTCTACCAGCATACGTAAATGGATCAGCGCATCCTGCAACGCATGAATTTCTGCGGAAAACTCCCCCGCCAGCGATCTGCTGGCGCTGCGGGCCGCCAGCTCGGTGCCGGCATCAATCAGGTCCGCGATGGCTTCAGCTTGCGCCAGGTCCAGTTTTCCGTTCAAAAACGCCCGCTCGCTGAACTCACCGGGCTGAGCCAGTCGCAACCCCGAAAGGCACGCCGCGCCAGTTTCAGGATCCATGCTTTCTGCCACCTCCACGCAGCGTGCCAGCAGCAACTGCAGTACCACCGGCCCTCCATGAGCCTGCAATTCCAGCACATCCTCACCAGTAAATGAATATGGTGCCGGGAAATGAATAGCCAGACCGTGGTCAATGGGCAAACCGTACGCATCGCGAAACGCAAGGTAGGTGGCCTCCCTGGCTTTCAGGTCCCTGCCACAAAGCGCCCGGATGACCGACCCCAGCCTCTTGCCACTGATACGGACAATGCCTACGGCACCCCTGCCGGGCGCTGTGGCGATCGCCACGATGGGGTCCTGATGACGGGCCAGCATGGCACGCCTGATATCAGAACTTCGGCAGGTTGAACTGGGGTGGAACACCCATGCGGGTATTGATGATCCACTGCTGCGCTATGGACAGAACATTGTTGGTAATCCAGTACAACACCAGGCCCGCCGGGAAGAAGAAGAACATCACCGAAAACGCCAGCGGCATGAACCACATCAGCTTGGCCTGCATCGGGTCCGGTGGTGCCGGGTTCAACGCGGTTTGCAGCATCGTTGTTGCGGTCATCACGACCGGCAAAATGTAAAAAGGATCGGGGGATGACAAATCATGAATCCACATCACCCATGGCGCGTTGCGTATCTCCACACTGGACAATAACACCCAATACAAGGCAATAAACACGGGAATCTGGATCATGATCGGAAAGCAGCCGCCCATCGGGTTTACCTTTTCCTCACGGTAGATCCGCATCATCTCCTGCTGCATCTGCTGAGGGCTGTCTTTGAGGCGCTCCCGCATCTCCATCACTTTGGGGTTGATAGCCTTCATTTTGGCCATACTGGCATACGCCTTGGCGTTGAGCCAGTAGAAGGCGATTTTCAGCAGCACCACCAGGGCGACGATAGACCAACCCCAGTTACCAATGAAACCCTGCAACTTGTCGAGCAGCCAGTACAGTGGTTTCGCAAGCGGGGTCAGCCATCCATAGTCTTTCACCAGCTCGAGACCGGGGGTCAGCGCTTCAAGAGCACCCTCTTCCTGAGGTCCGGCAAAAAAGCTGGCTTCAACCGTCTTGCTGGCACCCGGGGCGATGGACTCCAGCGGCGCAATCATCGTTGCCCGATAGCAGCAGTCAGCCACCGATGAGCCCGTGTCCACCGCGTCCAGCGAAAAATCCCGCTTCACGCCATCTGGCAATATCCATGCGCTCGCAAAGTAATGCTGAACCATGGCCACATAACCATTGGAGGACTGTTTTTCGTAGTCCGCTTTCTTCTTTTTGATGTCGCTGAACTCGATCTTCTGGTACTTTTTGGCTTCGGTATAAACCGCCGGGCCTGTGAATGTCGAATAGAACGCGGACTCTCCGGGTGGTTTGCTGCCGTCCCGCTCCAGCTGCAAATACAGCTGGGGGGTAACGACGGTGGTTCCAGAATTGGTGACTTCGTGCCGGACAGCCAAATCGTAGGCGCCCCGCTTGATGGTGTAGGTTTTGACCAGTTTCAAGCCACCCACGTCAGGGGACGTGAACGTGATAACAATGGTGTTCTCGCCATCCTTGAGCTCACGGGCTCCAGACATGACCATTGGGGTTTTGTGCGTTGGAAAAGCGACCCCAACCACGCCTCCAATCAAGCCGGACTGCGCTACATAAACGCCCTGTTTGCTATCGTCCAGGAGAACAACATTTCTAGTCTTGTCGACCAGATCGACATGCTTCAGAAACTCGGTCTTGACGAGCGAGCCTCCTTCCGTATCGAACGTCAGTTTCAGCACGTCGGACGTGACCACGATGCGCTCACGCGCTGGTGCGGCTGCAAGCGCCACTACTTGCCCTGCTGGAACTGCCGCAGCCAGGGGAGCAGCAGTTCCTACTGCCGCAGGGACTCCTGACGATGCGACACCGACACCGACAGCGCTCGTAGCCGTGGCCACAGGTTTGCCAGGGACGGGAAAGAAGGTGGCCAGTTTGCCGTTATGAATCTGCCACTGATCCCATAACAGTACCATGGAGAAGCCAAAGATCACCCACAAAATGGTGCGACGAATATCGTTCATAAAGATTTCTTGATAGGTGATGACAACGAACGGGTAAAAAGGCCAGTAAAAAGCCGCGGTTTTTCGGGCGGTACGGGATCATGCCCACTCACACACCATGGGTGACACCGCGCCAGTCGGGCCAGTGTCAAATAGCTTCCAGCGGCGCCGCCGTGGGTGTGAAGTGCCTGAAGGGCATAGGCCGAACAGGTGGGCTCAAACCGACACGATGAGCCCAGCCAAGGGCTCAACAGAAGGCGATAGCCTTTCACTGCAGCCATCAAAATCGGTTTCATCATGATTTTGCAGCACTAACGCCTGGCGTCACACACTTGAAAAGCAGATAAAGCTCCTCACGCACCGCCGCTTTGAGTGCGTCTGAGGTAGCGCTGATAAAGGTTGCTTTATCAAACCCCGCACGCAGTCGCACCAAGTACGCGGCCACTGGAAGTGTTGACTCAAAACAGGTGCTCACGTTGTAAATCTGGCGTTTGATTACATTCCGGGTTACGGCACGTTTGGCCCAGCGCTTGGGCGCCATTGCGCCAACCCACACTCTGCGGGCCGGGAACAGCGCCACGGCCAATCCAGTTTCCGAGTGAGGCCCTTTCGAATCCTGCAAAGGTGAATCAAGCCCCGTACGATGCAAGGCAAAGTGCGCCGTGCGGGCGATAGCGGGACCTGCGAGCACGGCCTGAAACTGGGGTCGCGTCTTCAGTCGCTGCACTGCCGGGTCAAACCAACGCGCGGTATGTCAGCAAACGCGACGAGACTTGAATAAGCCGACTTAGACTGCCAGACGCTTGCGGCCCTTGGCGCGACGTGCGTTGATTACGGCACGGCCACCACGGGTTTTCATGCGAACCAGAAAACCGTGCGTGCGTGCGCGGCGAATTTTGGAAGGTTGGTAGGTACGTTTCATTTTTTGGAAATTCCTGGGGAGCTTTAAATTCCGGGTAACCCGCGATTATCGCAAATTTATCGAATTCCGGCAACACCTTACGGGAGGTACAGCCTGTAACGCAAGAAGTCGCCAGTCTTCGCACGAAGACTTTCTTTCAGGTTGTGGATAAATCCTTGATAAATTACAATCTGGCGTGCAGCAATTAATAACTATCCACAGATAGCTGATACCTAAAATGACTGAGGGACAGTTCAACAACTTGCCAGGCTCCACGGGGCTTGGTACAGGTCAAAGCTTGTGGCAAGCCTGCGTCGACCAACTCGCGCAGGAACTACCTGAGCAACAGTTCAACACCTGGATCAAGCCCCTGTCTGCCCAAGTAGCAGATGACCTTTCCAAAGTCACCATTTTTGTAGCCAACCGGTTTAAGCTGGACTGGGTTCGTGCACAGTACAGCAACCGGATAGCGACCGTGATTGAGAAATTCTACGGTCAACCCATTCTTGTTGAGTTGGTGCTCACTCTTAGAGAGACATCAATTCGAAATCAATCTGATCAGCCTTCGATCAGCATCATCCCTCTGGAAGAATTTGTCGATACAGCTGAAGACAAAACACCCGGCCGTCAAAAAAGCCGGCTCAACACTTCCCTGACTTTTGACACCCTGGTAGAAGGCACGGCCAATCGCATGGCACGGGCAGCTGCCATGCATGTCTCCACCATACCGGGGCATTTGTACAACCCGTTGTTCATTTATGGCGGGGTAGGTCTGGGCAAGACCCACCTGATGCATGCGGTGGGCAACCGGCTGCTGGCCGACAAGCCTGCAGGCAAGGTTCTCTACATCCATGCGGAACAGTTTGTGTCGGATGTGGTTAAGGCGTATCAACGCAAAACTTTTGACGAGTTCAAGGACCGTTATCACTCGCTTGACCTGCTGCTGATTGACGATGTGCAGTTCTTTGCAAACAAGGAACGCACCCAGGAAGAATTCTTCAATGCTTTTGAGGCCCTGCTAGCTAAAAAATCACACATCGTGATGACCAGTGACACCTATCCAAAGGGTCTGACTGACATCCACGAGCGGCTGATCTCACGCTTTGATTCCGGTCTGACGGTAGCCATTGAGCCACCCGAACTCGAAATGCGGGTGGCGATCCTGATCAACAAGGCCCGTATTGAGGGCGCGGAAATGCCTGAGGAGGTAGCTTTTTTCGTCGCCAAAAACGTTCGCTCCAACGTACGCGAGCTCGAAGGTGCCCTGCGCAAAATACTGGCTTACTCGCGTTTCAACCAGAAAGACATATCCATCCAGCTCGCCCGTGAAGCCTTGCGCGACCTGCTGTCTATCCAGAATCGCCAGATTTCGGTTGAAAACATCCAGAAGACCGTGGCCGACTATTACAAGATCAAGGTCGCAGACATGTATTCCAAGAAGCGCCCGGCCAGCATTGCCCGCCCGCGCCAGATCGCCATGTACCTGGCCAAGGAACTCACCCAGAAGAGCCTCCCCGAGATCGGCGAACTGTTTGGTGGCCGTGACCATACGACGGTGCTGCACGCGGTGCGCAAGATCGGCGGTGAACGCCAGCAGATTACCGAACTTAACCAGCAACTTCACGTTCTGGAGCAGACTTTAAAGGGCTAACCCACCCATGAGAATCACACTTTTCAACCTTGACAGGACAGACTTGGGGATAGTTTTGGCACAAGTAAGTAGTTATCCACAAACCGAGCATCAAACTAAAAGTTATTCATATTTGACAAGCAGCAGAGAGACGGGGTTATACACACCCTTCAACAGTATCCAAGTGCTTGATAAAAAAGGGGAAAATACTGCAACCCACAAAAAAGCACTGCTCTTATCTACTACTATTAATTTAAATTAAAGAAATTAAAGAAGAGGTTGACATGATCGTCCTGAAAGCAACACAAGACAAAGTTCTATCGGTTCTGCAATCGGTCGCAGGTATCGTTGAGCGTCGGCACACATTACCTATTTTGGCCAATGTACTGATCCGCAAGTCGGGTTCCTCACTGCAGCTCACCACCAGTGATCTGGAAATCCAGATTCGTACATCGGCAGAGCTCGATGGCGATACCGGCAGCTTTACGACCACCGTGGGTGCTCGCAAGCTGATCGATATTTTGCGCACCATGCCCGCAGACCAGACAGTGTCACTGGAGTCCAGTGCGTCCAAGGTCATCCTCAAAGGCGGCAAGAGCAAGTTCACACTGCAGACCATGGCGGCAGAAGATTTTCCGCTGGTGCAGGAATCTGCCAGCTTCGGGCCGGTGTTCAGCGTGCCGCAAAAAACGCTGAAAGATTTGTTGAGCCAGGTGTCGTTTGCCATGGCTGTGCATGACATTCGCTACTACCTCAACGGTATCCTGTTCGTCGCTGAAGGCAAACAACTCAGCCTGGTTGCCACCGATGGTCACCGCCTGGCTTTTGCCTCTGCCACGCTGGATGTGGAAGTGCCAAAACAGGAAGTGATATTGCCGCGCAAGACCGTGATTGAACTGCAGCGTCTGCTCAGCGATGTCGAAGGCGCGATTGAAATGCAGTTTGCCAACAACCAGGCCAAGTTCACGTTTGATGGCATGGAGTTCGTCACCAAGCTGGTAGAAGGCAAGTTCCCCGACTACAACCGCGTCATCCCCAAGAACCACAAAAACAGCATCACACTGGGCCGTGTGGCCTTGCTGGCAACCCTGCAGCGCACAGCCATTCTGACCAGCGACAAATTCAAGGGCGTGCGTTTGAACATCGATCCTGGCACGCTGCGCGTGGCATCCAACAATGCCGAGCAGGAAGAGGCTGTGGACGAGCTGGACATCGATTACGGCGGTGACAGTATCGAGATTGGTTTCAACGTCACCTACCTGATCGATGCGCTGGCCAACATGAGCCAGGAGATGGTGAAACTGGAACTGTCGGACGGCAACAGCTCGGCACTGTTCACCATTCCAGACAACACTACGTTTAAATATGTCGTGATGCCCATGAGAATTTGACGCTACCAAACCCGTAGCGCCTCAAGACGCAAACCCCCTCTCCAAAGGGGGTTTGGTCATTCAAGAGTTTGAGAAATCGTGAGAAGAAGTTCGCCATGACTGAAGAAAACAAGCCTGTCTCCACCCCTGCCAATGCCGATGAAACGGTTCACACGGGCGAAAGCACGGCTGACAGCTCCAATTTCCAGCCCACCATCGACACCAACCAGGCGGGCGCGACCGAGGCCTACGGTGAGGGCTCGATCCAGATCCTGGAAGGGCTGGAGGCCGTGCGCAAACGCCCTGGCATGTACATCGGCGACACCTCTGATGGCACTGGTCTGCACCATCTGGTTTTTGAAGTCGTGGACAACTCCATCGACGAATCGCTGGCTGGCCATTGCGACGACATTCTGGTCACCATCCACTCCGACAACTCCATCAGCGTCGTCGACAACGGGCGCGGCATCCCCACCGGTGTGAAGATGGATGATAAGCATGAGCCCAAGCGTTCGGCCGCTGAAATTGCATTGACCGAATTACACGCAGGCGGCAAGTTCAACCAGAACAGCTACAAAGTCTCTGGCGGCCTGCACGGCGTGGGCGTGTCCTGCGTGAACGCGCTCTCCAAAATGCTGCGCCTGACCATCCGCCGTGATGGCAAGGTTCACGCCATGGAGTTCAGCAAGGGTTTTGTGCAAAACCGTATCGTGGAAACAGTGAACGGCATTGAGGTGTCACCCATGAAGGTGATTGGCGAAACCGAAAAGCGCGGCACCGAAGTGCATTTCCTGCCCGATACCGAAATCTTCCAGCAGAACAACGACTTTCACTATGAAATTCTGAGCAAGCGTCTGCGCGAACTCAGTTTCCTGAACAACGGTGTGCGTATTCGCCTGAAGGACGAGCGTACGGGCAAGGAAGACGACTTTGCCGGTGCCGGTGGCGTCCAGGGCTTTGTGAACTTCATCAACAAGGGCAAGACGGTGTTGCACCCCAACATCTTCCACGCCATGGGTGACCGCCAGAGCGACCAAGGCACCAACATCGGCGTGGAAGTAGCCATGCAGTGGAACAGCGGCTACAACGAGCAGGTGCTGTGTTTCACCAACAATATTCCGCAACGTGATGGCGGTACCCACCTCACCGGCCTGCGCGCCGCGATGACCCGCGTCATCAACAAGTACATTGACGAATCCGAGCTGGCCAAAAAAGCCAAGGTGGAGGTGAGTGGCGACGACATGCGTGAAGGCCTGACCTGTGTGCTGAGCGTGAAGGTGCCCGAGCCCAAGTTCAGTAGCCAGACCAAGGACAAACTGGTGTCCAGTGAAGTGCGCGGCCCGGTGGAAGACATCGTGTCCAAACTGCTGGCCGACTACCTGCAGGAACGCCCGAACGACGCCAAGATCATCGTTGGCAAGATCATCGAGGCCGCGCGTGCCCGCGAAGCCGCGCGCAAGGCCCGCGACATGACCCGCCGCAAGGGTGTGCTGGATGGCATGGGCCTGCCCGGCAAGCTGGCCGACTGCCAGGAGAAAGACCCCGCCATGTGCGAGATCTACATCGTCGAGGGAGACTCCGCCGGTGGCTCCGCCAAGCAGGGCCGCGACCGCAAGTTTCAGGCGATTTTGCCCCTGCGCGGCAAGATTTTGAATGTCGAAAAAGCCCGCTACGAAAAGCTGCTGACCAGCAACGAAATTTTGACGCTGATCACCGCTTTGGGCACCGGCATCGGCAAGGCCGGTGGCAGCACCGGCAACGACGACTTCAACGTCGCCAAGCTGCGCTACCACCGCATCATCATCATGACCGATGCCGACGTGGACGGTGCGCACATCCGCACGCTGCTGCTCACGTTCTTCTATCGCCAGATGCCCGAGCTGGTGGAGCGCGGCCACATCTACATTGCCCAGCCGCCGCTGTACAAGGTCAAGGCCGGCAAGGAAGAGTTGTACCTGCAGGGCCCGACCGAACTGGACAGCTTTCTGCTGCGCATTGCTTTGGTGAACGCGTCCGTGTTTACCGGTGGGCCCAATGGCACCACCATCACGGGCGACACGCTGGCCGAGCTGGCCCGTAAGCACCTGATTGCCCAAGGCGTGATTGCCCGCCTGAAGAACTTCATGGATGCCGAGGCCCTGCGCTCGGTGGCTGATGGCGTGGCTCTGAACCTGGACACCGTGGCCGAAGCCGAAGTTTCAGCCGCAGCCCTGCAGGCCCGTCTGCAAGACAGTGAAAGCGCCGCCAATGGCAGCGCAGCCGAAGTGGCCGCGGAGTTCGACGCGCGCACCGACAAGCCCATTCTGCGCATCAGCCGCCGCCACCACGGCAATGTGAAAAGCAGCGTACTCACGCAAGACTTTGTGCACGGCGCCGACTATGCCGCGCTGGCCGAAGCTGCCAACACCTTCAAGGGCCTGCTGGCCGAGGGCGCCCGCGTGATGCGCGGCGAGGGCGAGCGCCAGAAGGAAGAAAAAGTGGGCGACTTCCGCGAAGCCATGGCCTGGCTCATTGGCGAAGCCGAACGCACCAGCAGCCGCCAGCGCTACAAAGGGCTGGGCGAGATGAATCCATCCCAACTGTGGGAAACCACGATGGACCCCACCGTGCGCCGACTGCTGCGCGTGCAGATTGATGACGCCATCGAAGCCGACCGTGTGTTCACCATGCTGATGGGCGACGAGGTGGAGCCCCGCCGTGACTTTATCGAAACCAACGCGCTGCGGGCTGGCAACATCGATATTTGATCGAAATCACCATGAAATTCGGACATTTCATGGCAAAAGCAGACCGGATTGGTGGTCATTGACGAGGTTCAACTCAAACCGGGCCTGCCTCCTCTGTTGCGCGCTCTGATGGATCGATCCAACACGCCCGGGCAGGACGAAGTCACGCGCTTATAGGCGCGGCGGGTTCCCTCGCTGTAACATCTCTCGCAAAAATGACATGGGGGAAGTAATGATTGTGAAAGAGCTAGGGATCATGTCCAAAAGTCAGTTTGAGAATGGTGCATAAACGAATATGTCCCGCCTGCCGAAACTCCAGCGCCAACTGCATCCAGTTTTGGCTGAATCCGGAGGCTTTTCGCCTGAAT
>JBJOPS010000042.1:0-15369 GCA_046050465.1 Pseudomonadota bacterium | reverse complement strand
TCGGTAAAAGTATCGGCTGCGCGCATGGTCTGGTGTTGTGGGGGCTTGCAATATCGCTTTGTCTATAACGGCCGAGCAGGGGTAGCAGGTGACATCGGTCTGAGGTATTTCAGCAGCCTGCTAGCTGCAGAGTGAAATCAAACTACAAGACTGGCATTACGCTTGAGTACACCTATGCCAGCAAATATTTGCCGGTCTGGCGACAAATTGATGCAGGCCTCAAAACTCTCTTTGGTCGTTTTGAGCAGGCTGCAATTTCCGGCCAGCGCGGTATAGCAGTTGACAGTCTCATAGGAACCACGATACCGGCCACTTCATCCGATAGGCCTGGCTCCTTAGCCGGATGGCATGAAAAAGGCGGAAGAACTCTAAGCCACTCGGAACTTGGGTTGAGCCTGTCTGAATATTACCGTGATGGCCAAGCAATTTTCATTATTACCAGGATAGATGGTAATCTGAATCAAACGATTCTGGATGTCAAATTACTCCCAGCAAACTTGATAGATTACAAAATTGTCGGCAACAAACTAGTTTTTCTGAATGACGCACTCAATCGCTACAGCCTTGAGCCTTACTGCAAATCAAAAAAAAGTCCGAATCAATAATAATTGGGTTGGCAAGGCCAGAGAAGAGATTCAAGGACTGCTCGCATTGGACAAGACGAGTGAAAGCGGCTTGGCTAGTTGACCAGAGCACCGGAAAACTAGAAAGCACTCCTCCAGCAGGCGTAACTTGCTTGATGGCAGATTTTGAAGATTCATGTGAACACATGCAGCAGGGAGAGTAAATATGCCAAGACAGTAGTGTCCGGTTAAAAGTTGAACAAATTCAACTGGTTACAGCTGCTCAGCATTTCCAGGGTTACGGCATCGGGCTGCAAGGCGCATGAAATCTGGGTTTTCTCGAAAACCGACACCGAAAGAATCTGTAGCAATGTGTAGAGCGAGGCATCCAAGTGAAGCTCCTTCTTGACGATGGCAATCAGCACATAGGTGGAGATCTGAATGAGTTGCGATCAAGGAAAGATGGGTAAAAAAATTGGCAAGCGGGGGTAAGTCTGGATTTACCCCATTTTTTTTACCCCCCCATTTCCGTGGATGTGGACGCACTCGTGCGCACGCCTACGGAAACAAAAAACCCCGGGCTCACTGGAAGACCGGGGTTAATATTGTGTTTCCTCGTGGGGAAACGAAAAAGGTGGTGGCCTGGGGCGGAATCGAACCACCGACACAAGGATTTTCAATCCTCTGCTCTACCGACTGAGCTACCGGGCCGTGCTTGCCGAGGCCCGAATTATAGCAGGCTCAGATGCTGCCCCGCTTACCTCTGGTAAGGTCTACGCCAAGCTGTTTGAGCTTGCGGTATAGATGGGTACGCTCCAGGCCGGTTTTTTCGGCAACGCGCGTCATGGACCCATTTTCTTTGGACAGGTGATATTCAAAATACGCTTTTTCAAATTCATCACGTGATTCACGCAAGGGCTTGTCAAGCAAAAAGCTCTGCCTGGATTGCGGCCCACTTTCTACGGTAATGGCCGGGGGTTCACTGGCAGTACCTAGCAGCATGTCTGGTACGTTGCTGACAATCGGTGCGGCAACAGGCGCCATGAGCTTGCGCCCCACTCCGCGCGCAAGGCCCTGCTCCACCGCCTTGAGCAGCTTTTGCATGGTGATGGGCTTTTCCAGAAAGGCCATTGCACCGATCTTGGTTGCCTCGACTGCCGTATCAATGGTGGCGTGGCCGCTCATCATGATGACTGGCATGGTGAGTGCGCCACTGGAGGACCATTCCTTGAGCAGCGTCACGCCGTCGGTATCCGGCATCCAGATATCCAGCAGCACCAGATCAGGCCTGTCACGCAATCTCGCGGCGCGGGCCTGGGCTGCGTTTTCAGCAACTTCTACGCTGTGGCCCTCGTCATTGAGGATTTCAAACAGCAAGTCACGAATGCCCAGCTCGTCATCAACTACCAATATATTTGCCATGATATTTTTCTGCTGTTCCCCGGGTGTAACTGCTTTGCGCTCAGGTTGGCGCAGTCTTTTGTATGGCGAATGATAACGACACTTGGGCGCCCCCTATTTTTCCGTCCACAACCCGGTTGGCAATATCGACGCGGGAGGCATGTTCGTCGGCGATTTTCTTCACGACGGCCAACCCCAGGCCGGTGCCCCGAACCTTGGTGGTGACATAGGGCTCAAATGCCCGACGCAGGATGTTTTCAGGAAAGCCGCAGCCTTGATCCAGCACGCTCAGGCGCACGCGGCCAGATGATTCCACCCACTGCGTTTTGATGATGACCGCACCCGGCTGTGACCCGGCGCTGACGGCTGATTCAGTAGCGTCCTGGGCGTTTTGCAGCAGGTTATGCACCACCTGGCGCAGCTGGTGCGCGTCGCCCATGATTTTGGGGCACCCGGCATCCAGCTCCATATGCACGGGCACTTTGGCGTTCTCGTCGTCATACAGCTGCATGACCTCGGCTACCAGTGCATTCAAATCCACCGGCTTGAGCTCGGCTGCGGGCAAGCGCGCGTAGTCACGAAATTCGTTGACGAGCCGCTTCATGGCGTCCACCTGGTCCACGATGGTTTTGACCGATTTGGTCAGAATGGCCTGCTCGGGCGGCAGCACCTTGCCAGAAAGCTTCATTTCCAGCCGCTCGGCTGAGAGCTGAATGGGCGTTAGCGGGTTTTTGATTTCATGCGCCAGCCTGCGTGCAACCTCACCCCAGGCTTGCGAGCGCTGGGCCGAAACAATCTCGGAAATATCATCAAACACCAGCAAACGGGCGTTAGCCGGCAACTGGGCACCCCGGGCTACCAGCGTCACGACGTCACCATTGGGGGCCGAGCCTCCGGGCTGGTTGGAGCCCAGTTCAAACGAGTGTTGCCAGGCTTCCAGCCCGTGTTCGGTGCGCTCACCGAGGAACGAGTCGAACTGGCGCTGGATATCTGCAGCAAACTCCTCCAGCCCACCCACGTCGGCCAGGCGACGGCCTTCAAACGCTGCTAACGGTGCGCGCAGGATGCGGGTGGCGCCGGGGTTGGACGACAGGATCACGCCGCCGGGGTCCAGCACAATCACGCCCGCGGTCAGGTTGTCCAGAATGGTTTGCAGGTTGGCCCGGGCCGAATTGACTTGCTCCATGCTGCTTTGGACGGCTTCGCGTGCATCGGAGAGCTGGCGGGTCATATCGGCAAACGCTCGGGTCAGGCCACCGAGCTCGTCCTTGCCTTGCAGTGCGGCTTTTGGCGTGAGGTCACCGGCAGCCACCTGGTTCACACCGTCTGCCAGCAGCAGCAGGGGCCGAACGATCTGGTTTCCCAGCACCACAGCCAGCAGTACCGCACCAAATACGGCAAGAAACAGGCTCAATGTGAGTGTGCCGATGTACATGCGCTTGAGGCCTTCCCGCGCCAGAGCTCTTTCCTGATACTCGCGGTTGGCTTCGGTCACTGCTAGGGCATTGGCCACCAGCGTGGGGGGCAACGCCTGCGTCACCTGCAGGTAGCGCAGCTCACCAGAAAAGCCCGGATTCGGGTTGGGCACCACCACCAGCGCCTTGATGCGCGCATTGGTAATGTCGCCTGGCGTGGCTTCATCCAGCCCTTCGATCCAGCTCATGGCCCGCTGGGTGCGGGCGTTGCGAAATTGCTGGGGGGTGGGTCGCACCGGGTTCAGCTCGAAGCGGGACTTGCCCGTGCCGCCAATGAGCTGCGACGATGCGTTCCATAACAAGACGTCTTCAACGCCCAGTTGTTCACGAACCCGGTCCAGCGGCAAGCTGACGATGGCATCCGGAACATCTACCAGCTGACTGGCAGACGAGCGCGACTTGCTTGCCAGATCGCTGGCCAGCGTCTCAAGCGTGACGCGACCCAGATTGAGGCCAGCCTCCAGGGCGCCTTCCACTTTCACATCGAACCAGCTTTCGATGGAGCGGGATACGAACTGATATGACACCACATAAATCAGCAGGCCGGGAACAAAGCCTGCCAGCGCAAACACGGCAGCCAGCTTGAGCAACAGCCGGCTGCCAAAGCGGCCCTTTCTGAGGCGTCTGATCAGGCGAACGGCAATCCAGCCAATGACCAGCAGCAACAGTCCGGCAATCACCACGTTCAGGACAAACAGGCGGGCATAGTTCTGCTCGTACATGGCCTGGTTGTTGGTGGCCTGAGCCAGCAGAAACAGAAGCACCAGGCCAATGGCCGTCATCGCCGCCAAGCCAATGCCAATAGACCAGCGCACGGCGCGGGAATGGTTCAGGGCCTTGTGTGCAGCCACCTCCTCCAGCATGACGGGGGCACTCACTTCTCAGGCTCCAGCGGTAATCGTTGAAAGGCGACTGCAGATATGTCCCAGTCTGACTGACCCAATGCGCCAATCTGGAACGGACGAGGCAGTTGGGTCACATCCAGGCGGAAGCGAAGTTCCACGTTGTGACGCGAACCTGGTTCGATTTCAAAAGGCTCGGCGATCTTCCAGCGAGAAACTCGCTGAAGGGAGATAAGGGCTTCATTCAGCGAATCGAAACTCTGGCTCAGGGCAGCACCCGCCACACCAGTCGACGCTCCTGATGAAGCCGCCACACGCCAGCGGCGCGTGAGCGGCTGGTAGGCCAGCCGGACTTGCCGCTGTGCCGTGACCACCTTTTTGTCAGCCCAGTACCACCGGTCCCTGAAAAGATCGGCCTCGGTGACAAAGAACATGGGAACGCCTTTGAGCAGTGCATCTTCGACAGCGGGCGGCAGGTCAAACCGGATGGCAGCCGAGAGGAACACGCCATCGGTCATCCGTTCAACCCGAAGCTGGGAAATTTCCGCCGGCAATGGGTCGGCATGAGCCGGGCGAGACAAACCAGCGATCAGGCATGCCCAGAATAACACTGCGGCCAGATCAAGCCGAGCGTTTCTCCAGCAGCGCGTAAAAAAAGCCGTCGTGGTCACCGTTTGAATTGTCCGGGACGCCGTCACGCTTCACTCCAAAGAGTGGCAATAAATGGCCTGGCGAGGGTAACAAAGCCGCGTCGGTGTTGTGCGCAAGAAACGTTTGTATCTGATCACGCCCTTCAGCCGGAAAGACGGAACAGGTGCAATACAACAGGCGTCCACCTGGTTTGACCAGTGCCCACAACGCCTTGAGCAACCGCGCCTGAACGCTGGCCAGCTGTGCAACATCGCTTTCGCGACGTAACCACCGGATATCCGGGTGACGCCGGACAATGCCCGAAGCCGTACAAGGCGCATCCAGCAAGATCGCGTCAAATAGCTGACCGTCCCACCAGGTTTGCGGTTGCGACGCATCGCCGACCAATACTTTTGCAGACAGGCCAAGCCGTTGCAGGTTCTGATGAATTCGTTGGCAACGGGTAGCGTCAATATCCATGGCCGTGACGTCGCACCCCCCGGAATTCATCATCTCAAGCAGATGCGCGGTTTTGCCGCCCGGGGCTGCACATGCGTCCAGCACACGCGGGTTTTGCGTCAGGTCCAAGCCACCCAGCAGCAGCGGAGCAGCCATTTGAGCCGCACCATCCTGCACCGAACAGTCGCCCTGCACGAACCCGGGAATCTGCTGAACCGGCACAGGAAGTGCCAGCCTCAGGCCCGACAGACCGATGATCGCCGATTCGATGCCAGCCCGAGTCAGCAGCTCATGGTAACTATCAACCGTGGTTCGACCGACGTTGACCCGCAGGGTCATGGGTGGTCGCTGATTGTTGGCTGTTAACAGGGCTTGCCAGGTGTCCGGATAGTCTTTTTGAAGCCGGGCAATCCACCAGGCTGGGTGGTTCCACTGCGCAACAGGGTCTTTCAGCGCAACGTCTTTTAACGCCTGGCGCTCACGAAGAAACCTGCGAAGGCAACCGTTGATGAATCCGGCCTGTGCGCGCGTGGCAGGTGTTCGTTTGGCCGCTTCAATGGTCTGGTTCACCAGCGTGAAGGCAGGATAAGGAGCCTCAACATCGGACCAAGCCAGTGCCAGCGCGGTACACAACAAGGCGTCCGACGTGGGGGATGGGGTGCGGCTGGCCAATTGTTTGCGCAACACCTGCGCAGAGCCGAGCGAGCGTAACACCTGAAAAACCAGCGATTGGACACCAGGACGCAACCGGGAGGCGACCGCATCAATTGCAACCGTGCCGGACGCCCCCGAGCGAATGGCCCTCAACACACCAGCACAGGCTTGAAGTTGTTGCCACAGGGGTGGATTGTCCTGCTGGCCTTCGGTCATGCGGTTCGGGCGGGTTTGAACCCGAATAGCCAGGCCAGTATGCTGGCCGGAAACTGCGAGATTGCCTCGTTGTAGGCAACAACCAGACGATTAAAGTCAGCGCGGGCAGGCGAAATCAGTACCGCGACTTGCGCCCAGTCCTGTTGCAGCACCTCCGGTATCCGATGACCCGCCAGATCCGGCGGCTCATTTTGCAAGCGCTCCCAGGAAGAGCACAAAGTGGAGTATGCGGTTTGCATGGCGCTCATTGCCACGGCGTCTAGCGGGCGCTGGCTAACTATTTTCAATGATGCATCGAACTGGGTGGCGGCACCGTCAACGCCAATCCACGCCTGAGTAAGAGTGTCGGTGTACTGCGCAACCAGTTCTGCCAGGCCAGTGTTATTCATCAGCGATGCATTGGCTCGTACCAGGCCGATGTATCTTAAAAAGTGTTCGTTGACGACTGCAAAGGCCCCAATAGCCTGCGACCGCAGACGAATCAGCCGGTTGTAAGCGCCCACCGCCCAGAAAACCAGCACAGCAACCAACAACCAAAAGACGACAGGGGCATCCATTCGCGGGTTTAGCTCTTTTATAAGAAAAACGCCCCAAACCCTCTTTTAGAGAGCATGGGGCGCTACTATTTCGATAGTAATAAATCTCAGGCCAGGATCAGGCGTCTGTATTTTCCTCAGTTGCAGACGCCTCACCGGACTCGCCAGCCAACTCGGCAGCTTCAGCATCGGCAATAGCCCGTCGCTCAGCATCGTCCATGTTTTCACGCACTTTGCGAGCTTCGTGGTATGCCAGGCCAGAGCCGGCCGGGATGAGGCGACCAACGATGACGTTCTCTTTCAGGCCACGCAATTCGTCGCGCTTGCCCATGATGGCGGCTTCGGTCAGCACACGGGTGGTTTCCTGGAAGGAAGCCGCGCTGATGAAGCTATCGGTGGACAGGGACGCCTTGGTGATACCCAGCAGCAGGTTGGTGAACACGGCCGGGATCTTGCCATCGGCGCGCAAAGCGTCGTTGGTGTTGAGCATTTCCGAGCGTTCAACCTGTTCACCGTTGATGTAGTTCGAGTCACCAGCGTTCTCGACCACTACACGGCGCAGCATCTGGCGAACAATCACTTCGATGTGCTTGTCGTTGATCTTCACGCCCTGCAATCGGTACACATCCTGCACTTCATCCACGATGTAGCGGGCCAGTTCTTCAGAGCCCAGCAGGCGCAGGATGTCTTGTGGGTCGGCCGGGCCGTCCACAACACTTTCGCCTTTGTTGACCACCTGGCCTTCATGCACCAGGATGTTCTTTTCCTTCGGCACGAGTTCTTCCCACACTGCACCATCCGGATCGGTGATCTGCAGGCGAATCTTGCCCTTGGTCTCTTTACCGAACGACACGGTGCCGGTCATCTCGGCCAGCACGCCCTTGTCTTTAGGCGAACGGGCTTCGAACAACTCGGCTACACGCGGCAGACCGCCGGTAATGTCGCGGGTCTTCTGGCCTTCGATCGGGATACGGGCCAGCACTTCGCCGGGGCCTACATCCTGACCATCACGCACCTGAACCAGTGCACCGACGGGGAAGCCGATGGTCACCGAGTGATCGGTGCCCGGAATCTTGACTTCATTGCCGGATGCATCGATCAACTTGACCTGCGGACGAATGACCTTGGCAGAGCCACGGCGTTTCGGGTCAATCACCACCAGGGTGGACAGGCCAGTCACTTCGTCGACCTGCTTGGCAACCGTAAGTCCTTCTTCAACATTTTCGAACTGCGCCTTGCCGGCGAACTCGGTAATGATGGGGCGGGTCAATGGGTCCCAGTTAGCCAGAATCGCACCGGCCTTGATGGTTTGGTCTGCCTTGACTGTCAACACGGCACCATAAGGCACCTTGTGGCGCTCACGCTCGCGGCTATGCTCGTCATGAATGACGATCTCACCGGAACGGGCAATAACGACCAGTTCCTTCTTGCTGTTCGTCACATACCGCATCGTGGCGTTAAAGCCGATATTGCCGTTGGACTTGGCTTCCACGCTGGACGCAATCGCCGCGCGTGAAGCCGCACCACCAATGTGGAAGGTACGCATGGTCAACTGGGTGCCCGGCTCACCGATGGACTGCGCAGCGATCACACCAACGGCTTCGCCGCCATTGATCAGGCCACCACGGCCCAGGTCACGGCCATAACACTTGGCGCAAATGCCAAAACGGGTTTCACAGGTCAGTGCCGTGCGAACCTTGACCTCGTCAACACCCTGTACTTCAAGATCGTCAATCACGTCTTCGTCCAGCATGTCCCCCGCTTTGATCAAAACGGAGCGATTCTCAGGATGCAACACATCTTCTGCAGCCGTACGACCCAGAATACGATCGCGCAAAGATTCGATCACTTCACCACCCTCAACGATGGCGCGCATCACTGAGCCGTCTTGCGTACCGCAATCCTGTTCAGTCACCACCAAGTCCTGGGTCACGTCAACCAGACGGCGGGTCAGGTAACCCGAGTTGGCCGTCTTCAGCGCCGTATCCGCCAGGCCCTTACGGGCACCGTGGGTGGAGATGAAGTACTGCAACACGTTCAGGCCTTCGCGGAAGTTCGCGGTAATGGGCGTCTCGATGATGGAGCCATCAGGCTTGGCCATCAGACCTCGCATACCAGCCAGCTGGCGAATCTGCGCTGCAGAGCCACGGGCACCTGAGTCGGCCATCATGTAGATGGAGTTAAACGATTCCTGATCCACTTCCTTGCCATGACGATCAATGGTTCGTTCCTTGGCTAGCTGAGCCATCATGACCTTGGAGACTTCGTCACCGGCCTTGCCCCAGATGTCCACCACTTTGTTGTAGCGCTCACCGGCAGTCACCAGACCAGAGGTGTATTGCTGGGCAATCTCCTTCACCTCTTTTTCTGCGCGGTCAATGATGCCGTACTTTTCCTTCGGCACCAGCATGTCGTCGATACAGATGGAAATGCCAGCCTTGGTCGCCAGACGGAAGCCGTATTGCAGCAACTTGTCTGCAAACACCACCGTCTCCTTCAAACCGCACTTGCGGAAAGAGACGTTGATCAGCTTGGAGATTTCTTTCTTCTTCAACGCTTTGTTGATGTTGGAGAAAGGAAGTCCCTTTGGCAGAATTTCGGACAGCAAGGCACGCCCGGCTGTGGTTTCCCACAATTTGGTCGAGGGCACCAGTTCGCCAGTCTGTTTGTTCTTGATGTACTCCGTCAGACGCACGTTGATGCGGGCAGTCAGCTCGACCTCGCCGGCATCAAATGCACGCTGAACTTCACCGGTGTCGGAGAAGATCAGACCTTCACCCTTACCGTTGATGCGCTCACGGGTGGTGTAGTACAGACCAAGCACCACGTCTTGCGACGGCACAATCGAAGGTTCGCCGTTGGCCGGGAACAGGATGTTGTTGGATGCCAGCATCAGGGTGCGGGCCTCCATCTGCGCTTCCACCGACAGGGGTACGTGCACAGCCATCTGGTCGCCGTCAAAGTCAGCATTGAATGCCGCGCAAACGAGCGGGTGCAGCTGGATGGCCTTGCCTTCAATCAAGATCGGCTCGAACGCCTGGATGCCCAAACGGTGCAGCGTAGGCGCACGGTTCAACATAACAGGGTGTTCTTTGATCACCTCTTCCAGGATGTCCCACACCACGGGGGTACCGGATTCAACTTCTTTCTTGGCCGCCTTGATGGTGGTCGCAATGCCCATGGCTTCCAGGCGCGCGAAGATGAAGGGCTTGAACAATTCCAGGGCCATCAATTTCGGCAGGCCGCACTGGTGCAGCTTGAGTGTTGGGCCCACCACGATCACAGAACGACCGGAGTAGTCCACGCGCTTGCCCAGCAAGTTCTGGCGGAAACGGCCGCTCTTGCCTTTGATCATGTCGGCCAGCGACTTGAGGGCGCGCTTGTTGGCGCCAGTCATGGCCTTGCCGCGACGACCGTTATCCAGCAAGCTGTCCACAGCTTCTTGCAGCATGCGCTTTTCGTTGCGGGCAATGATTTCCGGCGCCTTCAACTCCAGCAAACGGCGCAGACGGCTGTTGCGGTTGATCACGCGGCGATACAGGTCGTTCAAGTCAGAGGTCGCAAAGCGACCACCGTCCAGCGGCACCAGCGGACGCAAATCTGGCGGCAAAACAGGCAGCACGTCGAGCACCATCCACTCGGGTTTGATGCCCGACTTTTTGAAGGCCTCAAGCAGTTTCAAACGCTTGGTGTTCTTCTTGATCTTGAGCTCGGAGCCACTGGGGTCATTGCGCAACTTTTCGATAGAGCCGTCAATGTCAATACTTTGCAGCAGGTCCTTGATGCCTTCGGCACCCATCTTGGCCTGGAACTCATCACCGAATTCCTTGAACTTGGCATCAAAGTCATCCTCGGTCATGATGCTGAACTTTTTCAACGGGGTCATGCCGGGATCAGTTACCACATAGGCTTCGAAATACAACACGCGCTCAATGTCCCGCAGTGTCATGTCCAGCACCAAGCCCAAACGGCTTGGCAGGGACTTCAGAAACCAGATGTGGGCGCAGGGCGCTGCCAGGTCGATGTGACCCATACGCTCGCGGCGCACCTTGGTCTGTGTGACTTCAACTCCGCACTTCTCGCAGATGACACCGCGGTGCTTTAGACGCTTATATTTGCCGCACAAGCATTCGTAGTCCTTGATGGGGCCGAAAATCTTGGCACAGAACAAGCCATCACGCTCAGGCTTGAAGGTACGGTAGTTGATGGTTTCAGGTTTCTTGACCTCACCGAAAGACCACGAGCGGATCTTTTCGGGTGAAGCCATGCCAATTTTGATGGCATCGAAATGCTCATCTGGCGTGAACTGTTTGAACAGGTCGAGTAGTGATTTCATTTGACTCTTTCCTTATCAATTAAGAACGTTCGAGTTCAATGTCGATGCCCAAGGAGCGGATTTCCTTGACCAGCACGTTGAACGATTCCGGCATGCCGGCTTCAATGGAATGCTCGCCTTTGACAATGCTCTCGTACACCTTGGTACGTCCTTGCACGTCGTCTGACTTGACCGTGAGCATTTCCTGCAGCGTGTAGGCTGCCCCATACGCTTCGAGTGCCCAGACCTCCATCTCGCCGAAGCGCTGACCACCAAACTGGGCCTTGCCGCCCAATGGCTGCTGGGTGACCAGGCTGTAAGGACCCGTTGAGCGGGCGTGCATCTTGTCGTCCACCAAATGGTGCAGCTTCAGTACGTGCATGTAACCCACGGTCGTCGGACGCTCAAACGCGTCACCGCTACGCCCATCGAACAAATTGGCTTGCGTACGCGCAGCCGTCAGGCCCTTGGCTTTAACGATGTCATCCGGATAGGCCAGCTTGAGCATGGTGCGGATTTCTTCTTCTGACGCACCGTCAAATACCGGTGTGGCAAACGTGGCCCCCTTTGAAAGGTTATCCGCCATTTCAAGCACTTCGGCATCACTCAGCTTGGAAAGGTCTTCTTTGCGACCAGAGCCGTTGTACAGATTCTCAAGGAATTTGCGCAAATCAGCCAGTTTGGCTTCTGCTTGCAGCATGTCGCCAATGCGCTGGCCGATGCCTTTGGCCGCCCACCCCAAGTGAACCTCCAGAACCTGGCCCACGTTCATCCGCGAAGGGACGCCTAAAGGGTTCAAAACGATATCGCAAGGGGTACCGTCAGCCATGTAAGGCATATCTTCAACCGGAACGATCTTGGACACGACGCCCTTGTTACCGTGACGGCCGGCCATCTTGTCGCCAGGCTGCAGGCGACGCTTGACGGCGAGGTAAACCTTGACCATCTTCAGTACGCCAGCGGGCAACTCATCGCCTTGCGTCAGCTTCTTGCGTTTTTCCTCGAAAGCCAAATCGAAGCTGTGACGGGTTTGTTCCAGAGAGTTTTTGATGCTCTCAAGCTGAGTGGCTACTTCATCGTCGGCAGGACGAACGTCAAACCAGTGGAATTTCTCGATTGAGGCCAGATAAGCCTTGTCGATCTTGGTCCCCTTGGCAAGCTTCTGCGGGCCACCATTGGCGACTTTTCCAGTCAACAGCTTTTCAATGCGATCAAACGCATCCAGCTCCACGATGCGTAGCTGATCATTCAGATCAAGGCGGAAACGCTTCAGTTCATCGTCAATGATTTGCTGGGCGCGACGGTCGCGGGTAATGCCTTCACGGGTGAACACCTGCACATCGATAACGGTACCCTGCGAACCTTGATCCACACGCAATGACGTATCTTTCACGTCACTGGCCTTCTCACCGAAAATTGCGCGAAGCAGTTTTTCTTCTGGCGTCAGCGTGGTTTCCCCCTTGGGCGTGACCTTGCCAACCAGCGTGTCACCGGGTTGAACCTCGGCACCAACGTAAATGATGCCCGAGTCATCCAGACGATTGAGCTGTTGTTCGCTCAAATTCGGTATGTCACGCGTAATTTCTTCCGCGCCCAGCTTGGTGTCGCGCGCCATGACGACCAGCTCTTCAATGTGAATCGAGGTGTAGCGATCATCGGCAACAACACGTTCGCTGATCAGAATCGAATCTTCGAAGTTATAGCCATTCCAGGGCATAAACGCCACCAGCATGTTCTGGCCAAGCGCCAGTTCGCCAATGTCCGTCGAAGCGCCGTCAGCAATCACATCACCCTTGGCAAGCAGGTCGCCCTTCTTGACGATGGGGCGCTGATGGATATTGGTATTCTGATTGGATCGCTGATACTTGATCAGGTTGTAGATATCCACGCCCACTTCGCCGGCTTGCGCCTCGGCATCGTTTACGCGAATCACCACACGGGTCGCATCAACGTAGTCGACAACGCCACCACGGGTAGCCGTGACAACCGTACCCGAGTCAACAGCAGACACACGCTCTATACCAGTACCAACGAACGCTTTTTCAGGGCGCAGCACTGGCACGGCCTGACGTTGCATGTTGGCGCCCATCAGCGCACGGTTTGCATCATCATGCTCAAGGAAAGGAACCAGTGAAGCCGCCACAGAAACGATCTGGGCAGGGGACACGTCCATGTACTGGATGCGCTCGGCGGCCACCAGAATCGATTCGCCTTTTTCACGGGCAGAGACCAGATCACCGGTCAGCTTGCCCTCTTTATCCAGCGTTGCGTTCGCCTGGGCAATGACGTACTTGCCTTCTTCGATGGCCGATAGGTAATCAATCTCGTTGGTGATCACGCTATCCACCACCCGGCGATACGGCGTTTCGATAAACCCATATTCGTTCAAACGGGCGTATAGCGCCAGCGAGTTGATCAACCCGATGTTCGGGCCTTCAGGCGTTTCAATAGGACATACACGGCCGTAATGCGTAACGTGTACGTCACGCACTTCAAAGCCTGCACGCTCGCGCGTCAAACCACCGGGGCCAAGGGCCGATACACGGCGCTTATGAGTGATTTCGGAAAGCGGATTGGTCTGATCCATAAACTGCGACAACTGCGATGCACCGAAGAACTCCTTCAATGCTGCGGAAATCGGCTTGGAGTTGATCAGGTCATGCGGCATCAACGGCTCTTGTTCAGCCTGACCTAAGCGCTCTTTCACGGCTTTTTCAATCCGAGCCAACCCGGTGCGGTACTGGTTTTCAGCCAGCTCACCAACGCAACGCACACGGCGATTGCCCAAGTGGTCAATATCGTCAACTTCGCCGCGACCGTTACGCAAATCAACCAGAATCTTCACAACAGCGAGGATGTCTTCGTTGGTCAGCACCATTGGGCCTGTTGACTCGGCGCGCCCCATTTTGGCATTGAACTTCATGCGGCCAACGCGCGACAAATCGTACGTATCCGGGTTGTAGAACAAACGCTGGAACAAAGCCTGAACCGCATCTTCCGTTGGCGGCTCACCGGGGCGCATCATGCGATAGATGGCAACGCGGGCAGCAAATTCATCAACCGTTTCGTCGCTACGCAGTGTTTGCGAAATGTACGCGCCTTGATCCAGCTCGTTCGTATAAATACATGGCAGGTCCTGCACGCCAGCCGAGCGCAGCTTCTTGAGCAGAACTTCCGTCAGCTCTTCGTTTGCCTTGGCGATGATTTCACCCGTCTCCGCATCAACGATGTTGCGCGCCACGACACGGCCGACCAAAAAGTCTTCCGGCACACTGATGTGGGTGGTTTGACTTTGCTCTAAATCACGAGTGTGGCGCGCTGTTACGCGCTTGTCTTTGGCGACAACTACTTTGCCACTCTTGTCAGTGATATCAAAACGGGCGACTTCACCTCGCAGTCGTTCCGCCACAAACTCCATCTGGGCGCCGCTATCCATCAAGCGGAAGTTATCGTTGACAAAGAAATTGGCGAGGATGGATTCGTGGTTAAGACCAATAGCCTTTAGCAAAATAGTGACTGGCATCTTGCGACGGCGGTCAACACGGAAGTACAGAATGTCTTTCGGGTCAAACTCAAAGTCCAGCCATGAGCCACGATACGGAATAATCCGTGCAGAGAACAGCAGCTTGCCCGAGCTGTGTGTCTTGCCTTTGTCGTGTTCAAAGAACACGCCAGGAGAACGGTGCAGCTGAGACACAATCACCCGCTCGGTGCCGTTGATGATAAACGAGCCTTTGCCCGTCATGAGCGGCACTTCGCCCATGTAGACTTCCTGTTCTTTTACTTCTTTAACAACCTTGTTTTGAGACGTCGAGGATTCACGGTCATAAATGATCAGTTGAACCTTGGCACGCACGGCAGATGCGAAGGTCAGGCCTCGTGTCTGGCATTCACGAACATCAAACCCCGGTTTTGCCAGGTTGTATTCGAGAAATTTCATCTCGACAAAACCATTGTGCGAAACAATAGGGAAAGCTGCGTCGAACGCAGCCTGCAAGCCCTCAGTGGTGCGCTTCTTCGGCGCTATATCTGCTTGAAGAAATGCGGTGTAAGCATCTTTTTGCATTTGCAGCAGGTAAGGAATTTCGAGCACGCTGTCGCGGCTGCCGAAACTTTTGCGAATTCGCTTGCGTTCGGTATATGTATAAGCCATGAGATCTCCGGGGCAAAGACTTGGGAATCCAGGGGTTCCAGGCGACGGTCGCGTTGAGCACCACACTCAACAGTCTTGGTGATTGGCCACTACCAATCATTGGCGGACGGTTGCACATTGCGTGC
>JBJOPS010000041.1:0-5538 GCA_046050465.1 Pseudomonadota bacterium | reverse complement strand
CTTGCGCGTGCGCCGATTGCTCAGATCAAGGCCAAGGTCTTTTTGTTTCATACCGTCAATGATCGCAAGTTACGTGCCTCAGTCACGTATTTGGCGGAATAGTTTTGAACATCATCCTTAGACACCTCGGCCGACAAGCATCAGGGGATGCATCAGGGGATGCCTATGTTAGTGACCCCAAACCATGTTATACTCTTGGGCTCTGCGAAAATCCGTTCCCAGAGCCTAAATAGATGAGGTCAACATGTACGCGGTCATAAAAACCGGTGGCAAGCAATATCGGGTTGCTGCTGGCGAAAAAATTAAAGTAGAACAGATTGCTGCGGACGTAGGCCAGGAAATTGTGTTTGATCAGGTGTTGGCCGTCGGAAACGGCGCTGATATCAAGATTGGCACGCCCCTGGTGTCCGGCGCAACTGTGAGTGTCACGGTCGTGGCTCACGGTAAACACGACAAGGTTCGCATCTTCAAGATGCGCCGTCGCAAGCATTACCAGAAACGTCAGGGCCATCGCCAGCAGTTCACTGAACTGCTGATTGGTGCGATTGCCGCTTAAGGAGCAAGAGTCATGGCACAGAAAAAAGGCGGCGGCTCTACGCGAAACGGGCGCGATTCGAAGCCCAAAATGCTTGGCGTGAAAGCCTTTGGCGGTGAATTGATCAGCGCAGGCGCGATCATCGTGCGTCAGCGTGGCACCAAGTTCCACCCCGGTACCAATGTTGGTATTGGCAAGGACCACACCCTGTTTGCATTGGTGGACGGCCACGTGTCGTTTGCCGTGAAGGGCTCGTTGAACAAGCACACGGTGAGTATCACCTCGGCTTGATTCTCACCTGACCCAGTGTGAAACCCTGCGCCCGGCGCGGGGTTTTTCGTTTATAAAGCTTAGGAAATCATGAAGTTCGTTGACGAAGCCTACATTGACATCTCGGCCGGAGATGGTGGAGCCGGCTGCGTCTCGTTCCGGCATGAAAAGTACAAGGAGTTTGGCGGTCCAAACGGGGGGGACGGTGGTCGCGGCGGTCACGTTTTTGCCGTTGCTGATCCCAACTTGAACACGCTGGTGGATTTCCGGTTTTCCCGTCGGCACGATGCCAAGCGTGGCCAGCACGGCATGGGTTCGGACATGTTCGGTGCAGCAGGTGATGACATCACGCTGAAGATGCCGGTTGGCACCATCATCACGAATGCAGAGACTGGCGAAGTGCTGTATGAGTTGCTGACTGCCGGTGAGGTTATTACCATTGCCAAGGGCGGTGATGGCGGGTTTGGCAACATGCGCTTCAAGAGCGCCATTAACCGCGCTCCGCGACAAAAAACACCTGGTTGGCCCGGTGAAAAGAAAAGCCTGAAACTTGAGTTGAAGGTGCTTGCCGATGTGGGCCTGCTAGGCCTGCCCAACGCAGGCAAGTCCACGCTCATTACAGCTATCTCCAACGCTCGCCCCCGCATTGCAGACTATCCCTTTACCACGCTGCACCCCAATCTGGGGGTTGTGCGGGTCGGCCCAGAGCAAAGCTTTGTGGTGGCAGATTTACCGGGTTTGATTGAAGGTGCCTCCGAAGGTGCTGGTTTGGGTCACCTGTTCCTGCGCCATTTGCAGCGCACACGCCTGTTGCTGCACATAGTAGACATGGCGCCCTTCGATGAGGGTGTTGATACCGTCGCCGCAGCCAAGGCTATCGTCAACGAATTGAAAAAATATGACAAGGCACTTTATGACAAGCCGCGCTGGCTGGTATTGAATAAGCTGGACATGGTGCCTGCGAATGATCGTGCCGCGCTGGTGAAAGACTTTGTCAAGCGCTTCAAATTCAAGGGGCCTGTGTTTGAAATTTCTGCTCTGAATCGCGAAGGATGCGCAGCACTTGTAAAGGCCGTGTACAAGCACGTTCATGCACAGCAGGTGGCCGAGCAGGCGCCCGAGGAAATAGATCCACGCTTTCTGCCAGATTCGTTGACGTGATCACGCCATGAGATGTTTTGCTATAAATAGTGTAGCTGTTCACGCAATATTGACGAGGGCCAGGTGCCAAAAGGATACATAAAAGTGGCAAATGCAATGCGTGATGCAAAACGGGTCGTGGTCAAGGTAGGCTCCAGCCTGGTGACCAACGAAGGCCGTGGGCTGGATGCACCGGCCATTGGTGAGTGGTGCCGCCAATTGGCTGTTCTGGTGCGTGATGGCCGGGAGGTCATCATGGTGTCCAGCGGCGCGATTGCTGAGGGCATGAAGCGTTTGGGCTGGGCGACGCGCCCGCACGATATCAGTGAGTTGCAGGCAGCTGCAGCGGTGGGGCAAATGGGTCTGGCGCAGATGTATGAAACCAAGCTGCGCGAAAACGGGTTAGGCAGTGCGCAGGTGCTGCTCACCCATGCCGATCTGGCAGACCGGGAGCGCTACCTCAACGCACGCTCAACCCTGCTGACGCTGCTCAAGCTGGGCGTGGTGCCAGTGATCAACGAAAACGACACTGTGGTCAACGACGAGATCAAGTTTGGCGACAACGACACTTTGGGTGCTTTGGTCGCCAACCTGGTGGAGGCCGATGCGCTGGTCATCCTGACAGACCAAAAGGGTTTGTACACCGCCGATCCGCGTTCCAACCCGGATGCACGGTTTGTGGACGAAGCCAAGGCGGGTGATCCGGCACTTGAGGCCATGGCCGGTGGCGCAGGCTCCAGCCTCGGTCGGGGCGGGATGATCACAAAAATTCTGGCGGCAAAGCGGGCTGCTGGCTCTGGTGCATCAACCGTCATTGCCTGGGGGCGCGAACCGGATGCACTGCCACGCCTCTCGCGTGGAGAGTCCATTGGTACTCTACTGGTGGCCCAGACGCAGAAAAATCAGGCTCGCAAACAGTGGATCGCCGATCACCTGCAAATGCGGGGTGCGGTCGTCGTTGACGTTGGTGCTGCCGCCAAACTGCGCGACGAAGGAAAGAGCCTGTTACCTATTGGCATGACGGGCGTGGAAGGGGATTTTTCACGCGGTGATGTCATTGCTGTACGCGACGCCTGCGGATCAGAAATCGCACGCGGATTGGCCAACTACTCCAGCAGCGAGGCACGCCTGATTTGTCGCAAGCCGTCCAGTGAGTACGAAAAACTGCTGGGCTACTCAGCTGGCCCCGAGATGCTGCACCGTGATAACCTGGTGCTGACCCGCTGATCCAAAAAATCAGGTGGGTTGCAGGCCATATAAGCCTAGCGCTGCTGAAGCGCCGGGCTTTTGAGTTTCTGGACGATCTCGGTTGGTGATGCAGCTGTTGCCGCGCGGCCGTCGCACGCGCCCTGTCGTGCCAGAGCGGCAGCATGCCTGGATGGCTGGTTGCCGTTCAGCGGTGCCCATTGGGGGTTCTCGACGGCTTTCCACTGGCCTGAGGCACTGAAGCGTGCATAAACTTTTACCTCGCCCGTAAGGCAGCGAATACCCTCATACATCGCATTGATCGTGCCCGCACTACTGGTGGCGACCATCACATAGCGCACCACACCGTCGTTTGAAATGCTCAAAGTGGCAGGATCCACACCCAACTTAAGTGTGACGTGGGGCGGCATATCTACCGGCACCAACTTGTCCTTATTGAACGCAGGCGGAAGGGGTACGTCAACCTCCTTCCAGTCGGGATCGAGGCTGCTCAATTGCGCTGACGCACCACCAAAGATCATCAGCGTCACCACCATAACGGCCAGTTTTCTAATTCGCATGGCTGTTCGGATGACCGCTGGTATTGATGCTGACTTGTGGGTCAGGCTCAAAGGTCGCGCCGGGCGGTAGCTCAAAACCGGCGCCGGGCATGACTTCTTGGGCAGAGTGGATGTTGTCATGGTCGCGCGAACGCGTGCCCTGCCGTAGAAAACGGTTCCGCACATCGTGACGTGGCAAAAAGCGGGCAAGCTCTGTCAGCGCCATTTCATAGACACCACGTTTAAATTCAACCACCATGTCCAGCGGCACCCAGTAGTCGTTCCAGCGCCAGGCATCGAACTCGGGGTGGTCAGTCGCACGCAGGTTCAAATCCCAGTCGTGACCGACCAGCTGGAGCAGAAACCAGATCTGCTTCTGGCCTTTGTAATGACCGCGTGCATCGCGGCGAATGTAGCGGTCCGGCACCTCGTAGCGCAACCAGTCGCGGGTTCGGGCGACCACACACACATGCTCCGGCTGGAGCCCCACCTCTTCATGCAGCTCGCGGTACATGGCCTGCTCCGGGGTTTCGCCCCGATCAATGCCACCCTGCGGAAACTGCCATGAATGGGTACGTATGCGCTTGCCCCAAAAAACCTGATTTTTCTGGTTGAGCAGGACGATGCCGACGTTGGGCCTAAAGCCGTCCCGGTCAAGCATAATCAAACCCCAATTCTTAAACTGAGCCCATTATGCACAGCAAGCGCTGGGCATCAAGGGGTTCGGGCTGTTTCGGTACTTCAATTCTCGCCATGAAAGCCTCCCAATTTTTCATCTCTACTCTCAAGGAAGCCCCCGCTGACGCCGAGGTTGCCAGCCACAAGCTGATGACGCGTGCCGGCATGATCAAAAAGCTGGGCGCGGGCATTTATACCTACATGCCACTGGGCCTGCGCGTGATTCGCAAGGTGGAGGCCATCGTGCGTGAGGAGATGAACCGCGCGGGTGCCGTGGAGCTCAGCATGCCTGTGGTGCAGCCCGCCGAGTTGTGGCAGGAGACTGGCCGTTTTGCCAAGATGGGCCCTGAGCTGCTGCGCATTCAGGACCGGCATGAGCGCGACTACGTAGTGCAACCCACCAGCGAAGAGGTGGTGACCGACATTGCCCGCCAGGAAATCAAGAGCTACAAGCAGCTACCTAAAAACCTCTACCAGATCCAGACCAAGTTTCGTGATGAGCGGCGTCCCCGGTTTGGTTTGATGCGCGGGCGCGAATTCATCATGAAAGACGCCTACAGCTTTGACCGTGACCCCGAGTCGGCCAAGGCCAGCTACCAGATCATGGCCAAAGCCTACCGGCGGATTTTTGACCGTTTCGGCCTGACCTACCGTGCCGTGGCCGCAGACAGTGGTGCCATTGGTGGCGACCTGAGCGAAGAGTTTCAGGTGATTGCCGCCACGGGCGAGGACGCCATCGTCTATTGCCCCGACAGCGATTACGCAGCCAACATGGAAAAAGCTGAGGCGCAGGCGCCACAGGGCGCCCGCAAGGCGCCCACACAGACCATGACGAAGACGGCAACACCGGGGAAAAGCACCTGTGCCGATGTCGCAGAGTACCTGAACGTACCTTTGCAGCAAACCATCAAGTCGCTCGTGCTGGCCACGGAAGAAAAAGACGAAGCAGGCAAGGTCATCAAAATCCAGATATGGCTGCTGATGCTGCGCGGTGACCATGAAATGAACGAGGTCAAGGCCAACAAGGTTCCCGGCATGGAAGGCGGCTTGCGGTTTGCCACGCTGGAGGAAATCGACGATCACTTCGGCTGCAAACCTGGCTACCTGGGCCTGATCAATCTCAAGAAGCCAGTGAAAGTGGTGGCTGACCGCGAAGTGGCGGCCATGAGC
>JBJOPS010000040.1:0-4436 GCA_046050465.1 Pseudomonadota bacterium | reverse complement strand
GCGCCAGGGTGAAGAGTTCTGTGCTTTGGCTGATGCCGTCCTGGTTCACGTCTTGCCAGATTTGTACCTGGGTGAAGGCTGCGTCGGCGGCGTTGAAGAGGTTGTCGTTGTTGCTGTCCAGGGTTTTGAGGGCGGCAAAGCCGGTGCTGGCATACACAGCATCCAGGCCCGGTGTGCCAGACAGGACGGTGTCTACGCCAAAGAGTTCTCGGCCGGAGTCGATCAGCCCATTGCCGTTTAAGTCTCGCACCACGATGGCTTCGCCTGCGGCGATCCAGCCGGTGGCGGTGAGGGTGCCGTCGCCATCTTGGTCAAAGAGGATGGGGGCTGCGGGGTTGATGGCGCTGGTGGTGATGCCCCCGCCGTCCAGGTCCAGCACCAGGGGGTCTCGCCGCGGGGCGACCCAGTTTAGGGCGGTGGCGGTGGCGGTGTTGGTGAGGGGGGAGATTCCCAGAGCGCCATCAACAATTGCGTCAACTTGCTGGGGACGATTTTTGATGGTATTTATAGCCTTGCCCACAACTTCGTCAAAGGCACTATCAACGCCCCAAATACTCGTCACAAACCATGAGGTAGCCGGATTGAGTCCCGCCACGATCTTAATTGCTGCCAACGCATCCTTAATTGCATCTGGATCATTGGAGTTAGTCTTTAACTGCAATTTTCCAAGCGCTATTGCAGCCTCAATACTTGAAGTGCCCATGTCTTTCAGGTCATTCGAAATACTTATCTCAACTGCCGCGTTTGGGTCACGGTAGGTCATGACAATGCTTTGCCCTTCTCCCAATATGACCACATTATCTGGGCCACCTAAATTTCCGCTTCTGGGCTTTGGGGTTCCAAAAATACTCATGCTTTTTCCTTTAGTCTGTGATCAGTGATTTAAATTTGCGCGCTTGTTCAGTGCATGCAGGTGAGCGGCTAGTTTGGATAATCACGTCCATGAAGGGCGTGTCCCATCCGAGCCGTGCTTCGTTCTTCAACCATGCTCTTGGGAACGCCGCGTTCAATGCAGTTTGAAGTCCATCTGGAAAAGCATGGTCTGATTGAATACACGCAGAAAATCCAATGCGGGCGGCCGCCAGTTTGACAAGCCACGGAGCATCCTTTGCGTCAGACGGAGGACTCAAATTAGTTTTGACCTGCGTTGCTTCGTCTGGACGTGACCGGGCTGCAAACATAGCCAATACTTCTTTAACTTGGAATTTTTCTATTGTGATTGACTCGTCAGGTTGAGAACGAAGAGCAATGGCCAGTCTCTGAGCCAGTTCATTGACAAGCGGCGTCATTTCTGCATCAAGTGGCATCCGAACAAGAAGAACCAGTGCTTCGTAAGTGGCTTGACTGGCGTGAGGGCTCTCTTTCTTGTTTGCGACTGAGAGTAGCATGCGTATCGCGCGACCGGCTCGCTTCATGTTTGGCAGAAAGTCAGCGCCCAGACTTCTGGCATAGCTTGCCGCCACGGCAATTGCTTTGTGGTCGGGGGTGAGCCTAAATGTCTGCAACACGCTTGCATACTCAAATGCAATATCCGTTTTGACACCCGTTTCAATGCTTTCCGACTGAAAATACTTATCCGATACGGAGCCAAGAAAATAATGCGAAATGAGTACAAATGCCACCATCGTGGAGGCAATCAAAATGACAACTTTCTTTTTCATGAATAACCTTTCACTGCATTTTTCATCGAAAGATTTAACCGCGAAGCGCACCCCGCCGTTTTTATTGCCCCGTTCGCATATTTTTGTTATTTTTATAAATCAAATAATGTACGCGACGGATTTCCGACATTCCAAGCGCATTTCCTGCTCCTGATACAGGAGCGCCTTTGACGCTGTTTTGCGCATTGCCTCAATTCAGGGCGCTTCTGCACCCCCAGCGACGCAATGCGCTGCGCACTCAGCAGGCTTTGGATGTCCGGCGTGACCGCAACGGTTTCGAGCACGTGCTCAAGCGTTGCATAAATCGGCCAGCCCACCGCCTTGACGGTCTCGCCCGCATACCTTTGCAGTTCAAGCAGATCGGTCACCGTGTTGAAGGCGTCGGCCAAAGCCCGGGTCTGCACCAGGGCTTGTGTGGCCGCCGTATCAAACCGCACCCCCGTCTCGTCCACCACCAGCCCAATGCTGTCCAGATACGGCTTCAGGCGTGTCTGCACCACCAGGGCGCTGTACACGCTGTCTTTGAGCGCGTCATACGCTTGGTGGATGAAGGCTTCTTGCTGCGCGCTGTAGCTGACGACGTTGACGCTGCCGCTGGCGCGCACCCAGTGGTCCAGAATGGTTTGGCCGTTGAACTGCTCCAGCGCGGTGATCTGGGCGTACAGGGTGGGGTTGCTTTGCGCAAACTGGGCCACTGCGGTGATGGAGCCAGCCCCGGCTTGCGGGTCGCCCAGGGTGGTGCTGGTCTGGATGCTGGTGGGCATGGCGCTGGTGGCGCCCCAGCTTTGGATCAATGCGTCCAGGTGGCTGAGTTGCTGTGTGCGGGTGGTGTCTGCTGCATACTGGCTGAGCTGTGTTTGCAGGGTGGCTGCCTGTGCTGTGCCCAGGCTCAGGGCCTGGCGCAGGTCCCGCACCAAGCCGCTGCCCTGCATCTGGGGCAGGGCCTGTGCGCTGGGGGTCAATACCGGGTCGTCTGAAAAAGAGCGGTAGAAGTTGTTGTTGGCCAGCAGGAGGCTGCCGGCCAGTTGGGCGGTGCCGGCGTCCCCCACTGCGCCGGTGGTTTTGGTGTAGCTGCCGGCAAAGGTTTGGGTGTTGCCCGTGGCTTGGCCACTGGCATTGGTCAGGTTCAGGTTGCTGGTGCTGCCCGATACGTTGATGCTTTGCACGCCCAGTTGGGCGAAGGTAAAGAGTTCACTGCTTTGGCTCACGCCGTCCTGGTTGGCGTCTTTCCAGAGTTTGACGCTGGCAAAGGCGGTGTCGTTTGCGTCAAACTTGCCGTCTGCCACCCCATGGGCGTCCATGTCCAGGTCGGCCAGGGCTTCAAAGCCGTGGGCGGCAAGCTGGCCTGCACGGGCTCCGGTGGTCAAGACGGTGTTGTCGCCAAAGAGTTCGCGGCCGGAGTCGATCAGCCCATTGCCGTTCAAGTCTCGCACGACGATGGCTTCGCCTGCGGCGATCCAGCCGGTGGCGGTTTTAGTGCCGTCACCGTTCATGTCGAAGAGGATGGGCGCTGCCGGGTTGATGCCACTGGTGGTGATGCCCCCGCCGTCCAGGTCTAGGACCAGCGGGTCAAAGAGCATGGCTACCCAGTTTAGGGCGCTTGTGGTGGCGGTGTTGGTGAGGGGGTTGATGCCGTTGCTGTTCCAGCCCTCAGCATCCCAATTCCCAGGCAACGTGAGTGGCTCTGGCGGGAAAATCATTGAACGCGTATATCCAGCCCCCTGAGACCAGCTAATTCCGTCACCAATCGAGATTTGATCAATTGGATCGTCACCGTATGGTGACCCTCCGAGAGGGCTGCCCCATGCAGGTGTCGATGTTCCAGCAAGCACTTGCGCTCCACCAGCCATTCTGAGCAAAATTGACCCCGGTATACCCATTGCAGTACCTGTAGCACCGTAGTTCAGGTTGCCAAAAGATTCATATTGACTGCCTTGTTGCTTGTAGTCCCAAGGACCACCGTTGCGCACTTGGTTGTAGAACCAAATATACGACTCAGCAATCGAATGTGTAGCCGCATACTGCTGCGCTTGTTGTGCATTGTTATCTACAGATGTAGACAGCGGCACGCTGTACCCGTTCGGAATAGGATTTGCCATTATTCAGATCTCAATTATTTGCAAAGTGGATTATGAAATTCAGCGATTTCTTGTTCTAAAAAAGAAGTAGCAAGCAATACCAGTGATTACAAAAACACTGCCTGCAACTAGCACGGCATCGAAGGCCATTCCATAGTCATCAGAGTGTGCCGATCTTGCCGTGCCACTAAAGTAAACATACGCTCTAACGTAAATTTCAATTGAAATTGCTGCTGCACCAATAGATAACAGTGCCCCGATGGCAAACAAAAGTAGTGATTTCATGCCCCAACTTTCAATAAATTAGTTTCGCTTGATAGAGAGAGAGTGTGTGGTGCCGATTTCTCCTCAAAGTAGATGTGTTGAATTGAAACTGCTTCGCAGTGCTGTGGTTTGAATCGCATGACCACGACATGGCGAGGAGTTCTATATCCTGACGCAAATGCGACAACGGCATTATTTCCATCAGGGGTGATAGATAATGGATCATGGACTCCTGCGACCCCCGTCAATTTACATTTTTGACCACCATATAGAACGTCGATGTCATAGATAAAATCCCCACCTTTATCATAATTAGGGATGATGTTCAAAACTATTCCGCCAAATACGTGACTGAGGCACGTAACTTGCGATCATTGACGGTATGAAACAAAAAGACCTTGGCCTTGATCTGAGCAATCGGCGCACGCGCAAG
>JBJOPS010000039.1:0-45070 GCA_046050465.1 Pseudomonadota bacterium | reverse complement strand
GGACCGTACTTTCCTATCAATTTGTATGCGAAATGCAACCACAATCCTTTGGCGACCCCGGGGGGCGTCGCTTCAATCTTTCCAGCTTCGGGCCATTACCCAGTGGCTGGTGGCGCTTGTCAGCACCATGGCCGCATAAGTCACCATCTTGCCATCGCGGCCGAAAAACACCAGCCCGACCAGCAAAACCAGCGTGCATGCTACAAAATTTATAGCTACTTGCGCAATATACGTAAGGGCTGAGCCCCTGTTTGGCATTAAAAAACGGGAAAAAACCGTCACAACCAGCGCAACTGCCAAAGCGGGCGCCACAAAGTTGAACAGGTGCAAAAACAGATCAATAGGGCCCATGGTGGGACCGATTTTATAATCGACTACTAATCAATATGGCAGTCTGGGCTCTAGGCATCAACCACACCACCGCTCCGCTGGACCTGCGCGGGCGGTTTGCGTTCGCCCTCGATCAGATCGAGCCCACCTTGCAGGGCCTGCGCCAGTCGCTGTCGCGCCAGCCCGAAGCGGCCATCATTTCCACCTGCAACCGTACCGAAATTTATTGCGCTGGCGACACCCAGGAGCTCGAACCCACGCTGCACTGGCTGGCTCAATCAGGCGGTGTTTCGCCTTCGCTGCTGCGCTCCCACGCCTACACGCTGGAAAACGGTCATGCCGCCCGCCACGCCTTTCGGGTGGCCAGCGGGCTCGATTCCATGGTGCTGGGCGAGCCGCAGATTCTGGGGCAGCTCAAAGATGCTGTGCGCGCGGCGGATCAGGCCGGCGCTTTGGGCACCACGCTCAGCCAGTTGTTCCAGCGCAGCTTTGCAGTCGCCAAAGAGGTGCGCACCAGCACAGAGATCGGTGCCCAATCCATCAGCATGGCCGCAGCCGCCGTGCGCCTGGCCGGGCAGCTGTTTGAAAATCTGAACGACGTGAAAGTGCTGTTTGTCGGCGCAGGCGAGATGATCGAGCTCACCGCCACGCATTTTGCTGCCAAACAGCCCAAAGCCATGATCATTGCCAACCGCACGCTGGAACGCGGCGAAAAGCTCGCCACGCGCTTTGGCGGCGAGGTAATGCGACTGGCCGACATTCCCGAGCGGCTGCACGAATTCGACGCCGTGGTGAGTTGCACCGCCAGTACCCTGCCCATCATTGGCCTGGGTGCTGTGGAGCGCGCCCTGAAGCGCCGCAAGCACCGTCCCATGCTCATGGTGGACCTGGCTGTGCCGCGCGACATTGAACCCGAAGTGAAAGCCCTGGATGACGTGTACCTCTACACGGTGGACGATCTGGCCGGTGTGGTGCAGGCTGCGCAGGCCAACCGCCAGGCCGCGGTGGCACAGGCCGAGGTCATCATTGATGCAGGTGTGCAGAGTTTCATGCACTGGGTGGACCAGCGTGACCCCATCAACGGTGTGGTGCCGCTGATCCAGCAACTCAACGCCCAGACCGATGAGTGGCGCGCAGCCGAAATGGCGCGAGCCCGCAAGCTGCTGGCCAAAGGCGAAGCCGTGGACACCGTGCTGGAAGCCCTTTCCAAAGGCATTACCCAGAAAATGCTGCATGGCGCTATGGCCGAGTTGCACGCGGGTGACGCGGCAGCGCGCGAGCGGGCCAGCTCCGCGGTGCGGCATTTCTTTTTGCGCAAAGAGCGTTAGCGACGCTCAGCCGCAGCGCCCTGGATTGTCAACCGGGGTGGCCAAAACTCCCCGTCTGGCTGGATCAGTCCACGCCCCACTCCCTTTTTTGATGGACCCATGAAACCCTTTCTCCGCCAACAACTCGCACGCTACGCAGACCATCTGGGCGAGCTGGAATTTTTGCTCTCGCGCGAAGACATCATGAAAGACATGGAGCAGTTCCTCAAGCTCTCTCGCGAGCACACCGATGTGGCCGCCGTGGCCAGCCGCTGGGTGCGCTACCAGCAGCGCGAAGCTGATCTGGCCGGTGCACAGGAGATGAGGAGCGACCCCGACATGGCGGAAATGGCCGAGGAAGAAATCACCGCGGCCACGGCGGAGTTGGCGCAACTGGAAGCCGAGCTGCAACGCATGCTGCTGCCCAAAGACCCTGACGACGCACGCCCCGCGTTTGTGGAAATCCGCGCCGGCACCGGGGGTGATGAATCGGCGCTGTTTGCAGGCGACTTGCTGCGCATGTACACACGCTACGCCGATCGCTGCGGCTGGAAGGTAGAGGTCGTCAGCGAATCGCCCAGCGAACTGGGCGGCTACAAGGAAGTGGTGGTGCGCCTAGAAGGCCGTGCTGGTGATGGCCCCTGCGGTAGCGGCAACGGCACCGGCGCCTACGGTGCGCTGAAGTTCGAGAGCGGCGGGCACCGCGTGCAACGCGTGCCCGCCACCGAGACGCAGGGCCGCATCCACACCAGCGCCTGCACCATCGCCGTGCTGGCCGAGCAGGACGAGGTGGAAGCCGCCAAGATCAACCCGTCCGACCTGCGCATCGACACCTATCGCGCCAGCGGCGCCGGCGGCCAGCACATCAACAAGACCGACTCCGCGGTGCGCATCACGCACATTCCCACCGGCATCGTGGCCGAGTGCCAGGACGGACGCAGCCAGCACAGCAACAAGGCCCAGGCGCTGAAAGTGCTGACCGCCCGCATCCACGAAAAAGACCGCTCCGAGCGGGCCGCCAAAGACGCCGCCGAGCGCAAAAGCCTGGTGGGCAGTGGTGACCGCAGCGACCGCATTCGCACCTACAATTTCCCGCAGGGGCGGCTGACCGATCACCGCATCAACCTGACGCTGTACAAGCTGCTGTCCATCATGGAAGGTGATCTGGACGACGTGGTGCAGGCGCTTCAAGCCTACGAGGCCGCGCAACAGCTGGCAGAGCTGGAAGTCGGGGTTGTCGGCTGAAATGGCAATGACAGAACCCAAAGCCACGCCGGCTCCCCGGCCCCGCACACCAGCCGCAAGGCAGGCTGCAGCGCAGCTGCCGGCAGAGCGCCTGTCCAAACGCGTGGCGGAGCTGGTGCCGTGCTCGCGCCGCGAGGCCGAGCAATACATTGAAGGTGGCTGGGTGAGCGTGGATGGCAAGGTGGTGGAAGAGCCCATGTTTCGGGTAGCCACCCAGAAAGTTGCGGTTGACCCCGATGCGAGCTTGCTGGAGCTGTTGCCGGTAACGCTGCTGCTGCACAAGCCGCCGGGTTACGACGCGCTGGCCGCGCCGGGCGAGGCCAATCGACAGGTCAAACCCGCGCAGCAGTTGCTGCAAGTAGCCAACCATGCGGCAGACGACCCCTCAGGCACCCGCCTGCTCAAACGACACTTCGCCAAACTCACCGCCACCGTGCCACTGGAAACAGGCGCGGGTGGTCTGGTGGTTTACACACAAGACTGGCGCGTGGCACGCAAGCTAACTGAAGACGCCGGTGTGATGGAGCAGGAAATCATTGTGGAAGTGGCAGGCGAGGTGCCGCCCGAGAGCCTGCAGCGCATTAACCACATGCAGTCTGCTGACGGCAGGCCGCTACCGCAGGTCAAGGTCAGTCTCAACAGCACGGGCGAGAAATCCAGCAAGCTGCGCTTTGCGCTGAAGGGCGTGCATCTGGGCCTGATTGCCTACCTGTGTGAGCGCATGGGGCTGGAGATTCTCAGCATGAAGCGCCTGCGCATCGGGCGGGTGTCGATGACGCAGTTGCCAATCGGGCAGTGGCGCTATTTGCAGGCGCACGAGCGGTTTTAACGAATCAGGTTTCAGGCGCTGAACAGCTGGCCGCGCGCCGCGTCGGTGATGGCCAGCACGCAGGGATGCGAGATGCGCCGCTCCACCGACACCGCAAAAAACTCCTCCACCAACTCATCGGTGCGCCCGATGACCTCCACACCAAATTGCGCCACTGTCTCGGCTTCCAGTACGCTGGGCGCCATGAACACACCACGCCCTTCACGTCCAAAAGCCGTCATCAGCGCACCGTCGTCAAACTCGCCAATCACGCGGGGGTGAATCTGATAGCGGGTAAGCCAGCCTTCCAGCTGTTGCCGTACCGAGGCTGACGCGCCCTGAATCAGCATCGGCACGTCGTTCAGGCACGCGGGGAACTCGCCTTTGAGCAGCGGCTTGAGCTGAGGTGCGCAAAAGAAGCTCATCGCCGTGCTGCCCAGTGGGTGGTTGAACGCCTTGACACTGATGCGCCGCGACATGGGCTCATCTGCAATCACCAGATCGAGGCGGTGCAGTGCCAGTTGGGCCAGCAGATCGGGGAACTTGCCCTCGCTGCAGATCAGCCTGACCGGTTCCGCCAGATTCAGGGCAGGCTCCAGCAAGCGGTAAGCAACGGATTTAGCCACTGAGTCGGCCACGCCAACCCGAAAATCCAGCACCCGCTGGCCACCGCGCGCCTCACGCAGTGCGGTTTCCATCTCGGCGCCCAGCGTGAAGATCTGGTCAGCGTAGCCGAGCGCCAGCCGCCCGTCTTCAGTCAGTTCCAGCTGGCGACCACTTTTGCGGAAGAGTTTGCGGCCCAGCCAGTCTTCCAGCAGCTTGATCTGGCCAGACAGGGTTTGGGGCGTGGTGTGCAACTGCTCGCCTGCACGCATGACGCCGCCAGCTTTGGCGGTGACCCAAAAGTAATGCAAGTGCTTGAAATTCATGGGGTTTTCCCTGAAATGAGGTTCCTATTATGCGAGTTTTTCGAAGTTAAATTGTTAAAAATACGAATTTACGCGAAGTAATGAACTTCCTATAGTTCAAGTTGTCACACATCCAGTGACGTTGTCAGGAGATACCGATATGCGTTTAAGTACCAAAGGTCGATTTGCCGTTACCGCGATGATTGACGTCGCGCTGCGCGAGAAGTCCGGTCCTGTGCCGCTGTCTGAAATTGCGGTGCGTCACCAGATTTCTCTGTCATACCTCGAGCAGATGTTCAGCAAGCTGCGCCAGCACGGCCTGGTGGAGAGCACCCGTGGACCTGGTGGCGGCTACGCGCTGGGGCATCGTGCGGACAGCATCACGGTGGCTGACATCATTGGTGCGGTCGAGGGCGAAGCGCACAGTGAGGTGGCAACCATGGCAACACATGATTCTGCGCAAGATATGACCCAGGCTCTGTGGGACGCATTGAACTCGAAAGTAGAAGAGTACATGCAGTCCATCACGTTGCGAAGCCTGGTGTTGCAGCAACTTGCCAAGGGCTTCAAGGCCGAGGAGAAGCAGCCGGCGAAGCGGGGCGTGTTCAAAAAACCCCGGCTGGAGCCGGTGCGGACCACCGCGCCCAATTCGGTTTTTGCCTTTGGACAGTCATTGCTGCCCAAAGGCTCATGAAAAGTGTGAAGCCCACCGATAAGCCGGATTCTGTGCATTGAAGTTGCCTCCAATGTGACTGCCATTAATCTGGGCCACTGATCACTCAGTGGCTCGGTGCTACCTACCCGCACACTCCGGGGGCCCCGTCAACGTGTGCCTACTTGGTATTGCTGCGCGTAGAGATTGCCCGTTTCACCCGCGCCGGGTTACCCCATTGCGACTCGTCTCTGTTGCTCTGATCCTCACCTTATACCTATCGCTTTCACGACAGGCTTTCAGTGGACAGCCGTTAGCTGCTACGCTGCCCTATGCAGTCCGGACGTTCCTCCAGTGCCTGGTTTCCCAGATTGCACCAGCGGCAGTCTGGCGGGCTTCACGCCCCCATTATCGCGGCTATCGCTGCTGACAGTAACCATATATATTCAAACTGCCCGTCGAACGCAAACGTCTGAAGCAGGCTCCACGATTCCGGGTTTCAACTACGACACAGGTGAGCGTTACCTGTCGCTCGAGGGTTTTCTGCCAACCCGAGAACGTATCATTGGCGTCTGCTTGATCACCACGAGCCCGCCATGATTCGCATCTCTGAACTGAAACTTCCCCTGTCCGCCGTTCCGGTGGACACGCGCCGGGCATCCGACGCACCTGCCGAGACGGACGAGGACCGTATCCCGCCACCCCACCCGATAGCCGCCCTGACGCATCTGGCAGCCCAGGCGCTGGGCATTTCGCCCGCGGATATTGCGGAACTGCAGGTCTTCAAGCGCAGCTTTGACGCCCGCAAGGCGGAATTGGTAGTCGTGTACATCGTGGATCTTCGCCTGGTGGACTCCGGCAGCGAGAGCGTGCTGCTGAGACGCCATGAGAGCAACCCGCACATCATCGCCACGCCCGACATGGCCTATCACCCGGTTGGGCAAGCACCGGTCGGGTTGGCGATGCGCCCGGTGATCGTCGGTTTTGGCCCCTGCGGCATGTTCGCCGCGCTGGTGCTGGCACAAAACGGGTTTCGGCCCATCGTTCTGGAGCGCGGCAAAACGGTACGCGAGCGCACCAGGGACACGTGGGGACTGTGGCGCAAGAAAACACTGAATCCCGAGAGCAACGTCCAGTTTGGCGAAGGCGGCGCGGGCACATTCTCGGACGGCAAACTGTGGAGCCAGATCAAGGACCCGCGTTATCTGGGCCGCAAGGTAATGCATGAATTTGTTGTCGCCGGCGCACCTGCAGAGATCCTGACCGAGGCACACCCCCACATTGGCACCTTCAAGCTGGTGAAGGTAGTGGAAAACATGCGCGAACAAATTATTGCGTTGGGGGGTGAAGTGCGCTTCGAGCAGCGGGTGGTTGACGTGCTACTAAAACAGGAGCCAGATGCGCAACACATACAAGGGCTGCGGGTCAAAAACGTTGTTGAAAACAGCGAATATGAGCTACCCGCCAGCCATGTGGTGATGGCACTGGGTCACAGCGCGCGCGATACTTTCGCCATGCTTCACGAGCGGGGTGTGGCCATGCAGGCCAAGCCTTTCTCCATTGGTTTTCGCATCGAACATCCGCAAAGCGTGATCGACCGCGCCCGCTGGGGACGCCACGCGGGCCATCCGCTGCTGGGTGCGGCGGACTACAAACTAGTCCACCACGCAGCCAACGGCCGTGCCGTTTACAGCTTTTGCATGTGTCCGGGTGGTACTGTGGTGGCGGCTACTTCAGAGCCTGGGCGGGTCGTGACCAATGGCATGAGCCAGTATTCACGCAACGAGCGCAACGCCAACGCGGGCATTGTGGTGGGCATTGCCCCTGCCGACTACCCGCATGACGAGCGCGCCTTTGTCCTCGCCTTTGGTGACGCACAAGGCAAGCGTTATGCCAGGGAGGCTGCGGCCCTGAAAGCTGCTGACCCGAGAGCTGCACATCCCCTGTCGGGCATTGCGTTACAGCGGCAACTGGAGTCTGGTGCCTATACCTTGGGCGGCAGCACTTATGAAGCGCCAGGGCAACTGGTAGGCGACTTCATTGCCGGCAGACCCTCTTCAGAATTTGGCGCGGTTGTGCCCTCGTACAAGCCCGGCATCAAGCTAGGAGACCTCGCACCCAGCTTGCCGGCCTATGCGATTGAGGCCATCCGGGAAGCGTTGCCGGCCTTTGGACGCAAGATCAAGGGCTTCGACATGGCAGACGCCGTGTTGACCGGCGTTGAAACGCGCACATCTTCACCGCTCAAAATCCCGCGTGGCGAAGATTTGCAAAGCACCAACGTCCGGGGCCTGTACCCTGCAGGAGAAGGTGCCAGCTACGCGGGCGGCATTCTGTCCGCCGGGGTGGACGGCATCAAGGTAGCCCAGGCGGTGGCGCGTAGCTTGCTGGGGTTGGCACCTTAGCCCTGAGCTGACTGAAGCGCTGCAATACGCTCTTCGATAGGTGGGTGCGTTGAAAACAGCTTGCCAATACCACCCGCAATGCCCATGGCCGCCATGCTCTTGGGCAACTCACCGGGCGTCATGCCGCCCAAACGGGCCAGGGCATTGATCATGGGCTGCTTGCGCCCCATCAGGCCGGCAGCTCCGGCATCTGCACGAAATTCGCGCTGGCGGGAGAACCAGGCCACAACGATGGCAGCAGCAAAGCCCAGCACAATGTCCAGCACGATGGTGGAAATCATGTAACCGATGCCGGGACCTGTGTCACGGTCATTGCCGCGACGCAGGAAACTGTCCACCGCATAACCAATCACCCGGCTCAGGAAGACCACGAATGTATTCATCACGCCCTGGATCAGCGTCATGGTGACCATGTCGCCATTGGCAACGTGCGCAACTTCGTGACCGATAACGGCTTCGACTTCTTCACGCGTCATGCCCTGCAGCAGCCCGGTGGACACCGCTACCAGCGCAGAATTCTTGAAGGCGCCCGTAGCGAACGCATTGGGCGCGCCTTCAAAGATACCCACTTCAGGCATGCCGATACCAGCCTTGTCCGCAAACTTGCGCACCGTTTCCACGATCCAGGCTTCATCGGCGTTTTGAGCGTCGTTGATAACGCGAACGCCAGAGCTCCACTTGGCTACCGGCTTGCTGATCAGCAGCGAAATGATGGCACCGCCAAAGCCCATAAGCAGTGAATAACCCATCAACATCGTCAAATTGAGGCCAGAACCCGTGAGATAACGGTTCACGCCCAGCAGGCTGCCGACAATACCCAACACGACCACCACAGCGAGGTTGGTCATGACAAACAGAAAAATACGCTTCATGGTTTCCTTCTAAAACAGCCCCTGCTTGGGGAGCCGCAGGGGGAAATGGTAGGGCCAACAGGCCAAAAATCAAGGCAGAGCAACCGTTTACACATGAGATTTACGGTTATTGGCACGAAATACCGTCGTGTCTTCATAGAAAGCGGGATCTTCGTTTTCGGGCCACCAGAGCGGCACACCCAGAACCGGCAAGTGTGCGAATGGCTTGGTGAGCAGCTTCTCAATGCTCAAGTCTGAAGCGACCCACTCATCCAGATTTGCTATTGAATTAGTAGCTGCTTGCGCATAATAGACATGGGCTGTGATAGGTTTTCGTGGTGAAACCAGCTTCTCCAGCAAGGCATGGCCAAACAGCACCAACCGGGCCTGACCCCACAGAGGGCGCAGAGTAACGAACAGCGTGTGCCAGTCTTTCGCCACCAGCGCCTCCCACAATGCATCAGGGGCTCGCAGGAATGCGGCATTCTCGTCAAACACTGTCAAAGCGTCGCGCGCCGCACCGCGCACGGGCTGGATGCCCGTTTGGGCAATTTGGGTAGCCTGCAACTGGTTCAGCCGTTTTTTGGTTCGCGGAAAATGCATCCAGCACAAGCCGTTGAAAAAGTCATGCGTGCCATCACGGGTAGGCACCTTGCCCGTCTTGAAAATGAACGCCTCATAGGCCACACCCGACGGCAAGTCCGATTGCGGAACAAACGCCACCGGACAGGCGTGCTGAGTGCTCAACGCCTGGGAACAGGTTTTGCCGGAATCAATTAAGCGGGTGATCTCCTGACCCAGATGCTGATAAGGCGCCAGCCAGGGCGCCTGCCAGTTGATCGCCTCTAAACCATGCGCCACGGCAGTGCTTCGCCCGAGCGCAGGGGTTTCAAGTCAGCCTCACCAAATGCAAAACTCTCAGGTGGCGTCCACGACTCGCGCCTGAGGGTGATTTGACCAGTGTTGTGCGGCAAACCATAGAAATCAGCTCCGTGGAAACTGGCGAAACCTTCCAGCTTGTCCAGCGCCCCTGCCGCATCAAACGCTTCAGCATACATCTCGATGGCCGCGTGTGCGGTGTAACAACCTGCACAACCTGTGGCGTGTTCTTTCAAATGGGCGGGGTGGGGTGCGCTGTCGGTTCCGAGGAAAAACTTTTCGCTGCCACTGGTTGCAGCCTTCACCAGAGCCACGCGGTGGGTTTCGCGCTTCAAAACCGGCAGGCAATAGTAGTGTGGCCGAATGCCGCCAGTAAAAATCGCGTTGCGGTTGTAGAGCAGGTGGTGTGCCGTGATGGTGGCCGCAGTGAATCGATCTGCGGTTTGAACGTAGTGCGCCGCTTCACGGGTCGTGATGTGTTCAAACACGATTTTCAGCTCAGGAAAATCATGCCGCAGCGGAATCAGCTGGGTATCGATAAACACGGCTTCGCGGTCAAACAGGTCAATGTCCGGCGAGGTCACCTCACCATGTACCAGTAACAACATACCTTCCCGCTGCATGGCTTCCAGTGTCTTGTAGGTTTTGCGCAGATCGGTCACTCCCGCGTCGCTGTTGGTGGTGGCGCCTGCCGGATACAGCTTGGCTGCCACCACACCAGCGTCTTTGGCCCGGCGGATTTCGTCCGCAGGCAGGTTGTCAGTGAGATACAGCGTCATCAGCGGTTCAAACGACACGCCCTGTGGCACCGCAGCGCGAATACGAGTTGCATAGGCCACAGCCAGCGCCGCGGTGGTTACCGGCGGCTTCAGGTTGGGCATGATGATGGCGCGGCCAAACTGTGCGGCTGTATGGGGTACAACGGTTTTGAGAGCCTCACCATCGCGCACATGCAGGTGCCAGTCGTCCGGACGGGTAAGGCTGATCTCTTGCAAAGCTTGGGAAATTCGGGGTGCTGTCATGGTGACATTGTCCCAAAAGCCGGATGCCTACAACCGGCCAATCAGTTTTTTTCTGCTGACTGCGACGCGAGGTAGTCCCACAAGGCTTGCGCAGTGCCTTTGGCTGCTTGTGTTTTCCCTTTTGGAGCCTGAACGGCCACACGCTGGCCACGTGTTGCGCCTTTGCCGCTGTCACTGTTAACAGGCCGTTCGCGATAAGCCCGCACATCCATGGTGATCTGCAATCCGCTCATTTCAGGCGGCAAGGCACTTACCAGTTTGCGTGACCGCAACTCTTTTTTCACGGCACTGAACGGCAAGAACGCAATGCCGTGCCCCTCCAGCGCCATGGCCTTGAGGCCTTCTGCCATGTCAGTCTCATATACACGGTCAAAGTGAATCGCGGTGGCAGACTCCTTGAGAATGAGGTCCACCATTTGCCCCATGTAAGCCCCGGGCGCATAACCCAGATAGGGCAGCAGATGGCCGGGGCGGCCCGGCAGGGTAAACAGGGGGGTGCCGTCTGTACCGGGTTTCACGTAAGGTGCGACGACCTCCTCACCCAAACTCACCATTTCATAGCGCTCGGGGTCCAGCTGAAAGGGTTGTGAGCTGTGGTGATAGGCAATCAGCAGGTCACAACTGCCCTCTACCAGTCGTAGCACTGCATCGTGCACGTTGAGGGCAATCAGGCGACTTTTGATAGGCCCGAATTTCTCGCGCAGGCTGGAGACCCATGCCGGGAAAAAAGTAAATGCCAAGGTGTGCGGTACCGCAAACTCAATTACATCCTGTGCAGCATATGTGTGGCCGCGCAGCATGGCTCGTGTGCTTTGCAGCGCCTGCAGCATTTCCAGCGATTGGTCGTATAGCGTTTCGCCAGCGGGTGTGAGCCGGGTAGGGTAACTGCTGCGGTCCACCAGATCCGTGCCCGCCCATGCCTCCAGCGACTGAATGCGCCGGGAGAAAGCAGGCTGTGTAACGTGACGCAATTGCGCCGAACGACTGAAACTGCGGGTCTCAGCGAGGGATACGAAATCTTCAAGCCACTTGGTTTCCATCGGGCGAATTATGCAGGAAATGCATAATTCCGCGCAAACCTGATTGATCGCTACTCGCCAGACTGCTGGAGCGCCCACATGGACGCATAACGTCCGTTCAAGGCGAGCAAATCGGCATGGGAGCCGCGCTCAATGATTCGCCCCCCATCCATCACCAGGATTTCATGGGCATCGACCACTGTTGACAGTCTATGAGCAATGACCAGCGTCGTCTTGTTCTGCGCCACGCTCTGCAACTCGGCCTGGATGGCCCGTTCGTTGGCAGAGTCCAGAGCACTGGTGGCCTCGTCAAAAATCATGATGGGCGGGTTTTTCAACAGGGTGCGGGCGATGGCTACACGCTGCTTCTCACCACCGGAGAGCTTGAGTCCGCGTTCGCCAACCATGGCTCCATAACCAGCTGGCGTGTTGACGATGAAATCATGGATACGGGCCGAGCTGGCGGCCTCCTGCACCTGCTCTTTTGTCGCGCCGGGATTGCCGTAGGCAATGTTGTATTCGATGGTGTCGTTGAATAGCACTGTGTCCTGCGGAACGATGCCGATAGCCCGGCGAAGGCTGGTCTGCGTCACGTCTTTCAAATCCTGCCCGGCGATGGTGATGCGCCCCTGCTGCACGTCATAGAAGCGGAACAGCAGGCGCGATAACGTGGACTTGCCTGCGCCGGACGGCCCCACTACTGCAACCGTTTTGCCGGATGGGATCTCGAAACTCACATCATGCAGGATGGGGCGACCTTTCGGGTCGTAAGCAAAGCTGACATGCTCAAACCGGATTGCTGGCGAACCGCCCAACTGCAACGCATGCGCATTGGAACTATCAGCAATCTCCCGCTCCTTTTCCATCAGACGGAACATCTTGTCCAGATCTGTCAGGCTTTGCTTGATTTCGCGATACAACACACCCAGAAAACCCAGCGGAATGTAGAGCTGAATCATGAAGGCGTTGACCATCACCAGGTCGCCCAGCGTCATGCGGCCGTCCACCACGCCCTGTGTGGCACGATACAGCATGACGACCAATGCGACCGCAATAATGAGTTGCTGCCCGGTATTAAGCAGGCTCAGCGTGGTCTGGCTCTTGACTGCTGCCCGGCGGTAGCGTTCAAGATTTTCATCGTAACGTTTGGCCTCGAATTCCTCATTGTTGAAGTACTTGACCGTCTCGTAATTGAGCAGTGAATCGATAGCACGGCTGTGAGCCGTGGAATCCATCTCGTTCATCTTCTTGCGAAACTGGGTTCGCCACTCAGTCACGGTTACCGTGAAGGCGACATAGAGCACCAGGGCAATAATGGTGATCCATGCAAACCACATGTCGAACTTGACCGCGAGTAGCGTCAGCACCAGCGTGACTTCAATCAGTGTTGGAATGATGCTGTAAAGTGAATAGCTGATAAGGGAATGGACACCACGGGTACCGCGCTCAATATCGCGGGTCATGCCACCGGTTTGTCGCTCCAGGTGAAAGCGCAGGCTCAGGGCATGGAGATGTCGAAACACTTCCAGTGAAATACTCCGCGCCGCACCTTCAGTCGCCTTGGCAAAAACCAGCTCACGCAGCTCCGTAAACAGTGATGTGGACAAACGCAGCAAGCCGTAGCCAACCAGCAACGCAATGGGGACCACCAGCATGGCTTGCGGGTCATTTGGCTTGATGCTCATGGCATCGACCAGATTCTTCAGCAGCAACGGCACACCCACGTTGGCCAGCTTGGCGCCCACCATAAAGGCAAGCGCAGCCACCACACGCCATTTGTATCGCCAAAGATAAGGAAACAGTCGCTGCAGGGTAGCCCAGTCTGACCGTGCCGGAGGGGGCGCGGTACTGTGGGGATGTGCAAGAGAGGGGGAGGCAAGTTCGCCGCTTCGACGCATGGAGGACAATCCGGGACGTAATCAATCACATATTGTGCCCATGTCTGACAATTCAAGCGTGCCCAACGTCCAGTTGCCCACCGACAAGGAACTGGTGCTTAAAGTCATACCCATGCCGGCGGACTGCAATGCCAATGGAGATATTTTCGGTGGCTGGGTGATGGCACAGGTGGACCTGGCCGGCTCAGTCATCCCTGCTCGTTACGCGCAGGGCCGCATGGCCACAGTGGCAGTGAATGAATTCATCTTCAAGCAGCCAGTGCGCATTGGGGACATTTTGTCGTTCTTCTCGTCGCTGACCCGTATTGGCCGCACATCCATTACCGTCAAGGTTGAGGTGTATGCCGAGCGCTACCACGCGCAAGGGAAATATATCAAGGTGACCGAAGCATCATTAACCTACGTGGCCATTGATGACAATGGCAAACCCCGCGAAGTGCCCAAGCCGCCATCAGTCACTTGAGTGTCGGGCTATCGGGGTCAACCCTGACGGTCTTTTGAGGTAAAACCGCTATAACCTGAGGCAAGAATTCAGGAGACAGTGTGCAATTTCTTCAACTGGTGATCAGCGGCATCGCGCAAGGATGCATCTACGGGCTGATCGCACTTGGCTTCGTGCTGATTTACAAAGCGACCGAGACTGTGAGCTTCGTTCAGGGCGAGCTCATGATGCTGGGCGCTTTTGGCGGGCTGGCATGCATGACCATGCTCAACTTTCCGTTCTGGCTGTCGGTAATTTGCGCCATCTCGGCGATGGCGGTGTTTGGCGTGTTGCTCGAACGCCTGATCATTCGCCCCATTTTGGGACAACCTGCGTTTTCCATCGTCATGCTGACCATCGGCATCGGGTATGTGGCACGCGGACTGATCACCATGATTCCTGGCATTGGCACGGATACCCATACATTGCCTGTCCCCTACAAAGACGAAATCTGGAAAATCGGCACGCTGGTTTTGAATGTCGAGCAGATGGTGGTCATTGCTGCGACTTCGGTGTTATGCGGTTTGCTGTTTGCGATGTTCAAGTACAGCAAGATGGGCATTGCCATGCAGGCCAGCTCTCAAAACCAGCTCGCGGCCTATTACATGGGCATCCCTGTCAAGCGCATCAATGGCCTGGTGTGGGGTCTGGCCTCTGCGGTGGCCGCCATCGCAGGCCTGCTGCTCGCTCCCATTACCTTTGTGCACGCCAATATGGGGTTTATCGGCCTGAAGGCTTTCCCTGCTGCCGTAGTGGGTGGCTTTGGCAGCTTGCCCGGCGCCATTGTGGGCGGGCTGATCATCGGCATCGTTGAGTCCCTGGCGGGGTTTTATGCGCCCGATGGCATCAAGGACATAGCGGCCTATGTGGTAGTGCTCATCATGCTGATGGTCAAGCCCAACGGACTGTTTGGCGAAAAACTTCGCAAGAAAGTCTGAGGGCTGGCAAACATGAGATTCGTCTTCAAAACCGATTACGCGCAGGACATCCGGCTGGCCAAACATGGCGGGCATGTGTTCTGGTACAGCTTGTTGATGGTGTTCCTGCTGGCGGCACCCTGGCTCATTGCCGAGTACTGGCTGGCCCAGTTGACCTTCATCCTGATCTACGCCATCGCAGGCTTGGGCCTGATGCTGCTGGCCGGCTTTACAGGGCAGTTCTCCATAGGGCATGCGGCGTTTCTGGGGGTTGGTGCCTACACGCAGGCAGTTTTCACCAACATGGGACTCTCCTTTCCTTTTGCACTGGCACTGGCTGGCATGCTGTCCGCAGCGGTGGGTGTGGTGGTGGGCCTTCCGGCTTTGCGGGTGAAGGGGATCTATCTGGGCATTGCAACCATTGCCTTTGCATTCATCGTCGAAGAGGTGTTCGCACGGTGGGAATCAGTAACCGGGGGCAACTCGGGCATTCATATCAAGGCCCCCAACCTGTTTGGCTGGGAAATCAGCTCGGGTGAAGAGTTTTATTTTCTTTGTCTGGTGATTACCGTCATGGTGACGCTGGGCATACTGAACCTGCTGCGTTCATCCACGGGCCGGGCTTTTGTTGCGATACGTGACTCGGAAATATCTGCACAAAGCATGGGCATCCATCTGGCACGCTACAAGACACTGTCGTTTGCCATCTCTGCGGCACTGGCGGGCATCGCCGGCGCCCTGTACGCGCACAAGCTGCAATTCATATCGCCTGACCAATTCAACATCATTCAGTCGATTGACCTTTTGCTGATGGTGGTCATTGGTGGCCTGGGCTCGGTTCATGGTGCTTTTCTGGGCGCGATCTTCCTGATTGCCATGCCGCAACTGATTGCCATGACCAAAGACTATCTGCCGGCTGTCATCGGACAGGCGCCGGGTCTGCAATCGCTGGTCTATGGCGCGGTGCTGATAGCGTTTGTGCTGGGCGAGCCGCTGGGACTATATGGCCGCTGGTTCAAGATTCGCACTTATTTGCAGACTTTTCCGTTCTACCGCAAGGGCATGTTCAAGCGGCAGAAGACATTCCAGAAATCGGACCGATTGAAATGATGGACGACATTCTTCTTTCAGCCCGGGACCTGAGCGTGCGCTTCGGCGGCGTACTGGCGGTTAACAAGGTCAGCTTTGACGTGAAGCGTGGCGAGGTGTTCACCCTCATCGGCCCAAACGGTGCCGGCAAAACAACCGTATTCAATTTGATCAGCCGTATTTACACGCCTACCTCGGGCGAAATCGACTACCTGGGCAAGAGGCTGACCGATCAGGCGCCGCACAACATTGCTGCGCTGGGTATTGCCCGTACGTTCCAGAACATCGAGTTGTTTGAACATGCCACCGTGCTGCACAACCTGCTGATCGGTGGCCACACGCAGCGAAAAACCGGCTTCTGGAGCGAGGTGTTCTTTACTTCGAAAACCATGGCCGCCGAGATTGAGGCCCGCGAAAAAGCAGAAAAGATCATTGAATTTCTGGATCTTCAGCACCACCGAGATTCCATGGTGGCAGGCCTGCCCTATGGTGTGCGCAAAGTTGTGGAGCTGGGCCGTGCTTTGTGCACCGAGCCCAAGCTGCTCTTGCTGGACGAACCCTCCAGCGGATTAAACGTGGAAGAAACCGAAGACATGGCCTTCTGGATTCAGGACATCAAGAACGAGCTGGGCATCACCGTGCTGATGGTAGAGCACGACATGACGCTGGTGTCCAAGGTCTCGGATCGCGTGGTTGCCATGAATCAGGGCGCAGTGCTGGCTATGGGTACACCCCGAGAAGTGCAGACAGACCCCGCAGTCATCGAAGCCTATCTGGGCTCCATCGACGATGTGTGTTCACTGCGGAGGCAGGCATGAGCACCACACCGCCGCCTGTGAGCGATCAGGCCGTACTGAAGCTGCTTAATGTGGAAAGCGCCTATGGCCCCATCAAGGCCATCAGGGGTGTGAGCCTGCAAGTGCGCCGCGGCGAAATTGCCACCGTGCTGGGCTCAAACGGTGCAGGTAAAACCACCATACTCAAAACCATTTCTGGCATTATTGACCCGCGCAAAGGCTCGATTGAGTTCAAGGGAAACGACATCACCGCACGTGACCCGGCCTTCATCGTTCAGCAAGGCTTGAGCCACGTGCCGGAAGGGCGCGAAGTATTTCCATTGCTGAGTGTGCGTGACAACCTGCTCATGGGCGCTTACACACGCAAGGACCGGGATGGCGTGTTGCGCGACATCGAGGCGGTCTATGGCTATTTCCCGATTCTGCGCGAGCGCGCCACCCAGGATGCCGGCCTGCTGTCAGGAGGCCAGCAACAGATGTTGTCCATCTCCAGGGCGCTGATGGCCAACCCCGATCTGATCCTGCTGGACGAGCCCAGCCTGGGCTTGAGCCCGAAGCTGACGAAAGAAATTTTTGAGATCGTGGTGCGCATCAACCGGGAACGCGGCTCCACCATCTTGCTGGTGGAGCAAAACGCAAATATGGCACTGAATGCTTCTGACTACGGCTACGTGCTCGAAAACGGTCGCATTGTGATGGAAGACACCTGCGCCAGGCTGCGCGAGAAAGACGACATCAAGGAGTTCTATCTCGGCATGAAGGAAGAAGGCATGCGCAGCGAACGCCGCTGGAAAAAAAAGAAGACCTGGAGATGAACATGAACGCAGCGCCGAGCCGCCTCAAGCAAGTGAAGGCCCCTTTGGGGGGCAGCGCAGTACACGCAGTGACAAGCGTGGGGGCAAAAACCCAATGAGCCAACTCTGGGACCTTTCCAATATTCAACCCAATCACGACATCGTGATGCCGGGTGAGACCATTCCGGCCATCTTCTGGAACGCAGTGGAGAAACGTGGCGCCAACGTCTGGATGCGCCAAAAACACCTGGGCATCTGGCGCAGCTGGACCTGGAACCAGGCTGCCATAGCAGTCAGCGAAATAGCGGGCGGGCTGATGAGTCTTGGTTTTGCTCAAGGCGAATGTGCATCCATCCTTGCCAATACCGTGGTCGAATGGGTCTGGGCTGACCTGGCAGTGCTGTCCTGTGGCGGCGTGTCCAACGGCATCTATCCGACCGACGCCGCCAGTCAGGTTAATTTTCTGTGTGAAGACTCCCGCACCACCGTCCTTTTTGTGGAAGACGATGAGCAGCTGGACAAGGCGCTGGAAGTACGTGCCCAACTGCCAGGGTTACGCAAGATCGTGGTGTTCGACATGGAAGGCCTCAGCAACCTGGACGAGCCGGATGTCATCAGTCTGGACGCCCTGCGCGCGCTGGGGCGAGATTATCTGAAAGCTCACCCGGCCGACCTCAAGTCGCGGTCAAACGCCTGCAAACCTGAAGACCTGGCTATTCTGGTCTATACCTCGGGCACCACGGGTAAACCAAAAGGCGCCATGCACCTTCATCAGGGGCTGGTGTATGCCGTTCGCGGCCTCAATACGTTGATCGGTCAGGACGAGCGCGACGAGCGCATGTGCTTCCTGCCACTGTGCCACATTGCCGAGCGCATGGGCGGTGAGTACTTTTCGCTGTACACCGGCTCCAGACTCAATTTTGTGGAAAACCCCGAAACCATCCCCGAGAACGTGCGCGAGATCGCGCCCACCGTGTTCACGGGTGTGCCAAGGGTGTGGGAAAAATTCTATTCAGGCGTGATGATTTCACTGAAGGAAGCCGGGGCCATTCAGCAGGCAGCCTACGCCTGGGGAATCGGCGTGGGCACAGCCATTGCCGACAAGGTGCTGGCAGGCCAGCCCGTTGATGGGTGGCTGAAGCTTAAATTCCGTTTGGCTGGCTGGCTGGCGCTGAACAACGTGCGCAAGCTTATCGGCATTCACCGTGCGCGCTTTTTGGTGACAGGCGCCGCACCCATATCGCCCGATCTGGTGCGCTGGTACCTGGCGCTAGGCGTGCCCATGCTGGAAGTGTGGGGCATGACAGAGACATGTGGTGCCTCGACTGGCGTGCCGGCCACGATGATGCGCCCGGGTTCCATTGGCCCGGCAGCTGGCTTTAATGAAGTACGGCTCGACCCGGCCACTGGTGAAATTCTGGTGCGTGGGAAAAACGTGTTTGCCGGTTACCTGAATCTGCCGGAAAAAACTGCTGAAACCATCGACAAGGATGGCTGGTTGCACACCGGAGACGTGGGCGCGATGGACGCGCACGGGTATTTCCGGATTACAGACCGCATGAAAGACATCATCATCACGGCTGGCGGCAAAAATGTAACACCGAGCGAACTGGAAAATGACCTGAAGTTTTCACCTTACATCACCGACGCGGTGGTGATTGGGGACCAGCGGCCTTATCTGACGGTGATCATCATGATTGACCAGGAAAACGTGGAGAAATTTGCACAGGACCATGACGTGCCCTTCAGCAACTACAGCAGCCTGACGCGTGCGCTACAGGTGCAGGAGCTGATTCAGGCCGAGATCGACCGGGTGAACAAGAAGTTTGCCCGGGTGGAACAGATCAAGAAGTTCTTCCTGCTGGAAACCCAGCTTAGCGCGGAAGATGAGGAGCTCACCCCCACCATGAAGCTCAAACGCAAACTGGTAGAGAAAAAATATATGCCCCAGATTGAGGCCATGTACAAGTAGGTAACCGGATTGACGACTTTATTTTCAAAGGAGACGACAATGAAATTGACGACGAAAACTGCAACCGTTCTGGCCATCATGGCCCTGAGCACCACCCTGGCGCAAGCCCAGAAAGCAGCTCCGCCGCAGGGCGTGAGCGCCACCGAAATCACACTGGGGTCCATCCAGGATTTGTCCGGCCCCATTGCCGGTTTTGGCAAGCAGTCCCGTCTGGGCATGCTGCTGGCAGTTGACGAGATCAACGAGCAGGGTGGCATCAACGGCCGCAAGCTCAAGATCATCGTGGAAGACTCGGCCTATGATCCCAAAAAGGCCGTCCTGGCGGCGCAAAAACTGGTCAACCAGGACAAAATCTTCATGATGGTTGGTCACATTGGCACCGCCCACAATCTCGCGGCCATGCCTGTGCAGTTTGAAAAAAACGTGATCAACTTCTTCCCGATCACCGCCGCACGCGAGATGTACGAGCCTTTTCACAAGCTCAAGTATTCCTATGCTGCCACCTATTACGACCAAATGCGCAATGCAGTGCCCAAGCTGGTAAAGGACAAAGGCGCCAAGAAAGTCTGCACCATGTACCAGGACGATGACTTTGGCACTGAGGTGCTAAAGGGGGGAGAAGCAGGCCTGAAAACTGTCAACATGGAGTTCGCAGAAAAAACATCGTACAAACGCGGCGCGACCGACTTCTCTTCCCAGGTACAAAAAATGCAGGCCGGGGGCTGCGACATGATTGTGCTGGGCACCCTGATTCGCGAAACCATTGGAGCCATTGGCACTGCCCGCAAACTCGGCTACAACCCGATCTTTCTCGGTTCAAGTGGCGCATATACCGATCTGATTCACAAACTCGGTGGCCCGGCCATGAACGGTTTGTATGCCACCAACACGGTGCAAAACCCCTACACAGATGACCAGTCCAAAGACATCGCGTTCTGGGCCAACAAGTACAAAACCAAATTCAATGAAGACCCAACCGTGTTCTCGGTCTATGGCTACACCATCATCGACAATTTTGCCAAAGCTGCCGGCAAAGCTGGTAAAAACCTGACCACCGAGAGTTTCATCAAAGTGATGGACAACATCACCTTTGCATCCGACATATTCGGCGGCCCCGCACAAACGTTTACCGCGACCAAACGCTTGGGTAACGATGCATCCCGTTTGTCGCAAATTACTGATGGCAAATGGAAACCCGTATCCGGATACTTTACGTCAAAGCCCTGATTTGACGACACAGTGCAGGCCGTCGATGCAGTGAAAACGGCTTGGCATCCAGCCCCGCAACAACCCATGCGGGATTGAATGTCTAACAGGCCATCAAATCCCGGAGAAATTCGGGCGCCGCTTTTCCATGAACGCGGTGAACGCCTCGCGAGCGGCCGGTTCGCGCAGCATGTGCGCGAAGCTGGCCGCCTCTTCTCCAATTTGCGCCAGTACTTGCGCTGACTGGTTTTTTTTCATCAGTCGCTTGGTTTCAACCAACGAACTCAGGGGTTTGGCAGCCAGCTTGCGCGCCTGCGATTGGGCAAGGCCGCTGACCTCTGTCGGCGCAACGATCCGGTTTATCAACCCCACCTCCATGGCAGCTTCAGCCATAAAAGGCTCTCCCAGCAACAACGCCTCGGCTGCGCGGTGATAGCCCATCATTTGGGGTACCAGCAAGCTCGAACCCGCCTCCGGACACAGGCCCAAGTTCACAAACGGCATGGAAAACACCGCGTTGTCACCCGCATAAACCAAATCAAAATGGAACAACATCGTCGTACCAACACCAACGGCCGGGCCACAGACTGCGGCCACCAGCGGCTTGGAAAACGTGGTGATACCGCGCAAAAAGCGGAATACCGGTGCGTCTGCAGCAAACGGCTTGGCATCCAAAAAGTCGCCAACATCGTTACCCGCACTAAAGATGGTTTCGTGACCCTGCAAAACAACGACTCGCACGGCAGCATCCGCCTCAGCAGCGGCCAGCCCGTCTGCCAAGCTGGCGTACATGTCAGCAGTAATTGAGTTTTTTCTATGAACCCGGTTCAGCGTCATAGTCATGACGCCACTGGAGGTGTCAATCAGGATATCCGTCATGCTTCTTGTTGTCATCAGATGCTTTCAAAAATGCCCGCTGCGCCTTGCCCCATGCCTACGCACATTGTGACCATGCCGTAACGCAAATTTTTGCGCTGCAAGGCGTGAATCACTGTCGCTGACCGGATAGCACCAGTAGCACCTAGCGGGTGCCCCAACGCGATGGCGCCGCCCATGGGATTGACTTTGGTGGGGTCCAGACCCAGCGTATTGATGACCGCCAGCGACTGGGCCGCAAACGCTTCGTTCAATTCAAACCAGTCGATATCCTGTTGCTTCAGACCCGCATAGCGCAGGGCAGCAGGAATGGCTTCAATGGGGCCAATGCCCATGATATGGGGCGGCACGCCTTTGCTGGCAAAGCTGACAAACCGGGCCAGCGGCTTCAGGCCAAACTGCTTCACCGCTTTTTCGCTGGCCAGAATCAAGGCGCCTGCGCCGTCAGATGTTTGCGAGCTGTTGCCTGCCGTCACAGAACCGCGTGCCGCAAAGACGGTTTTGAGTTTGGACAACCCCTCCACGGTGGTGTCAGGGCGGGCACCTTCGTCCAGACTGACTGTGCGCGTGGTGGTGGACACGTCGCCAGTGTCCATGTCCGGCATGCGCTCGGACACTTCAACCGGCGTGATCTCGGCGGCAAAGTCGCCAGCTTTCATGGCGGCGATGGCCTTCATGTGCGACTGGTAGGCAAATTCATCCTGGGCGGCGCGGCTCACCTTCCACTGGTTCGCCACCTTTTCTGCTGTGAGACCCATGCCGTAAGCAATGCCAATGTTTTCATTGTTGTTGAACATGGCCGGTGACAGCGACGGCGTGTTGCCCATCATCGGCACCATGCTCATGCTCTCCACGCCAGCGGCCATCATCACGTCGGCTTCACCCACGCGAATACGGTCAGCCGCCATCTGGATGGCGCTGACACCCGACGCACAAAACCGGTTGACGGTGATGCCACCCACGCTGGTTGGCAGTCCGGCCAGAACCGCGCCAATACGGGCGACATTGAGGCCTTGGGCCCCTTCGGGAATGGCGCAACCACAGATCAGGTCTTCAATGGTGGCAGGATCCAGCGTTGGCACCTGGGCCAGCGCAGCTTGCAAGGCCTTGACCAGCAGGTCATCGGGCCGCATGTTGCGGAAGAACCCGCGATGTGATCGGCCAATGGGGGTACGCGTCGCCGCGACAATATAGGCTTCTTGAACTTGCTTCATGGTGATTCTCTTGTTCAGTTCAACTGCTTCAGTTACGCAGGGGTTTGCCGGTGGACATCATTCCCATGATGCGTTCCTGCGTTTTGGGGTGCGTCAGCAGCGAGCAAAATGCCTTGCGCTCCAGCGCCATCACATACTCTTCAGTGACCAAAGTACCGGCATCGACGTCACCACCACACACCACGTTGGCGATCAGGCTGGCGATGTGGAAATCGTGTTCGCTGATGAAGCCACCGTCGCGCATGTTGACCAGCGAGCCCTTGATGGTGGCGCAGCCATTGCGCCCAGCCACGGCAAAGGTGCGTTTGTGCGGTGCGCGATAGCCCGAATTGAACAGCGCCTTGGCTTCATTGATGGCCACAAACAGCAACTCGTCCTTGTTGGGCACGATGACATCGGTATCCAGCAAGTATCCCAGCTTGCGGCTCTCGATGGCACTGGTGCCCACCTTGGCCATGGCCGCTGCGGTGAAGCCTTCGGTAAGGAAAGGCAGGATGTCCTTGTTGGTGCTGGTCGCAGCATTTTCTGCGGCACGCCGCGCAATGTAAGCCAGGCCGCCCGCGCCAGGCACCAGGCCCACACCGACTTCCACCAGGCCGATGTAGCTTTCCATAGCGGCAACCCGCTTGCTGGAGTACACCGCCATCTCGCAGCCGCCGCCCAGCGCCAGACCACGAATGGCCGAAACGGTTGGCACATTGGCATAGCGCAGCTTGAGCATGGTATTTTGCAACTCGTGCTCGGCACCATCAATGGCGCTAACGCCCGCCATCATGAAGGCGGGCAACATGGCTTGCAAATCAGCCCCGGCAGAGAACATGTCGTCGGGAGACCAGATCACCAGCCCCTTGTAGTCTTTTTCGGCCAGATCTACGGCCATCGCCAACCCTTCGGCCACGTCGGGGCTGATGGCATGCATCTTGGTTTTGATGCTGGCAATCACGATATCGCCATCCAGCGTCCACAAGCGGATGGCATCGTCTTCATGCAGGGTTGTGCCTGCTGTCTGAGCTTGTACAGAGTTGGCTCCGCGCACGCTCTCCGGGAAATGCTGACGGTCATAAACCGGCAACAAACGTCGCGCAATGAACTGGTTGGCCGATGCACTCCAGGAGCCCTGCCCGGTGTGCACACCCCCTTTGCCACCATTGGCCTGCGCCACAGGGCCCTTGAACACCCACTGCGGCAGCGGCTCCTTGCAAAGGGCCTTGCCAGCATCGATATCTTCCTGAATCCACTGCGCCACTTGCAGCCAGCCAGCCTCTTGCCACAACTCGAAAGGACCTTGCTGCAGGCCAAAGCCCCAGCGCATGGCAAAGTCCACGTCACGCGCGGTCTCGGCAACCGTGTGCAGATGAACCGCCGCATAGTGAAACTGGTCACGCAAAATGGCCCACAGAAAGCGGGGCTCGGCACCTTCAGCATTGCGCAACAAATTAAGGCGCTCGCCTGCGGGCTTTTTCAGCATTCGGCCCACGACTTCATTGGCTTTGGCGCCGCTGGGCACATAGTCGCCCTGGCCGTCGTTCGCCGCTGCATCAAAACGCAGAATGTCCCGTCCGGCCTTTTTGTAAAACCCGGCGCCAGATTTCTGCCCCAGGCTGCCAGCCGCCATCAGTTTGGATAGCGCCGCCGGTGTGGCAAAGTTGTCGTAAAAGGGGTCTGTCTCTCGTGTCAGGTTGTCCTGCAGGGTCTTGATGACGTGCGCCATGGTGTCCAGGCCCACTACGTCTGCCGTACGAAACGTACCCGAACTGGCGCGACCCAGTTTCTTGCCCGTAAGGTCATCCACCACGTCATAGGTCAGCCCAAAGTTTTCGACCTGCTTCATCGTGGCCAGCATGCCCGCAATGCCGATGCGGTTGGCGATGAAGTTGGGGGTATCGTGCGCGCGAACCACGCCCTTGCCCAGTCCGCTGGTGACAAAGGCTTCCAGATCATCCAGCACTTGAGGCTGCGTGGTAGGCGTATTGATCAACTCCACCAGGTACATGTAGCGCGGTGGGTTGAAAAAGTGAATGCCGCAGAAACGCGGTTTGATTTCCTCAGGTAGCGCTTCGCTCAGCTTGGTAATCGACAACCCGGACGTGTTGGACGCCACAATGGCGTGAGGTGCAACAAAAGGCGCGATCTTTTTGTACAGATCAAGCTTCCAGTCCATGCGCTCAGCGATGGCTTCAATAATCAGATCGCAGTCACGCAGCTGTTCCAGATGCTCTTCATAATTAGCCTGGCCAATCAGGGCGGCATCTTCAGGCACGCCCAGTGGCGCTGGCTTGAGCTTCTTGAGGCCTTCAATCGCCTTGGTCACGATACCGTTTTTCGGCCCCTCTTTGGCGGGGAGATCGAACAGCACCACCGGCACCCTGACGTTGACCAGGTGCGCAGCAATCTGTGCGCCCATCACACCGGCTCCCAGCACGGCTATTTTCTTAACTTGAAATCTATACATGATTTTCCAATCAGGCCAAGGCCAGATCAGTGTCCATCAACACCTTGCTGCCAGTACGTGCCGTCTGCATCAGTGACGCGGTTTCGGGGAACAATTTGGCGAAATAGAAGCGCGCTGTCTGCAGCTTGGCCTGGTAAAACGGATCTGCATTGCCTGCGGCAATTTCACTCAGAGCCACTTGTGCCATACGTGCCCAGAAGTAGCCCATCACAAGATGGCCAGCTACACGCAGGTAGTCCACCGCTGCGGCCCCCACTTCATCGGGGTTCTGAAACCCCTTGAAGCCCAGCTCCGTGGTGAACTTGGTCATCTTGTCGCCCAAAAAGGCAATGGGGTTGATGAACTCGGCCATCTTCTCGTTGACGCCCTCTTCTTCAACCAGTGCTGCTACCAGCTTGCCAAACTTTTTCAGCGTAGCGCCGTTGTTGCCCAGAATCTTGCGGCCCATCAGGTCCAGGCTCTGGATGGTATTGGTACCCTCGTAAATCATGTTGATGCGCGCATCGCGCACAAACTGCTCCATGCCCCATTCCTTGATGTAGCCATGGCCACCAAACACCTGCTGACACATCACGGTCGACTCAAAGCCGTTATCAGTCAGGAATGCTTTGGTAATCGGGGTGAGCAGCGACAGCATCTCATCGCTGTCCTTGCGCACCTTCTCATCCGGGTGATAGTGCGCCTTCTCCAGCAGCACAGAGCAATAAATGGCCAGCGCGCGGCCACCTTCTGCATACGCCTTCGCTGTCAACAGCATTTTTCGCACGTCCGGATGAACGATGATGGGATCGGCCGGCTTGTCCTTCGCCTTGACGCCCGAGAGCGAGCGCATCTGAATGCGGTCCTTGGCGTAAGCCAGTGCGTTCTGGTAGGCCACCTCAGTCAGACCCAATGACTGGTTGCCAACACCGAGCCGGGCTGCATTCATCATCACAAACATGGCCTGCATGCCCTTGTTGGGCTGGCCAACCATCGTGCCACAAGCGCCATCAATCACGATCTGCGCAGTCGCGTTGGCATGGATACCCATCTTATGCTCCAGGCCACCGCAGTAAATGCCATTGCGTGCACCCAGCGAGCCATCGGCATTGACCAGGTACTTCGGCACGACAAACAGGCTGATGCCCTTGATACCGGGAGGCGCATCGGGCAAACGGGCCAGCACCAGGTGGACAATGTTGGCCGCCATGTCATGCTCACCGGCACTGATGAAAATCTTGTTGCCAGTGATCTTGTAGGTACCGTCAGGCCGGGGTTCGGCCCTGGTACGCATCAGGCCCAGGTCCGTGCCGCAGTGTGGCTCGGTCAGGCACATGGTGCCGGTCCACTCGCCACTGGTCATCTTGGGCAGATAAGTGCGCTTCTGCTCCTCGGTGCCATGAGTGTGCAGTGCAGCGTAGGCGCCGTGGGTAAGACCGGGGTACATCGTCCACGCCTGATTGGCAGAGTTCATCATTTCGTACAGGCACTGATTCACCACCAGCGGCAGGCCCTGCCCCCCGTAGGCGGGGTCACAGCTGAGTGCAGCCCAGCCACCTTCCACATAAATCTTGTAGGCATCCTTGAAGCCAGCAGGTGTTTTGACCTCATGCGAGGTTTTGTCCAGTTTGCACCCCTCGGCATCCCCGCTAATATTTAGCGGAAATATCACCTCGCTGGCAAATTTGCCCGCCTCTTGCAGCACCGCGTTGATGGTATCGACGTCAGCATCAACGTGTTTGGGCATGGCCTTGAACTCATCAGTAACCTTGAGCACTTCGTGCATCACAAACTGCATATCACGCAATGGGGGCGTATAAGTTGGCATAGACAATTACTCCTTTGAACTGCGAATGGACTGAACTGGTTTGGCTGGTTGGTGCCCGACGGGTGCCTGCACATCCCGGCCGAAGCGGGAAAGGATATGGGCAAACCCCGTGTTGGCACGTGCAATGGAGCCCGGGTATTTCAGAAACCTGGCTTCGTAATGCAGGGCAAGGATAAGGCCATGAATTTCAAAAGCCATCTGATGTGCATCCGCATCCCCATGCAACTGGCCCATTTCCTGCGCCTGCACGACAGCACGGTGTACAGCCGCCAGCCATGTCTTGACCGAATTGGCCAGCGCATCCCGCACCGGGCCAGGCCGATCATCAAACTCCACCGCACCACCGATGTAAATACACCCGGAGTCAATCTCCACCGAAGTGCGCTTCATCCAGTTGGCAAACAGCGCGCGAACACGGGGCAAGCCCCGCTCCTCATCAAGGGCCGGATAAAACACTTCCTGCTCGAAGCGGTCATGGTACTCACGGATCACGGAAATTTGAAGCTCCTCCCGTGAGCCAAAGTGAGCAAATACACCAGATTTACTCATGTGCATAACCTCAGCCAACGCACCAATACTCAACCCCTCCAGCCCAATCTGGGTGGCCAGTCCCAACGCAGCATCCACGATAGCCATTTTGGTCTGCTGACCTTTATGGACAGCCCGGCCATGCACCCCGGCCAGCCGACTGTGGCTAACCAGATCAGCAAGACTGGTTTTGATAGATGGAAGATTGGCTGACATCAATTTTCTAAAAATAGAACGATCGTGCTATTTTGCAGCAAATTAAGCCCGGATGCTCAACCAAGAGGGCCCCTCGCTACCGCAACAACGCCAGGCTCGCCTCCAAGTGTTCAGATGGCAAACGCCTGAACCCGGACCTGGCGAAACGCTGCAACCGCCCCATAACAAACGCAGTCAGCACCGATGCCTGAACCTGCGCATCAACACTCGGCGTTGCCGAGCCCGACTCATCCAGCGAGACGCGCAGGCTTTGCTTGAGTGTTGACTCAATCTTGTCGAAAAACTGATTCATGCGCTCCTGCAAGCGGTCATTTTCAAACACCAGGGCATCACCCACCATCACACGTGTCATGCCGGGGTTCTTTTCAGCAAACTGAATCAACATGGAGACAACCTTGATCGCGTAACGGCTACCAGCGTCTGCTTCAGCGCCGGCAAGCACACCCTCCCGCTCAGCTATCTGGTTGACCAGCGAAAAAACCGTTTGTTCGATAAATTCGATCAGCCCCTCAAACATCTGCGCCTTGCTGGCGAAATGCCGGTACAGAGCAGCCTCACTGACGTCCAGTCGGGCCGCAAGCGCAGCCGTGGTGACGCGCTCGGCACCAGGCTGCTCCAGCATGGAGGCCAGCGCCTGCAAAATCTGGACACGGCGCTCGCCCGGTTTGGGTCGTTTGCGCGCCGGGGCAACCGGCTCACTGCCAACTGCAGCGGGTAGAGGAGATATTTCAGCGTCAGACATGGCTTCTGGGAGTAGGTTGAAACGATTCTCGCACAGCGCACCCAAGGGTTTTGCCTAGGGAATGTCTAGCTGGCACGAATCATGGTTCCATAGGCCTGATCCGTCAGTATCTCGAGCAGCAACACGTGCGGCACACGGCCGTCGATCACATGCACCGAGTTCACCCCGCTCTTGGCCGCATCCAGCGCACCCGCAATCTTGGGCAACATGCCGCCGCTGATGGTGCCATCCACAAACAGCTCGTCAATGCGCCTGGCGGTCAGGTCAGTCATCAGCTGGCCCGACTTGTCCAGCACACCGCTGATGTTGGTAAGCATCATCAGCTTTTCGGCCTGCAGCACCGTGGCCAGCTTGGCAGCCACCACGTCGGCGTTGATGTTGTAGCTCTCGTTGTGCTCACCAAAACCGATGGGGCTGATGACCGGAATGAAGGCATCATCCTGCAGCGCCTTGACCACGCCGGGGTCCACGCTGACGATGTCGCCCACCTGGCCCACATCGTGTTCCTTGCTCGGGTCCTGGTTGTCCAGCATCCTGAGCTTGCGCGCACGGATCATGGCACCATCGCGCCCGGTCAGGCCCACGGCCTTGCCACCGGCCTGATTGATCAGGCCCACAATGTCCTGCTGCACTTCGCCGCCCAACACCCACTCCACCACGTCCATGGTGGGGCCATCGGTCACGCGCATGCCCTGGATAAACTGGCCCTGCATGCCCAGGCGCTTGAGCGCGCTCTCAATCTGCGGGCCACCGCCGTGCACCACCACCGGGTTGATGCCCACCAGCTTGAGCAGCACCACGTCTTCGGCAAACGTCTTTTGCAACGCCGGGTCGGTCATGGCGTTGCCACCATATTTGATGACCATGGTCTTGCCGTGGAACTTGCGGATGTAAGGCAACGCCTGGGCCAGAATCCGGGCTTTGTCAAAAGGAGCAATAGAAGCAATGGGGGCAGGAGCGCTGGCGTCAGGCATAGTCAAAGTCGGTATATAAATCGAGGGAAGAAGCGCAAATTGTGCCGCATAGCCGGGCCAGACCCTTGCGGTGTCCCTGCCGCAAGCGGCCAACTAGGCCGGCTGGTAACCCTGTACGTGCTTGACCATGAAGGCCTTGATGGCGACTGCATCATTGGCGTTGGCCGCCTGCAGCAACACCTGCAGCTCCTGCTCCAGCGCAGCCCAGGGCATGAACGGCTCATGGGCCTTCATGATGCGCGGGTGTGCCGTGGGTTGCGGGTTATCGCCAATCAGCAACTCCTCATACAGCTTCTCGCCCACGCGCAAGCCGGTCACGGCAATTTCGATATCGCCCGCAGGGTGCGCCGCATCGCGCACCGACAGGCCGGAGAGCTGCACCATGCGCCGCGCCAGATCCATGATCTTCACGGGCTGCCCCATGTCCAGCACAAACACATCACCGCCCTGCCCCATGGCCCCGGCCTGCAGCACCAGCTGGGCAGCCTCGGGGATAGTCATAAAGTAGCGTGTAACCTCCTGGTGCGTAACCGTGAGCGGCCCACCCGCCGCAAGCTGCTTGCGAAACAAAGGCACCACGCTACCGCTGGAGCCCAGCACATTGCCGAACCGCACTATGGAAAAGCAAGTGCCCGTACCGGCATCGGCCAGCGCCTGCAACACCAGTTCGGCCACCCGTTTGGTCGCCCCCATCACATTCGCAGGGCGCACGGCCTTGTCGGTGCTGACCAGCACGAAACGCCGCGCACCACTGGCCGCAACCGCCCGGGCCAGGTTCAACGTGCCGAATACATTGTTGCGCACACCCTCGCCGGGGTTGTCTTCCACCATGGGCACATGCTTGTACGCGGCAGCGTGGTACACCGTGGCAGGCCGGTAGCCAGCGCAGATTGCTGCCAAGCGCGCCGGATTGGATACGCTACCAAGCAAGGGCACCAGCTCCACCGCTAGCTGCCGGGCCTTGCAAATGGCCTGCAACTCCTGGTGGATGGCATACAGGCCAAACTCGTTGTGCTCCAGAAGCAGCAACTGGCGTGGCCGCTGCAATACGATCTGGCGGGTCAACTCCCCGCCGATGCTACCCCCCGCCCCCGTGACAAAAACAACCTGTCCAGCCAAATCCTGCGCCAGCAAAGCCACATTCGGTGGCACCGGATCCCGACCCAGCAAATCTTCAATATCCAGCTCATGGATATCCTGCACCGTAACCTTGCCACTAGCCAGATCCGTCATGCTGGGTAAAGTACGCACATGCACTGGCAGCCCCTGCAGCGACTCGATAATCTGGTTGCGCCGCACCCTGGTTGCATTGGGCATGGCCAGCAACATGTCAGACACCCGCGCCTTCATTACCAAAGCCGGTAAATTGTCTGAAGAAAACACAGGCACCCCGTTGATACTGCGGCGCTCCTTTCCCGGATCATCATCCACAAAACCCACCAACTGATACCGACCAGACAAACCCAACGCGGCAGCAGTCTGCGCCCCCACCGTACCCGCCCCGAAAATCAAAAGACGACCGCCCCCCGCACCCGCAGAAGAAGCAAAACCAGCCAGCCAAAACCGCGCAAAAGCACGACTTGCACCCACCAGCAGCAAAAAAACCAACGGCTGCAAGACACCCAGGCTACGTGGCACCATATTCCATTGCTGCCATAACAAGATGGAAGTCAACAAAATTGCATACATGGCAACCGCCTTGCCAGTTGCCATGAGTGCGGCCTGCCCGGTATACCGAAAAATGGCACGATACAACCCGAAACGCACAAAAATGGGCACAGCCAACAACGGCGACAGCACATACACCCACCACTGCGCCCCCGCAGGGCTATTCAAAGCGTCCAGCCTGAGCGTGAATGCAAGCCAGGTTGCAACCAACGCCAACAACACATCCAGCCCAATCACCACCAGGCGCTTGACCCAGCGCGGCCAAGCCAGCACCCGACTATGCATTGATAGCGAACGAATCCCTGGTGTGACCCTGGGCAATCAAGGCAGCCAGCCACTTGGGCGTCAAGCCACGGCCAGACCATGCCTCACCATTGGGGCCGCGAAATTTGGGTGCCACCGGCGTCTTTGCTTTTTTTGAAGCCTTGAGACCTTTGGACACACCCACCTTGACCTTGCGACCACCCTTGCCAAGCTTGGCGGCCTGCAAATCTTTGACCGTGATGCCAAAGGCCTGCATTCTGGCAAGAATATCCTGCACCGTGCCATTGAATTCTTTGGACTTTATTTCGGCGGCCTGCTTTTGCAGTTTTTCGATTTGAGTTTGGATATCAATCAAATTAGTCATCATTTTCTCCTTCATGGATCTGAAATCAGTGGGCAACACTTTCCCGTTTCAATACTTTGACAAACGTAAGGGCAATTATCTTTAAATCCAGACCAAACGAGCATCGGTGCAAATACTCTTCATCCAAAATCACTTTTTGTAGAGTCGGCAACTCATCCCGTCCATTAATCTGCGCCCACCCTGTTAACCCAGGCATGAGCGTATGAACATCAGCCTTGGTACGCAACTCAATCAAGTCCTGCTGATTAAACATGGCAGGCCGCGGGCCGACAAAGCTCATATCCCCTTTGAGAATACTCCATAGCTGTGGCAACTCATCCAAACTGCTTTTACGGAGAAATGAGCCTATCGGAGTCAACCACTGCTCCGGGTTTTCCAGTAAATGAGTTGCCAAAGCCGGAGTATTCATGCGCATGCTACGAAATTTTGGCATTTTAAATATGCGATTATTTCGTCCTACACGATTACTCCAATATATAACAGGCCCTACAGACGTCAAGCGGATAGCCAGCACGATAGCTAAAATGGGAATAACAAACGCCAGCCCTCCGACCACTGCCATAACCACATCAAATACTCGCTTCATTGCTGGAACTCTTTTGCTACACGCTTAAGCCCTTCATCCACCGTCAACGGGGGAACCCAATCCAATAATTGCCGGTTCTTTCTGATATCGACCTGTAGCGAGCCGCACAAACGATCATAAACATCTTTTTTACCGGTCAAGCAGGCGCCCCAATTAAGCAAAAAAGCAGGAATAACGGGCAAATATACACGCCGCCCTAATGCGCGCCCCATGCGTTGCAGTAATTCAACCGTCGACAAATCATCCCCATCGCTGACAAGAAAGGTTTGATTGGCTGCCGCAGGGTGGCTTATGCACACCACAATCAAATCCACCAAATTGTCCAGCGCCACAAAGCTGCGCCTGTTGTGCGTCACAGCACCCAAAGGCAAAGGTATCCCCCGAAACAGCCAACGCATCATGGATGCAAAGTTAGCCTTAACACCTGGACCGTAAACCAAGGGCGGGCGAATGATGACCACTTCCATTCCGGTTTCTTGCGCGAGTTCCTGCAGACCTTGCTCGGCCTCCCTCTTGGAAATCCCATACGCATCCTCTGGCGCAGGCGGCGTGTCGGCAAAAAATGGGGCTCCGGGGAGAGTCCCTTCACCGAGAGCCTTGACCGAGCTGATGAACACAAATCGCTGGACTCCGGTTTCCGCTGCCCAGCGCCCTAGCGCCAACGTGCCTTTGACATTGATTCGTCTGAACTCCTGCAAGGGGTCAGCCGCATCCTCATCCATGACATGCACTCTGGCAGCCGCGTGGACAAGCACTTTCACGCCCTTCAATGCGTCACGCCAGGCGCCTTCTGACTGAAAATCAGGAATCGCAAGGCACTCAACACCCGCGGGAAGGGTGGGTGGCAGGACCCGGTAACTTGCCCGCAGACCCTGGCCAGTTGCAACCAGCCTGTGCAATAGTGCGCTGCCGACAAAGCCGGAAGCACCCGTCAAAAGCAGGCTCACTGGAGACGCTCCGTTTCGTCAGGGGATTTAACCACCATTTGGTGTATCCAGGTCTCCAGCCGCCCAAGCAACATGGACCGCTCAAACTCCTGCTCGTACAAAGCAAGACCTTTGCGCCCCATCTCCGCACGTTCGACCTCATTCATCTCCGACAGGCGCACAACGGCGTTAGCGAGACCTGCAGCATCCCCCGCTGGGCAGGTCAGTCCGGCGCCAGAATCATTCAGCAAATCAGCCCCTTCACCATCCAGCATGGCCACAATAGGGCGACCTACCGCCAGATACGACTGCAGTTTCCCGGGAATGGTCATAGCAAAGATAGGTTCCTTCTTGAGGCAGACCAGCAAAGCATCGGCGCGCATGAAAAACGAAGGCATGCGCTCCACAGGAAAGCGTCCCAACATGTGGATGCAGTGGGTCAACTGCCGCGCAGCGAGCTCCTGAACAACCCACGGTTTCATGCGACCGTCCCCCAACACTATCCAGCGGATATGCGGATGGGAATTCTTGATACGCTGCGCAGCTTCCAAGATGCCCGGAAAATCTTGCGCCTCTCCAATATTGCCAGCAAACATGACGGTGAAACTCCCTGGCACAGGGTTGACCTCCATGGCAGGTGGCAGCTTGTCATTTTGGACAAACAAGGCCTCAGCCCAGCTCGGGAAATATACGATCCGTTGCGAGTTACCGGCATAAGCGCGTATTTGAGGGATAAATCTCTTGGATTGCGCGAGGATGAGGTCGCACCGGCGATAAATCCACTGGACCATAAACCCCACAAGACGCAACCCCCAAGAAGAGCGCACCGTGCCCACAGCCTTCAACGTCTCAGGCCACAAATCGAGAACCCAGAAAGCCATGGGGGCTCGTGTCAACCAACGCAATACGGCACCAGGAATACCAACGGTCACAGGCGACGGCTCATAAACCAGAATGGCATCAAACTCCCCCTTACGCAAACGCCATGCGCCACAGAGCGCCGCACTCAATGCAAAGCTGAAATAATTAAGCACCAGACGTACAGCACCGTGCCCTCGAGACAACATGGGGACACGCACGACCCGTGCCCCCGCATAGCCATCAAACCCTGATGGATTACGGCGATAGTCTTCAAAGACCTGCCCCTCGGGATAATTGGGTACGCCAGTCAACACGGTAACTTGATGCCCCCTGCGGACAAAATCCGCCACCAAGTCATTGATGCGGAAATTCTCTGGCCAGAAATACTGGGTAATCACTAGCAAATGCATTGCGTCACACTCAGTATTTCTTCCAAACAACGCGATTCACATAGTCTGTATAACTGTGAATAATTCTCAGCATCTTGTCAGATACGTTGGGCATGCTGTAATCCGCCACCTGAAAAATTTCACGACTCTCACCGCGCGCCTGATCAGACAAAATCGCCAGCGCCTGCCGTACACGCTCAACTTCCAAGCCCACCATCATGACTGCGGCTTCTTCCATACCTTCAGGCCGCTCATGCGCCTCGCGCAGATTGAGTGCCGGAAAATTCAGAATGGAGGACTCCTCGTTGATAGTTCCACTGTCAGAGAGCACTGCACGTGCCGAAAGCTGCAGCTTCACATAATCATGGAATCCCAACGGCTTGAGCAGACGGATTTGCGGGTGAAATCGCACTGCCGTGGCATCCACCCTCTTTTGCGTTCGCGGATGCGTGGAAACAATCACCGGCAAGCCGTAATCTGCGGCCACCGTGTTTAGCACATCCACGAGCTTGGCAAACGACAGCGGCGACTCAATGTTTTCTTCCCGATGGGCGCTGACCACAAAATATTGCTCCGGCTTCAGGCCCAGCCGCTGAAGCACATTCGACGCATCGATGCGCGGCCTGTAGTGCGTCAACACTTCGAACATGGGGCTACCGGTCTTAATAACCATGTCCGGTGGCAGACCTTCGCGCAGCAGGTAATCCCGCGCAATCGTGCTGTAGGTGAGATTTATATCAGCCGTGTGATCCACGATGCGCCGGTTGGTCTCTTCGGGTACACGCTGATCAAAGCAGCGATTACCCGCCTCCATGTGAAAGATCGGAATCTTCCGGCGCTTGGCCGGAATCACCGACAAGCAACTGTTGGTATCGCCCAGCACCAGCATGGCTTCGGGGCGCTCCTGCTCAAGCACGCGATCCACGGCAATGATCAAGTTGCCGATGGTGTGCGCCGCACCGGTCGAATTGGTGGCGCTGTCAAGAAAATGATCTGGCTTGCGGATACCCAGATCATCGAAGAAAACCTGATTCAGCTCGTAGTCGTAGTTCTGCCCCGTGTGCACCAACACATGGTCGCAGTGCTCGTCCAGGCGGGCCAATACGCGAGACAAGCGAATGATCTCGGGGCGGGTACCGACCACCGTCATGACCTTGAGTTTTTTCAGCGACATGGTTGGGAATTCCTTGTCCAGTTACACAGGGCAGGCATAAGTATCCGGCTTGGCCCGATCAAATATCTCGTTGGCCCACAGCATGACCACCATTTCTTCGCTACCGGTATTGGTGATGTCATGCGTCCAACCCGGGACCGTCTCCACGATTTCTGGCTTTTCGCCCCGAGTTTCAAGCTCGTGCGCCTGACCAGTCTGCATATGACGAAACCGGAAACGGGCCTGGCCTTTGATGACCAGAAATTTCTCGGTCTTTGTGTGATGATAGTGCCCCCCCCGAGTGATACCGGGGTGCGCGGTGAAGAAAGAAAACTGGCCGCAATCCGGCGTCTTCAGCATCTCCACGAAAACCCCGCGCCGATCAGCGTGCTGCTGCACCTCGTAGGCAAAGCTTTCTACGGGCAGGTAGCTCACATAGGTGGCATAGAGGGCGCGTACCAAGCCCGTCCCGACGCGGTCGATGACCAAGCTGTCGCGACTCTCGCGAAACGCGGTGATCTGACGAGCCAACTCGCCCACTGTCACTGTGTATTGTGGCGCAATCGTCTCAAAACCCTCGGCGTCAAGGCCAGCATCCGCACCATCCATCAAACTGATGAAGCGATCGAGCACATCGTCGATGTACACCAGCGTCACGCTCGCATTCGGGTCGTTAATCTGCACCGGCAGACCACGCGCGATGTTATGGCAGAAAGTCGCCACAGCCGAGTTGTAATTGGGCTTGCACCACTTGCCAAACACATTGGGCAAACGAAACACGTGCACCGAGGTTCCGTTGACGCCGGCTAACGCCTGCACCGCTTGCTCGGCTTGCCGCTTGCTGGAGCCATACGGGTTATCGAGACGCGCTTGAGTCGATGAACTCAGCAACACGCGCATGGGGCGGCTGGCACTTTGTACCGCGAGGCTGAGTGCCCGGGTCAACTCCGAGTTGCCGGCCACGAACTCCTGGGGATCTTGGGGACGGTTCACGCCCGCCAGATGAAATACGACGTCCACGCCGTTAAGTCGCTGGGGGAGATCCTTCGTGCTATCGGCCCGCGTGTAAGTCACGACCTCGACGTCCTTGCGCTCACGAAGACACAACTGGAGATTCTTCCCCACAAACCCATCGGCCCCGGTAATGAGCACCCTCATGCCTTCATTCCTCGGCGACAGCCTCTTCACCGCGCGCGATGCGCTGCATGAAATCAAGCTTGAGCAGGAGCGCCTTCATGCCGGCCACGTCCAACTGCGTCGTGTTGTGCGAGTTGTAGTCTTCGCCATGCAGGCTCTGCGTGAGGCGGCGCTCGCCCACCTCGACAAACTTCTCATAGTTCAAATCGCGTCCGTCTGGCGGCACACGGAAATACTGGCCCATATCCTCGGCACAGGCCATCTCCTCCCGGCCCAGCAAAGTCTCATAAAGCTTCTCGCCATGCCGCGTGCCGATCTCCTGGATAGGGTGGCTGGGCTTGCCCATGAGCTGCAATATAGCTTGCGCCAGCACTTGCACCGTCGCTCCGGGTGCCTTCTGGACAAAGATGTCCCCATTGCGGCCATGCTCGAAGGCATACAGCACCAAGTCCACCGCGTCTTCAAGCGTCATCATGAAGCGCGTCATGCTCGGGTCGGTGATGGTGATGGGCTTGCCCGCCTGCACCTGGTCCACAAAAAGCGGAATCACCGAGCCACGAGACGCCATCACGTTGCCGTAGCGTGTGCCACAAATCACCGTGCCCGTGCCCTCCAGGTTTCGGCTGGTGGCCACCATGACCTTCTCCATCATGGCCTTGCTGATGCCCATGGCGTTGATGGGATAAACGGCCTTGTCGGTACTGAGGCAAACCACGCGCCTGACGCCGGCGGCAATCGCCGCACCCAGGACGTTTTCTGTTCCCAACACGTTTGTACGCACAGCCTCCATGGGATGGAATTCGCAAGAAGGCACCTGCTTGAGCGCCGCAGCATGAAACACGTAGTCCACGCCACGCATCGCAGCCGCCACGCTGCGGGGGTCTCTCACATCACCAATGTAGAACTTGAGCTTGGGATTGGCATAGCGTTTGCGCATGTCATCCTGCTTTTTCTCGTCTCGGCTGAAGATGCGGACTTCGGCAAGATCTGAATCCAAAAAGCGGCGAAGCACGGCGTTGCCAAATGACCCCGTTCCACCTGAAATCAATAACACGCCATTCATTTCTTTCTCCGTCTTTCAATCACCCAGGCATCAATGGCCTTGAGCAAGGTCGATGAACTCCGGATGCACACCAACAGGTTGCAGCATCCATTCACTTGCACGCAAGGCATCGCGCCCAACCCGATCCCAGGAATACTTTTCTTCGATCAGCTTTTTTCCACGAGCACCCAGCCCTGCCAGTGCTTCACGGGACATGGTCATTGCCGCAGCTAACCCGTTCGCCACACCATCAACACCAGGAGCCACCCACCAACCGCATCGATGCGTTTCGATTTCCTGCCACGGAGCACCCGTTGTGGTAATCACGGGAATACCACGTGCAAGCGCCTCCGCCACTGCAATACCAAAATTCTCTGAATAAGTCGGCAAAACGAAGACATCTGCCTCTGCAAAACAGCGCTCTTTCCTTTCCCCTAAAACCAGGCCGGGGAATTCAAAATCACCCTCCAAACCCTGTGTTCGAATCAGCAACTTGAGCTCATCTTCGAAGCCCCCTTCGCTCGGGCCGGCAATCACCACCCGCCACCCTGGCTGCCGCACCCGTGCCCACGCCAGCACAAGATCGCCAAGCCCCTTTTGCGGGTGAATACGGGAAAGAAAGAGTATCTTTCTTTCACTAGCGCTACATCGCCTTGGCTCAGCAACCAGATCCACACCATTGGAAAGCACAGCAACTGGGCCGGTGAGACCCGCAACCCGAATACTTCCAAGCTCTTGACCTGAAGTCGCAACCAGCATAGATGCCTTTTTAAAAACACGCTGCTGATAAACGGCCAACGCCACCTGCTTTTTTACCTTGCGATGCCCAAGAGCCCATGGTTCAAGGCAACCATGGGGCGACACCAGATAGGGAATACTCCTCGAACTCGCCATATAGGCTGCCATTGCCAAAATTGGCGACCATGTGCCATGTAAATGAACAATATCAAATTCACTTTCATGCAGGCACTTACGGATCGCCACGACTTGACCTAACAGGCCACCAGCACGGGAACGTGAAGCCGAGCCGACAACAGCAAACTGCTCGTCACCCCAGCGGAAATCAATTTCATCGCCTGTTCGTCTGGCCACAAACAAGGTGACACGCGCTCCCGCCTTCGCCACAGCATGGGCGTAGCGCAAGGCAGCCAGGCCCAGCCCGCCGGATCGCACCGAAATATCGTGAACGATATGTAATTGCTTCATACGTACCACGGTGCGCTGGGTTTATCTTTAGAAGATCCGGAAACAAAAAGCAGGCAATCGTAAAGATAGTTGGCCGCCACTTCTGGCGACAACTGACGCTGAAAATTTGCGGCTGCTTTTCTCCATTGTTCCAACAGTTGAGGAGCTCCAACCAGATCCGAAATGACCCGCGCAAGCCCATCCGAATCACTCGCAACAAAAATGGCTCCGGCGCCGGATTTTTCTACCAGCGTACGTGCGCCTACCGCATCACTGACAATTACCGGAACCCCCTTGAGAAGCGCCTCGTTCACGACAACGCCCCAGCCATCATGCAAACTGGGCAATACGAGTACATCGTAGTTGCGGACAACCAACTGTGCTTGTCCAAAAGACACCACCCCCCGAAATTCCACGCCCGGTGGGATGGCCTCGGGACCAGGCGGGCTTCCCGGACCATATACGTCAAGCAATACGCGCACATCTGAATCGCGACACAGCTTCATTGCATCCAATAGGGTAGTTAGTCCTTTTCGTTCTATCAGACTGCCCACAAAAACCAGGCGCAGCGCGGCCGACACGTCACACGGGAAGTTATCTACACCATCATGAATGGTGGGGGGAACAAAATAACCAAAGGGGAAGATTTGCTCGCCCTTAAATCCCATCGCTCTAAACTGACTTACAGCCTTGGACGAAATCGCAAAAACTGCCGCCATCCGGCGTGCGACCAAACTGCCAGCAACTCGGTAAGCCAACGGCCGTGCAATTGTCTTAAATCTGCCCATCCATTTCCGTTCATTGCCGAAGTAACTCTGTTTTGAGTCTGAGAAAGGCTCAGTAATCAAACCGGTTCGAATGCCGTTCCACTGCGCGTAGATAAGCAACGGAAAGAAACGTCTGTCGCCCCACATTCCGTTAAAAATATGCAGCGCATCCGGGTATCGCCGCAACAAGCTAACTCCAACCCGCCACCAGCCGTGTGGCGGCAAATCATGCACAGACAGTCCGGCCAAATCGACAGGCGTCCAGCCCTGACTCCTTCGTTCTGCAAGTTCCCGCATCCCCAGAATAAACTCAATGGGTTCGCCAGTAAGCTTCTCCAGTGCGCGATGTGTGTGCACTTGGTGCTCGGTCAGCACGCTTTGCCAGCATACGATCTTCATTGACCATCGCCTTTCTGACAATTCACATCTTTGGATGGAAAGAAGAATTCTTTTAGAAACTGCCCCACTTTTTTGGGAGAACAAGCTTCCTCAATATAAGCCTGCCCCCGCATAGCGGTCTGCGCAACCGCATCCCTATTGCGCACCAGCCAGAGCAGACGTTCGGCAAGCTCCTTGGGGTCTTCGCTGTTGACGTATACCGCCCCATCTTCACGAAACAAGGCAGGAACATCACTTACACGTGTTGACAGAACCAGCAAACCACCCGATGCCAACTCAATGACTTTTGAAGGAAAAGTCGTATCGGCAAGATCACTGCCAGGCAACTTCAAAGCCATCCCTACGTGTGCCTGCTGAACGGTTCGAACATAGTCGACACGCGGCACACTGCCGAGAAACTTGACTTTGGGGAACCCATCGCCTGCCCCGAGAACTTGCAGACTGTCTGCCATGTCTCCCTTGCCCGTGACTACAAACTCGAGATCTGCAAGCTCTGGCAGCGCCAATGTCCGAAGATGGTTGACCGCATCGAAAAAGAGCTGCCCGCCGGTAGTGCGCTGCAAAGTCCCCCCCAAAAGCACCACCAGTGGCTTTGCAAACCAATTGCGATCACCGATCACGGGTGAGGCGACACCGTAACAGCAAATGGTCCGCTGCCCGGCATACTGCCGGCTTAAAGCACTGGCCGCCAACATGGCTCCGGCATTGCAAAGACGGTCAAACCGCGCCGCCAAAACCCACGCAACCCAGCGACGGAACGTAGAGATACTCTCCTGCACATCTCCATCTTCAAGATCAAGAAAACGTCTTAACCGCAGAAATCGGGCCATTTCGATAGCCATCAGGTAATGTGGCAATCGGTTGTACGAAAGCAAAGCAAAAGAGCCACCACCAAACCGCAAACGCCAAATCAGAGGCAGAAGGCCAACAAGCGACACCAGATGAGTCAGAACGGGAAAGTCAAAAAAAGGGGCATAAACAATGGGAACACCCCCTATACGCACCACTTTGGCCGGATACCACCTGCCGGACCCCTGCTGACGCCCCCGGCCAAGACTGAGCACCACTGCCACAACCCCCGAGTTGCGCAGGGCGGATGCAACCTGCAATACCTTCTGTGTAGCGGCAGGACTGTCCGAAGTAATACTACGCTCGGAACAGGTTTGTTCATCAAGCGCATTGCAGAGGTAAATTAAACGTGAGGCCACCATTTGTCAGTCTGCACTTCCCAACTGGCGAATCAACCTGGCCGGAACACCCCCCACCAGACTGTTTTCAGGCACATTTTCTGTCACGACCGCACCAGCCGCGATAACTGATCCCCGTCCAACACAAACTCCCCCAATTAATGTCACACGGGTTCCTATCCAACAGCCGTCTCCAACATGAATCGGCCTGGCCTCCCCAGCCCCCGCGCGGCGATCAGACGAACCGACTTCATGACTCCCCGTTACAAAACTGACATCTGGCGCAATATCGCAGCGGTTTCCGATCCATATCGGTGCATCAAGGTGAGTGTAGAAACTGCAATTGGGACCAATCCATGTCTGCAAACCCACATCCACACGACCGCGACCATAAAACCGTGTGCCACCATTGATAAGGCCATCTGGCGCCACAGCGATATCGGAATGATTCAAAAAATATCGCTTCAAAGCATAGAAATGCGACACCGGTAACGTCTGCAATAACCAGTTGGCAAATGCGCGGAACAAAATCAACTTCATTCTTCTACCTTTGCAGGCAGCCGAGCCGCCGCGCGCGCAGCATCCACCAGCAACTTTGCCAGTTCCGGCATCTTTGTCTTTGCCTCCCATCCAAGCCCTGATTTCGCCAGATGGGCACTTCCCCGGCTCCAACGAATATCTGACGGGCGATGAAACTTTGGGTCTGTCACAACGTGTTCGCACCAGTCCAGTCCGACACTCATGAAAACGTCCCGCACAAAATCCTGCAGCGAAACCGATACACCGGTTGCAATGACAAAGTCCTCGGCCCGCTCCTGTTGCAACATGCGCCACATTGCATCCACATATTCTGGCGCCCACCCCCAGTCCCGAACAATATCCAGCCTTCCCAGTACTAGTTTCTCCGCAGACCCGCTGGCAATGCGCAGTGCGCTATCCACAATCTTGCGGGTCACAAACCGGGCCGGCCTCAGCGGAGACTCATGGTTAAACAGAATGCCGCTGCAAGCGTGCAGACCATACGCTTCGCGGTAATTGGCAACCATCCAGTGCGCCGACGCTTTGGCGACTGCGTAGGGGCTACGCGGATGAAACGGCGTCAATTCATTTGCGGGCACACACCCCACATCCCCAAAACACTCGCTCGAGCTTGCGTGGTACATCCGGATTTTGCCCCCCAAAAACCGGATAGCCTCAAGCATATTCAAAGTGCCAACGGTAATGCTCTCCAGTGTCTCTACTGGCTGCTCAAACGAAAGACCTACCGAGCTTTGTCCCGCCAAAAAATAAACCTCATCGGGCCCGCACCGACTAAGCGCAGAAAGAACACTCCGGAAATCCGTAGGCGCCATAGAGCACAGGTTGACGCGATGGTGCAGATTGAGCAGCCTCAGATTTCGAAAATCTGTAATTTGGGCATCCCGTGAGGTCCCCCACACTTCATAGCCTTTTTCCAAAAGCAGCTGTGCCAGGTAGGCACCGTCTTGGCCACCCACACCACATATCAACGCTTTCATTTCGCCCCCTTCGCTTGAAGCACTTTTTGATAGACCGCCTGCGTTTCTAATGCGCAACGCTCCCAAGAGAACAAGGGCAAGCGTTGCCGCCCCAATGCAATCAACTCGCTTCGGCGCTGTTCATCAAACGCCACGCTGCAAATAGCCTCGGCCTGGGCTTCAATGTCTAACGGGTCAAAATACGCGCCTGCATTGCCCACCACTTCGGGCATGGAGCTGCTGTTGCTGGTGACCACCGGGCAGTCGTGCGCCATGGCCTCCAAGGGTGGCAGGCCAAAGCCCTCGTAGACCGACGGATAGACAAAGGCATGGGCTTGGGCATAGAGGCTGCCCAGCACAGCGTCGTCACCCCCCACTTGGCGCACTGCGTTGGGGGCAAACCCCAGCGTGGTGATGAGTGCCTGCTCGGCTGCATTGAATGCGCCGCCACCAAAGGCGAGCACATCAAAATCGTTTTTTAAAGCTGGGCGCGATGCCACAGCCTTAAGCATGCGGTCAAAGTTTTTGTAGCCCCCGCGTGAGCCCACATAAAGCAAGAAGGGCCGAACTATTTGGCCCGCTGGCAGTGCAGCGGCGGCATCAGGCCGCTGGTTGAACTTTTCGTACCCAAGATGTACCACCGACACTTTATGCTCTGGCACTCTAAAAAGCGCACACAGGTCGTTCTTGGTGCTGTGCGATATACAAATGACATGGTCAGCACGGTCAACCGCTAGTCGCTTGAATCTGATTGCTGGATCAACAGCAGAAAAATTGGCCGGATACTTCTCGTGGATCATGTCGTAGACGGATATCACCCGCCTCTTGACTGCAGTGCTTACCGGCTTAGCGCTGTAATAGGTTTCGTGCAACAAGTCTGCACCAATATTGCCCATTTTTAACTTGCTGAGATGGTCATTAGCCAGCATGAATAAGCGACCTGTTTTGGGCGGAAATCGCTCAAGCTGCAGACCGTGCACATGCTGCGCCGGTAAATCTTTGAGATACCGGTTGCGGTGTATCGGCGCCACCACGTCAGCCTGATGGCCTAAAGCAAGCAGCCCTTGCGCCAAGCGCACAAAATAGCGAGAGATGCCGCCATAAGACTGCTGAGTGAATATTTGGTGGTCGAAGACGATTTTCATCGGCTGCTGCTCATCTTTTCAAAATCTTTCCAAACCTTGGATTCGAGCTTACGGCCGTAAAGAAACGGCAATCGCCGCGCTATGCGCATGTTTAAATTCCATCGCGTTGAACTTACAGGCTTGTCAGTAAACAAATGGCACCCCACACCATCCGTTACCAAGTGCTTGCCAAATTTTTGGGCAATCAATTGGAGTGTCTGAAGACGAAAAAACCCAATATGCTGACCGTGATCAAGGCCGTAGTACCACCACGCATTTGGCGCCGGGGCAGGCGTTGCAATAAGCGCTGTTGAGATGAGTAAGTTAGGGGCAATTGCAAATAACTTTTCAACTTCAAGTGCGGGGTCTACAAAATGTTCAAAAGCTTCGAACGCGGTAACAAGATTGGCTTTTTCTGCTGTGTATTCAAAACCGACTGCGAGTAAATTTTTACAGAATGAATCAGACCACAGCGCATCGATACCTCGGTCTCGCAAAAGACGAACAAGTATTCCATAACCCCCCGCACAGTCCACAACGCGACCATTTATTTGATTTAAGGCAGTCAGGGTTGCCAAAACCAAGCCGACATTGGCCTGATTACGAACCATGATGCCTGTATCGCAGTTGTTTATTGCGGACGAATAGGCTCGCTCCATCCAATACGGGGATTCTGTTTGTACGTATCCGCAAACGGCGCATTCGAAGTAATCGATGTTATGCCCTAAAAGTAATCCACTAAAAATTTGACTAGCGTGCGCAGCGCAGCATCTACAAACTTGGGTGTCTATTTTAATTTTCACGATTCATTTTGTTAGGGATGATGTTCAAAACTATTCCGCCAAATACGTGACTGAGGCACGCAAATTGCGGTTGATTCCGGCATGAAACAAAAAGACCTTGGCCTTGATTTGAGCACGCGGCGAACGCGCAAACAAATTCTGCTCGACGAGATGGAGCAAGTCATGCCGTGGGGCGAACTGCTGGCGCTGATCACGCCGCACGCACCTGTGGCCAAGACGGGACGCCCGCCGTTTGATCTTGCAATGATGCTTCGCATTCATTGCTTGCAGCAATGGTTTGGCCTGTCTGACCTGGGAGCCGAAGAAGCCTTGTTCGAGACCAGCTTCTAC
>JBJOPS010000038.1:0-34255 GCA_046050465.1 Pseudomonadota bacterium | reverse complement strand
CAGAAGGCAAGGAAATGGTGATGCCGGGCGACAACGTATCGATCACGGTGAAGCTGATCAACCCGATCGCCATGGAAGAAGGTCTGCGTTTCGCCATCCGCGAAGGTGGCAAGACGGTGGGTGCCGGGGTTGTGGCCAAAATTATTGCGTAATTCGCAAACATAAGGAATTACCATGGCTACCAAACAAAAAATCCGCATTCGCCTCAAGGCGTTTGATTACAAGCTTATCGACCAATCGGCCGCCGAGATTGTGGACACCGCCAAGCGCACCGGCGCGATTGTCAAAGGCCCCGTGCCCTTGCCAACCCGCATGAAGCGTTTTGACGTTTTGCGCTCCCCGCACGTCAACAAAACAAGCCGAGATCAACTGGAAATTCGAACGCACCAGCGCTTGATGGATATCGTTGATCCAACAGATAAAACAGTTGATGCCCTGATGAAGCTTGATCTGCCTGCGGGCGTGGACGTGGAAATCAAGCTGCAATAAAACGGCTTTTCTTGCCGATTGAAAAACGTCAAAGTGGGTCTTTGAGGGGCTTGCCCGGCTGCAAAGTTCGGGATATACTCTAAGGCTCGGCAGAAATGGCTTGGTCGTTTCTGCCAGAGAATCATTAACAGTCTTTCACACAAAAACGTGGTGGCCAATTGAAGTTGCCGCGGTGAAGGTTACGGAGAAAACAATGAGTCAAAGCAATCACTTGGGATTGCTGGGACGCAAGGTTGGCATGATGCGCCTATTCACCGATGACGGGGATGCAGTTCCTGTGACGGTGGTGGATGTGTCAAACAACCGTGTGACCCAGGTTAAAACCAAAGAGAATGACGGCTACGTTGCCTTGCAGGTGACGTTCGGTTCGCGAAAAGCTTCGCGTGTAACCAAGCCCGCGGCTGGCCACCTTGCAAAAGCCGGCGTTGAGGCTGGTGAAATCAGCCGGGAATTCCGTATCGCAGCTGATGCTGCTTCCCAGTACAAAGCGGGTGCAACTGTGCCTGTGTCTGCCGTGTTCGTTGTCGGGCAGAAGGTCGATGTGCAGGGTGCGAGCATTGGTAAGGGTTACGCCGGCACCATCAAGCGCCACAACATGAGCTCTCAACGTGCGTCGCACGGTAACAGTCGTTCTCACAATGTTCCTGGCTCCATTGGTATGGCTCAGGATCCTGGTCGCGTGTTTCCTGGCAAGCGCATGACAGGTCATTTGGGTGACGATACAGTTACTACGCAAAACCTTGATGTGATTCGTATCGACGAAGCGCGTCAATTGCTGTTGATCAAGGGTGCGATTCCCGGTTCGGCTGGTGGTTTTGTAACTGTCCGCCCTGCCGTCAAGGCCAAGGCTAAAGGCGATGCCGCGAAAGGAGCGAACTGATGCAGCTCGAACTCCTGAATGACCAGGGTCAGGCGACTTCGAAATTCGAGGTGCCGGAGACTGTATTTGGTCGTGAATACAATGAAGATCTGGTCCACCAGATTGTGGTCGCTTTCCAGGCCAACGCGCGTCAGGGCACCCGTGCCCAGAAAGATCGCGAGCAGGTCAAACACTCGACCAAGAAGCCATTCAAGCAAAAGGGAACGGGCCGCGCCCGTGCCGGTATGACGTCCTCGCCACTGTGGCGTGGAGGTGGCCGGATTTTCCCGAACATGCCTGACGAAAATTTCACTCAGAAAATCAACAAGAAGATGTACCGTGCCGGTATGGCATCCATCTTCTCGCAACTGGCGCGCGAAGGCCGTCTGGCTGTGGTTGATTCCATCAAGGTGGACTCCCCTAAAACCAAACCGCTGGCCGCCAAGTTCAAGGCCATGAATCTGGAATCCGTGCTGGTGATTGCCGACGAGGTCGACGAAAACCTGTACCTGGCTTCACGCAACCTGGTGAACATCCTGGTAGTTGAGCCCCGTTACGCCGATCCGGTGTCGCTGGTGCACTACCGTAAGGTTTTGGTTACCAAGGCTGCCATGGACAAACTCAAGGAGATGTTCGCATGAGCCACGGTCCCAATCTGTGCAAGTTTGAAGAAGGCCGTCTGATGCAGGTTCTGGTCGCTCCCATCGTGTCTGAAAAAGCCACAATGATTGCGGACAAGAGCAATTCGGTGACCTTCAAGGTGCTGCAAGACGCAACCAAGTATGAAATCAAGGCTGCTGTGGAATTGATGTTCAAGGTTGAAGTCAAGGGCGTCTCGGTTGTCAACATCAAAGGCAAGACCAAGCGTTTTGGCAAGTCCACTGGTCGTCGCGACAACGTTCGCAAAGCCTATGTGACGCTGAAGCCTGGTCAAGAGCTGAACCTCGGTGGGGAGGCTGCGTAATCATGGCTGTTATCAAAATGAAACCAACCTCACCAGGCCGTCGTGGCGTGGTGAAGATTTCGCGTGACCATCTGTACAAGGGTGAGCCTTTTGCGCCGTTGCTGGAGCCCCAGTTTCAGCATGCCGGTCGCAATAACAATGGTCACATCACAACCCGCCACAAGGGCGGTGGTCACAAGCATCATTATCGTGTGGTTGACTTTGTGCGTAACAAAGATGCCATTGCGGCCAAAGTCGAGCGCATTGAGTACGATCCCAACCGTTCAGCGCACATCGCTCTGGTGTGTTACGCCGACGGTGAGCGTCGCTACATCATCGCGCCGCGCGGTCTGGAAGTCGGTGCAACCATCCTGAATGGCGCTGAGGCGCCAATCCGTGTGGGTAATACTTTGCCGATTCGCAACATTCCCGTGGGTTCCATCATTCACTGCATCGAGTTGCAGGTCGGCAAAGGCGCACAGGTAGTGCGTTCGGCTGGTGCATCAGCAACGCTGCTGGCGCGTGAAGGTACTTACGCTCAGGTTCGTATGCGCTCCGGTGAAGTCCGCAAGATTCACATCGACTGTCGTGCCACTATTGGGCAGGTCGCCAATGAAGAGCACAGCCTGCGCCGTTTGGGCAAAGCCGGCGTGAAGCGCTGGATGGGTATTCGCCCAACCGTTCGTGGTGTTGTGATGAACCCGGTTGATCACCCGCACGGTGGTGGCGAGGGCAAGACCGGTGAAGGCCGTCACCCAGTCGATCCTTGGGGTAATCTGACCAAGGGTTACCGTACCCGTAACAACAAGCGCACGCAGGTCATGATCGTGTCGCGTCGCAAGAAGTAAGGGGAACGTAAATGACTCGCTCTCTCAAAAAAGGTCCATTCGTTGATCATCACCTGGTAGCCAAGGCTGACAAAGCCGTTACCACCAAGGACAAAAAGCCGATCAAGACCTGGTCGCGCCGTTCCATGATCCTGCCCGAGTTCATCGGCTTGACTATTGCCGTGCATAACGGCAAGCAGCACATACCCGTCTATATCACCGATCAAATGGTAGGGCATAAGTTGGGCGAGTTCGCACTCACCCGTACTTTCAAGGGCCATCCTGCTGACAAAAAAGTCGTAAAGAAATAAGGAGGTGACCATGGAAACACGTGCAACCCTTCGTGGCGTCCGTTTGTCGGTAGACAAAGGTCGCTTGGTCGCGGATATGATTCGCGGCAAAAAAATTGACCAAGCCCTGAACATCCTGCAGTTCACGCAAAAGAAAGCTGCCGTGATCATCAAGAAAGTTCTGGAGTCGGCCATCGCCAATGCCGAGCACAACGATGGTGCTGATATCGACGAACTCAAGGTGAAAACCATTTATGTCGAACAAGGTGCCTCGTTGCGGCGTTTCACGGCCCGCGCAAAAGGCCGTGGCAACCAAATCCGCAAACCCACGTGCCATGTGTACGTGACGGTTGGTAACTGAAAGAGGACCGGAAACTATGGGACAAAAGATAAACCCAACCGGCTTTCGCCTGTCGATCAGTCGCAACTGGTCCTCTCGCTGGTATGCCAATGATCGTGACTTCGCGGGTATGCTGGCCGAAGATATCAAGGTGCGTGAATATCTCAAAACCAAACTGAAAAGTGCTTCGGTATCACGTATTTTGATCGAGCGTCCAGCCAAAAATGCACGAATCACGATTTTCTCCGCTCGCCCAGGCGTTGTGATAGGTAAAAAGGGCGAAGATATCGAAAACTTGAAGCGCGATCTCGGTAAACAGCTGGGTGTACCTGTTGCCGTAAACATCGAAGAAGTTCGCAAGCCTGAAATTGATGCCAAGCTCATTGCAGACAGCATTACCCAGCAGCTTGAGAAGCGCATCATGTTTCGCCGGGCAATGAAGCGTGCCATGCAAAACGCCATGCGTCTGGGTGCCTTGGGCATCAAGATCATGTCGTCCGGTCGCCTCAACGGTATTGAAATCGCACGTTGTGAGTGGTACCGCGAAGGCCGCGTGCCACTTCACACCCTGCGTGCTGACATCGATTACGGTACGTCCGAAGCCAAAACCACCTATGGTGTGATTGGCGTGAAGGTTTGGGTCTACAAGGGTGATACCCTGGGTCGCAATGATCTGCCGGCAGTGGAAACACCGCGTCCGGACGACGAGCGCCGCCCCCGCGGCCCGCGTCGTGATGGCCCTGGCCGTCCCGGGGGTGACCGTCCTCAAGGTGATCGTCCACCCGCACGTGCTGCACGTCGTCCAGCGGGTGGCAATGCCGCCCCGGCCGATGGCAGCGACAAACCGGCGGAAGCCGCCGGAGCTGATACCCCGAAAACCGCCGTTAAGCGCGTCCGCAAGGTAGCCGCGCCAGCTGCAGCAGCTGACGGTGCCAAGACCGAGTAATCGGTTGAGAAACACGGAGAAATAAAATGCTGCAACCAGCTCGTAGAAAGTATCGCAAGGAGCAAAAAGGCCGTAACACTGGCGTCGCTACCCGTGGCAACACGGTGGCGTTCGGTGATTTTGGTCTGAAGTCCACCGATCGGGGTCGTCTGACGGCCCGTCAAATTGAATCTGCACGTCGTGCAATTTCCCGTCACGTGAAGCGTGGTGGCCGTATCTGGATCCGGATTTTTCCGGACAAGCCAATTTCCCAGAAACCCGCAGAGGTTCGCATGGGTAACGGTAAAGGTAATCCGGAATATTACGTGGCTGAAATCCAGCCGGGCAAGGTTCTGTACGAGATCGTCGGTGTTCCCGAAGAGCTTGCACGTGAAGCGTTTCGCCTGGCAGCTGCCAAGCTGCCCCTGCGCACCACGTTTGTGGCTCGCATGATTGGCCAGTAATCAGGAGAAGAAAGAAATGAAAGCTGCTGAACTGCGCCAAAAAGACGTTGCCGGTGTGCAAGCGGAAGTCAAAGCGCTCCAGAAAGCCCACTTTGGCCTGCGTATGCAAAAAGCCACGCAACAACTCAACAACACCGCTACGCTGCGCTCCACGCGCCGCGACATTGCCCGCGCCAAGACCATTCTTGTCGAGAAGCAAAGCGCTGAAAAATCCGCCAAATAAGGAGCGATAAATGACGGAAGCTAAAAAATCCCTCAAGCGCACCTTGGTTGGCAAGGTGGTCAGCGACAAGCGTGCCAAGACTGTGACCGTGCTGATTGAGCGGCGTGTGAAACACGAGCTCTACGGCAAGATCGTCGGTAAATCCAGCAAATACCACGCCCATGACGAAAAGGGCGAGTACAAACTGGGTGATGTCATCGAAATCACGGAAAGCCGTCCGATTTCCAAGACCAAGAACTGGGTTGCCACCCGTCTGGTTGAAAAAGCCGCTGCAGTTTAAGTCTTCATTGACATCGCCTGCAGGCGCATCGAAAACGGCCCACAATGTGGGTCGTTTTCATTTCCGGGCTTATTTTCAATGCCCCTCATTTTCACAGTATATTTTTGGAGTTCCACATGATCAAAGTAGGCGATACCCTCCCGGCGGCAACCCTGATGGAGTTCTCGGAGGTTGAAAGTGAAGGCTGTAGCATCGGCCCCAATCCGATTGATACCGTCAAAGCTACTGCGGGTAAAACGATCGCCCTTTTTGCACTGCCTGGCGCCTTTACCCCCACCTGCTCTGCCAAACATGTGCCCGGATACGTGCAGGAATTCGACAAATTCAAGGCGCTTGGTGTTGATGAGATCTGGTGCGTCAGCGTGAATGATGCATTTGTAATGGGTGCCTGGGCGCGTGATCAGAAAACTGCGGGCAAAGTTCGTATGCTTGGCGATGGCGATGCTGCCTTTACCAAGGCTGTTGGACTGACATTGGACCTGCACGGCAAAGGTTTGGGACTGCGCAGCAACCGCTACTCGATGCTGGTGAGGGACGGCAAGGTCGCGTCGCTCAACATTGAGGGGCCTGGCAAATTTGAAGTAAGTGACGCTGCAACTTTGCTGGCCCAAGTCGTGGCGTGAATTTTGTGACTTGTTGCGGGATTTAGGCGGCATGTCGTCAAATCTCGCTTACAACTTCGCCTCCAGATAGTGTGCTCCGGGGATAGGGTTATGATAATAAGGCGGCACTTCAACAAACCCTAACTCATCATACAAGGCACGAGCCGTTTCCATTTCGTCCAGGGTATCGAGCAGCACACGGTCATACCCCTTTAGCCGGGCGCCATCCATGATGGCCTCTGCCAGATGGCGTCCCAAACCCAGCCTACGAAACATCGGTCGCACATACAGGCGCTTCATTTCACAAGCATTGGCATAGCCTGCCTCAGGCAACTGCCTAAGTGCGCAGCAGCCGGCTGGTGTGCCATTCACGAGTGCAAGCAGTAGCAGTCCATCTGGCTCTGCATAGTGGCCTGGTAGCGTGTCCAGCTCGCTTTCAAACCCTTGAAAACAGAGATCGATGCCCAGCGCTTGTGCATATTCGCGAAATAACATACGGGTGGCATCGAGCGCCTGCAGTCCAATAGGCGTGATGATTTCAATTGGCAGGCGTTGCATCTGGTTTCAGGCATGGACAGACAGGCTGTGAAGTTTAGCCGCTTGCGATGGTCGCAATATTTACCCTGAAGCAGGCCCGGCCAGTCGCAGCATCCACCAAACAGCGCCAGCACAAACTCCGAACACCACCGCAGCGAGCAAGCGCGAACCTGCGTCATCGCGGGAAGGTGAAATGTTGGCAGGAAGGGTTTTGTCGCCATGGATCATGGGTGAAACCAGATTGACTTTCTTCTTGAAAAAGTAAAAACCGATCGCAGCCAGATGCAGCAGCACCAGCGCAATGAGAATGAACTTGCCCACCTCTTTGTGATACCCGGTGGACAAACTGACGATAGCCCCCGACACATATTGAGTCATTGGGCCAGCCGCGGCAATTTGGTCGTCACTCATCAATCCACTAACCACTTGTGCCAGCAGTGCAAGCAACATGGCGAAGACGGAACCTGCCGCAACCGGGCTGTGTCCGACACTGTATTCAAGTCGTTTTTCACCTCGCCAATAGCCCAGAATTGCAGATGGGGGGTAGCTAAACGAGACAAACCGTGACCAGCGTCCCCCGATCAGCCCCCAAATAATGCGAAACAGAAGCAAACTGAGCACTGCGTAGCCAAACTTGAAGTGCCATTGCATCGCATTGCCGCCGATTTGACTGGTTACCACGAGTCCGATCATGCTGAGCACCAGTGCCCAATGGAAAACACGGGTTGGCAGATCCCAGACTCTGACTCTTTGTGACATATATTCCTTCCTGATGCGCAACGCCAATACGAGTTGACCCGCTCGTGAAAGTTCGCATTACCAGTGTTTACCCTAAGTTTGAAAAAATCCTCGAACTTTTCAGTATTGAATAAACTCAATCCCGAGTCAGCAACCCCAACCCGGAAAAGGACCATCCATGAAAGCAATTGCCTCGTTCGTACTCGTCGCCACTGCGTTCACCTTGACTACCCCTGCTTTTGCTCAGTTTGCGAAGCCCGAAGATGCCGTCAAATACCGTAAGTCAGCCTTTACTGTGATGGCGGCGCACTTCGGACGTGTGGCTGCCATGGCGAACGGGCGTGTTCCTTTTGATGCCAAAGTGGCTGCTGACAACGCAGCTGTCGCAGAATCCATGTCCAAACTGCCTTGGGCTGCTTTTGTGGACGGTAGCGACAAGGGCGACACGAAGGCCAAGTCTGAAATCTGGTCTGATGCTGCCAAATTCAAGGACGCAAGCGAAAAGACGCAAACCGAAATGACCAAGCTGGCCGCTGCTGCCAAGACCGGTAACCTGGACAGCATCAAGGCCGCTGTGGGCGCTACTGGCGGTTCCTGCAAAGCTTGTCACGACGCATTCCGCAAGGAGTAAGCTGCGCGATGGATGCGTTGAGTTTGCTATCTATTTAATAGCTGCTAACGCATAACCTATAAGGGCAAACGGCCAATTTCGTTATGAAATTGGCCGTTTTCGTTGGTGCCCGCCAGCAATCAGACCTCGGCCAGCAATTTCTCGATCAGTGCGTGCAGCTCGGCGAAATCGGGTTCGCCCACGTAGCGTTTCACGATGTCGCCACGCTTGTTCACGATGTAGGTGGTGGGTGTCAGTTTCACTTCGCCCCAGGATTGGGCGACGGCGCCTGTGTTGTCGATAGCAACCTGAAACGGCAGTTTGCGGGTTTGAGCGAAATTAACGACGTAGCTGGGGGGGTCGTAACTCATGGCCACGGCCAGCGTGTCAAAACCTTTCGCGTGGTATTTGTTGTAGGTCGTGATCATTTTGGGCATTTCGGCCACGCAAGTGACGCAGCTGGTGGCCCAGAAATTCACAAGCGTCACGCGGCCTTTCAGGTCTGCCGTGTTTTTGGTGGAGCCGTCCAGCAGCACAAAAGTGGACGGTGGGGCCGCTGATGCACCAGCCCCGATATAAGTGGCAGCCCCGATTGCTAAAACGACGGTAGCGGCTGCAAGATATAAACTTCGTTTCATTTCAAGGGTTTACTCATGGATCGTCGACAGTTTAACGGTGCTTGCGGGACTTCGGTAGCTGCATTGATCTTGCTGGCGCATGCACAGGCGCATGCGCTCTCGCTGGGTGACCTCACGAATGCAGAAGCCTCCTCAGGACTCAAGACCGCGCTCGAAAAAGGGGCGCTCGCAGCCGTTGGTCTGCTGGGCAAAACAGATGGATTCCTCGGAAACGAAAAAGTTCGCATTCCACTGCCCGGTTTTCTGAACGACGCTGCCAAACTGCTCAAAACGCTGGGTCAAAGCAAGCGCGTGGACGAACTGGTCACTTCCATGAACCGCGCGGCCGAAACCGCTGTGCCGATGGCTAAAGACCTGCTGGTAGGCGCCGTCAAGTCGATGAGCGTGACGGATGCGAAAAAAATTCTCGTGGGCGGCGATACGTCGGTTACCGGCTTTTTTGCTGAAAAAACCCGCGATCCACTGGGCGTGAAATTTTTGCCGGTGGTGACCAAGGCTACCGAAAAGGTCGGTCTGGCTGCGAAATACAACCAGGTTGCCGGCAAGGCTGCGGGCATGGGCCTGGTGAAAAAGGAAGACGCCAACATCCAGCAATACGTCACCGGCAAGACGCTGGACGGCCTGTATTTCATGATTGGCGAGGAAGAAAAGAAAATCCGCCAGGACCCCATCGGTACTGGCAGCGCCATCCTGAAAAAGGTTTTTGGCGCGATCAAGTAACCCGGCTGTGTGTGTGATTTCAAGAGGCTGGATCGTCGCAGGCAGCCTCGCGCTGACGGCTTGCAGCCCTGCGTTGAACTGGCGTGAGGTTCGCCTGGAGCCCTCTGCACTGGTGGCCACGTTGCCGTGCAAGCCTGACCAGGGCACCCGGGCGGTGTCGCTGGCAGGGCAAAACCTCTCGATGCACATGATGGGTTGCGAGGCAGATTCCGCTACGTTTGCCGTTTCTTACGTTGATTTGCCGGATGCCACACAGGCAGCAGCCGTGCAGGCTCAGTGGCAAACGGCCATGCTGGGCAACATGCGGGCCACGCAAAACAGGCAGAGCCCGTTGCATATCAAGGGTGTCGTGGGCGCAGCGGGTGCCCTGCAGTTGCAGGCGCAAGGCACCCAGCCGGACGGTCGGGCGGTGATGGCGCAGGGTGTGTGGTTTGCTCGGGGTGCGCAGGTCTTTCATGCCGTCATGTACGCTGCCAAGCTCGATCCAGAAGCGGCGGATGCTTTCTTTACCGGGTTTCGCCTTCAATGACCCCTGAAACGCTGGTTTCAGCGCCACCACCGCTACCGCCCACCACGCTGATGGGTCGTCGTGCTGCCACGCTGGTGTTTCTGGCCTTTGCGTTTGCGTACTTTTTGTCGGCGTTGATCCGGGCCATCACGGCCACCCTGGCGCCCACGCTCACGCAGGAGCTCGCGCTGCAGGCGCGGGACCTTGGTTTGCTGGCTGGCGGGTATTTCCTGGGTTTTTCGCTCACGCAGTTGCCGCTGGGCACCTGGCTGGATCGTCATGGCCCCAAGCGCGTCATTCTTTGCTTTCTTGCCGTTGCGGTGGCGGGGTGCCTGGCGTTCTCGGTAGCCACCAGTTTTTCCGGCCTGCTGGCAGCGCGGGTGTTGTGTGGCGTGGGCGTCAGCGCCTGCCTGATGGCGCCACTCACCGGTTACCGTCGCTGGTTTGCGCCAGCCGCCCAGTTGCGGGGAAATTCGTGGATGCTGATGACGGGCTCACTGGGCATGGTCGCCTCCACGCTACCTGTTCAATGGCTGATGCCTGTCACCGGCTGGCGCCCCCTGTTCTGGGGCCTGGCCCTGTTTGTCTTGCTGGCCATGGCGGTCATCGCCTGGCAGGTTCCGCGCTGGGAGACATCGCCCAGCTTGACTGCTGAGCCGACCCGTTCGGAGCCGGCCGGGTATGCCGCCATCTGGGCGCACCCTTATTTTCGCAAGATGGTGCCAATGGGGTTCTTTTGCTATGGGGGTCTGGTTGCCATGCAAACCCTGTGGGCGGCGCCGTGGATGATCAGGATTGCGGGCTACACGCCGCTGCAGGCCGCGACCGGGTTGTTCTGGATTAACGTGGCCATGTTGTTCACCTTCTGGACCTGGGGGCTGGTGAACCCCGGCTTGACGCGCCGTGGCATCAGCGCTGATCGGTTGATGGTGTGGGGGTTGCCCTTCAGTTTCATCGTTCTTGCTATCATTGTCATAGCTGGTCAGGCAATATCCACGAGGGCTGACGTGCTCTGGGCCTTGTATTGCATGGCCTGTACCTTTGTTTCGCTGTCCCAGCCGGCTGTGGCCATGGCGTTTCCCCCGGCGCTGGCCGGGCGGGCGCTGTCGGCCTACAACCTGGTGATCTTCCTGGGCGTATTCGTGATTCAGTGGGGCGTGGGCCTGTTGGTTGACGGGTTTCGTGCGCTGGGTTTGGGCGAAGTGTTGTCGTTTCAACTGGCTTTTGGGGTCTATTTGGGGTGTGGTGTGTTGTCGTACGCTTATTTTTGGGCATCCAAAAGCCATAATCAACGTTCATCATGACGATTGCGACCCTCATCATTGCCCACGCACCGCTGGCCAGTGCACTGCGCCAATGCGTACTGCACGTGTTCCCTGCGGCCGAGGCCGATATTGAAGCGCTGGATGTGCTGCCCGATGCGTCGCCCGAAGCTTCGCTGGAGCAGGCCCGCGCGCTGATGACCCGCATGGGTGCGAAGCAGACGCTGCTGTTTACCGACCTGTTCGGTGCCACGCCCTGCAACATCGCACAAAAGCTGGTCGATGGCATCGACTCCAGACTCATCGCCGGCGTGAACATGCCCATGCTGTTGCGCACCATGACCTATCGCCACGAGGCGCTGGACCTGCTGGCCGCGCGCGCCATGGCTGGCGGCTCGCAAGGTGTCATGCAGGTCGCCGCGACAGCCCCCCAAAACCAGGCAAAAAGAAATAATGATCAAGAGCACCGTGACCATCAGCAATAAGCTGGGCCTGCACGCCCGCGCTTCTGCCAAGTTGACCAAACTGGCAGGCAGTTTTCCGTGCGAGGTCTGGATGTCCCGCGGGTCCCGCCGGGTGAACGCCAAAAGCATCATGGGCGTGATGATGCTGGCCGCCGGCCTGGACTCGACCGTTGAGGTCGAGACCGACGGTGATCGCGAGCAGGAGGCGATGGATTCCCTTTTGGCGCTGATCAACGACAAGTTCGGCGAGGGAGAGTGATTTGACTTTCTCCATCCACGGTCTGGCCGTCGCCCGGGGCATCGCCATCGGGCGTGCGGTGCTGATTGCTTCGAGCCGCGTGGATGTGGCGCACTATTTCATCCAGCCCTCTCAGGTGGCCTCCGAGATTGACCGGGTGCGGGTGGGGCGCAATGCCGTGGTCGATGAAATTCACCGCCTGCAAAAAAGCGTATCCCTCATGGGGCCCAAAGAGGCGCCGCATGAGCTCACAGCCCTGCTCGACGTTCACCTGATGCTGCTGCAGGACGAAGAACTCATCGGTGGCGTGAAGCACTGGATTACTGATCGGCTGTACAACGCCGAATGGGCGCTGACCACCCAGCTGGAGGTGATTGCCCGCCAGTTTGACGAGATGGAGGACGAGTACCTGCGCGAGCGCAAGGCCGACCTCGAACAGATCACCGAAAAAGTGTTGCTGGCCATGAAAGGCGCGGCGTCACCAATCATTCCGGTGTCACTGCGCAGCCAGCGCAAGACCTCGCAGCAGGATCTGCTGCTGGACGACACGGTGGACGTGCCGCTGATTCTGGTGGCACACGATCTGTCACCTGCGGACATGCTGCAGTTCAAGCAAAGCGTGTTTGCGGGTTTTGTGACGGACGTGGGCGGCAAGACCTCCCACACGGCCATCGTGGCCCGCAGCCTGGACATCCCGGCTGTGGTGGGCGCCCGTTCCAGCAGCCAGCTGGTGCGTCAGGATGACTGGGTCATCATTGATGGTGATGCGGGCGTGGTCATTGTGGACCCGTCGCCCATCATCCTGGCGGAGTACGGCTTCAAGCAGCGCCAGGGTGAGCTCGAGCGCGGCCGTCTGTCGCGGTTGCGGCACACCCCTGCCATCACCATGGACGGGCAGAAGGTGGAGCTGCTGGCCAACATCGAAATGCCGGAGGATGCCATCGGTGCAGTCAAGGCGGGTGCGGTGGGCGTGGGCTTGTTCCGTAGTGAGTTTCTCTTTATGGGCCGGCACGGTCAGCTGCCGGATGAAGAAGAACAGTACCAGGCATACAAACGCGCGGTCGAAGGCATGCAGGGCATGCCCGTCACCATCCGCACGATCGATGTGGGGGCTGACAAGCAACTCAGCGATGCACACAAGGACGAAGGTCACCTCAATCCGGCGCTGGGCCTGCGAGCCATTCGCTGGAGCCTGGCCGACCCCGCCATGTTCATGACGCAGTTGCGGGCCATTCTGCGCGCTGGCGCACACGGCCGTGTCAACCTGCTCATACCCATGCTGGCACACGCCAGCGAAATTCGCCAGACGCTGGCGCTGCTGGATCAGGCACGTGCCGACCTGGATCGTCGTGGTCAGGGTTACGGACCGCTTCAACTGGGCGCGATGATTGAAATTCCGGCGGCAGCGTTGACGTTGAAGGTGTTCCTGAAATACTTCGATTTCCTCTCCATCGGTACCAATGACCTGATTCAGTACACGCTGGCCATTGACCGCGCTGATGAATCCGTTGCGCACCTTTACGACCCCATGCACCCCGCCGTGCTACGTCTGGTGGCCGAGACCATCGCCGAGTGTCAGGCGCAGGGCAAGAGCGTGAGCGTGTGTGGCGAGATGGCGGGTGACGTCGGACTCACACGACTGCTGCTGGGTCTGGGCCTGCGCAGTTTTTCCATGCACCCGGCGCAGATTCTGGCGGTGAAGCAGGAAGTGCTGAAAATCGACGCCGGCAAGCTTGGCCACTGGGCACGGCAGGTGCTGGAGTCTGAAGACCCCGCGCAGGTGGCTTATACCGGACAACTGGATCGTCGACTCGGTGCCGGGGCGACAGGTCAGCGGCGCAGGCCTTGACCAGATTGGCCGGCAGCCGTTTACTTGCCGCGCAGCCCCCAGACGGCGGCACCAACAATCATCACGCTTGCCAGTGCAATCGACCAGGTCAACGGACGTTGGGTCACGGCCAGCAACAGCATGGTGGAAGTCAGCGGTGTCAGGTAACTCAGGATACCGATGTGCCGCGCGTCGCCCAGCTTCAGGGCTCTGTCCCACAGGAAGAATGCAGCGCCCAGAGGCCCCAGACCCATCACGACGATCAACAGCCAGTCATGCCGGCTCAAATGCGTTGCTGGCTCCAGCGCCCAATGACACAGCAGCGATAGCAGTCCTGACAGCAGGCCAAACAGGCCGATCGCCGCCGTGGGGAAGGGTTTGACGCGTTTGGTCAGCAGCGAATAACTGGCCCAGATCAAGCCCGAGGCCAATGCCAGCAAATAACCCCACAACCAGCCACCCGTTGCGACAGCCGAACCCGGCAGATCACCGCTGGCGCCCAGAATCGCCATGGCAGCCCCCGCAAACCCCAGCAATGCTGCGGCAATATGTGCGCTGCGCAGTTGAAGTCCCGGCAGGAGCAGTGGGGCCAGCACGACCATGAACAGCGGCCACAGGTAATTGATCAGGTTCGCCTCGACCGGCGGCGCATGGCGCAGGGCGATGAACAGCAAAAAGTGGAACCCGAATAACCCGTACACGCCCAGCACCAGCGTTGAAATAGGCACGCGCCATTGATGCGGGTCATGCCGCAACAGCGGCAAGGCGATCACACTACCGATCAGCAACGAGAGACCCGTCAACAGGAATGGCGGCACGTGCGACAGCGATACCCCCAAAGTCGCCAGCGTGGCCCACAGGGCGATGGCGCCCAATGCGTAGAGATTGGCTTTCATACCGCCATCCTGTGCTGGCTAGTCTGCGCAAGTAACGGATCCATCAGGCCAGCCGCTGGTCGGTGGACGGGCGTTTCCACAAATTCAGGCCGCCATCCACCGCATGCTGGTCAATCGCTGCCAGTTCGGCGGCAGAAAAACCGGGTTGCTTGAGTGCGCCCACCAGCTCCACAATCTGCTCCGGGCGGCTGGCGCCAATCAGCGCCGAGGTAACGCGCTTGTCGCGCAGCACCCAGGCCACTGCCATTTGCGCCAGGCTCTGGCCGCGGGCCCGGGCCATCTCGTTCAGGGCACGCACATGCGCCAGATTTTCCGGGCTCAGGTGCTCCTGCTTGAAGGAGCCGCCGCCGGGGCGGTTGATGCGCGCATCCGCAGGCACGCCGCTCAGGTATTTGCTGGTCAGCAACCCCTGCGCCAGCGCGCTGAAGGCGATGCAGCCCATGCCGTTGTCTTCCAGCGCGTCCAGCAGCTCTTCTTCGATCCAGCGGTTCATCATGCTGTAAGACGGCTGGTGAATCAGGCAGGGCGTGCCCATCTGGCGCAGCAGCGCGGCGGCTTCACGGGTTTTGGTAGCCGAGTAGCTGGAGATGCCTACATACAGCGCCTTGCCCTGTTGCACGGCCGTGGCCAGCGCGCCCATGGTTTCTTCCAGTGGCGTGTCCGGGTCAAAGCGGTGGCTGTAGAAGATGTCCACATACTCCAGGCCCATGCGCTTTAAGCTCTGGTCCAGGCTGGCCAGTACGTATTTGCGCGAGCCGCCACCCTGGCCATAAGGGCCGGGCCACATGTCGTAACCGGCCTTGCTGGAGATCAGCAGCTCGTCACGATAAGGCTTGAAGTCGCGGCGCATATGCTCGCCAAAGTTGGTCTCGGCACTGCCTGCGGGTGGGCCGTAGTTGTTGGCCAGATCGAAGTGGGTTATTCCCAGGTCAAACGCCGTGCGCAGCATGTCGCGCTGGGTTTGAAACGGCGTGGCGTCGCCAAAGTTGTGCCACAGGCCCAGCGTGATGGCGGGCAGCTTCAGCCCGCTTTTGCCGCTGGCGCGGTATTGCATGGTGTTGTTATCGTAACGTGCCGGGTTGGCCTGGTAATTCATGATTTTTGCCTGCTTTATGGGGTAAAATTGATGTCTAGCCCTTGTGGAATATGCGTGAATAGCTATTGATTTTGTAGCGTTTGGCGGTCCGCCAGAAGGACAGATACTATCCGCTTGTGCTGATTTTTTCACAACGGGCCCGCAATTGACCGACCAACCCTCAAAACCCCTTGAACCCTGGCGACGGCGCGGCGATGGCAGGCCCAATCCTGCGTCATATCCTCATCTAAGCTGAGTTGCGTTGGCGCGCATTGCTGGCGCTGGCAGCACGCAGTGCGCAGCTCAGGGCCGGCAGGCAGGCTGCCCGCTCCCAATACGTTTTGGCCCAGCTGCGAGTTTGCGCGGCCAGGACCGCATGTCCGACTGGCTGGACTTGGGGCGGCAGGGGCGGGATATCCAGCTCCCCACCATGCACGCCGGGGCGCCACATCATGGGCAGCATGTCGTAGACCGGTGTGGGGCCTAAGGATGGTTGCATCACGTCATCCACAAAAAAGGACAGGTTGCCAAAGTGCATGTCGGTGTTGCCGATGTACTGCCCAAACAGGTAGGTGCTGGCCACGGTGTTCACCTGTGCTTCGGACAGCCGTTTTTGAGCTGCCAGTGCTTCGCAGGTGGCGACCCAGTGTTGGCGGGGCGCGGTAACGAAGGCGTCATGCACTGCGCTGGCGGGCACTACATGGCGTTTGCCCTCCATGCCAATGCGATCAAATCGCTCTGATGCGAGATAGGTACGTTCGCGCGATTCCACGATGTAGGTGGGGGCTACGGCCACCCCGTTTTCCGCCAGCACGGTCAGCGCCAGATGTTCCAGATGCAGCAAGTCGTGCCAGCGCTCGCCAAATGGTGTGCCGCGTGGCGGGCTGAATTTGACGATGAGGTGTTTGTACTGGCCGTGCGGAGTGGCGGTTTCGGCAAGGAATTTGGGCTGCTCGCCGCCCGCACTGGATGCTGCGGGCAGCATCTGGCTGACGGCACGCGCCAGATTGTCAAAGTGCTCGGCCTGCTCGGACATGGTCGATGGTGCCTCGGGCGCAAAGCGCTTCATCGTTTTTCCCAGATGCAGCGCCCCCGGTGGGTCACTCGCATGGTTGATGGTCATGTACAAGACCTGCTCGGTGCGCCAGGTGTCGGGGTCAGCCGGGAAGTCAGGCCGCAGGCGGGTGAGCTGCCGCCCCAAAAAGCCCTGCGGGCGCAGGGTTTGCAGGAACCACGGCAGCTGGCCCGGTGTGCTCAGCCAGTCCGGGCCTTGCGCGCTGCGAACGTACACCTGGCCCCCTTGCAGAAAGTGCAAGCTGCCAAAGGTTTGCAAATAGCCGTCCGGCGTGGTCCACGTCAGCGTCTGTTGGGCCGGGAGACCCAGAATTTCTTGCGCCAATGCATAGCGCGTGCTGCGCGCCGCACCCAGTTTGCATACGTCTGCCCCCAGCTTTGCCAGAGCCAGCGAGATGCTCGGCTGACTCTTGCCGGTGGCGCTCTGGAGCTGTTGCGCCGTGAACGCACTGCCTTGCGCCAGTAAGGCGCGCAGGTGTTCGGACAGGGTGAGCGCAGAGGCCTTCATTAATAGATACTTTTATTTAAGTGTCTATCAATAAACGTTTTTTGTCAAAATATCAATAAATACGATAATGAATTTTCAGGGTGTTTACGCGCATCTCAGGCCAGTTTATTGGCCTGCATTGCCCCATGCGCCTGTTGGTCCGCGTGGTAGCTGGAGCGCACCATCGCACCCACAGCGGCGTGGCTGAAACCCATTTCGTAGGCTTTTGCCTCAAACATCTTGAAGGTGTCTGGGTGCACGTAGCGTTTGACCGTCAGGTGGGACGTGCTGGGCGCCAGATACTGGCCAATCGTCAGCATGTCGATGTGGTGGTCACGCATGTCCTGCATCACCTGCAACACTTCTTCGTCCGTCTCGCCCAGGCCGACCATGATGCCGCTCTTGGTGGGCACGTTGGGGTGCAGCGCCTTGAACTTCTTGAGCAGGTTTAAGGAGAACTGGTAGTCGCTGCCAGGGCGGGCTTCCTTGTACAGACGCGGCGCGGTCTCCAGGTTGTGGTTCATCACATCGGGCGGCGCGGCCTGCAAGATTTTGAGCGCGCGGTCGTCACGGCCACGGAAATCGGGCACCAGCACCTCGATCTGCGTGGTGGGCGACAGCTCACGGATGCGGCTGATGCAGTCCACAAAATGCTGGGCGCCGCCGTCGCGCAGGTCGTCGCGGTCCACGCTGGTGATCACCACGTATTTCAGCTTGAGCGCCGCAATGGTCTTGGCCAGGTTCTCGGGCTCGTTCACGTCCAGCGGGTCGGGGCGGCCGTGGCCCACGTCGCAGAAAGGGCAGCGCCGCGTGCACTTGTCGCCCATGATCATGAAAGTGGCCGTGCCCTTGCCGAAGCACTCGCCGATGTTGGGGCACGATGCTTCCTCGCACACTGTTACCAGCTTGTTGGCGCGCAGGATGTCCTTGATTTCATAAAACCGCGTGCTGGGCGACCCGGCTTTCACGCGAATCCAGTCCGGCTTTTTCAGCGCTTCACCCTGCACCACCTTCACCGGAATACGCGACAGCTTGGCGCCCGCTTTTTGCTTGGCGCTGGGGTCGTAGTTCTCGGCGGTCTGGATTTCGCGCACAACGGCGCTGGAACTGTTTTCGACGGTACTCATGATGCGTTTGGCAGCCGCTTAAGGTGCCAGATAGGTAACGAGCTTGCGGCTCAAAACGTCGGCGGCCTCAGCCCAGCCGACAGATACCCCAATTGTAGAAAGGTCCACGGTTTGCAGGCCCGTGTAGCCACAGGGGTTGATGCGCGAGAAGGGTTCCAGGTTCATCGCCACGTTCAGCGCCACGCCGTGGTAGGTGCAGTTGCGGCTGACCTTGATGCCCAGCGCGGCGATTTTGCCGAGGCCAGCAAAGTCTGGCTCAGATTTAATGGGAATCTGACCCCCATTAAGACTCCCATTAAGTGGCTCTATTTTTTGAGGGCGCTGGGGTAGTAGCGCGTGGGAGCCTGGGTCTTCCAGCCGCACGTAGATGCCGGGCGCGCCAGCCACGCGGTGCCCGGTGACGCCAAACACATCCAGCGTGCGGATCACGGCTTCCTCGATGCGGTAAACGTATTCCTTCACGAAGTAGCCTGCGCGTTTGAGGTCGATCAGCGGGTAAGCCACCACCTGACCGGGGCCGTGGTAGGTCACCTGCCCGCCGCGGTTGGTCTGCACCACCGGGATGTCGCCGGGGTTCAGCAGGTGGCCCGGCTTGCCGGCCAGCCCTTGGGTAAAAACCGGCAGATGCTCACAAATCCATAGCTGGTCAGGCATATCCGGTGAGGGCTGGATGCCTCTTTGGCTTGTGAATTCCTGCATGGCGATGTAGGTGGGCGCGTAGTCCACCCGGCCAAGCTGATGAACTTCAATACTCATGCGAGCAGCGCGTCCAGTTGCCCGGACGTTCCTACCCCGGCCCGCTCTTTGGTGATTTGCCCGAACAGGCACTTCCCCTGGCTCTTGCGCGCCCAAAGTTCGCCTATTTGCCGCTTTTCAATCTCATACGGGTCGTTCAGCAGGTGCGCGCCCTTGTATTCGATGACGGCAATGCGTCCGTCTTGCAATTCGGCCACAAAGTCCGGGAAAAACCGCCCTCTGGACGTGGCCAGCGCAAAGCCGCAAGGCGCGGTAGTCAGGTTGCGAACCCAGTGCTTCACCTTCGCGTGGTTATCTACCAACTGCGCGCAGAAGAACTCCTCGCCCCCGTCCTTCAAATCCGCTTGAACGGGGTAAAAGTGCTTGTTGAACTGGTAACGCCCGCTGTAGCGCGACCCGGCGGGCACGGGATAGCGATTGGCCTCAAACAGCAGGGGCCGCGTCCAGTCGGGCTCAATATCCCAGGCCTCTTGCAGCACCAGCTGGTAAAACTGGGCTTGGGCCGCCTTGTCTTTCAGGTCGCTCACCCGCGCTTCAATATCCTGCGCCAGCCTGAAACGGGTTTTTGCCAAGGTGACCAGCGGTATGTTCTTTTCGTTGATCAAATAGCTGACAACAGCGGCGAAATAGCTCGTTCGCTGCCCTTGTGTCAGCTCGGGCAGTTTTTGGAACAGCGACTGGTCCAGCCAGCGCACCAAATCGTCTACCGTGATGGTGCTGGAGCCATAGTCAAAGGCGATCTGGTTGGCATCGGCAGCCCGTAGCTTGACCTGCGAGTCTTTCAGGTAAATCTCGAACGTGTTGGACTGCTCCACCACCTGAAAGCCGGGCAACGCAATGGCGTCGGCGGTTAGCAAATCCAGCTCCACCGCTTCCAGCACGGCTTCACGCTCCAGCGGCCACAGCTGGCCTTGCGGCGTGCTGCGGTAGCCCAGCGTGGGAATGGGCGCAAAGCGCTCGCCACGCGACGCCGGGGCTGACTGAGCCGCCACCAGCGCATTGTGCTGCGCCACCTTGGCCAGCACCTGCTCCTGCTTTTTGGCGCCGCGCACCTGGGCCACCAACTGGGCCTCCACCTCGGGGCCGATGTGCCCGGTAACCACCAAAGTCTGCTCGCCACCCATCTGCACCACCTTGACACCTGCCGCAACCTGCAGCTCCGGCGAGAGGGAATTTGCTACAAAAATAGTAGCTACTGGTGCATATTGGACGGGGGCTAAGGGCTGATTTCCTTCATATCCATCAAAAAGCGGCAAGGTGGACTGCTGCACCACCATGGAGGCCACGTCCAGCGCCTCAAAGCCCATGTTGTTGATCAACCGGTCGGCCAGCTCGTGAGCGGCGGTGGAAAACTTTGCCTCACACACATGCGCATAAGCCCTGTTCAGCGCCGTGCGCCCCCGCGCACTGGCGTAAGGCATGCGCAGCACGCGGCCCAGCAACTGCTCCACCGCCGTGGCGCTGGAAAGCTTTTGCAGCGAGCACAGCACATAGGCAAACGGGCAGTCCCAGCCCTCGCGCAGCGCCTGCACGGTAATCACAAAGCGCACCGGGCAGTCGCGGGCGGCCAGGTCCAGCCCCTCAAGCTCCCGCGTGTCGCCCGTGGCCACCTTGATCTGCTCTTTGGGAATGTGCAGTTCGTCTTCCAGATGTTTGCGCAGCTTCTCAGGCGGCACCTCGTCGCCTCCATCCTGAGTTTGGTTTTGCGCCTGAAACAGCACGATCGGCCGCACATAGCCGTGGCCCGCCGCCTCGTCCTTCAGCGCCTCGGCTTCCAGGCCAAGTCGTGTCTGCACCGCAGCAAACACCGCCTGCTGCCAGCCTTCAGGGTGCTCGGCCAGCGCAATGGGCAGTTTGATCATGCTCTGCGCAGCCAGCTCTTGTGCGCTCACGTGATACAGCACGTTGGTTTTGGTGGGGATGGGCGTGGCCGTGAGTTCCAGTATGGCGCTGGGGTTCAACCGCTTGAGCGCGGTAAAGCTCTTGTCCGTCTTGGTGTTGTGCGCCTCGTCCACCATCAAGAGCGGCTCGTGCAGCGCCAGCCAGTTGGCCAGGCTCCAGCGCGGCTGGCCGACAAAGCCCGCCAGCACACCGGTTTTGTCGCTGCCCGCTTCTTCAGCGGTGACCATCGAATCCGGCAGATCGCGCAACACCCGCAGGCGCTGCTCGTCACAGCCCTTGAAATGCCGCTCAAACGCCTCGGAAAAGCTGTACACGTTGCGCTTGTCGGTGTCGTCAATGCGAAAACTCTGGATGGTCGCCACCACCACCACGGCACGCTGGCCCCAATCTGGCGGTGCGATATTCGCCAGGTCTTCCAGCACGCAGACGCGCACCCCCGCGCCGTAGCTGGCCTCCAGCGCCTCCCGGTACGGATGGCCTGTAGTTTGCAGGGCTTTGAGCGTCTGGCTGCGAATGGTGTCGCTGGGCACCAGCCACACCGCTACCGGCGCGTCGGTGGCCCGCCACTCCCGCGCCAGCACATTCACCGCATGCGCCGCCAGCAGCGTCTTGCCCCCGCCCGTGGGAATGCGCAGGCAAATGCAGGGCACCGCGCCAAACGGGTCCGGGTTGTAAGGCCGCCCGGCCAGCTCGCCAAACGCCAAAGCCGGGCCTTTGAGCTGGGCGGTGCGGGCAAAGGCTGCCAGGCTGTCCAGGGCGGTTTGTTGGTAGGACTTTAGGGTGAGAGTGGTCATTCACATCCAGTAAACAGGTTATCGACAAAGTTATCCACAGATATCGTACAATTTGGATGTGAGGACAAAATTCGGCTCCATGCCGTGAGAATGCAAAGCAAGGGCAACCGCGTCGCGCAATCCTATATCCTCACCTCGATTCATGAAGCCGCTCCTGTAATTGCAGGCAGCGGCTTTTTCTTGGTGTAGTAATTGCCGTAAGGAGCCTGGTCCAGCTCATCAACGGCGTGGACAATGCCAACCTTCTCCCACATTGTCTCGATGAAGCGGCCTTCCCCAGAGCGGTAGTAGCGTTGAAGTGCCCACAGAAAATAATCTGCCGCCTGCAAACAGGGCTCTTTGGCAGAGGCCTTAACCAAGACGTTCACTTGCGTCGTTACTGCGCGCTCCCACTTCAACTCAAACCGCTGCCGGGCTACTGACAAGGCGTTTTCGAACGCATGCGTGCGGTCAGATTGCCCGCGCTTGGCAAAGCAGATATGACACTGCTCGTAGGAATGCAACCGATCCTTGAACAGCCTTGACACGGTCGAGTCATACAAACCATCTGGCTTGTAACGGTAAGTGTTATCGCGACGCCTGCGTTCCAACTCATACGTCAGCACGGCGCGCATGTCCCGCACCACGGCAAAGAACTTGACCGAGTGCCGCTGTAGCAACTGGAAAACTTCGCGCCGGACCTCAGGCAAATCGTCCTTGGCATGAAACATTCTGGCGGTTTTGCCAGCACCGGTCTGCATCGAAGGCACATTCCTGAAATAGGGGTCTTTGAGCAAGGCCTGCCGCAAAGCCCCCATTTCGGCTGCCAGCGCGTCTGGCTGCGCCACCTCCAGCAGGCCCAAGATGAAATGCTTGGGCACTGCATCTTGCGCCAGCAGGCTGCGGCCCTGCGCCCCAAACAGAACCCCGTCTCCAGATTCGTCCACAAAGTAGTTGGCTGTTTTCATTGTTCTTGTTCTTGTCGTTGCGAAGTCACCATACTTGGGCCAATCTTCGAGAAAGTAAATCCCCTACTGCGCCCTCACGTCATAAGGAATGTGCTTGAACGTCACCCGGGCCTGCTTCAAGCGCTCTTCGCCCAGGCGGCAAGCTTCGCCGTAGACCAGCAAGGGCGTGGTGGGCTCTGCGGTGGTGGCGTGCAGGGCTAGTAGCGCGTCCAGCACGGCCAGGGTCAGCACATTGCCGCTGGCGGGGCGCTTGTCTTTCAAAATGCCGTTGAACAGCAGGTAGCAGGCAAATTGGGCCGTTTTTAAGGGTGAAATTGGCCCTGAGCCCTCGTCCAATATGCGTGAGTAGCTATCAAAAGTGTAGTGTGTGCCCAGATACGGGGTGCCGGGTTTTGCCGCCAGTGGGTCGAAAGCGGCACCGGTTTCCTGCTGCCAGACAAAGGCCGCCAGCGTGGCAAAACGCACGGCGGGGTGAATGCGACCAGCCTCGTCAAACACCGTGGGGCCGAGCCGCATGAAGCGGAAGCCGCCGCCGCGAAACGGCTCGCCGTTTCTCGTTTGCCCCCAGTTCACTGCCTTGCTGATGCCACCCTGTTCGCCGTCGATGACTTTTTGCAGACGCGGCAGGCAGTGTGTGGCGGCGTGCTCGCCCATCTCGATGCCGATCCAGCGGCGGCCCATTTTGTGGGCGACAGCGGCGGTGGTGCCGGAGCCGAGGAAGCTGTCGAGGACGAGGTCGCCTTCGTTGGTGGCGATGTGGAGAATGCGCTGGATTAGGCGTTCAGGTTTTGGCGTGTCGAAAATATCGGCTGGGTTCAGCGCGATAACTTCTTTTTTGGCTTCCTGTGTATTGCCAACACTGCTTTGCGGCCAAACTGTTTGCGCAATGATGCCGTCCTTAACCTCACTCAGAAAGCGTTTGATGCGCGGAACCCCTCGACCATCAATGCCAAACCAAAGTCGATTTTCTGCAATCAATCTAGGCACTTCCTCTTTGTTGAACCGCCATGAGCTGCCCGGTGGAGGAGAGACTTTGCGCCCGGCAGGCGTAGTAATTTCGTAAAAGGCGTATTCACGGAACTCACGTCGCAGTGGGTTATCCGATGTCCATGGGCCTCGTGGGTCGTCATCAGGATTTTTGTATCGCGCATTCATTTCGTCGGTGCGCGGTAGCAAATTGAACGCTGATTTTTCTTTGTTTTTGCTATGGACAAGTACCTGATCGTGGTCGGCATCGATTAACTTCGCATCGTTTTGTGGTGCGAATTTCTTCTGCCAAACCACATTCGCCACAAAATTCCCCCGCCCAAACACCTCATCCATCAGTACCTTGAGGTAATGCCCCTCGTTGTCATCAATCGTCACCCAAATGCTGCCGTCTTCCCGCAGCAGCTCGCGCAAGAGCTGCAGGCGCGGCAGCATCATGCTCAGCCACTGGGCGTGTTCCAGGTTATCGTCGTAATGCTCAAACGCGCTTTGGGTGTTGTAAGGCGGGTCGATGAAGATGCATTTCACCTGCCCGCGGTAAAACGGCAGCAGGGCCTTGAGCGCTTCGAGGTTGTCGCCGTGGATGAGCAGGTTGTCGTGAATGCCAGCCGGGGCGCTGACCAGCGCCGCCTGAGCGGGTGCTGTTGGCGCGGCGGGTGTGTGCACCGACACCTGCTCCAGCAGCCGGTAGGGCACGCGGGCGGCGGTGGTGAAGGCGCTTGCGCGGTTGAGCCAGTCTAGGGTGGGCATGGGGTTGAAGCGGGTTCGTTATGGGTTTTGGGCGGCGAACGTGGCTTCTACCGTTTCGCGGTGAAAGAGTTCCATGTAGGGCTGGTAGCGGTACAGGCGGTTGCGCTCCAGACCGGTCGTTTCCTTGAGCCAGCCGCGCTGCTGCAAGTCATCGACGAGCTTGAGCGCTGTGGGGGCGGTGCATCCGACGACTGTGGCAACGCGTTTGGGCGATACCAGAGGCTGGTGGTACAGGTAGTCAAGCAGTTTGAGGGCTTTGGGGCTTTTGATGACGGCGCTGCGGTGGCTTTCACGCATCATGACGATGTCATGAGCGGTGCGGGTTGCTGCTCTAGCCGTGATGCTGACACCACGCAAAAAGAATTTGAGCCAGGGCTCCCAGTGGCCCTGGCTGCGGATGGCCGTTAGCCGGTCATAGTATTCGGCGCGGTGTGCCTTCAGGTAGACAGACAGGTACAGCAAGGGCCGTGACAAGGCTTTGTCTTCGCACAGCATCAGTGTGATCAGCAAGCGCCCAACGCGCCCATTGCCATCCAGAAACGGGTGAATGGTTTCAAACTGGGCATGTGCCAGCCCGCAGCGAATCAGCAAGGGAACGGTTTTTTTGCCCTCATGCAAAAAACTTTCAAACGCACCCAGCGCTGCCATCAGCTCTTGCGGGGGCGGTGGCACAAACAAGGCGGAGCTGAGGCTGCTGCCTGCGCCACCAATCCAGTTTTGCGAGGTGCGGAATTCGCCTGGCGATTTATCGCCACCGCGTACTTTTTGCATCAACTCTCCGTGGATTTCACGAACCAGCCGCAGACTTAAGGGGAAGTCCTGGCTCAGGCGTTTGAGCCCATGGTTCATGGCGCGCACGTAGTTGACGACTTCTTCCACGTCTTTTGGGGTGTCGTTTTGCGTGGCATCTGCTTCAAAGGCCAGCACGTCTTCGAGCGTGCTTTGGGTGCCTTCAATTTGCGATGACAACACGGCCTCGTGGCGTACGTACATGGATACAAACAAGTCGGGGTTGGGTAGCAAGGCGGCGATGGCATCCAGACGAGCCGTGTCGCGGTCGGCGTTGGACAGCAGCGTGCGCAGTTCGCCATCGAACTCAATATCGGGCAGGGGCGGCAATGGCGCGGGAATAAAGGCTTTGTAGCCCGTGCTTTGCGCGACGTAGTGGCCTGCCCGGTTCGTGGGGCTCTGGGGTGGTTTTGCCATGAAATCTTTAATTAGGACCCCATGAGTTTACTTCTATTAAAGAAAAAATAGAATTTCTTTAATAAATTACAAAAAATCGCCTGCTATTAAAGTTATTTCAACCGTGAGCTGGACAAACTCACAGCACCACCTTCACCATCGGATGCGTGCTCAGCGTGCGGTACAGCTCGTCGAGCTGTTCGCGGCTGGTGGCGGTGATGGTGATGGTCACGCCCAGATATTTGCCACCCTTGCTTTCGCGCAGCTCGATGGTGGAGGCGTCGAAGGCCGGGTCAAAGGCGTGGGCGATGGTGGTGACGGCGTGGACGAAGCCTTCCACGCGCTCCCCCATGACCTTGATCGGGAACCGGGACGGGTACTCGATGAGTGACGGGGTGGCGGGATCGGTTGGTGGCAAGGGCATGGCTTCAGGCACTGGTGTTGGCCGCTGGTCGGGCAGGTTTGGCACGTTGATAAGCCGCGTACAGCAGCGCATAAATGGGGCCGGGCAGGCCCCGGGCAGCTCCGTTGCCAATCGGCTGTCCGTCCAGCTCCGTGATGGCCAGCACCTCCTTGGTGGCGCTGGAGAGCAGCAACTCGTCGGCGCTGAAAACCTCGTCGCGGCTGATGCGGCGCAACTCGAACCCGATGTCCGCCTTGCGGCACAGCTCTTCAATCAGCCCGTAGCGAATGCCTTCGAGCACCAGGTTGTCTTTGGGCGGGCCCAGAACGGTGCCGTTTTTGACCACCCAGACATTGCTGGCGGCGGCTTCGCTCAAAAAGCCATCGCGAAACATCACGGTTTCCACCGCAGCGGCGTCAAAGCTGATCTGGCGGGCAAACACCGCGCCCAGCAGGCTGGTGGATTTGATGTGCGCCTTTTCCCAGCGAAAGTCTTCGGCGGTGACACACGCCACGCCCCGGGTGCGCTGCTGCGCGGAAGGCGTGGTCATGGTGTTGGTCATCATGAAGACGGTGGGTGTCAGGTCCGGCAGCATCACGTGGTCGCGCGGGGCCACACCGCGGGTCACCTGGATGTAGATCAACTGAGGGGGTAAAAACCCGTCTTTTTGAGTGCCATTTTGGCCTTCAGCCTTTGTGGAATGTGCGTGAGTAGCTATTAATTTAGTAGCTATTTCCAGCCATTGAGCGGCTGAATAGGGATTGATGATGCGCAGTTCGGCCAGGCTGCGGCTCAGCCGTGCCATGTGCTGGTCAAAGCGGAAAACCTGCCCGGCATAAACCGGCAGCACCTCATAGACGCCATCACCGAAGATAAAGCCCCGGTCCATGACGCTGATTTTTGCGTCCTTCAGGGCGGTGTAAGCGCCATTGAGGAAGCACAGGGTGTCTGGCAGGGTGTCGCGTGGTGCGGACGTAGTGGTGTTCATGCGCGGATTATCCCCGCGCACCAAAATCCGCGTGTCGTCCCGGTGATGTGTCAGCTGATAAAAACCACGGCGGCTATGGCCGCCCAACCCAGGCAGAAGTTGGCCACGACCAGCTTGTGGATGTTGCCCAGATGCACGCTGGCACGTGGCCAGTCTGTGCGCGCCACAGCCCGCTTGAGCCGTTTGAACGGGCCAAAATATAAATGGCCAAAGACGGCGAACATGGCCAGGCCAAGGCCCAGCATCCAGTGCCAGCCCTTGGGCGCATTGCCCATGCCGGTGCTGATCATCATGTGCAGGCCTGTCAGCAGCAGGGCAATCACGCTGACCCACACCAGCACGAAAAAGCGCGCCAGCACGGCGCTCAGCAGGGTGAGCCGCGCGGAGGGCTGGAGCTGGGCAATCGCCACGGGCCGCAGGCTGGTCAGCATGAAGACCATGCCGCCCAGCCAGATAATGGCAGCCGCGAGGTGAAGGAATTTGGCGAGCATGAGCATGTGTGGGCCTTGGTTTCACAAACGGGCCATTGTCTCTTGCCTGGGCGATTTGTTGTGTGCTTGCTTAAGGCGCGGGTTTCTACGTATAATCAACGGCTTTGCTGAAGTTTTCAGGGTGTAACCTGCCCGTAATCTGACATGATCACAATGGCGCCCGGATCAAATATATGACGGTGGAGACTTTGCGAGATTTTTCGCAAGATTTGCAAGGGGAGTGGCAAGAGCCTGTGTTCGAGCCGTTAACCGCCGAACAGATGCGCCAGCTGCTGGAAAAATCCCCATCGGTTTCTCCGTGGCAGGTAATTGCGGGCCAGGCGGTTGTCGGACTGGTGGTGGCGCTGGCTGCCTGGGGTCTGACAGGGCGGCAAAATGTGGGTTGGTCGGCTGGTTATGGGGCGCTGGCGGTGATAATCCCGGCGGCACTGTTTGCCCGGGGTTTGATGAGTCGGTTTTCGTCCTTTAATGCGGCCGCGGCCGGCTTTGGTTTTTTTGTGTGGGAGGCGGTCAAGTTGATGGTGGGTGTGGTCATGGTGGCTGCGGCGCCCGGATTGATTGCGGATTTGAGTTGGCTGGCTTTGTTGGCTGGCTTGTTTGTGACTTTGAAGGTGTATTGGTTCGCGTTGTTGATGCGTCCCAAGCCTAATCAGATTTGAGAGCTTGAAAGAGTTTTGACTATGTCCGCAGAAGCCCAGGCGCCCTCAGCCAGTGAGTACATTGTTCACCACCTGACCCATTGGCAAAACAAGCCGCAGACGGAAATTGTTGATTTTTCCGTCTTCAATATCGATTCGCTGTTTTTTTCGATCACCTTGGGTCTGTTGGGCTCCTTTTTGCTGTGGAGGGCTGCCCGCAAAGCTACATCGGGCGTGCCTGGGCGCTTTCAGGCTGCGGTCGAGATGTTGATGGAGATGGTAGATGGTCAAGCCAAGTCTATCGTTCACAACGCCAACAGCCGCAAGCTTGTGGCGCCTTTGGCCTTGACGGTTTTTGTGTGGATATTCTTGCTCAATGCCATGGATCTGCTGCCGCTGGACTTTTTGCCCGAGGTCTTGAAGCTGATTTATGGTGCCACCGGCCATGACCCCAGTCATGCATACCTGCGTGTGGTACCTACGGCCGATCTGTCGGTAACCATGGGCCTGTCGGTGTCCGTGTTGTTCATCTGTCTGTTCTACAACATGAAGATCAAGGGGCTCGGTGGCTGGGCGCATGAGTTGGTTTCTGCGCCATTCGGCACCAGTAAAAACCCGTTCTTTGCTGTCATCCTTGCCGTGGTGAACATTGCAGAGCAACTGATTTCTTTTGTTGCCAAGACGGTTTCGCATGGTATGCGATTGTTTGGCAACATGTATGCGGGCGAGTTGGTGTTTATGTTGATCGCCTTGCTGGGCGGTTCGTGGGCATTCTCCGCGGAGCCGGGTGGTTTGATGTTGCTGCTGTTGCATGTAGTGGCGGGATGGGCGTGGGCGGTGTTTCACATCATCATCATCTTGCTGCAAGCGTTCGTGTTCATGATGTTGACCTTGGTCTACATCGGGCAATCACACGACGCCCATTGAGTCGTGTTTGGTTTTGGGTTATTTTTTTCTTGGTTAATTTAGGAGTCAATCATGGAAGTTATTAGTTTTGCTGCGCTGGCTGCTGGTTTGATTATCGGTCTGGGTGCATTGGGTGCCTGTATTGGTATTGGCATCATGGGTAGCAAATACCTTGAGGCGGCCGCGCGTCAGCCCGAATTGATGGGCGAGCTGCAAACCAAAATGTTTGTGTTGGCGGGTTTGATTGATGCGGCTTTCATTATCGGTACCGGTATTGCCCTGTGGTTTGCTACTGCCAATCCGTTTTTGGCTCAAATTGCCCGTGCTCTCGCCGCTGCAGCTGCTAAGTAATTCCTGGTTGCAAACCTCGCACTAGGAGACTTATTGTGAGTATTAATGGAACACTTGTGGCGCAAGCCATAGTTTTCGCATTGCTTGTGTTGTTCACGATGAAGTTCGTGTGGCCCCCCATCGCGGCCGCACTGGATGAGCGTGCTGGCAAGATCGCCGACGGGTTGGCTGCCGCTGACAAAGCCAAGTCCGAACTGTCGTCTGCCAACAAGCGTGTTGAAGAGGAGCTGGCCAGATCTCGTACTGAATCTGCTGCCCGGTTGGCAGATGCCGAACGCCGTGGTCAGGCTATTGTGGAAGAGGCCAAGACCAAGGCTGCAGATGAGGCGGGCAAAATCATTGCCGCAGCCAAGGCCGAAGCGGACCAACAGACGGTCAGGGCGCGCGAGACCCTTCGCGAGCAGGTCGCCGCGCTGGCCGTCAAGGGTGCCGAGCAGATTCTCCGCAAGGAGGTCAATGCCAGTGTCCATGCGGACCTGCTGGGCCGTCTGAAGACTGAGCTGTAAGAGCGAGCCATGGCTGAAATTGCAACCATTGCCCGTCCTTACGCGGAGGCCTTGTTCAAGGCATCGACTGCCAATCCCGGTGGCGCTGCTGTGTGGCTGGATGAGCTGGCTGCCATTGCGGAAAATCCGCAGTTGCAGCAGTTTGCCGACAGTCCAAAGGCCACCACGGCCCAGGTGTTTGACGTGATGGCTGGCATCGCCAAATCGGCCTTGCCGGATGCAGCGAAGAACTTCCTGCGTCTCGTGATCGAGAATGGTCGCCTGAGCGCCTTGCCCGAAATTGCATTGCAGTTTCGCGCATTGAAAAATGCAAGCAGCGGTTCCTCGGATGCCGTGGTGTACAGCGCGTTCCCGATTGACGCGGTTGCGTTGGCTGATCTGGCCAAGGTGCTGGAAAAGCGCTTTGGTCGCCAGTTGAATGTGTCCGTTGCGCTGGAGCCTGAATTGATTGGTGGCGTTCGCGTGGTGGTGGGTGACGAAGTTCTGGACACTTCCGTCAAATCCCGTCTTCAGCAGATGAAAGTCGCCTTAACAGCCTAGTTTTCTGCCAGGGCATTGTGCTTTGGCGGGTTTGCCTATTAAAGAAAGAAGGAAAGAGTCATGCAACTCAATCCCGCAGAAATTTCTGAACAGATCAAGAGTCGAATTGAAGGCCTGTCGGCCAGTGCCAACATTCGTAATCAGGGCACGGTCGTTTCCGTGACCGACGGTATTTGCCGCATTCATGGCCTCTCGGACGTGATGCAGGGCGAAATGCTGGAATTCCCGGCCGACGCTGATGGTCAGCCCAGCTACGGTCTGGCGCTGAATCTGGAGCGTGACTCGGTTGGCGCCGTGATTCTGGGCGCTTATGAGCACATTTCCGAAGGCGATACGGTCAAGTGCACGGGTCGTATTCTGGAAGTGCCTGTGGGCCCCGAGCTCAAAGGTCGTGTGGTCAACGCGTTGGGTCAGCCCATCGACGGCAAAGGCCCCATCAACGCCAAGATGACCGACGTGATTGAAAAGGTTGCGCCTGGCGTGATCGCACGTCAATCGGTGGACCAACCCATGCAGACCGGCCTGAAGTCTATCGACTCCATGGTTCCAGTCGGCCGTGGTCAACGCGAGCTGATCATTGGTGACCGTCAGACCGGCAAAACCGCCGTGGCCGTTGACGCGATCATTAACCAGAAAGGTCAAAACATGACCTGCGTTTATGTCGCGATCGGCCAGAAGGCATCTTCCGTCAAAAACGTGGTGCGTGCGCTGGAACAAGCCGGCGCGCTGGAATACACCATCGTGGTGGCCGCTACCGCTTCCGAGTCGGCAGCCATGCAATATGTAAGCGCCTACTCTGGTTGCACGATGGGTGAATACTTCCGCGACCGCGGTGAAGACGCGCTGATCGTGTATGACGATCTGTCCAAGCAGGCTGTGGCTTATCGCCAGGTTTCCTTGCTGCTGCGTCGTCCGCCAGGTCGTGAGGCTTACCCTGGCGACGTGTTCTATCTCCACAGCCGTCTACTGGAGCGTGCAGCCCGCGTGAATGCCGACTACGTCGAGAAGTTCACCAAAGGCGCCGTCAAAGGCAAGACCGGTTCGCTGACCGCATTGCCCATCATTGAAACGCAAGCCGGTGACGTGTCTGCCTTCGTGCCAACCAACGTGATCTCGATCACCGACGGCCAGATCTTCCTGGAAACCTCGTTGTTCAACGCAGGTATTCGCCCCGCGATTAACGCCGGTATCTCGGTGTCCCGCGTCGGTGGTGCTGCCCAGACCAAGCTGGTGAAGAGCCTGTCCGGCGGTATCCGTACCGACCTGGCCCAGTACCGGGAGCTGGCTGCGTTCGCGCAGTTCGCTTCCGACCTGGACGAAGCCACTCGCAAGCAGCTGGACCGCGGTGCCCGCGTGACCGAGTTGCTCAAGCAGGCCCAGTACAGCCCGTTGACCATCAGCCTGATGGGCGCAACGCTGTTTGCCGTGAACAAGGGTTTCATGGACGACATCGAAGTCAAGAAGGTTCTGGCTTTCGAGCACGGTCTGCATGCTCACCTCAAGGACAAGCACGCTGCGTTGCTGGCCAAGCTGGAAGCAGCCAAAGCCATGGACAAAGATGCCGAGGCTGAATTGAACACCGCCATTGGCGCGTTCAAGAAGTCATTTGCCTGATCTCGACCTGACTAACCAAGGAGCCTATCGTGGCAGCAGGTAAGGAAATACGCGGCAAGATCAAATCGGTGGAAAACACCAAGAAGATCACCAAAGCCATGGAAATGGTAGCGGCCAGCAAGATGCGCAAGGCGCAGGAGCGCATGCGCGCCGCCCGCCCTTACAGCGAGAAGATCCGCAATATCGCAGCCAACCTCGGCCAGGCCAATCCCGAGTATGTTCACGCCTTCATGAAAACCAACGACGCCAAGTCGGCGGGCATGATTGTGGTGACGACCGACAAGGGCTTGTGCGGCGGCATGAACACCAACGTGCTGCGCGGCGTGACCAACAAGCTGCGCGAGTTGCAGACCGCTGGCGTGTCCACGCAGGCAGTGGCCATTGGCAACAAGGGCCTGGGTTTCCTGAACCGCGTGGGTGCCAAAGTTGTGTCGCATGCTACCCAGCTGGGCGACACGCCGCATCTTGAGAAGCTGATTGGCCCCGTGAAGGTGGTGCTCGATGCCTATGCCAAAGGTGAAGTGAATTCGGTGTACCTGTGTTACACCCGGTTCATCAACACCATGAAGCAGGAGCCCGTGGTGCAGCAGCTGTTGCCGCTGTCCGCCAGCGCGATGCAGGCTGAAACGCAGGCCGATGAAGCCAAGTCAGGCGCCAAGCACGGTTGGGATTACATCTACGAGCCCGATGCGCAATCTGTCATCGATGACTTGCTGGTTCGCTATGTCGAGGCGCTGGTGTACCAGGCCGTAGCCGAAAACATGGCGTCCGAGCAGTCGGCGCGCATGGTGGCCATGAAATCGGCGACCGACAATGCCGGTAGCGTGATTGCCGAGCTCAAGCTGGTCTATAACAAAACGCGTCAGGCAGCGATTACGAAAGAACTTTCGGAAATCGTCGCGGGTGCAGCGGCGGTCTGACCCAGCGGTCACCTGCAGCGGTTTAAACGTATTTATTTTTGGAGCAAAAAATGGCTCAAGTCCAAGGCAAGATTGTTCAGTGTATCGGTGCGGTGGTGGACGTGGAATTTCCACGCGACCAGATGCCCAAGATTTATGACGCGCTCAAGATGGACGGCTCCGCGCTGACCCTGGAAGTGCAGCAGCAAATGGGTGACGGCATCGTCCGTACCATTGCGCTGGGCTCTTCAGACGGCCTGCGTCGCGGCATGATCGTGCAAAACACGGCCAACCCGATCATGGTGCCCGTGGGTAAGGCCACATTGGGCCGCATCATGGACGTGCTGGGCTCACCCATTGACGAGCGTGGCCCGGTGGCTGCCACGCAAACCGCCTCCATTCACCGCAAGGCGCCAACCTACGACGAACTGAGCCCTTCACAAGAACTGCTGGAAACCGGCATCAAGGTGATTGACCTGGTTTGCCCGTTCGCCAAGGGCGGCAAGGTTGGCCTGTTCGGCGGCGCCGGTGTGGGCAAGACCGTGAACATGATGGAGCTGATCAACAACATCGCCAAGGCGCACAGTGGTTTGTCCGTGTTCGCCGGTGTGGGTGAGCGTACCCGTGAAGGCAATGACTTTTATCACGAGATGGCCGACTCTGGCGTGGTGAACCTGGAAAAGCTGGAAGACTCCAAAGTGGCCATGGTGTACGGTCAGATGAATGAGCCCCCAGGCAACCGCCTGCGCGTGGCGTTGACTGGTTTGACCATTGCCGAATCGTTCCGTGACGAAGGCAAAGACGTGCTGTTCTTTGTGGACAACATCTACCGCTTTACCTTGGCCGGTACCGAAGTGTCGGCCTTGTTGGGTCGTATGCCTTCTGCTGTGGGTTATCAGCCTACACTGGCCGAAGAAATGGGCCGTTTGCAAGAGCGTATTACCTCTACCAAAGTGGGCTCGATCACATCGATCCAAGCCGTTTACGTGCCAGCCGATGACTTGACTGACCCATCGCCAGCCACCACCTTTGCTCACTTGGACTCCACCGTGGTGCTGTCCCGTGACATCGCTTCGTTGGGTATCTACCCTGCGGTGGATCCACTGGATTCGACCAGCCGCCAGCTGGACCCGCTGGTTGTGGGTGCCGACCAT
>JBJOPS010000037.1:0-25372 GCA_046050465.1 Pseudomonadota bacterium | reverse complement strand
GTTCAAAAACTCCAGGTCTTTGGCTTCGTGTGTGGCGCCCAGCATGTTGCTGTCGGTGCTGTAGGCCTTTTCGGCGCTCATCTTGTAGCCAAAGCCGTTGGCGGTGATGAAGGCGCTCATCTCGGCGCGGCCGCCCAGTTCGTCAATGAACTGCTGGTCCAGCCAGGGCTTGTAGATCTTGAGCAGCGGGTTCACCAGCAGGCCATAGCGGTAGAAGCGCTCGATGTCGTTGCCCTTGAAGGTGCTGCCGTCGCCCCAGATGTTCACATCGTCCTGCTTCATTGCGCTCACCAGCATGGTGCCGGTCACGGCGCGGCCCAGCGGCGTGGTGTTGAAGTAGGTCTGGCCGGCGGTGGTGATGTGGAAGGCACCGGCTTGCAGCGCGGCAATGCCTTCGGCGGCCAGCTGCGGGCGGCAGTCGATCAGGCGGGCTCTGATGGCACCGTATTCCGTGGCCTTGCGGGGGATTTCGTCGTAGTCGGCCTCGTCGGGCTGGCCCAGGTTGGCGGTGTAGGCGTAGGGCAGGGCGCCCTTTTGCTTCATCCACAAGAGCGCGGCGCTGGTGTCCAGGCCGCCGGAGAAGGCGATGCCGACCTTTTGGCCGGTGGGGATGTTTTGCAGAATGGTGTTTGACATGAAATTTGCCTCTAGCCCACGTGAAATAAGCGCGGGTAGCTATTAAATTAGGAGCGACTGGTTTGGCGGGCCAGTGGAGAATCAACCAAAGTGGCAGATGTAGTGGTAAGCCTCAAAGCCTTCCGTCACGCGGATTTGGAACTTGGCGTTGCCGGGCACGTTGAACTTTTCGCCTTCGCCACGGGTGACCCAAGCGTCGGTGCCGTCGAGCTTGTAGTCGCAGCTGCCGCCCACGCATTCCATGATCTCGGGGGCGCCGGTGTTGAAGGTCAGCGTGGCGGGCAGAATCACGCCCACCGATTTCTTGGTGCCGTCGGCCAGGGTGAAGCCGTGGCTCACGCACTTGCCGTCGAAGTACACATTGGCTTTGGTGGTGACGGAAACGTTGTCGAAGTGGGTGGTGGTCATGGTGCTGGGCAAAAGTAATGGAAATGAGGGCCTGGCGCGCCTGGCACCGGGCAACCCGCGATTTTACGGGAGGCGGGCGGCAAAGGCCGCGTCGCTAAAGCCGACAGTCACCGTGCCGTCACCCCACACCACCACGGGCCGCTTGATGACGCTGCTGTGTTCCTGCATCACGGCCATGGCCGACGGCGTGTCCACCACGCTGGCCTGGGTGGCCTCGTCGAGCTTGCGCCAGGTGGGGCCACGGCGGTTGATCAGGGTGTCCAGGCCGGCCGATTCAATCCAGCCGGGTAGCAAGGCGGTGGGCACGCCTTGCTTTTTGAAGTCGTGGAACTGGTAGTCCACACCGTGCGTGGTAAACCAGTCGCGGGCTTTTTTGACGGTGTCGCAGTTGGGGATGCCGTAGAGGGTGGTCATGCTGTCCATTCTACTTTCAGGGTCTTTTTGGCATCTGGCCCATGTGGATATTGCGCTAGAAGCTATTAAATTTATAGCAATGGCTTGTGTGATGTCTTTGGCGTGCTGGCAAGTCACACCGGTAGATCAGGCGGTATGGGCGTTCTGCGGAGGTAAAGGAGGAGCGCGCAGCGCGGGGGACACGCAGCAGAACGCCCATACCACCTGATCCGAAGAGGCCCAAGCAGCCCCAAACCCCAGCCCTGCGACAATCCAACCCAATGGAAACAACACCCAATACGCTTCAAGACTGGCTGGCCCACTGCGAGCGCCTGCACCCCAAGGGCATCAACGGCATCGAACTGGGGCTGGACCGCGTGCGCGCCGTCGCCCAGCGGCTGGATTTGAAGTTCGCTTGCCCCGTCATCACCGTGGCCGGCACCAACGGCAAAGGCTCCACCTGCGCCATGCTCGAATCCATTTTGGGCCAGGCGGGTTACAAAACCGGCGTCTACACCTCACCCCACCTGGTGCACTTTGAAGAGCGCATGCGGCTCAGGGGTGAAGCGGCGCCCGCTAGCAAATTTGTAGCTCCTCTTGCAGAAGTGGAGCGGGCCAGAGTCGGAAATGATGGCCAAAATGGCTCTGAAATCGCACTCACCTACTTCGAATTCACCACCCTGGCCATCCTGCTGGCCCTGTCCCGCGAAGGGCTGGATGTGGTGATTCTGGAAGTGGGCCTGGGTGGCCGGCTGGACGCGGTCAACATCATCGACGCCGACTGCGCCGTTATCACCAGCATCGACCTGGACCATATGGAGCTGCTGGGCAACACCCGCGAAGCCATTGGCCTGGAGAAAGCCGGCATCATGCGAACGGGTCGCCCGGTGATCGTGAGCGACCCGGTGCCGCCGCAAAGCGTGCTGGACCGTGCGCTGGAGATGGATGCCGATTTATGGCGTTTTGGCGTTGATTTCAATGTCTCCGGTGATAAGCAGCAGTGGGCCTGGGCCGGGCGTGCCGCCGCCGGGCCATGCCAAAGCAGTACACCCCGGCCAGGAAACAGTGCAGCACGCGAAGCAGCGAGCGTGGTGGTTGAAAGTGCCCGTCGTTATAGCGGACTGGCCTACCCGGCGCTGCGCGGTGCCAACCAGCTGGTCAATGCCTCGGGCGTGCTGGCGGCGCTGACTGCCCTGCGGGAACGTCTGCCGGTCACGGCGCAGGCCATCCGCAACGGCCTGGCGATGGTGGAGTTGCCCGGTCGGTTCCAGATCATTCCAGGTCAGCCCACGCTGGTGCTGGACGTGGCACACAACCCGCATTCCGTTGCCGCGCTGGCCGCCAATCTGGATGCGATGGGCTATTTCCCGACTACCCACGCGGTTTTCGGCGCCATGGCCGACAAGGATCTGGCACCCATGCTGGGCAAGGTGGGGCCGCTGATCGACCGGTGGTATTTCACTGATTTGCCCACGGCGCGGGCCGAAAGTGGTGCACGGCTGATGGACAAATGGCAGGCGCAGAACACACGCAAGGACGCATCGGCACTGGCCTTTGTGGACCCCGTGGATGCGTTGCGTGCCGCTGTCAGTGCTGCAGACCCCGCTGATAGAATCGTGGTCTTTGGATCGTTCTATACGGTGGGGGGCATTTTGAAGGACGGCAATCTGCGCCTGCATGCCAAACATTTGAACCATTGAGTCCACATACATGGCTTTTTTCAAGTTCTGGTCAAGCACTGTCGACCCGTCCGTTTCGCCCGACAGCCTCGAGGTTATGCGCAAGCGTGCCAAACACCGACTGATTGGCGCCGCCGTGCTGGTTCTGGCCGGTGTGATTGGCTTTCCTTTGCTGTTTGACAATCAACCGCGGCCTATTGCGGTCGATATTCCGATCGACATTCCGGACAGGAACAAGGTCAAGCCTCTGGTTGTTCCGCCTGTACCCGCACCATCCGCCGCAGTAGCTTCTGCGCCAGCAAAACCGGTGGCTGTGGCCCCTGCACCGGCCCCAGCCCCGGTGCCTGAAGCCGCTGCACCCATTGAAAAGCCACCTAAACCGTCCATGGCAGCTTCTGAAGCACCTGCAGTTGCCAAAAAATCCGAGCCCAAGCCAGTCGAAACGCCCGTAGCAGTGAAGCCAACAGAGAGTGCCAAAGCCAAGGCACTTCTGGAGGGCAAGGATGTTGTAGCCAAGGAGCTGGCTGCAACAGGTGGCCGTTTCGTCGTCCAGGTGGGTGCGTTTGCCGACGCTGCCAAGGCCCGCGAAGCCCGACTGAAGGTGGAAAAAGCAGGGCTCAAAACCTATACGCAGGTGGTTGAGACGAAAGATGGTCGCCGCATCCGGGTACGTGTCGGTCCCTTTGCCGGGCGCGCGGAGGCTGACCAGGCGGCGGAAAAAATCAAGAAACTCGATTTGTCGGCAGCTGTGTTGACGCTGTGATGTCGGGCTGTACATGACTGCGCTGGACTGGATTTTTCTGGTGGTGTTGCTGGGTTCCCTGTTACTCGGCGCCTGGCGTGGGCTGGTTTACGAAGTGATATCGGCGCTGAGCTGGGTGGCTGCATTCGTGGCTGCCCAGTGGTTTGCGCCGGATGTAGCGGAAAAATTGCCCATGTCGGGAGCCGGTGAAGCGGTTCGTTATGCGGCGGGTTTTGTAGTGGTGTTTGTGGGCGTGGTGTTTGCCGGTGGGCTTGCGGCATGGCTGATCAAAAAATTGATCGAGTCCGTGGGCATGCGGCCTGCCGATCGTGCGCTGGGGGCTGTGTTTGGCCTGTTGCGCGGGCTGGTGCTGCTGCTGGCTGCGACGGTGGTGGTGCAAATGACACCGCTGAAAACGGCGGCCTGGTGGCAGGAATCCGTGGGTGCCAATTTGTCCACCATCGCGCTCAAGGGTTTGAAACCGGTGTTGCCTGTTGAATTTGGAAAGTACTTACCATAATGTGTGGAATCGTTGGGGTTGTCAGTAACGTACCCGTCAATCAGCTGATCTATGACGCTTTGCTGCTGTTGCAGCATCGTGGTCAGGACGCAGCGGGCATCGTCACGCAGCAGGAGCGCAAGTTCTTCATGCACAAGGCCAAGGGGCTGGTGAAGGATGTTTTTCGCACGCGCAACATGCGTGCGCTTCCGGGTAACTGCGGCCTGGGGCAGGTGCGTTACCCCACGGCGGGCAACGCCTATAGCGAAGAAGAGGCCCAGCCGTTTTATGTGAATGCGCCGTTTGGCATTGTGCTGGTGCACAACGGCAACCTGACCAACGCGCATGCGCTCAAATCCGAGCTGTTCAGCACGGATCACCGCCACATCAACACCGAAAGCGACTCCGAGGTGTTGCTCAACGTGCTGGCGCATGAGATTGAGCGCACCACGCGCGGCCTGCCCTTGCAGCCCGACGACCTGTTTGCAGCTGTGCGCAACGTGCATCGGCGTGTAAAAGGTTCCTACTCGGTCATCGCACTGATTGCCGGGCATGGTGTGCTGGCATTTCGCGATCCGTTTGGCATTCGGCCGCTGTGCATGGGCCGTGGCGACGGCACCGTGATGCTGGCCAGCGAGTCGGTGGCGCTGGAGGGCACGTCGCATATGTTTGAGCGAAACATCTCGCCGGGCGAAGCGGTTTTCATCGATCTGCAGGGCAAGGTGTACAGCCAGCAATGTGCTGACCAGCCGGTTCTGAAGCCGTGCATTTTTGAATTTGTTTACCTGGCCCGACCGGATTCGGTGATGGACAATATTTCCGTCTACCAGGCCCGCCTGAACCTGGGCCAGACATTGGCCAAGCGTGTCATCTCCACGGTGCCGCCCAATGAAATTGACGTGGTGATTCCGATCCCCGAGTCCAGCCGGCCCAGCGCTGCCCAGCTCGCTCAGTTGCTGGGTTTGCCTTATCGCGAAGGCTTTGTGAAAAACCGCTACGTGGGACGCACCTTCATCATGCCGGGGCATGCCGTTCGCAAAAAATCTGTTCGCCAGAAACTCAACGTGATTGCCAGCGAGTTCAAGGGCCGCAACGTGTTGCTGGTCGATGACTCCATCGTGCGCGGCACCACTTCCCGGGAGATTGTGCAGATGGCTCGGGACGCCGGTGCCCGCAAGGTCTATCTGGCCAGTGCGGCGCCGCCGGTGCGTTACCCCAACGTGTACGGCATCGACATGCCAACTGCTGACGAGCTGGTGGCCCACAACCGCACCGTGGATGAGATTCGCGAGATCATCGGTTGTGACGCGCTGATTTACCAGGATGTGGACGGCATGAAAAAGGCCATTGGCTCGCTTAATGCCAAACTGGATGGGTTTGACGCGTCCTGCTTTGATGGTGTGTATGTCACCGGGGATATCTCCTTTGATGACATCACGCGGTTGAACGAAAGCCGGGTCAGTGTCGATGAAAACGAGGAAGACGCCTCCCGCCTGGCATTGCCCAACCACGCTGACTGACTCAGCCTTGAAATAATGACTTTGAAGAAATTACCTGACAATCTGCACCGGGACACCCTGGCCGTGCGCGTGGCCGTGGAGCGAAGCCAGTACGGTGAGAACTCGGAGGCGCTGTACCTCACCAGTGGTTATGTGCAGCCCTCGGCCGAAGCCTCGGCGCGGCGCTTTGCCGGTGACGAAGAGGGTTACACCTATGCTCGCTCGGGCAACCCCACGGTGACCAGCTTTGAGATGCGCCTGGCTGCGATGGAAGAAACGGAAGCTGCCATTGCCACATCGACCGGCATGGCAGCCATCATGTTGATGCTGTTCAGCCTGCTCAAGTCGGGCGACCACGTGATTTACTCGCAAAGCATGTTTGGCTCCACCATCAAGCTCATTGGCACTGAATTTGCGCGCTTTGGTGTGGAGTCTTCCATCGTGCCGCAAAGCGATCTGGCAGCGTGGAAAGCGGCGATTCGCCCCAATACCAAAATTCTGTTTGCTGAAACGCCCACCAACCCCTTGACTGCCGTGTGCGACATTGCCGCGCTGGCAGACCTGGCGCACAACGCAGGGGCTCTGTTGGCGGTGGACAACTGCTTCGCCACGCCCATCTTGCAGCGGCCGGTTGCGATGGGTGCAGATATCGTCATGCACTCCGGCACCAAATACCTGGACGGACAGGGCCGCGTCATGGCCGGTGCCTTGTGCGCCAGTGAGCAAATGATTCAGGAAAAGTTTTTACCGGTACAAAAAAATGGTGGCATGGTGCTGTCGCCCTTCAATGCCTGGGTCGTGCTCAAGGGCATGGAAACGCTGGACATTCGCATGCGCGCGCAAAGTGCCCGAGCGCACGAACTGGCCCTGTGGCTGGAGCAGCACCCGAAAGTTTCCCGCGTGTATTACCCTGGTCTGGTAAATCATCCCCAACATGAGCTGTCCATGAAGCAGATGTCGGGTCTGGGCGGCGCAGTGCTGTCGTTTGACGTGAAAGCCACTACGCCGCAAAGCGCGCGCGCCGGCGCTTTCCACGTGCTGGACAGTTTGCAAACCCTGTCGCTGTGTACCAATCTGGGGGACACCAAAACCCTGCTCACGCATGCTGCCAGCACCTCGCACGGCAAGCTGTCCGAAGATCAGCGCCAGGCCGCCGGCATTGGCCAGGGCCTTATCCGTATGGCTGTAGGTCTGGAACATTCCGACGACATGAAGGCTGATTTGTTGCGTGGACTGGATACGTTGAAATAATTCATGATCAGAACCCGCATCGCTCCCTCGCCGACAGGCTTTCTTCATCTGGGTACTGCCCGCACCGCCCTGTACTCCTGGGCCTACGCCCGCCACCACGGCGGACAGTTTGTGTTGCGCATTGAAGACACCGACGTAGCGCGCTCCACGCAGGACTCCGTCGATCAGATTCTGGCATCCATGCGCTGGCTTGGGCTGGACTACGACGAAGGCCCCATTTATCAGATGCAGCGCCTGGAGCGCTACAAAGAAGTGGTTGACCGTCTGATTGCCGAGGGCAAGGCCTATCACTGCTACAGCACGCCCGAAGAACTGGAAGCGACGCGCGAAGCGAAGCGGGCCAAAGGCGAAAAAACGCTGTACGACGGCCGCTGGCGGCCCGAGCCAGGCAAGACCCTGCCCCCCGTTCCGCAAGGCGTATTGCCAGTAGTCCGATTTTGCAATCCACTGGATGGTGAGGTAACCTGGAACGATCTGGTCAAGGGCCCCATCACCATCAGCAACCGTGAGATTGACGATCTCATCATCGTGCGCACAGATGGCATTCCGACCTATAACTTTGCCGTGGTGGTGGATGATTGGGACATGCAGATCAGCCATGTGTTTCGCGGTGATGAACACATCAACAACACACCGTGGCAGATCAACATGTTCCATGCGCTGGGCGCTCCGTTGCCACAGTTTGGGCATTGCCCGGTGATTCTGGGTGACGATGGTCAGAAGCTGTCCAAACGGCGTGGCGCCGTCAGCGTGACGGCGTACGAAGAGGGTGGTTATCTGCCCGAGGCCATGTTGAACTACCTGGCCCGTCTGGGCTGGAGCCATGGTGACGAAGAGTTGTTCACCCGTGAGCAACTGGTGAGCTGGTTTGATGGCAGTCACCTGAACAAAAGCCCGGCGCAGTGGGACCCGGCCAAACTGTTATGGGTGAATGCGCACTACATCAAGCACGCCGACAACCAACGACTGGCGCAACTGGTTTCCAGCCAGTTGTCCTGGCAACCTGATCCTGTGACCGTGGCTGCGGATTCCCGTCTGGAGGCCATCTGTGCGTTGTTCAAGGACCGGTGTGACACAACCGTCGCCCTGGCGGGCTGGGCGGCGAGGTTTTATCAGGACGTCACGCCCGATGCGGCGGAAATGGCACAACACGTGACGGATGCGGTTCGTCCTGCATTGCAAGGGCTGACGGAAAAGCTGGGGTCGTGCACCTGGGACAAGCCCTCCATCGCAGCGGCAATCAAGGAAGTCTTGGCCGCTACCGGCCTGAAAATGCCCCAATTGGCGATGCCCGTGCGGGTTTTGGTGCTGGGCACGCCGCAAACGCCGTCCCTGGATGCTGTGCTGGCGCTGTTCGACCGGCAAACGGCAATTGCGCGACTGGGCCGCGTCTGAATTTCAGGCTATAATTGAAGGCTCGGGAATTAAAAACGTTGAAATTGGTATCAATTGCAGCGTTTCGGGTTTGGGGGTATAGCTCAGCTGGGAGAGCGCTTGCATGGCATGCAAGAGGTCAGCAGTTCGATCCTGCTTACCTCCACCAAAGTTTCTGAGAACGGATTAGTCCAAGGTTTTGACCCCATCGTCTAGAGGCCTAGGACATCACCCTTTCACGGTGAGTACCGGGGTTCGAATCCCCGTGGGGTCGCCAGGTTTTTGTCGCAAGACAGAACGGCACAAGTTGGTAACAAGGCAGGCACTTAACGTCGCGTGCCGCAAGCCTGCAAGGGTCTGCAACTTGACTCGCAAGAGTAAACGTTACCGCTACCAGGAGTGGTAGTTCAGTTGGTTAGAATACCGGCCTGTCACGCCGGGGGTCGCGGGTTCGAGTCCCGTCCACTCCGCCAACACTTGGTTGTAAGTGGTTGATTGTTAAGAGATTTTTATATTTTAACAGTCTGCTGCTATCAAAGCAACCATCAAAAGCCGTAACGAGCAATCGTTACGGCTTTTGTCTTTTCTGGGTAGCTCTTTCGATTGACTTCTGCTTGGAGTTGTTTGGCCCCACGCGCAGGCAGTCAAAGTTTTACGGTTTGGCTAATGCGCGTCGATTGGCGCTGGCCTGAGTCATACTGAAAAAGCCACCGCGACAAAACCCGACGTTGTCGGCACGCGGCTGGCAGTGCGCACGGCACTCCTTCACAGCCTCTGCGGTCTGCAGAGCAATTCTCCTCATCTTGGTTCTGAGCTTCAGTCATTGGCTGGGTTGGCTTTGCCGTGCGCGTCATTTTTTAACCTACGCACAGGAGAGCATTCATGGCAACGACACCCACCACATCGACAACATTCCAACCAGCATTCAAGCGGGTTGCTCAGCAAGATCGGCATGACGATACCTTCGCGGCCATAGCCACTCTGACCGGCAAGACGCTGGACTCGATCATGCGACAGGCGGAGACCATGGGTTACCCAAGACCGGCCCGTACTTTCCGTGGATTGACAGTGACATGATCGCCAAGCTGTTGGCCGCACACGGGCTTGTTGCTACTGTTTGGAAGGAATGCGCAAAGGGCTACGCTGATCTGCCAGAAGTTGCAATAGCCTGTGTGTCTTACGATGCTGATTGGGAAGTGGGGCGTTGCGTTGTTTACCACCGCAATACCTCAGCCGACGGCAAGACGGCCCAGCCGTATGTGGTGGACCCGTACCCCCATGCAGATAGCCGATTGCACCTGCGTGTTGGCACCGCAGATTTGGCTGGTTTGCCCCCGGCTTGGTTTGTTGGGGTAGGTCAGATGCAAAAAACTGCGACGAAATAAGCCCCATGGACTACACCGCCTTGGCAGGTCAGCGCCTGCAACGTGTGGAGGTGTTCGAGCCGTGGCGCGAGTCCGGCTCACAACGCCATGCCCCGAAAGGGGCTCCGCTGCTCTGCGGGGCGCTGGTCATGGTGTTCGAGAACGCCGCACTGATCTGCACATCACCGCTGCGCTACCTCCACAGCCAGCAGGGCACCCAGTACGGATTGCCTGTGGGTGAGTCGGTTTCGCTGGGCTACCGCATCACCACCTGCGACCGTGAAGACGTGAAGACCGTGCTGCCAATCACGTTCGGACTGCCACCCAGCGCGGAGTACTCGCACACATGGATGAACTCGCCGCTGCCTGCCATCGGCATGGTGCTGACCGAGACCGCCATTGTTGAAGTATCCCGTGCAGACGGTGAACCCGCCTGGGGTATCGAACTGCGCTTCGCCAGCGGACTTTGCTACTGGCTGAGCTACCGGCCTGAACTGGATGGCAGCATCAAACTGGACGTACCGGGTCAGCATTTCGACATTGGCCAGATCGTCGTCGATGGACCTGAGCAGGACTTTGGCTGGTTACATCCCGCCACGCCGTTGTGCATCATCCTGGACGATCAGGTGTGGCGAAGTGCCAAGGTTGCCGATTGGCCGTTAGCCTTACGCAAGGCGCTGCAAAGTCACCAAACGCCGGAGGTGTTCTACCGCGACACGATGCGTAGGGCTTTGACCGCGAGGTTCAGACAAACACGGCTACTCCGCCAACGACTGCTGGCCCTGCGCTATTCGGTGCAGGTCAAGGACGTGCCAGACGGCTTGATTGAGGAAATCGCACGAGAACTCCGGCGCGAAGCCTGACTGTTGGCCTATGAGGTCGCAGAACGCTTGGCTTTGCGTGCTGGTAAGTCCTGCACCAGATCAGCCACAGACAACCCCAGCCCGTTGGCCAAGCGCCAGACGTTGTACAGGCTCAGATTGCGCTTGCCGCGCTCCACCGCACCGACATAGTTCTCGTGCAAGTCGGCCTTCTCGGCCAGCATCTCCAGCGTCAACTGCTGTTCGGTGCGGAAGTCGCGCACCCGTTTTCCGAACGCTGCCTGCACCCGGTCGCGCTCCTGCACGAAGCGTGCTTCGAGCGGTTGCGGTTTGTTGACAAGTACCCGGGTCATGCCGGGTAGTTTTGCCATTCACACTCTATCAGTCCACAAACTATCAGTTCGCTTCTGGCAAAATTCAAAGTAAACAGATAGTGGTTATTTCAATTCATCAATCGAGGAAATTTCATGAGTTCAGCATTTCAGACCCGCGCAGACGAAACCGTCTGGTTCCAAGGCAACGTTGCCAACATTCAAAGCCTGACCAACATCAAGGAGGGCAGCGGCGTGGTCACGAACCAGCGTTGTGCCTTCCAGTGGGCAGGTCAGACCTTCGCCGCAGACAAGCACGATCTGGCCAGTGTGGTCGAGCAAAAGCACGGCCTTGGCACCAAGATCGTGGTTCAGCGCAAGAGCGGTGAAAGCGTCACCGTGCAAGCCCCCAACATGCGGGGATTAAAAAACGCCTTATATGCTTTGGCGGGCTTGCAGTCCGAAGCGGCGGCGCTGAAACAGCCGGAATTGAGCGCGGCGAAGAACGCCACGGCATGGCTGGCCGCGCTGGGGCCGCTGTGGGCTGACTTGTCGTTTCTGCTGGTGGCGGCAATCTTGGGATGGAACCTTGACGCAGAACTTAGCTTGGTCGGGTTTCTGCGGATCATCGTGTTCAAGCTGGTGGTGATTTACCTCTTCTTGCGCATTGACCACATCAGCCTGCAACGCCAGGGCTTCAACACGGATGCTTTGGGTATTGCAGCGCCCGAGAAATTCCCCATGTACCTGTTCAGCCGTGCCAAGGCTTTCGGTCATGGCAAGGCCTACGCCATCACCTGGTGCGTGCTGGCGGCCCTGGAAATCGTGTGGCTGCTGTGAGGGGAGTCACCATGAGAATCGCAAAAACAAGTATTGTGCTGATGCTCGCCTGCGGCGCTGCCATGGCCCAAGCGGCTATTCGGGTGGATTGCAGTGACCGATTTGCCGATGACCTGAAGTGGAAGCTGTCTGAACCGGAAAAACCAGTGTTTGGTGTGAAAGCAAAGGACTGGACGGTGGAGTCTGTGCGTGAATGGCAACGTCAGGCGCTGGCTTGCATTAACGCAAAAGCCAATTGGAGCGAGGACGCAATGAAAGCGCCAATGCGTCAGAGCGTAAATGCTATGGCAGCCAGTGCGTCTACCGACCTCTTCGCCGTGCGCGATGAAGCCATGCGCAAACAGGGCCTTGCGGCAAAGGTCACCGATCAGAAGCTCACCCAAGTAGTGCTTAATGGCGATGGCAAGCCCCAGGAAATCAAGATTGTCTACGCGACCGGCGACCGTACCGAACTCAGGACGTGTCGAACCATCCAGCAAGGCATCGGCTTAGCAAAGTTCGAAAGCTACCGTCAAGCAGTGGCCTTTGCCCGAATGTGCCAGCAGGTTGGTCAGACTGAGGCAAGCACGGTGGCTTCACTGGAACGACAAGCTGCTGGCATGGATGCCATATACGATGCCCTTGATGCCCTTACCAATCAAGTGGAGGCAGCGACCAAGCAACCGGTGTCCGAGGCAAAGGTCAAGGAATTGACAGCCAACCGTGATCGCGTTGCTGTGCAACTCAAGACGCTGAGTCTGCCTTTAGACGATGGGTATTACCAATATGCAGTTTCCAAGATCGAGAAAATGCAAGAGCAGTTGAATGCAAGGGCCTGCAAAGACCAATTCGTCAAGGTGGGCATGCCTGCTGCGTGGAAAGACAACTTCATCGTCTTGGAGTTCAACTCGCCCGAGTCCTTCGCTGGCATCGTGTGCGCTGCCCTGCGCAATGGGGCTCAGGTGCGCTACCTGTCCGGTGGGCTACTGAGCAAGGAGGGATTCGAGGTCAAGAGTCCGAAACGCACGGTGCAGGTCTATACGGAAGCGCACCGCCCAGCGGGTGGCGATCCTGGCGTGCAGGTCATGGTGCCGGTGGCTGCTCAGGTTGACGGCAAGAAAACGGATGTGACGCGCAACAACCTTCGGGCGCTGGCGGCAGAACTTATTGCAGCAATGCGTAACCAGTGAACGGGTGTCATTCAATGCGAAGAAAGTTTCTGGCGGTGATCTTGCTGGTCATAGGTGCGGTTGCCCATGCCGAGGGCACGCTGTTCAAGGTGCCAACCCGGCCAGAAGTGAAGACCACGCTGTTTTGGGAACCTGTGGAGGGTGCCAAGGCCACAGTGTTTTTATTTCCTGGCGGGGGCGGTGGATTCGGCAAGATTGAAGATGGCAAACCGACCAGCAACAACTTCCTGGTGCGGTCAGCTCCGTACTTCACTGCCAACGGGTTCAATGTGGCGATATTTGGCAGGCCCAGTGACTCCGACGACCTGGACTACGCCGACCGTATCAGCGACACCCACATGGCTGACGTGCGCAAGGTGCTTGACTTCGTGAAAACCCAAAGCACCGCTCCGGTCTGGATTGTCGGCACCAGCCGGGGCACGATCTCCGCCGCTGCGACGGCCATCCATGCACAAAACGACATTGCCGGGTTGGTGCTGACTTCCAGCGTGGTCAACTACAAGAAGCCCGGCGCGGTGCCCAAGCAAGACTTGGCGGCAATCAACGTTCCGGTGATGATGCTGCATCACAGCAAGGATGCCTGCATTCATTGCCGACCAGACGAGGTGCCTGCTGCCTTCAAGGGGTTCAGCAATGCGCCGGTGAAGAAACTGGTTTTTGTTGATGGCGGGGTGAATCCCTCTGGCGACGTGTGCGCTGGATTGCATCACCACGGTTTTATTGGCATGGAGAGGGAGGCTGTTGATATGATCGTTGGCTGGATCGGAAGCCCCAAACCCTGAAATGTAGGGTGCATTGAATCGCATTTGGGGTGGGCAAGGTCATGCCGGATCGTTGCCTTGGCGTTCGTTTGCCGTTTTCCTGCTCCATGCAGGATGTGCAAAAAAAGCTGCTCGACGCTCTGCCATCAACCCAAGTGGCGAGCCGCGCAGCACGGAGTAAAATTCATCATGAGAAATGACGATGTATCGACGCTTGCTGCGGTTGATCTAAAAACCCTTGCACTCGATTACCAGAGTCAGTCGTACAAGCATACCCGAATCATTCATGCAGACTGCTTTGAATGGCTGGGGCGGTTGCCCGAAAACAGTCTCCACGCAATCGTAACTGACCCACCTTATGGCGTAAAAGAATACGACTTTGACCAATTGGAAAAGAAAGATAACGGGAATGGTGGTATCTGGCGCCTTCCTCCCTCCTTCGATGGTCATGTACGCTCCCCGCTGCCGCGCTTCACTGCATTGGACAGGAAGGAACGCGACTCGGTAGACCGATTCTTTGTCGAATGGGGAAGGCAAGTAATGCATGCACTTCGCCCTGGAGGCCATGTTTTTCTTGCTAGCAACGCCTTTCTTTCACAGCTTGTCTTTGGCGCACTGGTACGCAGTGGCTTGGAGTTTCGGGGCGAAATGATTCGGTTGGTACGCACAATGCGAGGTGGGGATCGCCCAAAAAATGCGGAAGAAGAATTTCCAGACGTATGCTCAATGCCCCGCGGATGCTATGAACCTTGGGGGATATTCCGCAAGCCCATTCCTCCCAAAATGACCGTTGCAGAATGCTTACGGATTTACCAGACCGGAGGGTTGCGTCGCCTCGGCGATGGAAATCCTTTCTGTGACGTTGTGGTTAGCGAGCGTACATCCAAGCGAGAGCGTGAGATTGCAAACCATCCCAGCATAAAGCCGCAGTCACTGATGCGGCAGATCGTACGATCCGCATTGCCACTGGGCCAAGGTGTCATTGCCGATCCATTTATGGGGTCAGGATCAACCGTTGCAGCAGCGGAATCATTGGGGTTGAGTTGTGTGGGTATCGAACGTTACCAAGACTATTTCGATATGGCTGGCAACGCTATCCCATTGCTTGTCAACACGGATGTTCGCAGCTTTGCTGCCAAGGAAGCCGAGCTGGAATCTCAACTCCATCTTCTGTAACTATATGGGGAGATCGGACGCGTTGTAAATCCAGTTCGTCATCATTTTTTGATAGCCGGAATCCTTCACCGCTGCTGTGATTGTTCTTCGGCTCGTTTCTGAACGGCCCGCAAACTGCCAGTCGTCTTCGGTGAGCTGAGCACCCAACACACGCAGAAACCGAAATGGCTTTGGCCCAATTTGTTTGGATTCATCAACAGGCCTGTTGCTGTCGAACATGAAGACCATCAACCAAGTGTTCTCTGGGTTGTGACCTTGCCACCCCTTCAAATATCGGGAACCCTTAATTTCGATTCCATCTTGGGCGTGCTGAACTGAATCATTTGGGAAGTGCCCTGCCGGAATCATGTCGGGATGCCCGTTGTGGTAGCGATTCTTGACGATGGTGGAGCATTGCTTGGGTATACCTGCACTCATGAACTCTCCAACAATGCTGCTGAAATTTGCAGGCATCAGAATTGACTCGAAACGTGGAGTTCCGTTCTCATGCATTCGCTGGTTCACCATCCGAATGAATCCAACGAATTCATTCATTGCGCCACAAATGTGAGCAGTGGTCACGCCGTGCGGGATATATGCATTAGGGTTAAAGTCCTCAATACGAACCAAACTTGGGTTACACGCGGCTTCTTCGAGTTGTTCTGGTGTGGGCGTTGGCATCAGGTGTGGTGTCTCATCATGTGAAGATTAGATCGTAACCTGCCAGCGAGCATGTCGTGAAAATGCTAGTCAAAGATGCAGGACAATCAGCCGATGGAATCAAAAGAAATCGGTGCCCGCCTGAAATCTGCTCGCCTTGCTGCACAAATGACCCAACTCGACATCGCTATGCGCCTCAAGTTTGCTCGTTCCACTGTTTCGATGATCGAAAATGGTAGCCGAGAACTTCGTCCAGGTGAACTTGAAGCTTTTGCAGCTCAGTACCGCGTAAGCCCGACCTCATTGCTCGTCAATGGGGACTTTGCATGACAGCAAAGCTGTCCACTGTGCCGTTGCTAGCGCCGGTAGGTGGTGGTATTTCATCGGCTGACGTGGTGGCCGCTGGCCTGCCCATCCCGCCCATCGAGCGCATACGCATCTTCAGCGACAGTCAATGGGAGGACTTCGTGCTCGAATGGGCTGATTCGCTGCGCGATCAATACGGCACCGTCGAACGATGCGGTGGCGCTGGCGACATGGGGCGAGACATCATTGCCTTCGACAAGGCCAATCCGGTGATCTGGGACAACTACCAGTGCAAGCACTACAAGACAGGTCTGGCCCCTGGTGATATATGGGTGGAGTTGGGGAAGCTGGTTTACTACACCCACATCAACGAATACACCTTCCCACGAAAGTACTTTTTCGTTGCCCCACAAGGGGCTGGAACCAAGCTTTCAAATCTGCTGCGGAAGGCTGACAAGCTCAAGGCCCAACTGATCGACAATTGGGAAAAGCATTGCAAGAACGGCATTACATCGACGGCAGCTGTTGAGCTGGATGTGACCTTGCGCTCATATCTTGATGGGCTGGACTTCTCGATTTTCGAGGCAGTGCCGCCGCTGCGCATCATCGACCAACACGCTAAAACCCGGTGGTATGCGACAAGGTTTGGCGGCGGCCTTCCCGCCCGACCAAGGATGATGGCACCTCCGGCGACAGTCGCTGACCATGAAGTCACCTATGTGCGCAGCCTTTTGGATGCCTACGGCGACCATCTGAAGTGTTCCTTGCCAACTGTGGCCGAATTGGGGGCACATGACGATGTCAGGGACCACTTTAATGACGCACGGCTTGAGTTTTATAGCGCCGAAGCTCTGCGTGCGTTTTCCAGAGACACTTTACCTCTTGGTGCATTCGAGGAATTGCAAAGCGAATTGCACGGTGGTATCAAGGACGAGATACGAGGAACGCATCCAGACGGCTACCAGCGCGTGCTGTCTGTAGTCAAAACTGCGCGACTACTTCCCATTACTGACCACGCACTAAAGGAACGCCTGTCACTATTAGATAAGGGCGGAATTTGTCACCAGCTTGCCAATGACGGAAAGGTCAAGTGGGTCAAATGATCGAATCCTCAGACAAAAAGATATTGCCACCGTTTAACGGCCCAATTGAGATTGGGCTTCGCTCGCTATCCCTTCTGAGCGAGGCTTTTCCAACATCGTATTCACTACAGCGGTTGGTGGTTTCGGACTACTTGCTTGTCCACTCAGACGACTTGCCGGACGGTCCGCCGGGCCTTCATCCAAAGACCCCCCATCGTGGTGGTGAGTTGCTGGTGCGCCGTGCCGTACTTGAACAAGGTCTGATGCTTTACCAGAGCCGAGGCTTGTTGGAGCGCCACTACACAGAGGCGGGAGTTATGTTCGCGGCAACTGAGAGAACCGCTGGCTTCTTGGACGCGCTGTCCTCCGGCTATGCGGCTGAGCTTCGAGAGCGTGCAGCATGGCTGGTGTCATTGTTCGGGGATGTGTCGGACGGTGAACTGTTGAAGATCGCCAACTCTCAAGTCGGCGAGTGGGGTGCAGAGTTCGCGCAGGAGTCTGTGCTGAAAGTGGAGGACGCCGAATGGCAATAACAGGATTTCAAATCCGCCGGTTGACTTTAGTCGGGCGCGGCGTACCTAACGCGGAAGTGCAGTTTCACGAAGGGCTGAACGTTGTATCAGGCCCCTCTGATACAGGTAAGACATTCATTGTTCAGTGCATCGACTACATGCTCGGTGGAAAAGATGTACCGGAATCCATACCCGAGGCTGCACAGTACGAGACCGTTCGCCTTGCATTGAACGTATCAGACGTTGACGAGGAGGTCATCTTAGAGCGGTCAATTCGGGGCGGAGACTTCAGGCTGGTTAGTCCGGGAAAAGCGGATCAGCACCTTTCCGCGAAGCACAGTGCAGGCGATAAGGATTCGGTCTCCCAGTACCTACTGGGCCTGTCGGAGTTGGCAGAAAAGAAGGTTCGCACGAACAAGCAAGGCAAGACGCGTGAGGTCAGCTTTCGAGATTTGGCCCGGCTTGTAGTTGTTGATGAAGAAACCATCATCAGCAAGACTTCCCCTATTCTCACCGGACAGTACACAACCGGTACAGCGGAGAGCGCCGTTTTCCGCCTTCTACTGACTGGTGTCGATGACAGTTCACTGATCTCCAGTGAAGACCCCAAGGTTGCGAAAGGCAGGCAAGCCGGAAAGGTCGAGATGCTGGACTTGCTGCTGAATCAGACCAAGGGGCGCATGGCTGAGATGCAACTGCCTGGCGATGCGCAAGCATGGCAAGGCCAATTGGCCCAGATCGAGGCGCTGTTTGATGCTGCTCAAAAGGAACTGGCGGTTGAACAGCAGAACGCCGCACAGCTTGAGGGCAGACGCCGTGCTGAGCTGAACGGCCTTCGCCAGCTTGAGTCGCGGTCGGGCGTATTGCGAGAGTTGCAGCGCAGATTCGCACTGCTTGAGCAGCAATACCTTTCGGATCTCCGCCGCCTTGAAAGCATTGCTGAGGCCGGGGCACGCCTAGGCCAGATGAAGGAGGAGCGTTGCCCTGTTTGCGGCGCGAATGCGGAGCATCAAGAGCATGAGCATCAAAAGGCCGAATCAGCGCCGGAGGACGTAGCCCAGTCATGCCTTGCCGAGGCAGCCAAGATCAGATTGTTGATTTCGGATTTGCATTTGACAAGGGCAGACAACGACCGCGAAATCGCGCGACTCGATGATCTAGGCATTCAGGCCAAAGAGCGCGTTCGTGCGGTGGCCGCGCAGCTCACGGAGATGCTGAAGCCACGCGTTGAAATCGCCTTGCTTCGCTTACGTGAAAGCCAGACGAACAGAGATACCTATCGACGCGGCCTTGAACTACATGGTCGCGTGAATGAACTTCAAGGCCTGCTGGCCGAACAAGGAATTGCAACTACTGGAAAAGGGGTCGAGTTGGAGTCAGCCCGAGTGCGTGCTGAGGAAGCCGAGACCTTCAGCAAGGAGGTCGAATCTTTGTTACGCGCTTGGCATTTCCCGGGCCTTGACCGTGTCACCTTCAGTGAGGGCGATCAAGACATCGTCATCTCTGGTCGGACGCGAGCGAGTCACGGTAAGGGTGTTCGGGCCATTGCTCATGCGGCCTTCAACCTGGCATTGCTTAATTCCTGTCTCAAGGGTGAGATGCCGCATCCGGGATTTGTCCTGATTGACTCGCCTCTCGTGGTCTACCGCGAGCCTGATACTGACGAAGGCGGCTTCTCGCATGATGTGAAGGATGCGTTCTACCGGTCGATTGCGGAAGATTTCCGTGCTTCTCAAGTAATCATTTTCGAGAACGAAGACCCGCCCTTAGACTTGGGCGCTGACGCGAACATCATTCGATTCACTGGTGCAGCACATGGTCGCCAAGGATTCATTCCCACAACCCCTTGACTTTTCGCCAGTCCATTCGGCACTTCTCGGCGAAGTTATTGATTGATGGACAGTTAACGTTGGGGTTGGCTATCGTATGGCTGCGGCACCGCCAGCCATGCTGGCAGCGGTAGGCCGTGCCGCGTGAGTCGCGGGCAAATTCAATCCATCCAAACCAAAAAGGGCTGCGGCATACGTCGTGGCCCTTTGTCGTTTCTGGCTTCGCACTCATGCGGCTGAATCTCACCAAGGAAATCAGCTTTGACCACCGAACATCTCCCCCCAATGCCAGGCACCACGCTTGAGCACCTGCGCCCCGACCAGATTTGTGACGAACCGCCTGCCTTGTTTTCGTTGGGTAATGTGGTCGCAACCCCTGCGGCGTTGGCGCTGATTCAAGAACACAGCGCGTCTGTGCCGCAATTGCTGAACCGGCACCAAACCGGGGACTGGCGGGAGTTGTGCAAGGAAGACCGTGAGACCAACTGGCAATCTGCCTTTGGCGATGCACGTGTCTTGAGTGCATTCAATATCGGCAGCGCAGATCATCCAGTCAAGATTTGGATCATCACCGAATGGGACAGATCGGTCACGACTATCCTCAGGCCTCAGGATTATTGACCATGGCAACGGAACAACCATCCACGCGGCCCATGCGAGAACTTCTGCTGCAACTGCCCTTGCTACCAACCACTTCGGATCACCGCATCGACTACGAAGCCGCCGACGCAGATTTGTTGCTTGAGCTGGCTGACAAGGCCGAAACGGTGATGAACACCATCAACTTGGGTCTGTCCGCCGTGGGCACGATCCTGGCGCACGCCTCGCCCGAGGTGGGTAGTGAAATTTCGGGCTACACGATTGAAGCTCTTGGCTGGCATATAGCGGACAGTGCAGATGCCGCCGCCGCTTTGCTCAGCCTAGCGCACGCATGCAGGCATTACACCGCCGACTACTCGCCACCTCAATCCAAGAAAGCGCCAATGGTCACGTTCTGACGCAGAGCCTTTCACACCAAAGTCACCAGCGTCAACCTTCACCCCGCCATCAGCCGTGCCGCACGGCTTTTTTGTCGCCGCCGATTGGTAGCGATACGGCACCATTATCGAAACCAAAATGAACAGCAAAAAACCACACACAGCTGGCGCAGCCTTGCCCGCATCGGCCACCACCCAACGCGCAAAGCAACCAGAGAAGCCACAGATCAACACGGTTGATGGTTTCATCGCCGCTGCACAATCAAAAGCCACCAAGCGGGCCTATGCCAATGACGTTCAGCACTTCCTCCAGCATGGCGGGGATGTTCCGGCTACAGGTACGATGGTGGCGGCCTATTTGGCAAAGTTCGCCGCGACGCTGAAAGTTGCCACACTGGAACGGCGGTGCATTGCTATCCACAACGCACACATCGGGCAGGGCTTGCCTTCACCGATCAAGGGCAGCACCGTGGTCAAGTCCACTATGAACGGCATCCGGCGCACCATGGGAACCCGGCAACGCGCCGTCAAGCCCGTCACCAAAGACGTGCTGCTGGAAATGCTGGTGACGCTGGACAAGCAAAAGCCGCTGAAAGCAGCCCGCGACAAGGCCTTGCTCCTGGTGGGCTTTGCTGGGGCCTTTCGGCGCTCCGAACTCGTGGCCCTACATGTCGAAGACCTCACAGTGGATGACGCAGGGGCAATGGTGCTGCTCAGGTTTTCGAAGACCGATCAGCTTGGCAAGGGTCGCACTGTGTTTCTGCCTCGGGCCAGCGATTCCGAACGCTGTCCGGTGCGAAGCCTGCTGGATTGGCTTCAACTCGCGGGGATCGAGTCGGGCTGGCTGTTCCGCTCGGTTCGCAAGGGTGGCGGCACAGCGTCCGATAAGCCGCTGTCCACGCAATCCGTAGCGCAGATTATCAAACACGCCACCAAAGCTGCGGGGCGTGACTTCAACGAGTTCTCGGGGCACAGCCTCAGAGCTGGCTACGTCACCACGGCGGCCATCGTTGGCTTGCAACCCTACCAAATCCGAGAACAGACAGGGCACAAGTCAGACGCAACGCTGGCGCGTTACATCCGGCCAGTAGAGAAGCGACGGATTCCGTCATTGCTTTGAAGAGCAATACTGTTAAGCGATGTCAGCAGAATTTACCCGCTACCGCTGCTACATCCGCTACGGGCCGCAGATTGCAGTCGTTCGACAGTTTGCGCATCACGAGGTCGCCTTCGACGCAAAGCTGAAATTCAGCAGACAGTAAATATAATCGCCTATGAAGGATCCTTTGTCGATCTCATAGCTTTGCCGAATAGGCATTCGCATACAAATGAAGTTGCAAAAATGCCTAGACACCTTTCTTCGAAAATTCGCAGTCGGACGGCGGAGCGGCAATTGCCCGTGTCAAGCGAGCAGGCGAAAACTTGGAATAGACCTGACACTGACAAGATATTAGCTTTTGCCACGGCACTTGCAGCAGTAGCAGCAGTCGTTGTTGCGATTCAAACAGAGATGCGAGTACGTAAGACTGAGTGGCGAGAAGTTGAGGCTGCTGCGATTGCCGTTGGAGGCAAAGTGCGATTGATTGCCCATGGCGCTGAGCATTCTGCTCAGTTCATGCAGGCTTATATCGACCACAAGTCATCGAATCCAAAGGATCTCGATCAGATTGATGCTTACATCATCGAACTTGCTCATAGCCCCGAGTTTCCAGAACTAACGGTAACACCAGAACAGCTCGCGGTACTTGCCCGCGCCGACAGTGAAGCAGCCAGCATGCTAGCAGCCTGCTCAAACCGGCTCGGGGACATTCAGATCGATTCAAAGCAATTCGCTGATGCAAAGCCTAGCCGCTTGACGCATATACAGCTCTTAACAGCCCAGGTTATGCCTTACCGCTTGCGTGAATTGGGGGAAGCGTGCAACGCATCACTGAACGCGCTCGTAGCCCTAGTGCCACAGTTGCCAAAAATAATGGGGCCGATTCGTGGGACTCTAGGTGAACTGATCGAATCGAACAAGTCCTCCATCAGAGATCGTGAGCGCGGTACACATGTGGAATTGCATCTTGGAGCGAGAGACCTCAAAAAAGACAAGCAAACCATATCTGGTGTCGCGCGGAAGAAGACATCCGTGGTAGAAAATTCAAAAGAAGAATGAACTAAGCGATCCCGAGTAGGCACGAAATTCGCGAAATCGAGCTTCTGTTCAGCGATCTACCCCCTGTGTGTGCCATAGGTCGACCCCGTTTCCGATGACATCGAGCTTGCTGGGGCGCATTGCGGCTTACTTTTTCTTCGCGAGTCGTTGGAATTGGATGGCGGCGAGCGTCGTGGCTACCTTCAGCGAGTCCTTGTATTCAGGATAGCTGGAAACTGTGTCGCAGAAGTAGTTGTGATATTCAGCGAGCCACGCGAATTTGGAAAAGACGGTTGGAACTGCGGTATACGTTTTCAGCGCGAATTCAATCTGCTTCTTGTGCAGACGAAGGGACTTGGCATCGAGGTACTCTTGATCGTCTCCCTCAACAATGCATTCCGTCAGATAGTTCAGGAAATAGCGGCCATCAGGGCCTTTCAATACATCCCTGATCTGGGGTGCAACCTCACCGGAGTAATAACCAATGTGCTTGTCCACCAGCTTCATAGTGTTGTCGCAAAGGACGACGACGGGATTGACGGCCACTTTACTCTCAAGGCTATATGCTTCCAGCAACGCCGCGCCATACACGCTGTTTTCGTCCATGAACAACTGGTTCACAGCCAGGCCACCTCGGATGAAGAAACCTTTCAGCGCCATCTGGAACTGATACTCGTTGATGGCCCACAAGATGAATCCGAACTCGGATTCCATGTCGTCGCCGAACCCAGGATGCGCCAACACAACGTTGTCAGTGAATGACTTAAAATAGAGCATCGATTCGCCAGTGTCTTCCTTGAGCTTCGCGATGCTCTTTGCGAGAATTTGATGAAAACTCTCCAGCAGTTTGTCCGCACTACCGTCCTTATAGCTGGTGCGAATCCTCTCTGAGAAGCCCAGAACATCCAGAAAGGCGCAATAGGACAGTCTGTGTACTGGCTTGCCAGAGACGAAGTAATCTGACTTATCTGTGCTCTGCTTATGGGTAGATTTCATGCTCCAATCGAATTGGTTTCTGCGAATCTTGGAAGACTTCCTTGAGTGATTATGTCGAAGCAATCAGGGATGTTGGACGCGAAGTCCTCATCGTGCGGTCTGATGCGGCGTGTAGAGTGCGATATGCAGCTTCGGCGCTACATCCGCTACTGGAATTCTGGTCTCATGCACATGTGGCACAGGCGCATAGCAGAACAACCCGCATCAACAGATGGGCCGCGTCCCGTGCCGCAACGTTGATGGGCTGACCGATGATCCACGGTCGCCCTGACGGTGCTGTCACGTCCAGCAGCAGGCCTACCATTGCTCTGGCTCCCATTCGGAGCCTTCAGCGGTGGTGGCGGCAGTGTTGGCGCTCTCTGGTTTGGCGGGAACGATTTTTCCCACCGGGCGCACCCGAATATCGCCGTTGTCCAGCACGCGCAACGAAACAGACCGACCAGGAGAAAGCCCAGCAGCGGACAAAACTGCAACAGGAATCCTCAAACCTGTAGAGTGCCCCCAGCGATTGAGGCGGACGTGAGACATGGTGTAATCCTTTCTTGGTATAGCCATTGGCTACAGTCAAATTGGTAGTGGGCATTGGCAAGCCGAAGCCAGCCATGCACGCGATCAGCATGCCCAAGCCCCCAAGTCGTCGCCACGGCCACGAAATGCCGTCCCCGGAGCCCAGTACCGTTTCGGGTTTTCATATGCCCAATGCGGAATCGGCACGATGTTGTCCCGCACCAGAAGCTCACGCATGTCAGCAATCGGCAACTTCTCCGGGCGGCGGTTGGCCCGCATGTCGATGCCAGTCAGCTCCTCTATTTCGGTGATGTACTTCCAGACCGTGGTGCGACTGAAATAGTCTTTCAAGTCTGCACCGTTGAGCCACAGCATGTAGGCACGCTGCTGGGCGTTGCTGAGCATCTGGCGCTCGTCCTCAGTCAGCAGCGGTTGGATGGCGTTGGCGATGTTGTAGCGGGCCAAAATCTTGAAGAAGATTTCATTCACGTCCACGTCTTTCCAACGCATTACATACTCAAGGCCTTTCTCTTTCAGCCACTGTGAATACAGCTTGATCTCGATCCGAAACGACCGTTCAGAGGTACGAATAATTCGAGCCTGTAGCGGGCCAGGACGTTTCCACTCCTTGTGCAGCAGAACATCTTTGGCGTAGGCTGTGGCCATGTGGTGAACAGAGCGGCGCTTGGGGGTAAAGCCCAACGTGATGCAGGTCCGCTCATCCCGGTGCTTGCCTTCAAAGTTGTTGCTGTCTATCGCATTGATGAAGGGCAATTGCAAACCCGGCTGGCACCAGAAGTTGGCGCAGAGGTGAACGCCAGTCACACCAACCTGGCCTGTCAACCATTCCTCACGTTGACCAGGATCGACAGCTAGACCAAACTTGCTGGTCTGGCGGTCGAACATGGCATATGTGTAATCCAGCAGGTCACCATGGCCAAAGAAGTTGTGACCTTGCAAAATTTTGGGCGGGCAGCAGTCGAACTCTAGCATGTAGGCCCGTTCATTCGCCTGTACCTCCCGTGAGCGAATATAGACTTCGTCTGGATTGCGCTTGCTGTTGGGTTTGAATGCGCTGGCCCCGACTGCCACTGGTTCGCCCTCATACAACTTGTAGAACAATTCACCGAGTGGCTTGTGGTCAAGCGGCCCGGTGACGTGAATCCGGTCTATATGGACAGTCCTCACTGCTGCTGTCGCAAGTAGGTAGTCGGTGAGTAGCGTAGATGCCAGCGTGGGGGATGGGAGTATCTGAGACATGGTGAAAGCAGCCTTGTAGGGCTATGGTTGGTTGATGGTGCGTTTAAATTGCGAACAAATGTGAGCTTGTATAGCTATTGGCTTGACCCTAACCCCGAATCAGTACCGTTCAGAAGTTAGATTTTCCGGCTGTTGACCCTAACCCCGAATCAGTACCGTTCAGAAGTTAGATTTTCCGGCTGTTTGCTTGCCTTGCAGGCTGGC
>JBJOPS010000036.1:0-114550 GCA_046050465.1 Pseudomonadota bacterium | reverse complement strand
CCGAGGCAGGGGTGGTGAGAAATGGGAGAAGAGGGACGAGACCAAGTGCAGGGGAAGAAGACGTGGATGTCCTCAAGGCTTCCAAAGCAGGAAGTTGCGATACAGGGCAAGCCCGAGCGCGGCACTTTTCTCAGGGTGGAATTGGGTCGCAAAAATGTTATCCCGGGCCACCGCGCAGGTAAAGCGAGCGCCGTAATCGGTCTCGCCGGCGCTGTGTTCCTGCAACGCGGTCGTCGCGTAGAAGCTGTGCACGAAATAGAACCAGCTCTCGTCGGGCACGCCGGCCCACACCGGGTGCACGGCGCCGCCGTGGGCCTCCTGGCGCACCTGGTTCCAACCCATCTGCGGCACCTTGAAGCGGCTGCCGTCGGGCTGGGTCTGGCCGGCCAACTGAAAGCGCTTCACGCGGCCCGGGATCAGGCCCAGGCCGGGCGTGTCCTGCTCTTCGGAATGGTCGAGCAGCATCTGCATGCCCACACACACGCCCATCAGCGGCTTGGTGGCAGCGGCGTGCAGCACGGCGTTGAGCATGCCGGAGTCGCGCAAGTCGCGCATGCAATCGCGCATGCCGCCCTGCCCCGGCAGCACCACACGATCTGCCGCCTGCACCTCCTGCGGGCTGCGCGCCCAGACCACGTCCACGCCAGAACCTTGTGCCGCGTGCACCACCGCCTGGGTGACCGAGCGCAAGTTGCCCATGCCGTAATCGACCACGGCAACAGTCTTTTTTGCTATCATATTAATAGCTATTCACGCATATCCGACAAGGGCTAAAGGCCAATTTCATACTAAAAATGACGGCTTTTACCTACAACGAGCCTTTGGTGGAGGCAATGGTGTCCATGGCGCGCGGGTCCATCTCCAGCGCCATGCGCAGGGCGCGGGCGAAGGCCTTGAACACCGTCTCGGCCTGGTGGTGGGCGTTTTCACCGCGCAGGTTGTCGATGTGCAGCGTGACAAACGCGTGGTTCACAAAACCCTGAAAAAACTCGTGGGCAAGCTGGCTGTCAAAGGTGCCGATCATGCCGCTCTTGAACGGCACGTTCATGATCATGCCCGGGCGGCCGGAAAAATCGACCACCACGCGGCTGAGCGCCTCGTCCAGCGGCACATAGGCGTGGCCATAGCGGCGAATGCCTTTTTTGTCGCCCACGGCCTTGTGAACCGCCTGGCCGAGCGTGATGCCGACGTCTTCCACGGTGTGGTGGCCGTCAATATGCAGGTCGCCCAGCGCCTGAATGTCCAGATCGATCAGGCCGTGGCGGGCGATCTGGTCCAGCATATGGTCAAAAAAACCGATGCCGGTGCTGAGGCTGGCCTTGCCGGTGCCGTCCAGATTGACCTTGACCGAGATCTGCGTCTCGGCAGTTTTGCGGGTGACTTCGGCGATGCGGGGACCTGTGCTGGGCGTCATGTGAATCGGTTGATATTCGATGGGTGAAAGCGATATTGTCCCAGTTCGCGGCTCAAACGGCTACAAACTGGCCTTCAAGGCGGCGAGCATCTGCGCGTTTTCGTCGGCCGTGCCCACTGTCAGGCGCAGGCAGTTGGCCAGCAAGGGGTGCAGGCCAGACACATTTTTGATCAGCACCTTGCGCGCTTTCATACCGGCAAAGGTTTTGGCGGCATCCGGCACACGCACCAGCATCATGTTGGCGTCACTCGGGAATGCCTGCACGCCGGGCATGGCCTTCAGCGCATCAAAAAGCATAGCGCGCTGCGCACAGATATCAAGGGCCTGAGCCGCAAACACGTCGGCATGTTCAAGTGCGAACAGCGCACATTCTGCGTTCAGCACACTGATGTTGTAGGGCGGGCGCACCTTGTCGATCTCATTGATCAGCGCCTTCGCACCCATCATGTAGCCGATGCGAACCCCCGCCAGACCGAACTTGCTCAGCGTGCGCATCAGCAGTACATGCGGGTGTCTGACCATGCGGCTAAGGTAACTTTGGCTGGAAAACGGCTGGTAGGCTTCGTCCATCACCACCAGACCGCCCTGCGCACCGGCGGCTTCGATGACTCTCTCAATCGTTGCGACGTTCCACAGGTTTGCCGTGGGGTTGTTGGGGTAGGCCAGGTAGGTGATGGCGGGCTTGTGCTGCGCGATGGCGGCCAACATGGCGGCTTCATCCAGTTCGAAATCGGCTGTGAGCGGCACGCCAATGAATTGCAAGCCCTGCAACTGCGCGCTGATGCCGTACATGACAAAACCCGGCATGGGGGCGAGGACACAGGCACCGGGAACATCGCAAGCCATGGCCATCAACGAGATCAGCTCGTCCGAGCCGTTGCCCAGCATCAGGTCGAAACCTTCCGGCATCTGCGCATGGGCCGCCAGCGCGCTGCGCAACTGGTTGACGCGCTCGCCGGGGTAACGATTCAGCGCCAGTGCGCCCAGCCGCTGCCCCAGATGTGCCTGCAGATCAGGCGGCAGGCGGTGCGGGTTTTCCATCGCGTCCAGCTTGAGCATGCCAGCCGAGTCCTGAATGGCGTAGGCGTGCATGGATTGCACGTCCTGGCGGATGCGGGTGGCGATCAGGGTTTGCAGCGATGTCATGGCTTGAGTTTACAAGGCGGACTGGGCCTGAACGGCACGACGGGCCGGCATCAGGGCCTGACCGACCCTGCCGCGTGGACCCTTCGGGCTACCTTGCGGTGCTCGATCCGAACGGGGGAGGAATCCGGTACAGTGGGCGGGTTTCAAATTAGGCCGCTCAACCCACCGTCTTCATTGCCACCACAACATGCCAGTTCCTACTTACGACCAGTTTATCGAGCCGTTGTTGCGACACTTGGCCGCAAATCCGGCTGGTGTATTGGCGAAGCAGTCCCACGACCAGGCGGCCGTAGCTCTCGGACTGACCGAGGATGACCGGCAAGAGCTTCTGCCCAGCGGGGCGCAACTGATCTACAAGAATCGCGCTGGCTGGGCACATGACAGGCTAAAGCGAGCTGGCCTCTCGAGTAGCCCGCGCAGAGGCTTCTGGAAAATCACCGAAGAAGGAATCGCCTTCATCAGTGAGCATCCGAATTCATTCTCTCCAGAACTCGCAGAGAAGCTCGCAATGGGCTATATCGGTGTCAAGTTAAAAGACGCGCCTCCCACACATCATTCCGCCACCGCGCCTTCAGTACCCTTCACAAAGCAGGCCGTGCCACTTGCCAGCCCCGATGATCGATTGGGCCAGGCACTTGAGGAACTTCGCCAGGCAGCCGAATCCGAATTGCTAGAACTATTGGCCAACGTCTCGCCTGCATTCTTCGAGGCGATTGTCTTGGATCTCCTCCATCGTATGGGCTACGGAGCAAGCCGTACCGACCTTCAACGCGTCGGCGGCTCCGGTGACGCAGGAATCGACGGAGTCATCTCTCTAGACAGGCTGGGCCTTGAAAAGGTGTATGTCCAGGCCAAGCGGTGGCAAAGCAATGTTGGGCGGCCTGAGCTTCAGGCCTTCTACGGGGCCTTGGCTGGCCAGAAGGCGAAGAAAGGCGTATTCATTACAACATCAGCATTCACGGCGCAGGCTTTGGACTTTGCAAAATCCGTGGAAGGCATCGTTTTGATGGATGGAGCCCGCCTCGCGGGGCTAATGATCGAATATGAACTCGGGGTAACCGCTCGAGCAGTCAAAATCCCAAAAATCGACGGTGACTACTTCGACGAAGAAGCTGCATAACAGCGGATTTAATAGCAAAAAGCGCCTCTGACCTTCGCCAAATATGTGCGAGTAGCTATTGAATCGATAGCAAATTATGCGCAATTGGCACCGCCCCAAGCTGGCGCTAGCAAGGATAAACCGTCGCCAGCGCGTTGGTGAGCACGAGGGGCACGGGCATGTCGGCTTCGTACACGCCAGCATTGCGCTGCAGTTCGGTGGTGTAAATCGACTGCGCCATGCGCGGCTCGAGCTTGCGGCCGTTGAGGCAGATGGCGGGTTTGGCACCATTGCGCACGCCCTGGGCGTGGGCCTCCAAGGCGCCTTCCATCGCACCGACCAGGTAGTAGCGCACGTAGTTTTCGCCCTGCTTTTTGTCGGATTTCTCCAGCGCGCGCAGGTCGCGGATGCTCATGGCTGTAGCGGGCAGCACGACGGAAATTCCAATGGCCAGCAGGCACAGCGCACGCAGCCAGTATCGGGGAGTGGACAAAAAGCCGGGGAAGTTCGTTGTACGCATGGGAAGTGGTCGTCCTGGCGCGGCGATTCTTACTTTTCCAGTTATTTCAAACGCATTTCCGCCGCCCGCGCGTGGGCTTGCAGGCCTTCGCCATAGGCCAGCTCGGCGGCAATTTTTCCCAGCTTTTGCGCACCTGCTTCGCTGACCTCGATCAAACTGCTGCGCTTCTGGAAGTCATAAACGCCCAGCGGGCTGGAGAAACGTGCAGTGCCGCTGGTGGGCAGCACGTGGTTGGGGCCCGCGCAGTAATCACCCAGCGACTCACTGGTGTAGGCGCCCAGAAAGATGGCGCCCGCATGTTTGAGCAGCGGCTCCCAGCGATACGGGTCGCGGCTGCTCACCTCCAGGTGCTCGGGGGCAATGCGGTTTGATAAAGAGCACGCCTCTTCCATGCTGCGGGTGTGGATGAGTGCGCCGCGGTCCGTCAGGCTTTTGGCGATGATGGCGGCGCGCGGCATGTCGTTGAGCAAACGGTCGATGGAAGCTTGCACCTGGGCGATGTAGGCCGCATCGGGGCACAGCAAAATGCTTTGCGCCAGCTCGTCGTGCTCGGCCTGACTGAACAGGTCCATCGCAACCCAATCCGCTGGCGTGCTGCCATCAGCCAAAACCAGAATTTCACTCGGGCCGGCGATCATGTCGATTCCCACGGTGCCAAATACCCGCCGTTTTGCGGCAGCCACGTAGGCATTGCCGGGGCCGGTGATCTTGTCCACTGTAGGAATGGTGGCCGTGCCGTAGGCCAGCGCGGCAACAGCCTGCGCACCGCCCACGGTGAAGGCACGTGTGACGCCTGCCACATAGGCTGCGGCCAGCACCAGCGCGTTTTTCTCGCCCTTGGCACCGGGTGAGGTGCCATCTTGGCGAGCTGGCGTAGGGACCACCATGATGATTTCGCCCACACCCGCCACGTGCGCGGGGATGGCATTCATCAGCACGGACGAGGGATACGCGGCCTTGCCGCCGGGCACATAAATACCCACGCGGTCCAGCGGCGTGACCTTCTGGCCCAGCAGCGTGCCGTCTTCGTCGCGGTAGCTCCAGCTTTCGCCACAAGCCTTCTTTTGTGCCTCGTGATAAGTGCGTACCCGGCTGGCTGCGGCTTGCAGCGCATCACGCTGGGCGGCGGGAATGGACTCAAACGCCGCTTTCAATTCAGCCTGCGTCAATTCCAGCTCGGTCATGGCGGTGGCTACAAGGCCATCAAACCGGTTGGTGTATTCCAGCACGGCGGCATCGCCCCGCTGCTGCACGTCCGCCAGGATGTCAGCCACGCGCTGTTCAATGGCCGCATCGGCATCGGCCGACCAATGCAGTCGTGTCTTGAATTTGGCATCAAACTGGCTGTCAGCCGTTGACAGATATGCGGGAGAAGCTACCAAATTCATAGCGACTTTAAAAGAATATCAGGGATTAGCCAGCTTCACCGCTGCCGAAAACGCATCGATGATTTTGCGAATCGGTCCCTGCTTGAGCTTGAGCGCAGCCTGGTTCACCACCAGCCGGGAGCTGATGTCCATGATGTGCTCCACCTCCACCAGATGGTTGGCCTTGAGCGTATTGCCGGTGGAGACCAGATCGACAATCGCGTCCGCCAAACCGGTGAGCGGCGCGAGTTCCATGCTGCCGTAGAGCTTTATCAGGTCCACGTGCACGCCCTTGGCCGCGAAAAACTCGCGGGCGATAGCCACGTATTTGGTTGCCACTGTCAGCCGTGAACCCTGCTTGACGGCGGATGCATAGTCAAAATCTGCGCGCACCGCCACGCTGATTCGGCACTTGGCGATTTGCAGGTCCAGCGGCTGGTAGAGCCCCTCGCTACCATGCTCCAGCAGGGTGTCTTTGCCGGTGATGCCCAGGTCTGCACCGCCGTATTGCACATAGGTTGGCACGTCGGTTGCTCGCACCACCAGCACCCGTACATCGGGCTGGTTGGTGGTGAGAATGAGTTTGCGGGATTTTTCGGGGTCTTCCAGCACCTCGATGCCTGCGGCCTTGAGCAGGGGCAAGGTGTCGTCAAAAATGCGGCCCTTTGACAGGGCGAGCGTGATCATTTCACCCTCTCGATATCGGCGCCGATGCCACGCAGCTTGGCTTCCATCTGGTCGTATCCGCGATCCAGGTGGTAGATGCGGTCCACCAGCGTTTCGCCATCGGCCACAAGACCCGCAATCACCAGACTGGCTGATGCGCGCAGGTCGGTGGCCATCACGGTGGCCCCGGAGAGTTGTTTCACGCCTTCAATCACTGCCACCTTGCCATCAATCTGAATGTTCGCCCCCAGACGCACCATCTCGTTCACGTGCATGAAACGATTCTCGAAAATGGTCTCTGTAACCTTGCTGGTGCCAATCGATATGGCATTAAGGGCCATGAACTGGGCCTGCATGTCGGTTGGGAAGCCCGGGTACTCAGTCGTACGAAAGCTTTGCGCCTTGAGCCGACCTTGCGACTGCACGCGAATGCCGCCTTCCACCGCTGTGACCGTTGCCCCCGCATCAATCAGTTTTTCAATGACTGCGTCCAGATGGTCCGCCCGGGCCGAGCGCAACAACACGTCTCCGCCTGCTGCAGCCACCGCACACAAAAAAGTACCCGTTTCGATGCGATCCGCCACCACCTGGTGTTGCGCACCATGGAGCCGCTCCACGCCCTGAATGCGGATGCGACTGGTACCGTGGCCTTCAATTCTGGCGCCCATTTTGATCAGCATCTCTGCCAGATCGGGAATCTCGGGCTCCTGTGCGGCATTCTCCAGAATGGTTTCGCCTTCAGCCAGCGTGGCGGCCATCAGGAAGTTTTCGGTGCCGGTTACCGTCACCATGTCGGTTGTAATGCGGGCGCCCTTGAGGCGACTCCAGCCTTTGGGCAGGCTGGCGTTCATGTAGCCATGCTCCACCGAAATTTCGGCGCCCATCGCCGACAGGCCCTTGATGTGTTGATCCACCGGCCGCGAGCCGATGGCGCAGCCGCCAGGCAGCGACACCTTGGCCTTGCCAAATCGTGCCAGCAAGGGGCCCAATGCCAGCACCGAAGCACGCATGGTCTTGACCAGTTCATAAGGCGCTTCGGGTTTGATCGGGTCAGCCGCGTGGAACGACATGCCGCCACGTTCGCCGTGGGTTTCGGTCTTCACACCCATGTTGTCGAGGAGGCGGCGCATGGTGGCCACGTCCTGCAGGCGTGGCACGTTCAGCAAATGAACAGGCTCACTGGTGAGCAACGTAGCACACATTTCCGGCAGCGCCGCATTCTTGGCACCTGAAATCTGAACTTCACCAGACAGCTGGCGACCACCCCGAATCAACAACTTATCCATATGTTCTCTTTATGCCGTTCAATGAACCCGACTAGTTTTCACGAGATGCCCACTCGGCGGGTGTGAAGGTTTTCATGGACAGGGCATGCACCTCGTCCGTATGCATTTTCGCACCGAGCGTAGCGTAAACACGCTGGTGCCGGGCAATCGGGCGCTTACCTTCAAACTCTGCAGAAACAATGGTGGCGTACCAATGTCTACCGTCACCTTCCAGTTCACAGTATTGGCAGTTCAAGCCCGTCTGGATGATGGATTTCAGTTCGTCGGCTGTCATAAAGGATTCTTACCGGTTAATTAACCGCGGATTTTGTAACCTGTGCGGAGCAGGTATATCGCGATCCCGCTCACTGTGGCCAGCACAAAACCCACTACGCCCAGACTCACCCAGGGCGATACATCGCTGGCGCCGAAAAATCCGTAGCGAAACCCGTCAATCATGTAGAAAAAAGGATTGAGATGACTCACACCCTGCCAGAACGCTGGCAGTGAATGGATGGAATAAAAAACGCCGCTGAGAAACGTCATGGGCATGACGACAAAGTTCTGGAATGCTGCAAGCTGGTCAAATTTTTCAGCCCACAAGCCGGCGATCAGGCCCAATGTTCCCATCAAAGCTGCGCCCATCACGGCAAACACCAGAATCCACAACGGTGCAACAAAACTGATGTCCGTGAACAGCGCGGATACAGCAAACACACCAACACCCACAACCAGGCCGCGAATAATGGAAGCGCCGACATAGGCGACAAACCAGTTCATATAGGACAAGGGCGTGAGAAGCAAAAACACCAGATTGCCCATCACCTTGCTCATGATCAATGAAGACGAGCTGTTGGCAAATGCATTTTGCAGCAGGCTCATCATGGCAAGTCCCGGCACCAGAAATGCGGTGTAGCTCACGGTGTCATAAACCTTGACGTGTGACTCCAGCGCATGCCCGAAGATCAGCAGATAGAGCATGGCAGTCAATACCGGGCCTGCCACCGTCTGAAAAGCCACTTTCCAGAAACGCAAAACTTCCTTGTACAACAGGGTTTGCCAGCCGTTCATGATGGTTGGACCTCCAATGCGGCCGCCGACTGATGTCCTTTGTTCATCACGTCCAGAAATACATCCTCAAGATCAGCCTTGCGGATCTCGACATCGTGCGCAACCAGACCCGCTTCCCGCACAGCTGCCAGGTACTGTTCAATCGCCAGCGCATCGTTGGCGGGAAACTGCACGATTCTGCCGGTAATACGTGCCTTGTCGGCCAGTACCTTTGGAAGTTCGCTATCAACTTTGAATCGAAGCACATTGCTGGAAGCAGCCTTCAGCAATTCACTGGTATGGTCAAGTGCCACAATACGGCCCGACTTGAGCATGGCGATACGGCCGCACAGGGCTTCCGCCTCTTCCAGGTAATGCGTGGTCAGCAGGACCGTGTGGCCTTGTTTGTTGAGCTTTGCAATGAATTGCCACAGCGTCTGGCGTAACTCGACGTCAACGCCAGCAGTAGGTTCGTCCAGCACGATCACCGGCGGTTTATGTACCAGGGCCTGGGCAACCAATACCCGGCGTTTCATACCACCCGACAGCTGGCGCATATTGGCATCGGCTTTGTCGGCAAGACCCAGGCTTTCGAGCAACTCATCTATCCAGGCGTCATTGTTCTTCATACCAAAGTAGCCTGACTGGATGCGCAGGGCTTCACGGACATTGAAGAAAGGATCGAACACCAGCTCTTGCGGGACTACACCCAGACTACGGCGGGCCTGCGCGTAATCAGCCTGGACGTCATGGCCAAGCACGCGTACCTGCCCAGCATTGGCACGGGTGAGGCCAGCCAAAATACTGATCATGGTGGTCTTGCCAGCCCCGTTAGGACCCAAAAGACCGAAAAACTCGCCCTCCTCAATGTCCAGACTTACGCGATCAAGCGCCAGAAAGGTAGCGCCTTTTGGGCCGCGAGGTGAGGGATAGGCTTTGGAGACAGACTGGAATGAGATAGCAGGCATGAGAGCCTGCTATTTTAAGCTGACAGCAGTCAAACTGCCGGGAGCAGTTCACCAATACCGTACAAACCGGCCAGATCGCGCAACCGCGCGGGCATCGCGCTGATCGACAGACTTCGGCCATGTCCGAGACATTCCCGACGCAACTCCAGCAATACGGCCAGCGCGGAAGAGTCAAAACGCTGCAATCCTGCTCCATCCACCACAACGGCGGAACCAGATTGCGACTTTAGCCCTTGAACCAGCATCTGCAGGCACGCATTGGCCTGCGCATGCGTCAGCTCGGAGGGCAAAACAAGCATCAGGAAACCTTTTTTGCGTTGGTCTTGTTGCGCTCGGTCAACGACGCAATCAAGCCATCGAGACCTTTGGCATTGATCTCCTGTGCAAATTGGCTGCGGTAAGTTTCGACCAGCCAGACACCCAGCACGTTCAGGTTGTAGATCTTCCAGCCTGCGCCTTGCCCAGGCGTTTTCTCCAGCCGGTAATCCAGCTGTATGGGCTCGCCACGGCCTTTGATCTCCGTCTTGACAACGACTTCCTTGTCGTCAGGGGCCGCTCGCAAAGGTTTGACAGAAATGGTCTGGTCATTCACTTGCGCCAGCGCACCGGCATAGGTTCGCACAAGCAGAATCTTGAATTCTTCCTGTAGCCGTTTTTTCTGCTCAGGCGTTGCCTGCCGCCAGCCAGGGCCGACCGCCGATGAAGTCATGCGTTCAAAATTGACGTTTGGCATGATTTTGGTTTCGACCAGAGTCACCACCTTGGCGGTGTCTCCTGTCTGAATGCTCTTGTCGGCCCTGATGGACTCCAGCACGTCTGTTGACAGGCGTTTGACAAGCGTCTCGGGTGCCTCGTCTCCAGTCTGCGCCATACAGGCGCCTGCCAAGGCGAGGCCAGTCAACAAACTGGTGCCTAGTTTTCCGAAAAATCGACGTTTCATGTATGTAACCCCAGTAAGCGGATCAATCCGCAGTTCCATAACGCGCCAGGGCCGGGTGACGCTGACCATTCATTTACCCTGGCTCTATTGATCAACCGGTTCATCTTTGGACTCACGCTCAAGCCCATCAAATACCTGGCTCTCACGGCGCTGCAAAAACACGTCGCGCGCAAACGTGTATTTATCCAGTGCTGCTTCATCCAGCACGTCTCCAGCACGCAACAGATTGGCGCGCAATTCCAGTGCGCGCAGGACATACAAGGCCTCGCGAACCGTGCCATCGTTCAATTGACCAACCAGATCTGCCTGTGACTCCACACCAAAGGCCAGCGCATCCCGCAATGTGGATGGTCCGTAAATGGGCAACACAAAATACGGACCGGTTGGTACACCCCAGCGCCCCAGTGTTTGACCAAAATCTTCTCTGTAACGTTCAAGATGGATCTCACTGGCTAGATCCAGCACGCCGCCAAAGCCGAAGAAAAAATTGACATTGAAGCGCACGAGACTGACGGCAGCTACCTCACCCTTGAGCTGCAACGCGCCATTCAAGGCCGTCCACAGCTGTGTCAAGTTGCCAAAGAAATTACTCAGACCTGTGCGAACCACGGCGGGCGTTACGGTTTTGTAGGCCGTTGCGGCGGGCTTCAAAACAGCGCCATCCACCGCCTCGTTGAATTTGGTCATGTTGCGGTTGTAGGGCTCCCAAGGATCCCTGGGGTTCGCGTTGGGACCTGTGGCGCAGCCCGTCAAAAGGGCAATGCCCAGAATGCCCGTCAGCAGGCAGGCACGTTCAGCTATTTTTTTTATAGCAAATTGCCACCCGATAACCTTATTCACTTTTTGACTCCATTCGCTGGCGCACTACCACCATCTGCCGCCTTGTTAAACAGGAACTGACTGATCAGATTTTCCAGCACGACCGCTGACTGGGTTGTACCTATCGTGTCATCGGCAACCAGCGTCTTGTCATCTGAGCCAGCTTCAATGCCGATGTATTGCTCACCCAGCAATCCGCTGGTCAAAATCTTCAGTGAACTGTCTTTTGGAAAAGAATACTGTTTCTCCAGCATCAATGCCACTTTGGCCTGAAAGGACTTGTCATCAAACGTGATCGATTCCACACGACCGACGACGACACCACCGCTGCGAACGGCCGCTTTGGGTTTAAGTCCACCGACATTGTCAAATTTCGCACTGACCCGATAGGTTGACTGAAAACTCAAGGACAGCAGATTGGCCGACTGGAGCGCCAGAAACAAAATGGCAGCGGCCCCAATCAGGACAAAAAGCCCCACCCAGACATCATTTTTTGAGCGTTGCATCCCACTCTCCTAAATCGTAAACATCATGGCAGTCAGGATGAAGTCCAGACCAAGAACCGACAACGACGCCACCACCACGGTTCGGGTAGTGGCACTGGCCACGCCCTCCGGCGTGGGTTGCGCATCAAACCCCTGAAGCAGGGCAATAAAGGTCACCGTAAATCCAAAAACAATGCTCTTGAGAATCCCGTTGCCCACGTCTTTCCAAACATCCACGCCGGCCTGAATCTGGCTCCAGAACGAACCTCCGTCAACACCAATCATGAGCACACCCACCACCCAGCCGCCGATGATGCCAGTTGCACTGAATACAGCGGCCAGCAGGGGCATGGTGATGACGCCAGCCCAAAACCGTGGCGCCAGAATCCGCTGCACTGGATCGACAGCCATCATCTCCATGACGCTGATTTGTTCACCCGCTTTCATCAGCCCGATTTCGGCTGTAAGCGAAGTACCGGCCCGACCGGCAAATAGCAGTGCAGTAACAACGGGTCCCAGCTCCCTGACCAGGGTAAGCGTTACCAAAAGACCCAAGGCCGAAGATGACCCATATCGCTGCAGTGTGTAGTAGCCCTGCAGACCAAATACAAAGCCGACAAATAAACCCGACACCGCAATGATGGCCAGCGAGTAGTTGCCCAGAAAATGAATCTGGTCCCGCACCAGACCAAAGCGCCTGAATGTTGGCACCATCATGGCAATCAGTTTGAAGAACAAACGCGCCCCGTGACCGAGGTCAGCCAGTTTGCTGCGCGCTGCAAAACCAACATCTGAGGGGTTGTACCAACTCACGGTGCTACTCCGGAAGACTCATGGTTCGATTGCAGTCCCATACTGAAATCTTCCTGAACAGCAGGACCAGGATAGTGAAAGCGGACGGGGCCATCCGACAACGCATGGACATATTGATAAACCAGCGGATCGGTACTGGTGCGCACTTCCTCGGGAGTGCCTTGCGCTGCAATTTTCCCGTTTGCCAAAATGATCACATGGTCTGCAATGCTGAAGGTTTGCTCCAACTCATGTGACACGAAAATACTGGTCAACCCCATGGCGTCGTTGAGTTCACGAATCAAACGTGCCGCAGTGCCCAGCGAAATGGGGTCGAGCCCGGAAAAGGGTTCGTCATACATCACCAATTCCGGATCCAATGCAATGGCGCGCGCCAAAGCGATGCGCCGAGCCATGCCGCCAGACACCTCGCTGGGCATCAGGTCACGCGCACCACGCAAACCCACTGCATTGAGTTTCATGAGCACAATGTCGCGGATCAATGCGTCGGGCAAGTCCGTGTGCTCCCGTAACGGAAAAGCAACATTCTCAAAAACACTCAGGTCGGCAAATAGCGCTCCAAACTGGAACAGCATGCCCATGCGACGACGGGCCGCATACAGCTCGGTTTGCCCCATGACTGTCACATCACCGCCATCAAATAACAGTTGTCCTGATTGCGCCCGATTTTGGCCCCCAATCAGGCGAAGAATGGTTGTCTTCCCCCCCCCGGATGCTCCCATTAAGGCCGTGACCTTGCCACGCGGGACTGAAAGCGAAATGTCGTCAAGAATGACGCGGTCGCCATAACCGAAGGTCAGGTTGCGCAATTCAACAAGGGCAGAAGGAGGAGTCAAGACCATAAAAAGCAAAGCCGGGTTTTGTCCGGCAATTGCATGATAAGGGATTCCCCCAAGAGGGCTCCCAAATAGACAGATTCGTTACAGCTGCTTACCTTGGCAAGTCGCTGAACCCCATCAGAAATTCATCCACCGCACGGGCGGCCTGCCGACCTTCGCGGATCGCCCACACCACCAAGGACTGGCCGCGGCGCATGTCACCGGCCGCAAACACCTTGGGCACATTGGTCGCGTAGCCGCCGATGAAGTCGGTGCTGGCCTTGGCATTGCCGCGTGCATCCTTGTCCACACCGAACACGTCCAGAATGGTCGCCACGGGGTTCACAAAGCCCATGGCCAGCAACACCAGGTCAGCCTTCAGCACTTTTTCAGTACCGGGCACATCGACCAGCTTCCCGTCCTTGAATTCAACCTGCACGGTCTTCAGGCCGGTGACCTTGCCTTTTTCACCGATGAATTCCTTGGTGGAAATGGAGAACACGCGCTCGCAACCTTCTTCGTGGCTGGAGCTGGTGCGCAGCTTCAACGGCCAGTAGGGCCAGGTCATGGGGCGGTTTTCTTCTTCGGGCGGCTGGGGCATCACCTCAAACTGGGTGACGCTGACCGCGCCGTGGCGGTTGCTGGTGCCCACGCAATCGGAGCCGGTGTCGCCACCGCCAATGACGATGACGTGTTTGCCGTCGGCGCGCAACTGGCCCTTGAGCTTGTCACCCGCATTGACCTTGTTCTGCTGGGGCAAAAACTCCATGGCAAAGTGGATGCCGTCCAGGTCACGGCCAGGCACGGGCAGGTCACGCGACTGTTCAGAGCCGCCGGTGAGCAGCACTGCGTCAAAATCCTTTTGCAGTTGCGCGGCGCTGATCGTTTCCTTGGCCCAGTTCGTCACCTTGGAGCTCTTGGGCATTTCCCCCACCAGCACGCTGGTACGGATGGTCACGCCTTCGGCCACCAGCTGTTCGGCGCGGCGGTCAATGTGAGACTTCTCCATCTTGAAGTCGGGAATGCCGTAGCGCAGCAGGCCGCCGATGCGGTCGTTTTTCTCGAACAGCGTCACGTCGTGGCCCGCACGGGCCAGTTGCTGGGCAGCCGCCATGCCGGCAGGGCCGGAGCCGACCACGGCGACCTTCTTGCCGGTCTTGATCTTGGCAGGCTGGGCTTGGACCCAACCTTCGGCCCAGGCGCGGTCGATGATGGCGTGCTCGATGGACTTGATGCCCACGGCCTCGTCATTCACATTGAGCGTGCAGGCGGCCTCGCAGGGTGCGGGGCAGATACGGCCAGTGAACTCGGGGAAGTTGTTGGTGCTGTGCAGGGTGTCGATCGCCGCCTTCCAGTTCTTCGTGTAAACCAGATCGTTGAAGTCCGGAATGATGTTGTTGACCGGGCAACCGTTGTTGCAGAACGGTGTGCCGCAGTCCATGCAACGCGCGGCTTGCTTGTTGGCCTGCGCATCGTCCAGGCCCACCACAAATTCCTTGTAGTGCTTGAGGCGCTCGGTGACGGGTTTGTAGCCCTCCTCAACGCGCTCAAACTCCATGAAGCCAGTGATTTTTCCCATATTTCTACTCCTTTGCGGGACAGATCTTTAGCTCTGTCCCCAACATTGCGGGTTTCTGATTGAGGCCTTACTTGGCGGGTTCTGCTTCTTTTTTTGTAGCTGTCGGCGCAGATTTTACGGGGGCTGTGGCCACTTTCTTTGCATGCATCTCGCCCAGAGCACGCTTGTACTCATTGGGGAATACCTTGACGAACTTGGCCCGTGACGTGTCCCAGGTGTCCAGCAACTCGCGGGCACGCTTGCTGCCGGTCCAGCGGTTGTGATCCTCCAGCAACTTCTTGAGCTGCGCTTCATCACTCTCGCCACGGTGCCAGATAGCCTTGTCGAGGCTGGTTTCCTGCTCTTTGGTAGTCAGCACTTTTTCCAGACTGACCATGGCGGTGTTGCAGCGCTTGGCGAATTGGCCGTCCTCATCAAGCACATAGGCAATGCCACCGCTCATGCCGGCGGCGAAGTTGCGGCCGGTCTTGCCCAACACCGCAACGGTGCCGCCAGTCATGTATTCACAGCCGTGGTCGCCCGTGCCTTCCACCACCGCTGTCGCACCAGACAAACGGACCGCGAAGCGTTCACCGGCCACACCGCTCAAGAAGGCCTCCCCTGTCGTGGCACCGTACATCACGGTATTGCCGACAATCGTGTTGCGAATGGCATCGCCACGGAAGTCGATACTGGGTCGCACCACCACGCGGCCACCTGACAGGCCCTTGCCGGTGTAGTCATTGGCGTCACCGATCAGGTAGAGCGTGATACCGCGAGTCAGGAACGCGCCAAAAGACTGGCCTCCCGTGCCTTCGAGCTGAATGCGGATGGTGTCATCCGGCAAGCCCTCAGGGTGCACCTTGGTGACCGCGCCGGAGAGCATGGCCCCCACGGAGCGGTTCACATTGCGGGCCACTTCCATGAACTGCACACGCTCACCCTTGTCAATAGCCGGTCGGCTCTTGGCGATGAGCACGTTGTCCAGGGCTTTTTCCAGGCCGTGGTCTTGTGTCAGCGTCTGGAAGCGGGGCACGTCGGCCGGCACTTGCGGCTGCGCGAACAGGCGAGCGAAGTCCAGGCCCTGGGCCTTCCAGTGCTCGATGCCCTTGCGGGTGTCCAGCAGGTCCGAGCGGCCAATCAGGTCGTCGAACTTGCGAATGCCGAGCTGGGCCATGATCTGGCGCACTTCTTCAGCAATGAAGAAGAAGTAGTTCACCACATGCTCAGGCTTGCCGGAGAACTTGGCGCGCAGCACGGGGTCTTGCGTGGCCACACCCACGGGGCAGGTGTTCAGGTGGCACTTGCGCATCATGATGCAGCCTTCCACCACCAGCGGTGCAGTGGCAAAGCCGAATTCGTCGGCGCCCAGCAGCGCGCCGATGGCGACGTCACGGCCGGTCTTCATCTGGCCATCGGCCTGCACGCGGATACGGCTGCGCAGGCGGTTCAGCACTAGCGTTTGCTGGGTTTCGGCCAGGCCGATTTCCCAGGGGCTACCGCAATGCTTGATGGAGGACCAGGGTGAAGCGCCGGTGCCACCGTCGTGCCCGGCAATCACCACGTGGTCGGCCTTGCACTTGGCAACGCCGGCGGCAATCGTGCCCACACCGATTTCGGACACCAGCTTCACGCTGATGCCGGAGTGCGGCGCCACGTTCTTCAGATCGTGAATCAGCTGGGCCAAGTCTTCGATCGAATAGATGTCGTGGTGCGGCGGGGGCGAAATCAAGCCCACACCAGGCACCGAGTGACGCAGCTTGCCAATGTAGTCGGACACCTTGCCACCGGGCAGCTGGCCGCCTTCGCCGGGCTTGGCGCCCTGGGCCATCTTGATCTGGATCTGGTCAGCACTGGACAGGTACTCCGCGGTCACACCGAAGCGGCCCGAGGCCACCTGCTTGATGCGGCTACGCAGGGAGTCACCCGCCAACAAAGGCAAGTCCACTTCCACGTTCTCGGCACCGATCACGCTCTTGAGGCTGTCGCCCTGTTTGATCGGGATGCCCTTGAGTTCGTTGCGGTAACGGGCAGCGTCTTCACCACCTTCACCGGTATTGCTCTTGCCGCCAATGCGGTTCATGGCCACAGCCAGTGTGGCGTGTGCTTCGGTGGAGATGGAGCCCAAGGACATGGCGCCGGTCGCGAAACGCTTGACGATTTCCTTGGCGGGCTCGACTTCTTCCAGCGGAATGGCCTTGGCAGGGTCCACCTTGAACTCGAACAAGCCGCGCAACGTCAGGTGGCGCTTGGACTGGTCGTTGATGATCTGGGCGTACTCTTTGTAGGTATTCCAGTTGTTGGCGCGGGTGGAGTGCTGCAGCTTGGCAATCGCATCCGGTGTCCACATGTGCTCTTCACCACGGGTACGCCAGGCGTATTCACCGCCGGCGTCCAAGGCGTTCGCCAGCACAGGGCTGTCGCCGAAGGCCAGCTTGTGCATGCGGATGGCTTCTTCCGCGATCTCGAACACGCCAATGCCTTCCACCTTGCTGGGAGTGCGGGTGAAGTACTTGTCGATGGTTTCAGTGTTCAGGCCAATGGCTTCGAACAGCTGGGCACCGCAGTAGGACATGTAGGTCGACACGCCCATCTTGGACATGATCTTGGACAGACCCTTGCCGATCGCCTTGATGTAGTTGTAGATGGCTTTTTCAGCGCTCAGGTCGCCCGGCAGGTCCTTATGGATGCTCTCCAGGGTTTCCATGGCGAGGTAGGGATGCACAGCCTCTGCGCCGTAGCCGGCCAACACGGCAAAGTGGTGCACTTCACGGGCTGTACCAGTTTCCACCACCAGACCGGCGGTGGTGCGCAGCCCTTCGCGCACCAGGTGCTGATGAATGGCAGAGAGTGCCAACAATGCAGGGATGGCCACCTGGGTCGCGCTGATGCCGCGATCGCTGATGATCAGGATGTTTTTGCCGCCCTTGATCGCGTCCACTGCTTCTGCGCACAGGGACGCCAGCTTGGCTTCCACACCCTCGTGGCCCCAGGCCAGCGGGTAGGTGATGTCCAGCGTGGCGCTGCGGAACTTGCCTTGGGTGTGCTGCTCGATGTCGCGCACCTTGGCCATGTCGGCGAAGTCCAGGATCGGCTGGCTCACTTCCAGACGCATGGGCGGGTTCACCTGGTTGATGTCCAACAGGTTTGGCTTGGGCCCGATGAAGGACACCAAAGACATCACGATGGCTTCGCGGATCGGGTCGATCGGCGGGTTGGTCACCTGCGCGAATAGCTGCTTGAAGTAGCTGTACAGCGGCTTGTTTTTGTCCGACAAAACCGCCAAGGGACTATCGTTGCCCATGGAACCTATGGCTTCTTCGCCGGCGGTCGCCATCGGTGCAATCAGGAACTTCAGGTCTTCCTGGGTAAAGCCGAAAGCTTGCTGGCGGTCCAGGAGGCTCACCTGGTCGGTGACGCGCTTGGGTTCCACACCGGCTACCACGTCGGCCAGGGCCTTGTCGGTACGGCGCTCATCGAACTTGACGTCGTCAAGCTTGATGCGCAGGTTTTCGATCCACTGCTTGTAGGGCTTGCTGTTGGCGAGGTTGGCTTTGAGCTCTTCGTCATCAATCATGCGGCCTTGTTCCAAGTCGATCAGGAACATCTTGCCGGGCTGCAAGCGCCACTTGCGCACAATTTTGTTCTCGGGCACGGGCAACACACCGGACTCGGAACCCATGATGACCAGGTCGTCATCGGTGATGCAGTAACGCGAGGGGCGCAGGCCGTTGCGGTCCAGCGTGGCGCCGATCTGGCGGCCGTCGGTGAACACGATGGAGGCCGGGCCGTCCCAGGGTTCCATCATCGCAGCGTGGTACTCATAGAAGGCCTTGCGGCGCTCGTCCATGGTGGTGTGCTGCTCCCAAGGCTCGGGAATCATCATCATCACGGCCTGGCTGATGGGGTAGCCCGCCATGGTCAGCAGTTCCAGGCAGTTGTCGAAGGTGGCCGTGTCGGACTGGTCGGCAAAGCTGATGGGATAGAGCTTTTTCAGGTCGGCCGCCAGCACGGGCGAGGACATCACGCCTTCGCGCGCCTTCATCCAGTTGTAGTTGCCCTTGACGGTGTTGATCTCGCCGTTGTGGGCCACATAGCGGTAGGGGTGGGCCAGCGGCCACTCCGGGAAGGTGTTGGTGGAAAAGCGCTGGTGCACCAGTCCCAGGGCGGAGACGCAACGCATATCGGCCAGGTCCTTGAAATACACGCCCACCTGGTCGGCCAGCAGCAGGCCCTTGTAAACCACCGTGCGGCTGCTCATGCTGGGCACGTAATATTCTTTGCTGTGCTTGAGCTTGAGGTTCTGGATGGCGGCGCTGGCGGTCTTGCGGATGACATACAGCTTGCGCTCCAGTGCGTCCTGGACGATCACGTCGTTGCCGCGGCCGATGAAAATCTGGCGCAAGATGGGCTCTTTTTCACGCACCGTTGGCGACATGGGCATGTCGCGGTTGACGGCCACATCGCGCCAGCCCAGCAACACTTGGCCTTCGGCCTTCACGGCGCGCTCGAGTTCCTGCTCGCAGGCCAGGCGGCTGGCGTGTTCCTTGGGTAAAAACACCATGCCCACGCCGTATTCACCCGGTGGCGGCAAGACCACCCCTTGGGCGGCCATCTCTTCGCGGTAGAGCGCGTCGGGCAACTGGATCAGGATGCCGGCACCGTCGCCCATCAGCTTGTCGGCGCCCACGGCCCCCCGATGGTCCAGGTTCTCCAGAATCTTCAGCGCGTTCTTGACAATGTCGTGCGACTTCTGGCCCCGGATGTGGGCCACAAAGCCCACGCCACAGGCGTCATGCTCGTTTGCAGTGGAATACAGGCCGGTTTGTTGAAGATGGGCAATCTCTGCCTTCGTAGTCATGACGCACTCCTATATGTCTTGGCAAATCGTCGCGGGAGCATGAGTTTAGTGCACCGCAACAATAACACCAAGATAATTAATAGGGGTCAGATTCCAATTAATTTATCAGCCGTATGATTTCATAATAATTAGGGACACATCAAATTCATGGCCATTACTGGGTTCTTCATGTTGGATCAGCCTCTTTTGGACTACTTGTTTTGTTAAAAGGAGGCCGCCCGGCTGACCCTTTAATAACCCTGCGTACCGTCATTTTTTGCAAGGCAACCACGAAATCTTCGCCACCCAAAGCCCAGCCACGGAGCACGGATTGGGTCAAGGCGGCCTGTTGTTGATCAGAAACGCCAACACGCACCAAATCGGCATATGCCGCCTCTCTGGCAAAAGGCGTGTTACCCAACTCCCAGTACAGCGGGTGCGGCGTAACCAGTTTGTCTGTTTTATGTCCCGTGTAGTGTCCATAACTGGACCATGCATGATCTGCAACCTGCGCTACCAGGCCTGCTCGCACCGGATTGAGATCAATATAAGCCATACAAGCCAGCAGGTAGCGGTCTGCTTGAATCAATGTGGACTTGTACCGCCCCTCCCACAGGGTACCAGTACGTCCCTGCGAATCATTAAAGTACCTTACATAACTGCGCCCCACCGCCTGCATCATTTGTGGCAGACTGCCAACCGTTTGCGGAGTAGCCAGCAAATGGAAGTGGTTGGTCATCAAAACATACGCATGAATAGCCACGCCAAACTTATCGGCACTGGCATGCAACAGGTCGAGCAGTGTCTGACGGTCCGCAGGGGCGACAAAGATCGGCTGACGATTGTTACCCCGCTGAATAACGTGGTGCTGATAACCGGCGATTGTCAGACGGGGAAGTCGGGCCATTTGGATGCAAGAGGTGGTTTTGCATCATGATAATTGGAGTCTGCCTGAAAGTGATGGTGTGCACCTTGGAGAGGGTAGATATCAAAAAGTTGGAGTGATATCCATGCATTGCAAGGACAAAACAGCCCAAATGCACGCCCTTGAAGCCCGCACGCCAGCTAGCCCGTATTGCGCAACCCCGCCGCAATGCCGTTGATGGAAATGTGAATGCCGCGCTGCTCACGGTCATCGGCTTCGCCCGCCCGGTAGCGGCGCACCAGCTCCACCTGCAGGTGGTGCAGGGGGTCGATGTACGGAAAACGGTGGCGAATGGAGCGCTGCAGCGCAGCGTTGTTGGCCAGGCGGTGTTTTTCACCGGTGATCTGGGCCAGCGCGTGGGCGGTGCTGTGCCATTCGGTCTCGATGGCCGTAAAAACCCGTTTGCGCTGGCGGGCGTCGCCCACCAGCTCGGCATAACGCGAGGCCAGTGCCAGATCGCTCTTGGCCATCACCATGTCCATGTTGGACAGCAGCGTGTTGAAGAACGGCCACTGGCGATACATCTTTTGCAGCAGTGCCAGCCGTTCCTTGTGTGACTTGGTACCCGCCTGGTTCAGGAACGTGTGGATGGCCGAGCCAAACCCATACCAGCCCGGCAAGGTCAGGCGGCACTGACCCCAGCTAAAGCCCCAGGGGATGGCGCGCAGGTCTTCAATTTTTTGCGATGCCTTGCGCGATGCAGGGCGCGAGCCGATGTTGAGCTCGGCAATTTCGCGAATGGGTGTGGCGCTGAAAAAATATTCGGTGAAGCCGGGGGTTTCATACACCAGCGCCCGATAGGCAGCCATGCTGCTTTGGGACAGCTCGGCGGCCGCGTTCAGAAACGGCTGGGTGGCCGCTTTGGTGGGTTGCAGCAGCGTGGCTTCCAGCGTGGCAGCAACCAGTGTTTCCAGGTTGCGCCGGCCGATTTCGGGGTTGGCGTATTTGGAGCCGATCACTTCGCCCTGCTCGGTCAGGCGGATTTGCCCGCGCACGGTGCCCGGGGGCTGCGCCAGAATAGCCTGGTAGCTGGGGCCGCCGCCACGCCCCACCGTGCCGCCGCGGCCGTGGAACATGCGCAGCTGAATGGGTTTGGCGCCTTTGTGCTCGTGCTCCAGCTTGTCAAACAGCTCCACCAGCGCAATTTCGGCGCGGTAAAGCTCCCAGTTGCTGGTGAAGATGCCGCCATCCTTGTTGCTGTCGGAATAACCCAGCATGATGTCCTGCTCGGCACCGCTGCGCCGGATGAGCTGTGCCACACCGGGCACCGCGTAAAAGTCGCGCATGATGGGCGCAGCATTGCGCAGGTCCTCGATGGTTTCGAACAGGGGCACGACGATCAGGTCGTTGGTTGCAGGAGTGGCATGAGCGCCGCCGGGCCGCCCCAAGGCGTGAGCGCCCCCTTGGGGGGCAGCGTCAGCGTGGGGGTCATTGAGAATGCCGCGCATCAGGCCCACTTCTTTTTGCAGCACCAGCACCTCCATCAGGTCGCTCGCGGTTTCGGTGTGGCTGATGATGTAGTGGCGAATGGCTTGTGCGCCAAAGCGCTCGCGCATCACCTTGGCGGCTTCAAAAATGGCCAGCTCGGACTGGGCGTGCGCCGAGTAAGTGGTGCCCATCACGCGCAGCGAGCGCGCATCGTTCAGCACCCTGGCAAGCAGCTCGCGCTTGGCAGATTCATCCAGCGCGCTGTAGTTGGCTTCAATACGGGCTGCACTGAGCAGCTCCTTGATGACTTCTTCATGCTTGTCGGAGCTTTGGCGCAGGTCCACCGTGGCCAGATGAAAGCCAAACACCTCCACCGCACGCATCAGCGGCTGCAGGCGCTGGGCGATCAGGGCGGCGCCATGGTTTTCCAGCAGGGATGCCTTGATGGTTTGCAGATCAGCAGAAAACTCCTCAGGCAGACGGTAGGGGTTTTGCGGGGCGACCGCGTGGCGGGCAGCGTCGCCACCAGTCAACTCTTTGAGTGTGGCGGCCAGGCGGGCATACATGCCAGTGAGTGCGCGGCGGTAGGGCTCATCCTGACGGTGTGCGTTGGTATCTGGCGAGCGCTCTGCCAGCGTTTGCATCGCAGCCGAGCAGCCCACCAGCATGGCGGATACAGACAGCTCACCGCCCAGGTAGTGCACTTCAGTCAGGTAGTAGCGCAGCGCCACCTCGGCCTGGCGGCGCAGCGCGTATTCGAGGGTTTGCGCGCTCACGTTGGGGTTGCCATCACGGTCACCACCGATCCACTGGCCCATGCGCAAAAAGCTGTGCACGGGCTGCTGGCCCAGCGCGTGTTCCAGCTCGGCGTACAGCTTGGGAATCTCGCGCAAAAAGGTGGATTCGTAGTAACTCAGCGCGTTTTCAATTTCATCGGCCACCGTGAGCTTGGTGAAGCGCAGCAGGCGGGTTTGCCACAGCTGCATCACGCGGGCGCGCATGTGGGCTTCGTTGATGCCCAGCTCACGCGGGGTGAGCATGTCTTTCGCGGGGTCGCAGGTCGCTCCGCGCATCTTGATCTCGTCGCGGTCGGTCAGCAGGTGGGCAATGTCGCGCTCGGCATCCAGAATGCTCTTGCGCTGCACTTCGGTCGGGTGGGCCGTCAGCACCGGGGAAACGTGGCTTTTAGCCAGCGTGGAGGAGATGGTTTTGGTGGAGATGCCCGCCCAGCGCAGGCGCGACAGGGCCACTTCAATGCTGCCTTCCTGCGTGTCGCCCGCGCGCTCGTGGATGGCGCGGCGGCGGATGTGGTGACGGTCTTCGGCCAGATTGGCCAAGTGTGAAAAATAGGTGAAGGCGCGGATCACACTCACCGTTTGTTCGCCGCTCAGGCCTTTCAGCAGTTTTTTCAGGGCTTTGTCGGCCTCGTGATCGGCGTCGCGCCGGAACGCGACGGACAGCTTGCGGATGCTTTCGATCAGCTCGAAAGCGGCGTCGCCTTCCTGTTCGCGGATCACATCACCCAGAATACGGCCCAGAAAACGGATGTCTTCGACCAGCGGGCGTTCGTTGTTCCGCGCTTTGGTGGCGGAAAGCGCACTGCTTTTGGCGGTGCGGACGGGCTCGGTGCTGGCGGATTTGGTCATGACAATGGACGTGTTGTGAAGGAGGGCGGGAGCTCGGCCCATGCTAGCATCGTCGCTCCCCCAAGGATTACAAACAGGTTACGACTTTGAGCAAGAAAACTGCCAGGCTGATTATTGCCACCCGGGAAAGCCGTTTGGCCCTGTGGCAGGCTGAACACGTGAAGGCGCTGCTGGAGCAACTGGGCCACGAGGTTGCGCTGCTGGGCATGACGACCCGGGGTGACCAGATTCTGGACCGCTCCCTGAGCAAGGTCGGTGGCAAGGGCCTGTTCGTCAAAGAGCTCGAAGTGGCACTGGAAGAAGGCCGTGCCGATCTGGCCGTGCATTCACTGAAAGATGTGCCGATGGAGCTGCCTGATGGCTTCAGCCTGGCCTGCGTGATGGAGCGCGAGGACCCGTGCGATGCGTTTGTATCCAGTCACCACGCCAGCCTGGCCAGTTTGCCGGTGGGAGCGGTGGTGGGCACCTCCAGCCTGCGCCGCATGGTGCTGCTGCGTGCACTGCGCCCTGATTTGCGTATTGAGCCCCTGCGCGGCAACCTGGATACGCGCCTGCGCAAGCTCGACGATGGGCAATACGATGCCATTGTGCTGGCCGCGGCCGGTCTGAAGCGCCTGGGTCTGGGCGCACGCATTCGCACCACGTTTGAACCTGCCGAGATGCTGCCCGCCGCCGGGCAGGGCGCTTTAGGCATCGAGGTGCGCTCGGACCGGCAGGACGTGATGGACGCGCTGGCGCCCCTGATTCACCACGACACGTGGCTGACCGTGGCTGCCGAGCGGGCGGTCAGCCGCACCATGGGGGGCAGCTGCTCCATGCCGCTGGCAGCGTTTGCCACGCTGAGCGGTAGCAGCCTGCACATTGACGCCGCTTGGGGTGACCCGGAAGGCGCCGCGCCGATTGTCCGTGCCCAGGCCACGGCCACCGTGACCGATCTGGCAGGCGCCACCGTACTGGGCGAACAGGCCGCCGGGCGGCTGCAGGCAGCGGTGAAAGCCCAGTCCAAGACTGCAGGTTGATGGTCATGCGGGTCATCGTTACCCGGCCAGCGCGCGACGCGGCCCCCTGGGTCGATGCGATGGTGGCCGCAGGACTGGATGCGGTGGCGTTGCCACTGATTGCAGTCAAGCCGGTGGCTGATCCTGAACCCATCCGCCAGGCCTGGAGCCGTATCGCCAGCTACAGCGGTGTGATGTTTGTCAGTGGCAATGCAGTTGAGCATTTTTTCATGCAAAAACCGGCTTTAGCCCCCGTATTCATTGCGCAGTTCGCTATTAAAAGTATAACACTGACAAAAGCACTGGCGACGGGGCCCGGTACCGTTCGGGCGCTGCTAAAGGCTGGTGTGGAGGCCGGTTTCATTGAGGCACCGTCGCCCGAGGCGGGCCAATTTGATTCAGAAGCCCTGTGGCACGTGATGGGCGCCAGCGTGAAAGCCGATCAGCGGTTCCTGATCGTGCGGGGTCAGGATGGTTCTGACCTGCAAAGCAGTGCAGGCGTCGGGCGCGACTGGTTTGCCAGCCAGCTCCAGGGAGCCGGGGCGCATGTTGATCTGATCGCCACGTACCGGCGATGCCTGCCGCCATGGGGTGATGCCGAACGCAGCCTGGCGGTCTGCGCCGCAACGGATGAATCGGTCTGGCTGTTCAGCAGTTCGCAGGCGATAGTGAATCTGACTGCGCTGCTGCCCGCGCAAAGTTGGCAACGGGCGCGTGCCGTGGTTACCCACGCGCGGATCGCCGCGGCAGCCCGGCAAGCCGGATTTGGTGTTGTTTGCGAGTCACGCCCGACGCTGGCCGACACAGTGGCCTCGATAGAATCGATGCGATGAATCCCGACCCTGCCAACGACGGTGCCGTGGCCTTGGAGAACCGCGTGGCCGTAGTGGACGCTGCTCCCGCACCGGATGTTGATTTGCCGCCTGTCCGCCCCAATGGGGTGACGATCCCGCGGGGTCTGGCGCTGGCTGTCGGCGTATTGCTGTTGTTGGCGCTGGTGAGCAGTGGGTTGTTGTGGCAAAAAATTGCCAATATTCAGGAAAGGCTTGCCCGTCAGAGTGCCGAGGCCACAACGCAGGCCATGGAAGCCCGCATCATTGCGCACCGGTCACAGGAGCTTGCGCAGGAAACGGCAGCGCGGGTCGCCGTTTTTGATGCCCGTTTGAGCGAAGTCGCCCTGCAGCGCAGCCAGCTGGAGGGGCTGATTCAAAGCCTTTCGCGCTCACGGGACGAGAATCTCGTGGTTGACATCGAATCGGCCGTGCGGCTGGCGCAGCAGCAGGCGCAACTCACAGGCAGCGTGGACCCGCTGTTGGCCACTCTCAAAAGTGCGGAGCAGCGCATTGCCCGTGCTGCCCAGCCGCGCCTGACGCCACTGCAGCGCGCCATTGGCCGCGATATTGCCCGCATCAAGGCGACGGCCGTTTCTGACATGCCCGCCTTGCTGGTTCGCATGGATGAGCTGGTTCGTCTGGTCGACGACCTGCCGCTGGCTAACGCAGTGGCGTCCCCGGCAGTCATGAACGCGCAGGTGGTGGCACCCGAGCAAAGGCCTGCGACCTGGTGGGAACAAGGCCTTTTACTGGTGTGGCGCGAGACCAGAAACCTGCTGCGCGTAAGCCGGATCGAGCAGCCAGAGGCCGCCTTGTTGTCGCCGGAGCAATCGTTCTTTGTTCGTGAAAACCTCAAGCTCAAACTGCTCAATGCACGGCTGGGACTGCTTGCCCGGCAGATGGAGTCGTCGCGTGCCGATCTGGCGTCAGCCGTGTTGTCCCTGCAAAAATATTTTGATCCTGGCGCCCGCAAGACGCAGGTTGCGGCGGGCCTGTTTCAGCAGGCGCAGATGCAAATGCAGACGCTTGAGCTGCCCCGGGTGGAGGAAACATTTGCTGCGCTGGCCACAGCGGCAGCTGGTCGTTAACCATGCGCAGTGCATTCTGGTTTCTGGCGCTTTTCTGCATGGCGGTGGCCGGTGCGCTTTTTGCCGGCAATAACGAAAGCACCATCACGGTCTTCTGGCCCCCCTATCGGGTTGATTTGTCGCTAAATTTGGCAGTGCTGGGTTTACTGACCACTTTTTTTGTACTGCATCTGGCCATACGGGCACTGGCTGCCCTGTTTGCCATGCCGGACCATGCCAGACGCTGGCGATTACAGCATAGGGAGCGGGCCATGCATGTGGCGTTGCTGGATGCCTTATTCAACCTCTTGGCTGGCCGTTTTCTCCGAGCACGCAAGGCAGCTGAGCAGGTTTTGGTACAGGGGAAATCTCTCGCCCAAGGTGGGGACAAGCTTCCCTATGCCTCACGGTTGCTGGCGTTATCCCATCTATTGGTAAGTGAAAGTGCCCATGCTTTGCAGGACAAAGTTGTACGTGACGAGCATTACCTTCTGGCTATGGGGCAGATAAACGTTCACGATGCGCAGGAGGCCCGTGATGGTGTGCAGTTGCGTGCGGCATGCTGGGCTGTGCATGATCGTAATGCGACCATAGCATTCAAACATCTGGATGAACTGCCAGTCGGTACGGCCAGGCGTACGCTGGCACTGCGTCTGCGTTTGCGGGCAGCCAGGATGGCTCGCAGAACTGGTGTGGCACTTGAGACGGCGCGATTGCTGGCTAATCACAGGGCTTTCTCGGCATCAGCTGCACAGGGCGTATTGTGTGGCCTGGCACTGGAACTGATTGCAGCAGCTCACGATGAGGCTCAGCTGCGCAAAGCTTGGGCGCAACTTGATGAATCCGAGCGCGCCATGCCGGAAGTAGCCATAGCTGCCGCTGAGCGTACCGTGGTGTTAGGTGCAGATATCGTCATGTCGCGTAACTGGTTGCTACCGGTTTGGGATGGTATGGCGAACGAGCAGTCGCCCATGTCTTGGTTACAGAGGGTACGGGTAGTCCGTGTGCTGGAAGAGGGTTTTTCTAAAGCATCAGGGGCCCCTGATGCAGCGTGGCTGACACGCATTGAAACAGCCCAGATGAACAAACCGGGTGACGTACTGCTGCAGTACCTTGCCGGCATCACATGCATGCACTTGCAGCTATGGGGCAAAGCACAGCAGCTGTTGACGCACTCGCTGGCCGGTTTGAGAGATGAGGCGCTGTGCAGAAATGCCTGGCGCTCACTGGCCGAAATGGCGCAGCGCCGCGGAGACGGAGAAGCAGCTGCGCAGGCGTACCGCAACGCCGCGCAGAGAATAACCCCACCCCCGGCGGCGGCAATCAGCCTATTCTTCTGACGTCGTGCTTTCAAACGGCAGGATCAGGTCACGCAGATCACGCCGGGTTTGCACAAGTATGAGTGGGCCTTGGTCAAGCTGCACGGGAACTGGTCGCTCGCGTGGCACATGAACCGTTTTGGGTTCAGCTGCAATCATTGCTTGCACCCGTGCAATTTTCTCGGCGTTCGAATTGACCCAACTCAGGCCCGATGCCTGGGCAAGTTGTGTGAGATGGTTCAGTGGTAATTCGAAGGATTGAACCTTTGGAAGTCCTGTCACCACAGGAGCAGCCGCTGTGACAACCGGGGGATGAATTGTTATTGCAGGTGGAGATGGCACCATCATGGGGGCCGGGGCAGCCGTCACCGCCATTTGAGGTGCACGGTCTTTTACTGCTTGCAGGCCCTCCAAGGTGGATTCCTGATGCTCAATGATTATTTCCTGACCGTGTTCCTGTCGGTTTTCGTCTGCCGGACGATCCTGACGATCGCCGCCACGATCATTGCGATCACCACGTGGCCCGCGCTCACGACCATAGCGGTCTCGGGCGCGTTTATCACGACCACCCTGCCCCCCTTCAGTTTGCCCGTGTCCAGATGTGTGCGCAGTTGCGGCATCTGGATTGGGTGTGCTCTCACCTACCGCCGGGGTATTCAAGCGGCGGCCATTATTATTGCGCCCACTACGGTTTTCACGAGCGGCCTCATTGCTTGTTTCTACCCGATCATGACGATTGCCACGTTCCTGGTGGTCGCTGTTTTCTGGACGCTCCCCTGCTGCACGACCTCGTTCTCCACGCTGGGCACGCTGGCCACGTTCCGGGCGCTCTCCACGAATTTCTCCTCTGATTGCATTGTGGCTCTGGCCAGCTGCGGGTTGTTGCGCAGTGCCACTTTGCTCCAGTGGAGTTGGCCTGCCCTCTGCATTTAGCCGTTCGCGTGAGCTCGAACGATCATTTTTGCCGCCTCGACTACCACGACTACCACGTCCAGTACGACCTTCGCTGCGTCCATCGGCTCGATTCTCCGGGCGATGGATACCATCACGACTACCTTTGCCATTTGCTTTTTCTTCTTTGGCGCCAGATTTTTGAACCTGGGCCGGGACTGCAGAAGCACCACCAAACAGGCTTTTGATCCAGCCAAAGAAGCCGGTTTCAACCGTACCGGAGGCTGCCGCCACACGTGCCGCCGGCGCCTGAACCTTCTGGGATTCAGCACGTGGCACAGCAACGGGGGCGGGCGCATCCGGCAGCACGCCTTTGATGATGGGCGTTTGCTTGTTCGTGGGCTCTTGGGAGCGACGCGTCACCGAGGTTGGATCTTCGACCTCTTCAGCCAGCTTATAGCTTGCATCGATGCTGTCCAGGCGCGGGTCGTCGTGCTTGAGGCGCTCCAGTTTGTAATTGGGTGTTTCCAGCGTCTTGTTAGGCACCATCAGCACGTTGATGCGTTGCTTGAGTTCGATCTTGGCGATTTCGGTGCGTTTTTCATTCAACAGGAATGACGCCACATCGACCGGCACCTGGCACAGCACCGAGGCGGTGTTGTCCTTGAGCGATTCTTCCTGAATGATGCGCAGAATCTGCAGCGCGGAGCTTTCCGTGTCGCGGATATGGCCGGCGCCGCCGCAGCGTGGGCAGGGAATGGACGCGCCTTCGCTCAAGGCCGGGCGCAGGCGCTGGCGGCTCATCTCCATCAGGCCGAATTTGCTGATGGTGCCGAACTGCACGCGGGCGCGGTCCTGGCGCAGGGCGTCGCGCAGGCGGTTTTCGACTTCGCGGCGGTTGCGCGACTCTTCCATGTCGATGAAGTCGATGACGATCAGGCCACCCAAGTCGCGCAGGCGCATCTGGCGTGCCACCTCGTCAGCGGCCTCCAGGTTGGTGCGGGTGGCGGTTTCTTCAATGTCACCACCACGGATGGCGCGGGCCGAGTTCACGTCCACGCTCACCAGGGCTTCGGTGTGGTCGATGACGATGGCGCCGCCCGAAGGCAGGGTCACGGTGCGGGCGTAGGCCGATTCGATCTGATGCTCGATCTGGAAACGGCTGAACAGCGGTGCGTCATCACGGTAGCGCTTGACGCGGGCAGCATGCTCGGGCATGACGTGGGCCATGAACTGCTGGGCCTGCTCAAACACGTCATCGGTGTCGATCAGAATGTCGCCGATGTCGTGGTTGAAGTAGTCACGGATGGCACGGATGACGAGGCTGGACTCCTGGTAAATCAGAAAAGCCCCCTTGCCGGTTTTGGACGCACCGTCGATCGCCGTCCACAGCTTGAGCAGGTAGTTCAGGTCCCATTGCAGCTCAGACGCGCTGCGGCCAATGCCGGCGGTGCGTGCAATGATGCTCATGCCTTGCGGATATTCGAGCTGGTCCAGCGCTTCCTTGAGTTCGGCGCGGTCGTCGCCCTCGATGCGGCGGCTCACGCCACCGCCACGCGGGTTGTTGGGCATCAGCACCACGTAGCGCCCGGCCAGCGAGACCATGGTGGTCAGCGCCGCGCCCTTGTTGCCGCGCTCTTCCTTTTCGACCTGGACGAGCATTTCCTGCCCTTCCTTGATGACGTCCTGGATGCGTGCCTGGCTCACCGGCACGCCTTCCTTGAAGTACATGCGCGAGATTTCCTTGAAGGGCAGGAAGCCGTGGCGGTCTTCACCGTAATCGACAAAACAGGCTTCGAGCGAAGGCTCGACGCGGGTCACCACCGCCTTGTAGATGTTGCCTTTGCGCTGTTCGCGCCCTTCGATTTCGATTTCATAGTCGAGGAGTTTTTGTCCATCGACAATGGCCAGGCGGCGTTCTTCAGCCTGCGTGGCGTTTATCAGCATCCGTTTCATGACGCATTTCCTTCTTGTTCAGTTTCACAGGAGTCTTGCGACTCTTCTTCACATGCCCGATATGAGCAAACGAGGCCTGAACTGACGCGTTGAAACGAAGGGAATTGCCGGGAAGCCGTGACTCAAATGGTGAGTCTGGCGTTAGGCGCGTGGATAGCAGCGAGGAGATGTTGCTGTGGAGGTGCTATCAAAAGATAAGCGTTTCTCGCCCGTTTTGCGGGCGTGGCGAGCCGATTCCAGCCAACAGTCAACGCGAAAACGCGCTGCAGGCAGGTAAAAATCAGGCTCATCAACACAAACATGTCGCTTTGATCCGCCTGCAAGCGATGCGCTTGCAGGCTTCGGTATTCCGTATCAGTGTTTCAATTCGTCGGCTTTAACCTGGCGGGTTGCGTGCCACTGTTGGCGTTGGCCTTCAGTCTGCAGGCAATGCCACCGGGCGGCATCGACCTATCCTGGCGGGGCTGCTTGTTGAGGGTGGACTAAACTCCACTCCAGACTTCGAATTAACTATCAGCTAAATCAACCACTTACAGCACATCGCGAGTGAAACACATTATAGAGGGCAATCAGTCCCTGCGGTTCACGGAAGTATTTCCCAAAGTGCAAGGTGTTCTCGTGGACGAGAATTGCGCAGGCCAGCGGCTGGATAATTTCCTGATCCGGCTGCTCAAAGGCGTGCCCAAAACCCACGTTTACCGCATCATCCGCAGCGGTGAAGTGCGGGTGAACAAGGGCCGTGCTACGGCAGACACCCGGGTAGACGCGGGGGATTTGGTGCGTGTGCCCCCGGTACGGTTGTCCGAACGGATGGCGGAGAAAGCACAAGCTATGGCAGAAACGGTCGCCCAGGCCAAGGCTCGTGGCGTGCCTGCCCGCGAATTTCCGGTCTTGATGGAAGACGAGCATGTGCTGGCGATTGACAAACCAGCCGGTATTGCTGTGCACGGTGGTTCTGGTGTGAGTTTTGGTGTGATTGAAACCTTGCGCATGGCCAGACCACAGGCCAGATTTTTGGAGCTGGTGCACCGGCTGGACCGCGAAACCAGCGGCATTTTGCTGGTTGCCAAAAAACGCAGCGCGCTGAAACACCTGCAGGACCAGTTCAGGGAACGCGAAACCGGCAAAACCTACCTGGCGCTGGTGGTCGGGAACTGGCCCGCCAATAAAAAGGTGCTGGACAAGCCGCTCCAGAAATTCCTGCTGGCTGGCGCAGATGGTGCAGCTGGGGAGGGCGAGCGCCGGGTCAAGGTGGTGGGGCGTGACGATCCGGACGGCTTGAAATCGGTCACGTTGGTAAAAATTGCGGAGAAGCTCAACGGCTTTACCTTGCTGGAAGTTACTATCAAGACCGGCCGCACCCATCAGATCCGTGTACACCTGGCCAGCGAAGGTTGTCCCATTGCTGGTGATGACAAATACGGAGACTTCGAGTTGAACAAGGGGCTGCACAAGCGCGGCCTCAAACGCATGTTTTTGCACGCCTGGCGGCTGACGGCAACCCATCCGGTGACCCTTGATACGTTGTCGTTGACCGCGCCGCTGCCGACTGAGCTGGAGAATTTTGTGCAATTGAATAGGACTGCACTCACGAACAAGGCCAAATCCACGTGAAAGCCAGACAATTTGACCTGATCGCCTTTGACTGGGATGGCACCCTGTTTGATTCCACTGCCATCATCACGCGCTGCATCCAGATGGCGGTGCGCGATGTGGGTGGCACAGTACCCAGCGACAAGGATGCGTCGTATGTGATTGGCATGGCGTTGATGCAGGCGTTGGCCCATGCGGCGCCGGATGTGCCCAAAGACAAATACCCGGAGCTGGGCGCTCGCTACCGCCACCATTACATTGCACACCAGGACGACATCAGCCTGTTTGACGGCGTGTTGCCGCTACTGGCAGAGTTGAAAATGCGCCACCACCTGCTTACTGTGGCCACGGGAAAGAGCCGTCATGGGCTGGACGAAGCCTTGCAGGCCGTAGAACTCAAGGGTGTGTTTGATGGATCGCGCACCGCCGATGAAACAGCAGGTAAACCGCATCCGCTGATGTTGCAGGAATTGATGGCCGAATTTGGTGTGGCACCCGAGCGCACCTTGATGATTGGTGACACCACGCACGATCTGCAAATGGCGCTGAACGCCGGTTGCGCCAGTGTGGGCGTAAGTTATGGTGCCCACGAGCCGGTTGCATTTAATGTTTTGCAGCCGCGTTTTGTGGCGCATTCGGTACAGGAACTGCACGACTGGCTGGTAACCCATGGCTGAAGCACTGATTCCATTGTGCAACGCGCCTGACCTGCAAGACAGTGGTCAGGCCGTTCCCTTTGACGTGATCTACCTGGGCCAGACCTGCCGAGCCTTCGCGGTTCGCCACGCAGGCAAGGTGCATGCCTACCTGAACCGCTGTGCCCATGTGCCAATGGAGATGGACTACCAGCCCAATCGTTTTTTTGACAGTTCCGGCCAGTGGCTGATGTGCGCCACCCACGGCGCGATGTACAGCCCCTCTACCGGAGCCTGTCTTGGCGGGCCTTGCCGAGGTGGTCTGGTCAAAATTGCCCTGACCGAGTTTGACGGAGTCGTGCACTGGCATACTGCGCATAACCTGAAACCCATCGAGTTCTGAGAATGACTGATCCCATACGCCAGGAAGACCAAAATTCAGAGCCAAATCGGCCTGAAGGCCCCATTGAATATGTGCAAGAAGCTACAAAAAACATAGCTAAACCAGGCGTGATCGATCAACCCGGCTGGGAACGCTCGACGCTGGAGAAACTGGCATTTGCCGCGCTGGACGAACAGCGGGCCACGCGGCGCTGGCGTACCTTTGTGCGCCTGGCCTGGCTGGCGTTTTTTATCTTTATGGCCTGGGCGATGATGAGTCGCAGCGGGCCGTCAGCCGATGTGTCCTCTGTGCATACCGCAGTGGTACAAATCAAGGGCGAGATTGCCTCCGGGGCTGAGGCCAGTGCGGAGTTTGTGGTGGCGGCCGCGCGTAGCGCCTTTGAGGACAACGGCGCGCAGGCCGTTGTGTTGCTGATTAATTCCCCCGGTGGCAGCCCGGTTCAGGCCGGCATCATCAACGACGAGATACGACGGCTCAAGGAACTTCATAAGAAGCCCGTCTATGCAGTGGTTGAGGAATCGTGCGCATCGGCAGCCTATTACATCGCCGTGTCTGCCGACAGGATTTTTGTGGACAAGGCCAGCATCGTCGGCAGCATTGGCGTGCTGATGGATGGTTTTGGCTTTACCGGCCTGATGGACAAGCTCGGCGTGGAGCGCCGCCTGATGACGGCGGGCGCCAACAAGGGCTTTCTCGATCCTTTCAGCCCGCAGACTGAAACGCAACGTGTGTTTGCCCAAACCATGCTGGATGAAATCCACAAACAGTTCATTGATGCCGTGAAGAGCGGCCGCGGCAAGCGCCTGAACGAAACGCCAGAGACCTTCAGTGGTCTGTTCTGGAGTGGGCAGCAGGCCATTTCCCTTGGACTGGCAGACGAACTGGGCAACCTGGATTACGTGGCTCGCGAGGTGGTAAAGGCCGAAGAAATTGTGGACTACACACTGCGCGAGAACGTGGCCGAGCGGCTGGTCAAGCGTTTTGGTGCAGCCATCGGCGAGGGCAGTGTGCGCGCAGCGAAGGCCGTTCCCGCCCTTCGATAGGGCAATCAGCGACCGATGCAAAACACGGCAGGTGTCTGGTTGTCTGGCTGTCCGGGTTGTTTGTCTGGCTTGTGGCGCCATTGCTTCACCAGTTCGCTGCGCGTGTGGGCGCTGGTCAGCGTCAGCCCACTGCTGACGGACAGGCGGGTGTTGGATTGCAGGGTCTGCGTAAGTGCCTGCAACAGCGCGGCGTTGCGGTAGGGCGTCTCAATGAATAGCTGGGTCTGACCGGTTTTAAGCGCCAGTGATTCCAGTTGGCGGATGCGTTGCACACGGTCTGCAGCGTCTTGCGGCAGGTAGCCGACAAAGGCAAAGTTCTGCCCCCCCAGACCACTGGCCGCAAGCGCCAGCAGCAACGACACGGGGCCGACCAGCGCAATCACCTCGATACCCAGGTCGTGCGCAGCCCGCACGACAGACGAGCCGGGGTCGGCCACGGCGGGCATACCCGCTTCGCTGAGCAGGCCCACGTCGTGACCCTGCGTGGCGACGGTTAGCAGGTGTTTGGCATCGAACGTGCCGCCGTGGTCGCCCTTTTTATGCACCTCACGCGGCAGTTCCTGAATCTGCAGTGCCTGGAGCGGCGAGGACAGCGGGTGCAGCGCGTTGATGCGTTTCAGGTAAGCGCGGGCGGTTTTGGCGTTTTCGCAGACCCAGTGTTCCAGCCGGGCGGCGACTTGCATCGTGCCAGCGGGGATCACATCCGATAAAGGGGTTTCGCTGGCGCAGCCATAGTCCAGCGGGGCAGGTACCAGATAGAGGCGACCCGTCATAACAGCACCAGACCCGCTGCCCGCAGCATCCGGCAAGTGCGGATCAGCGGCAGTCCGACCAGCGCGGTCGGGTCGTCGTTGTCGATGGCTTCCAGAATGGCAATGCCCAGGCCCTCGCTTTTGGCACTGCCCGCGCAGTCGTAGGGGGTTTCGGCCAGCAAATAGGCCTCGATCTCGGCATCGCTCAGGTCGCGGAAGGTCACTTTGACCTGTGCCAGATCCATTTGAGCGAATTTGGCTTCCTGGCAGACCACGGCCACGGCGGTCTGGAAGATCACGGTTTTGCCGCGCATGCGGCGCAGTTGTTCGACGGCACGGTCGTGGGTGTGCGGTTTGCCCAGCGGTTCACCTTCCAGATCAGCCACCTGATCCGAGCCGATAACCACGCCGGCCGGGTATCGGGCGGCCACGGCGCGGGCCTTGGCCATGGCCAGGCGACAGGCCAGCTGCTGCGGCGGTTCAGACGGGTGAGGCGTCTCGTCCACCTCGGGCGACACCACGTCGAACGGGATGCGCAGGCGCGACAGCAGCTCGCGCCGGTAAACGGAAGTGGAGCCCAGAATGAGTTTTCGGTTGGCGAGGTGCGACATGGCGTGATTCTCTTACACTGCGTGCATGACACATCCGTTTGCCGCACACCACCTCGACTTGCGGGCTTTTGCCCAGGCAGAGGCAAGCCTCACCGGGCATGAAACGCTATCAAAATATGAGCGTCTCATGAAGGAAACACGGGGGTTAGGTGCCGATTTGACTGTTCACTGGGCAGCGTATGGCGAGATGCGCCAGGGCAACGGTGGCCAGGGCCAGGTCTGGCTGACCCTGACCGCGGACGCCAGTCTGCCCCTGGTGTGCCAACGTTGCATGGGGCCGATGGAGGTGCGCCTGTCGGTGAGCCGGCCGTTCCGCTTTGTGGCAGACGAAGAAACCGCCGAAGCCGAGGACGACGCGTCTGACGAGGACGTGCTGGTGCAGAGTCAGGCGTTTAACCTGCAGGAACTGGTGGAAGACGAGTTGCTGATGGATTTGCCGCTGGTGCCACGCCATGAAAAATGCCCCACAGCGGTGCGGCTGGAAGCGGTTGACCCGGATTTTGAGGTGAAAACCCCTGAAAAGGCCAATCCATTTGCAGTTTTGGCGACGTTACAGGGCGGCAAACTGAGCTAAATCAACCAGTTAGGCTATAATCTTGGGCTTCGCGCGATTTTTTTATTTGCGTGTCCATCTAACCCAACGCATGGCGGTGTTCGCCATGCACAGACCAGGAGCGGATCATGGCCGTCCAACAAAACAAGAAATCTCCTTCCAAGCGCGGCATGCACCGTTCGCACAATGCACTGGTTGTTCCAGGCATCGCCGTGGAGCCGACCACCGGTGAAACCCACCTGCGTCACCACATCAGTCCGACCGGTTTTTACCGGGGTCGCAAAGTCCTGAAGACCAAGTCCGAAGCCTGACAGAAACAAAAAAACAAAGGCCCGAAGCTGCTTTACCTGTAGCGTCGGGCCTTTGTCATGTGCGTCTGTTTCCGCTTTTTCTCTTGTCTTGGCATCTTCGATAAGTGTCGATGATCACCATTGCTGTTGATTGCATGGGGGGCGACCATGGCCCGGAAATCACTTTGCCTGCCTGTCGTGAATTTCTGGATAGACATCCTGACGCAGGGTTGATTCTGGTCGGCCTGCCTGACAGGTTGCAGGCTTTCTCTCATGCCCGCGCCACGCGGGTCAATGCCAGTGAAGTGGTTGACATGGATGACCCGCTGGAAGTGGCATTGCGCCGCAAAAAAGATTCTTCCATGCGCGTGGCGGTGGAGCAAGTCAAACAGGGGGCTGCCCAGGCGGCGGTCTCGGCTGGCAACACGGCAGCGCTGATGGCCATTTCACGCTACGTGCTCAAAACCATGGACGGCATTGACCGCCCCGCGATTGCCGGGCAAATTCCGAATGCCAAAGGCCAGGCCACCACCGTGCTGGACATGGGTGCCAATGTGGACTGCACCGAGGCGCACTTGTTCCAGTTTGCTGTCATGGGCTCGGCCCTGGTGTCGGTTCTGAGTGGCAACGACAATCCGTCGGTCGGCCTGCTCAATATTGGTGAAGAAGCCATTAAAGGCAACGAAGTCATCAAAAAAACGGGTGAGCTGTTGCGATCTGCGTCTAAAGCGGGTGATTTGAATTTTTACGGAAACGTCGAGGGCAACGATATTTTCAAGGGAACGGCTGACATCGTGGTGTGTGACGGGTTTGTCGGCAATGTTGCGCTCAAGACCAGCGAAGGGCTGGCCAGCATGATTGTTGAATTTTTGCGGATGGAGTTTTCGCGCAACATCTTCACCAAAATGGCCGCCATCATCGCTTATCCAGTGATATCTGCGCTTAAAAAGCGGATGGACCACCGCCGCTACAACGGTGGTGCGCTGCTGGGTCTGCGAGGTCTGGTCTTCAAGAGCCATGGTTCGGCGGACACCATGGCCTTTGGTTATGCGCTGAACCGGGCGTATGATGCAGCCCGCAACAACCTGCTTGACCGGCTTCAAGTGCGCATTGCCCACGCGGCCCCGCTTCTGATGGGCGCTGCCCAGGCGACGCAAGTGGACACTCCGGCGCCAGCACATTAAATGAGACGATATTCCCGCATCACCGGAACCGGCAGTTACTTGCCTCCCCGTCGCCTGACCAATGCCGATCTGGTAGCCGAGTTGGCTGCGACCGGTGTGGAAACCTCGGACGAATGGATTGTCGAGCGCACCGGTATCCGGGCCCGGCATTTCGCAGCGACCGACGTGGTTTGCAGCGATCTGGCCACCGCAGCCGCCAAACAGGCCCTGCAGGCAGCAGGTGTGCACGCCAGGGATATTGATCTGATCATCGTGGCCACCTCCACGCCGGACATGGTTTTTCCGTCCACGGCGTGCATCGTGCAGCACAAGCTGGGCGCACCGGGCGGCGCCGCGTTTGACGTGCAGGCGGTGTGCAGCGGCTTTGTTTACGCGCTGACGATTGCCGACGCCATGATTCAAACTGGTGTCGCAAACAAGGCGCTGGTGATCGGCTCGGAAATTTTCTCCCGCATTCTGGATTTCAGGGACCGCACCACCTGTGTGCTGTTCGGTGATGGCGCCGGTGCGGTGGTGCTGGAGGCTTCCAGCACGCCGGGTGTTCTGGCCAGTGATTTGCACGCGGATGGCAAACACGTGGGCATTTTGTGCGTGCCGGGCCACGTATCAGGCGGCCAGGTGCTGGGTGACCCGTTCCTCAAGATGGATGGGCAGGCGGTGTTCAAGCTGGCGGTGGGTGTTCTGGAGCAGGCGGCCCGCACGGTGTTGGCCAAAGCCGACAGGCTAGAGGCCGATATCGACTGGGTGATTCCGCACCAGGCCAATATCCGCATCATGCAAAGTACAGCCAAAAAACTCAAGCTGCCGATGGATAAAGTGATCGTGACGGTGGACCAACATGGCAACACATCGGCAGCGTCGATTCCGCTGGCACTGGACGCCGGTGTGCGTGCAGGCCGCGTCAAGCCAGGTCAACTGCTCATGCTTGAAGGTGTGGGCGGTGGTTTCACGTGGGGCGCTGTGCTCCTGAATTTGTAGCTGTTTACGCATATTCCACGAGGGATAAGGCCTCATTTAACCTGTAATTTCGGCAAATTCAATGAAACCTTTCGCATTTGTTTTTCCGGGGCAAGGCTCCCAGTCCGTCGGTATGCTCGACGCCTGGGGCGACCACCCCGTGGTCAGGCAGACCTTGCTGGAAGCATCTGATGCGCTGGGTGAAGACCTGGCTCAACTCATCCATGACGGTCCGAAAGAAGCCCTGGCGCTGACCACCAACACCCAGCCCGTGATGCTGGTGGCTGCTGTGGCCGCTTATCGGGTCTGGATGGCCGAGACCGGCGTTGCGCCCCAGGCTGTGGCCGGGCATTCGCTGGGAGAATATTCGGCGCTGGTGGCCGCGGGCGTGTTGACGCTGGCTCAAGCCACACCGCTGGTGCGTTTTCGGGCGCAGGCCATGCAGGAGGCGGTGCCGGTGGGAACCGGGGCCATGGCCGCCATTCTGGGCATGGATGCTACAAGAGTAATAGCTGGTTGCGCAGAAGTGACGGGGGCCATGCGAGCTTTTGGCATTGAAAACGCCCACGAAATCGTGGAGGCAGTCAATTTCAACGATCCGGCCCAAACCGTCATCGCGGGCAGCAAGGCCGCCGTCGAGAAAGCGTGTGAGCTTCTCAAGGCAAACGGTGCCAAACGGGCCTTGCCGCTGCCGGTGTCGGCGCCCTTTCATTCCAGCCTGATGAAACCCGCGGCCGACAAATTGAAGCACGAGCTGGCGTCAATCACCTTCGCCGCGCCGCAGGTAGCGCTGGTGAACAACATCGATGTGGCGGTGGAGATGGATGCGCAGCGCATCCGTGACGCGCTTTATCGTCAGGCGTTCGGACCGGTTCGCTGGGTCGAGTGTGTGCAGGCCATCAAGGCACGTGGCTTGACAACCGTGGTGGAATGCGGTCCGGGCAAGGTGCTGACGGGTATGGTCAAGCGCATTGACGCCGGGATGACCGGCCTGCCTCTTTTTGATCCTGCCAGTCTGATCGAGGTAAAAGGGCTTTGTCATGAGTGATCTGAAGTTTGAAGGCCAGGTGGCTCTGGTAACCGGCGCCTCCCGTGGCATTGGTGCCGCCATCGCACTGGAACTCGCCCGCAGCGGCCTGAAAGTGGTGGGCACCGCCACAACCGATGAGGGGGCGGCCAAAATCAGCACTGCACTGGCAACTTTCCCGGGTTGTAGCGGCAAAAACCTGAACGTGAACGACGCTGCAGCAGCTGAAGCGGTGATTGACGCGATCGTCAGGGAGCACGGCGGTTTGCAGGTGCTGGTGAATAACGCGGGCATCACCCGCGACAACCTGGCCATGCGCATGAAAGATGACGACTGGGATGCCGTGCTGGATACCAATTTGAAAGCGGTTTTCCGCATGAGCCGCGCCGTGATGCGCACGATGATGAAGCAGCGTTATGGCCGCATCATCAGTATCACCAGTGTGGTGGGCGCATCGGGCAACCCGGGCCAGGCCAACTACGCGGCCGCCAAGGCCGGTGTGGCCGGCATGACCCGCGCGCTGGCCCGCGAACTGGGTTCGCGCAACGTGACGGTCAACTGTGTAGCGCCCGGCTTTATCGAAACCGACATGACCGCCAGTTTGCAGGAAGAACAGCAAAAGGCGCTGCTGGGCCAGATTCCGCTGGGCCATCTGGGCAAGCCTGCCGACATTGCCCATGCGGTGGTGTATCTGGCATCGCCACAGGCCAGTTATGTGACAGGGCAGGAGCTGCACGTCAATGGCGGGATGTACATGTAAGCCAGGCTCCAAGTTGGTTTGTCCGTTCAGCGGCTGGTATGAGGGGAAGGCCCCGAGCCCGGCTAAAATCACGAATTCTTTTATAACCCTTTGAGGGAACCCATGAGCGATATCGAAGCACGCGTCAAAAAAATCATTGCCGAACAACTCGGCGTTGAAGAGTCACAAGTCACCAGCGCCAAGGCATTCGTAGCCGATCTGGGCGCCGACTCGCTGGACACCGTTGAACTGGTGATGGCACTGGAAGACGAGTTTGGAATCGAGATTCCGGACGAAGATGCCGAAAAAATCACGACCGTGCAAAACGCCATCGACTACGCGAACACCCATCAAAAAGCCTGATTGGATCTTCAGCGTATGTCCCGTCGTCGCGTAGTCGTAACAGGATTGGGTTGCATCAGCCCCGTGGGCAACACGGTGGCCGAGTCATGGACTCAATTGCTGGCCGGGCAGTCCGGCATTGATCTCATCACCAGCTTTGATGCGAGTGCCTTTGCGTGCAAATTCGCTGGTGAGGTCAAGGGATTCAATATTGCGGACTACATTGCCGAGAAGGAAGCGCGTCACATGGACCGCTTCATCCACCTGGGGCTGGCGGCGGCCTGCCAGGCTGTCGCTGATTCCGGTTTGCCGGTTGGCGACGCCCTGAGCGAGGAAGAGGCCACACGCATCGGTTGCAATATTGGTTCGGGTATTGGTGGTTTGCCCATGATCGAGCAAACCCGGGACGAACTGGTGAATCGTGGCCCGCGTCGCGTGTCACCATTTTTTGTGCCGGCTTCGATCATCAACATGATTTCGGGCCATGTATCCATCAAGTTCGGGTTCAAGGGCCCCAACGTGGCCGTCGTTACAGCCTGCACCACCGGTTTGCATGCCATTGGACTGTCGGCGCGCATGATCGAATACGGTGACTGTGATGTCATGGTGGCTGGCGGGGCCGAGTCAACTGTCTCTCCATTGGGCGTTGGTGGCTTTGCCGCTGCCCGTGCCCTGAGCACGCGAAATGATGACCCCAAGACAGCTTCGCGCCCTTGGGACAAGGATCGCGATGGCTTCGTGCTGGGCGAAGGTGCGGGTGTGGTGGTGCTCGAAGAGTACGAACACGCCAAGGCACGCGGCGCCAAAATATATGCTGAAGTGTGCGGCTTTGGCATGAGCGGTGATGCGTATCACATGACCACGCCCAGCGTCGACGGCCCGCGTCGCTCCATGCAAATGGCACTGCGCAACGCGGGGGTCAATGCCGGGGACGTTCAATTTGTCAGCGCTCATGGCACTTCAACGCCATTAGGTGATATCAATGAAACCAACGCCATCAAGGCCGCGTTTGGTGACCATGCAAAAAAACTCGTGGTGAACTCCACCAAGTCCATGACCGGTCACCTGCTGGGTGGCGCGGGCGGTATCGAGTCCGTATTCACGGTGCTGGCGTTGCACCATCAAAAGATTCCGCCCACGATCAACATCTTCAATCAGGACCCCGAATGCGACCTGGATTACTGTGCCAATACGGCACGTGACATGAAGATTGACGTGGCGGTGAAGAACAATTTTGGTTTCGGCGGGACAAACGGCACACTCGTTTTCAAGCGGGTCTGAGATCGTCGTATCGGGACGGACCATGTATGGCGCCCCTGCAGTCAGCTATCCGGTTCGTCGCTCCTGGGCCCATTTGTGTGCCATCGCAAGCCTGTGGTTGACAGGTCTGTGTGTGTGGCTGTTCTGGCTGCATGGTCCGGCCGTTACGGGCTGGCGGCAAGGTTTCACCTTCACTGTGCTTGTGCTGACCGGAGCCGCCGCACTTCGGGCCTGGTGGCGTATGCCGGCGGGCCAATTGCGCTGGGATCTGTCCAATTGGATCTGGGTTGACGCCAATTCCGTTATCTCCGGCACGCTGGCGGTTCATCTGGATTTTCAAAAATTCCTGTTGTTGAAGTATTTCGGTGCGGGGGTTGCGCCGCGCTGGCTATTGCTCGAACGGCGGACCAGCCCCGTCCAGTGGATGCCCCTGCGGCGGGCCATTTATGCTCACCCCCGCACAAAAAGGGGTACCGCCTCAACTACCTTGACTGTGGGCGCAGGGTTGTCATGACCGACGCGCTGCCCCCCGTTACCACCGATAGCGACTTGATGCTGGTCGAGCGCACGGTTGCGGGTGACCAACGGGCTTTTGAATTGCTGGTAATCAAATACCAGCGCCGGATCCAGCGGCTGATTGGACGCATGGTGCGGGATGTTGATCTGGTGGAAGATATCGCTCAGGAAACCTTCATCCGTGCCTACCGGGCCCTGCACCAGTTCCGTGGTGACGCCCAGTTTTACACCTGGCTGTACAGGATTGCCGTCAACACCGCCAAGAAAGCGCTGCTGGAGCTCAAGCGCGATCCGACCGTGTCTGAGGGGTCTTTACGTTCAGGTGACGATGACGATGAAACTTCCTGGCACGGAAACGAACCAACGTCAGATGAAACGCCGGAATCGGTGCTGGCGGCCAAGGAAATTGCAGCGGTGGTGAACGCCGCGATGGACGCTTTGCCTGCGGATTTGCGTCAGGCAGTGACTTTGAGGGAAATCGAAGGGCTGAGCTATGAGGAAATTTCGACCGTAATGAATTGCCCGATCGGAACCGTGCGGTCGCGCATTTTTCGGGCACGTGAGGCGATTTCTGAAAAAGTAAAACCCTTGCTGAATAACCGGTCGGGAAAACGTTGGTAGGCCTGAAAAGCAGGTCTGAAAAGGTGGAATAAGATGACAAACGACACGTTGAAAACGCGCGAAGCGATTTCCGCACTGGCTGACGGCCAGTTGCGCGGGCAGGAGTTTGCGCGGGTGGTTGAAGCCGTCAGCAAGGACGATGATGCCCGCGCAACCTGGCATGCCTACCACGTGGTGGGCGACGTGCTGCGCTCGGGAAATGCTGCCGGTCACAATGATCTGGCATTTGTTGCACGTCTGCAGCTCCGGTTGAAGAGTGAAGAGGTAGCCGATCAATCATCAGACGCTATTAAATTGATAGCTATTGACGCAATAAATACGTGGGCTACTGGCCAATTTGACACTAAAAAAGGTAGTGCAAATGCTTCCCGCTTCCACTGGAAACCGGTGGCAGGCCTGGCATCTCTCACGGCCGTAGCCGCCGTGGGATGGGGCCTGATAAGTGGCCTCAACACCGCGCCAACCGTCAACCTGGCAGCCGCACCTGCGGCCCCCCCTGTCGCGGCTGCCGTGGTGGCGCTCGAGCAACCCCAGATCATGATCCGTGATCCACGGCTGGATGAGTTGTTGGCCGCGCACAAGCAGTTTGGCGGAATGTCGGCTTTGCAAAAGCCGGCCGGATTTCTGCGTAATGCTACTTTTGAGGTGCCCAACCGCTAAAGCGGGGACAAGACATGCGACCCATGCAGATGCCCCTGTTTACCGGTAGCTGGCTTCGCCGCGTGCGCGATGCTGCACTGGCTTTGGCTGCGGTTGCCGGGGCTTGCAGTGTTGGCGTTGCGCAGACGACTGCATCGCCTGCACCCGGCCTGTCATCCGGCGCGGTTGAAGCTGCCCAACCGGACCGTGGCATCAACGAATGGCTTCTTCGCATGCATGAGGCGTCACGCCGTCGCGCTTATATTGGCACTTTTGTCGTGTCGTCGGGGTCCAGCATGGCCAGCGCGAAGATCTGGCATATCTGCGATGGTCAGAATCAGATGGAGCGGGTGGAGTCGCTGAGCGGCACGCCCCGTTCCACGTTCCGGCGCGACGATCAGGTCATTACTTTCCTCCCCGAAAGCAAGCATGCGGTGGCGGAGCGTCGCGAGTCGCTGGGGCTGTTTCCGAATCTCCTGCAATCAGCGGACTCTTCAATCGCGCAGTTTTACAGTGCCCGCCAGGCAGGGCATGACCGTGTGGCCGGATTTGATGCCGATGTGGTGGTGTTGCAACCCAAAGACAAGCTGCGTTATGGCTATCGGGTCTGGAGCGAAAGACGGACTGGTCTGGTGGTAAAGCTGCAAACACTGGATGTAGATGGGCGGGTGCTGGAGCAGTCTGCTTTTTCAGAGTTGCAACTGGATGCCCCCGTGAACATGACAAAGCTCAACCAGATGATGAGCAACACCGGGGGCTACAAGGTTGACAGGCCCGCCGAGTTGATCAAGACAACGGCGGCCGCTGAAGGCTGGGTGCTCAAGGCGCCAGTAGCCGGTTTCAAAGCCATGAGTTGTTTCAAGCGGCCTGTCGCGGCTACTGAAACGGCTGCGGCCGACAACACGATGCAGTGGATATTTTCGGATGGGCTTGCGTCGGTTTCGCTTTTTGTGGAGTTGTTTGATCGCCGCCAGCACGGCCAGGAAGGTCTGATGGCCATAGGGGCTACGCAGACAATCACCCGGCGTATCGGTGATTGGTGGCTTACTGTTGTGGGGGAAGCGCCAGCCCAGACGCTCGCTGGTTTTGCGCAGGGGCTTGAACGAAAAAAGTCCAGCCTCAATTAACTCATGTCAACGTGGAAAGAGTCCATATCGTTGCACTTGTTTCGGATAACTGGTTTTCAATGAAAGGGCGATGATGTTTTTAGCCGATTGGAAGAAGCTGCGCTTGTGCATGTTGACCGGCACGATGGTCGCAATAGCTGTTGCTGTTTTTGTACCCGTAGCGCCTGCTTTTGCACAGAACCGTGTGTTGCCCGATTTCACTGATCTGGTTGAACAAGTTGGTCCATCTGTTGTGAACATTCGAACACAGGAGAAGATGTCATCAAGAGCACCCGGCAACGGTGGTGCTATGGATGAAGAAATGCTGGAATTCTTCCGCCGATTTGGCGTACCCATTCCCAACCTGCCAAAGCAGATGCCCAAGCCCAATAATCGTGCCCAGCCACAGGATGAGGAGCCACAGCCACGTGGCGTGGGATCGGGTTTTATCCTGACGAGTGATGGCTACGTAATGACCAATGCCCATGTGGTTGATGGTGCTGATGAATTGTTGGTCACACTCATGGACAAGCGCGAGTTCAAGGCCCGAATTATTGGAGCGGACAAGCGCAGCGATGTAGCGGTTGTCAAAATAGAAGCCGTGGGGCTTCCTGCCGTTAAAACGGGGGATGTGAGCCGACTCAGGGTGGGTGAGTGGGTCATGGCTATCGGCTCGCCGTTTGGTCTGGAAAATACCGTGACCGCCGGCATTGTGAGCGCCAAACAGCGAGACACCGGCGACTACCTGCCCTTCATCCAGACCGACGTGGCCATCAACCCTGGCAACTCGGGTGGCCCGTTGATCAATATGCGTGGCGAGGTGGTGGGCATCAATAGCCAAATTTACTCCCGCTCCGGCGGCTTCATGGGCATTTCGTTCGCAATCCCGATGGATGAGGCGGTGCGCGTGAGTGATCAGCTTCGCGCGTCTGGCCGCGTTTCGCGTGGTCGCATCGGCGTGCAGATCGATCAAGTAACCAAGGAGGTGGCTGAGTCTATTGGGTTGGGCAAACCACAAGGGGCTCTGGTGCGAGGCGTGGAGACGGGCTCTCCAGCCGAGAAAGCAGGTGTCGAAGCCGGCGACATCATCACCAAATTCGACGGCAAATCCATTGAAAAATCCAGTGACTTGCCGCGCATGGTGGGCGCTACCAAACCCGGGACCAAGAGCACGCTGACGGTGTTTCGTCGTGGCGCGACCAAAGACCTGAGCGTAACGATTGCTGAAATCGAGCCGGAAAAACCGGTCAAGAAAGCAGCAGCGCCTGAAGAGAAGCCCAGACAATCTCCGGCCGCTCAGGCTTTAGGGTTGACAGTGAGCGAGCTCAGTGACGCACAGAAGAAGGAACTCAAGATCAAGGGTGGCGTCAAGGTTGAAGCGGCAACGGAAGGCGCCGCCCGGGCCGGCGTTCGCGAAGGTGACGTGATTGTGGCCATTGCCAATATCGAAGTCGCCAGTGTCAAGGAATTTGATGCCGCGGTTACGAAAATTGACAAGAGCAAACCCGTCAATGTCTTGCTGCGCAGAGGCGAATGGGCGCAGTACGCGTTGATCCGTCCAGCACGCTGAGTTGCCTGTTTCAAAAGCCCCACCCCTGACGCGGGTGTGGGCTTTTTGTTTGCCGGCATCAACCGCTTTAAAAATATTTAACAAAATATATGCCGATATTTTGTATGTGATTACTAACTTATATTTTTGGATCAGGCTTTTAGTTAGAATGGCAGTTGTTTATTTGGAATTACAGGCATATCAAAAATGTCAAAGTCCACGATATGGGATAAAAATGAGTGCTCCACAGATCGCTCACAACTTGTTCCAGCACGTTCTGAAATTTTGTGTATAAACTGTGTGCAACATATGTGTTGCTGCATCACAACTTCTGATTACTGCAATTTTGGATGCTGTGCAGGCCTATCTTTTTCCCTACAATGAAGTTCCAACCTTCGCAGTTGCCAAAGATTGTTGGTTCAGGGCGCGCCGTAACACGACGCGCCCTTTTTTCTTTTGCACTCCGTTTTAATTCAATTACTTAAGCGTTCCCGTTGATGAATCACATCAGAAATTTTTCGATCATTGCGCACATTGATCATGGCAAATCGACATTGGCAGATCGGCTGATTCAGCGATGCGGCGGACTTGCGGAACGCGAGATGGAGGCACAGGTTCTGGACTCGATGGACATCGAGAAAGAGCGTGGGATAACCATCAAGGCGCAGACTGCTTCGCTCAAATACAGAGCGCTCGACGGCAAGGTCTACAACCTCAATCTGATAGACACACCGGGTCACGTGGACTTCTCTTATGAAGTCAGTCGTTCGTTGTCTGCATGTGAAGGTGCGTTGCTGGTGGTGGATGCCAGCCAGGGAGTGGAGGCACAGACGGTAGCCAATTGCTATACCGCACTCGAGTTGGGCGTTGAGGTTGTTCCTGTGCTAAACAAGATGGATTTACCGAATGCTGATCCGGACAACGCGAGGGCTGAGGTTGAAGATGTTATTGGCATCGACGCGACTGACGCGATTCCCTGCTCTGCCAAGACAGGTATGGGCATCGAGGACATACTGGAAGCTATCGTCATCCGAATTCCGGCGCCCAGGGGGAGTCCGGATGCTCCTTTGCGTGCAATGATCATCGACAGCTGGTTTGATAACTATGTTGGCGTCGTGATGCTGGTGCGTGTGGTAGATGGCCGTGTGAGCAAAGGTGAGCGTATCAAAATGATGGCCACGGGTGCCACCTACAACGCCGATAGCCTGGGCGTGTTCACGCCCGCCAACGAACCACGCACGTCCCTCGAAGCGGGTGAGGTAGGTTACATCATAGCCGGCATCCGCGAATTGCAGGCGGCCAAGGTGGGTGACACTATTACGCTGATCAGGCCCGGAACGGGCGGTGCTGCGGCCACGGCCACTGAAGCCTTGCCCGGCTTCAAGGAAATCCAGCCACAGGTGTTTGCAGGGTTGTACCCGACTGAAGCCAATCAGTACGAAGGCCTGCGCGACAGCCTGGAGAAACTCAAACTCAACGACTCGTCGCTGCACTACGAACCCGAGGTGAGCCAGGCGCTGGGCTTTGGCTTTCGCTGCGGCTTCCTGGGCTTGCTGCACATGGAGATCGTGCAAGAGCGCCTGGAGCGCGAGTTTGATCAGGATCTGATCACCACGGCGCCCAGCGTGGTCTACCAGGTGGTAGGGGTGGACGGCACCGTGAAGATGGTTGAGAACCCGTCGAAGATGCCGGACCAGGGCCGCCTGGATGAAATCCGCGAGCCCATCGTGACCGTGCATCTATACATGCCGCAAGAATATGTGGGCTCGGTCATGACACTGGCCAACCAGAAACGTGGTGTGCAGATGAACATGGCCTATCACGGTCGCCAGGTCATGTTGACCTACGAGATGCCGCTGGCGGAGATCGTGCTGGACTTCTTCGACAAACTCAAGAGTGTCTCGCGCGGCTACGCGTCCATGGACTACGAGTTCAAGGAATACCGCGCGGCAGACGTGGTCAAGGTGGACATTTTGCTCAATGGTGACAAGGTGGATGCGCTATCCATCATCGTGCACCGATCGCAATCACAATATCGGGGGCGCGCGGTGGTGGGCAAGATGCGCGAAGTCATTTCCCGTCAAATGTACGACGTGGCCATCCAGGCGGCCATCGGGGCTAACATCATCGCGCGTGAGACAATCAAGGCATTGCGCAAAAACGTTATCGCCAAATGTTACGGTGGCGATATTTCACGCAAGCGCAAACTCCTGGATAAGCAAAAAGAAGGCAAAAAACGTATGAAGCAAATTGGTTCCGTTGAGGTTCCGCAGGAAGCATTTCTGGCGATTTTGCAGGTGGACGACTGATGCCATTTCTAACCTCCCTTGTTCTCTCGGCATTTATTGGCTACGCGACTGCATGGTATTTTGGCTTCGTTGAGGGCAATTTTGCCTTGCTGCTATTTATGGCGACGGTTGTAACCGGGATCTATTGGCTGGCTGAGCAGTTTCACTTCCTTCCAAAGCGGCGGCAGGCGGTTGCCCAGCTTGAGACTGATACCGTAAAGCGCCGGGAAAATCTGGGCAGAATGGGCATCAACCAAATGGACGACGACATTGCGGCAACACAGAGTCGTTTGCTCAAGCAGCCATGGTGGCTGGACTGGACGGCTGGGCTGTTTCCCGTCATCGTTGCGGTGTTTTTACTTCGTTCATTTTTATTTGAGCCTTTCAAAATTCCTTCTGGCTCCATGATTCCTACCCTGATGGTGGGCGATCTTATTCTGGTCAATAAATATCACTATGGCATTCGCCTGCCGGTTATAAACACCAAAATCACTGAGGGTAACCAGCCAAAGGCGGGCGACGTCATGGTTTTTAGGTATCCCCCAAAGCCAAACCTTGACTACATCAAACGGGTCGTCGGAGTGCCTGGCGATGAGGTTGCCTATTTGAACAAACGCCTCACTGTCAATGGCAAGGCAATTAGCACTACTGTCGTGCCAGAATTTTTCGATAGTGATGCCATGCGTTACTACAAGCAGTTCGAAGAAAAATTAGGTCATAAACCGCATCGACTGTTGAATGATGACGAACGACCGGCATTTGTCCCGGGCGTCGAAGACTTTCCTTTCAAGGAAAATTGCCGCTACGGTATCGAAGGTTTTGTTTGCAAAGTGCCGCAGGGGCACTATTTCATGATGGGCGACAACCGTGACAATTCACTCGATTCCCGGTACTGGGGGTTTGTCCCTGATAAAAACATTGTTGGCAGGGCATTTTTTGTCTGGATGAATTTTGGTGATTTGAAACGTTTTGGCTCGTTTGATTGAAATCGGTGGTGAAACCAAGGAAACATATGAAAATTCAATTTAAATCCAGGCAAACTGGGATGTCATTTTTAGGCCTTTTGTTTGTTGGCATCGTACTCGCGGTTTGTGGTGTCGTAGGCGCACAAATCGTCCCGACCTTGATCGAGTTTGAGGCTGTCAAAAAGGCTATTAATAAAGCCAGTACAGGAAGCACGGTTGCTGAAGTGCGCAGTATTTTTGAAAAGGCCCGCGCGGTAGACGATATTTCGTCTATTACCGGAAAAGATCTCGAAGTCACCAAGGTAGGTGAAAAAATTGTTGTCAAGTTTGCATACCAACGTGAAATCCCCTTGGCGGGTCCCGCCTACCTGACCCTAAAATATGATGGTCAGTCGAAATGACCTGCAGGCATGAAGGCTTCGCAGCGTGAGTGATGGGCTGGCTGCGTTGCAGCAGCGGTTGGAGCATCAGTTTGCCAATGTCTCGCTATTGAGCCAGGCGACTACGCACCGCAGTTTCTCGGCTGACCACAATGAGCGCCTGGAGTTTCTGGGTGATTCGGTGTTGAACCTGGCGGTAGCGGATTTGCTGTATTTGCGCTTGGGTGAATTGCCGGAGGGCGACCTTTCACGGGTGCGTGCCAACCTCGTCAAACAGGATACCCTGCACCAACTGGCCGTGACCCTCGGTTTGCCAGGAGTGATCCGGTTGGGCGAGGGGGAGGTTCGTTCTGGCGGGCAAAAGCGACCGTCTATTCTGGCGGATGCCCTGGAAGCGGTGATTGGTGCCGTGTATCTGGACGCCGGCTTTGCCGTAGCGCAAAGTCTGGTGCACCGTCTTTTCAAAGCCGTAGAAATCAACCCGCAGATGGATGCCATCGGGAAAGACGCCAAAACCGAGTTACAGGAGTGGCTGCAGAGGCGCAAAATGAAACTGCCTATTTATCGTGTCGTTGGCACGCTGGGTGTTGCCCACAAACAAACATTTGATGTTGAGTGTGAAGTCACGGAATTCAATGTGACCGAACGTGGAATCGGTGGTTCACGTCGTGCAGGTGAACAGGCTGCCGCGGCTGCGATGCTGCAAACACTCAAAGCAAAGGCACGCTGATGAACGCTCCTAAAAATATAGCTAATAACCCAGATCCAATAAGGGCCGAAGGCCAAAATGATATTGAAACCATGCTCAAGAGCGTGCGTGTGGCGCCCGGCTCGGGTACGCCGGTGCAAGGGCAGCATTGTGGGCTGGTTGCCATTGTGGGCAAGCCGAATGTAGGCAAATCCACCTTGCTCAATGCGCTGGTGGGTCAGAAGATCAGCATTACTTCCCGAAAGGCGCAGACCACTCGCCACCGCATCACCGGCATGCGCACCCAGGGGGTCAATCAGTTTGTATTTGTTGACACACCGGGCTTTCAAACGCTGCATGCCAATGCGCTGAACAAATCGCTGAACAAGACGGTTGTCGGTGCTGTTGCAGATGTGGACCTCATTTTGTTTGTGGTCGAAGCGGGCAGTTTTACACCAGCAGATGCCCGCGTGCTGGCATTGCTGGGCAAAAATATTCCAACACTCTTGATTGCCAACAAGCTTGATAACGTGCATCGCCGGGGTGATATCGCTCCCTGGCTGCAAAGCATGCAGGAAAAGCACAGCTTTGCCGAGTTTGTCCCCATGTCGGCCAAAAATACAAAAGACGTTGAACGGTTGCTGGATATATGTGCCAGGTTCCTGCCGGAGCAGTCCTGGTGGTACGCCGAAGACGAGTTGACCGATCGCAGCGAGAAATTTCTGGCCAGCGAACTGGTTCGTGAAAAACTGTTTCGCCTGACGGGTGATGAGTTGCCCTACACCTCGACCGTGATCATCGACAAGTTTGAAGAAGAACCGCCGCAGAAAAAGGGACACAAGCGTCTGCTGCGCATCGCCGCCACCATTGTGGTTGAGCGGGACGGTCATAAAGCCATGGTGATTGGCGACAAGGGCGAACGCATCAAGCGTATCGGCATGGAAACCCGGGTGGAACTGGAAAAACTGGCCGATGCCAAGGTGTTTTTAGAGCTGTGGGTCAAGGTGCGATCGGGTTGGGCTGATGATGAAGCGCGGGTGCGCAGCTTTGGCTACGAGTAAGCGAATCTCGGACGAACCCGCCTTTGTGCTCCATCGTTATGACTGGAGCGAATCCAGCCTGATTCTGGACGTTTTCACCCGCAACCATGGTCGCGTCGCGCTGGTTGCCAAGGGCGTCAAGCGGCCCAGCTCCAGTTTTCGTCCCATTTTGTTACCGCTGCAACCGCTGCATGTTGCGTTTGGCGGCGATGCCGAAATCCGGACGCTCAAAGGCGCGGAGTGGATGGGTGGGCATGTCATGCCCACAGGCGACGCCCTGATGTCGGGCTATTACCTCAATGAATTGCTTTTGCACTTGCTGGCCCGCGACGATCCCCACCCGCGGCTGTTTGACATCTATTCCCATGTTGTGCAGGTCGTCGCTTCCGAGCACGGTGAGGTGCTGCAGGCAGCGCTGCGTACCTTTGAGCTGCTGCTATTGCGCGAAATCGGGCTGCTGCCGCTGCTCGACGCCCAGACCATGACGCTGGCGCAACTCGATGCAGACACCCATTACAGCCTCGTCCCGGAAGGCGGCTTGAGGCAGACCAGTGCAGGTGATCGTGCAAGCCTGAGCGGCGGTCAATGGGCCCAATTGCAGCAGAGCTTGGGCGACGATGCCCCGTTTACCGCCACGCTGCGCGCCTGTGCCGCCGTGATGGCGGAGCTGAAACCCCAATTGCGCACGCTGCTGAATTACCATTGCGGGGTCGGTACTTTGCGTACCCGGCAAATGATGATCGATCTTCAGTCCTTGTAAAGCCATGCCCGCTGATCATGCACTTTAAGTTTCCCGCCGCACTCTCGGTCAACCTGAACAAGGTTGCACTGGTGCGCAACACGCGTCACCTGGGTATTCCCAGTGTTACCCGAGCGGCTACGCTGTGTTTGCAGGCGGGCGCGAATGGCATTACCGTTCATCCGCGTCCGGACGAGCGTCACATCCGGGCGGGTGATGTGCGCGACCTGTCTGCGCTGATGAAAGCGTGGCCGGACCGGGAGTTCAACATCGAAGGCAACCCCTATCAAAACCTGATGGATTTTGTGCGGGAGTTGCGACCGCACCAGTGCACGTTCGTACCAGACTCGCAAGGGCAATTCACCAGCGACCACGGTTGGGATTTGCCGTCTGAAGCGAAACGCCTGGCACCCTTCATCGCCGAAGCACAGGCGCTGGGGGTACGCGTGAGCCTCTTCATGGATGCCGATGCCCGCTCCATCGCGGCCGCCAAAGCAGTGGGGGCAGACCGGGTGGAGTTGTACACCGAGCCCTTTGCAGCCGCTTGGGGAAGCGCTCAGCAAGAGGCGCAACTGACACGTTTTGGGCTGGCGGCACAGGCCGCACTGGATGCGGGTTTGGGCGTCAACGCTGGCCATGATTTGAACAGGGACAACCTGACCACCTTCTTGAAGCGGGTTCCTGGCGTGCAGGAAGTCTCCATTGGCCACGCCTTGATCGCTGATGCACTGGAAATGGGTTATGCCGCGACCATTCGGGACTATCTGCGCTGCATTGATGAAGCGTTTGCCGCCGGTAGTCCCGGCTGAGCTTTGCCGCCTCCAGATACGACACACCAACATGATTTACGGTATTGGCACCGACATCTGCGACGTACGCCGTATACGTGCCAGTCTGGAGCGCCACGGCGACCGGTTCGCGAAAAAAGTATTGAGCGACGCCGAATTCAGCACCTGGACGGCGCGAAGCGCACGTTGGCCCGAGCGGGGTGTGCGGTATCTGGCCACGCGGTTCAGTGCCAAGGAAGCATTCAGCAAAGCGATTGGACTGGGCATGCGCATGCCCATGACCTGGCGTCTGTGCGAAATCGCCACACTGCCACAGGACCACCCCAACGCCGGCAAACCCTGCATCGTGCTGTATGGCGGCCTCAAAGACTGGTTTGATGCCCGGGGACTCACAGCACATGTGAGCGTGACCGACGAGGCAGACTATGCTGCCAGTTTTTGTGTTGTGGAGAAAATTGGCATCTAGCCCTTCAATTGGCATCTTGCCCTTATGGAATATGCATAATAAGCTATTATTTTTATAGCTTATGACAACTTCTTCTACCAATGAACAACATCTCAACCGACTGATAATATGACACAGCACGCCCCCTTGATCATCGATATCGCTGGCCTGAACCTCACCGCAAAAGACCGCCAGCGCCTCAAACACCCGCTGGTTGGCGGCATCATTTTGTTTGCCCGCAACTGGAGCAATCGCGAACAGCTGTCCAGCCTGTGCCATGACATCAAAAATGTGCGCAGCGATCTGCTTATTTGCGTCGATCACGAAGGTGGCCGCGTGCAGCGTTTCAAGACCGATGGGTTCACACACTTGCCGCCGATGCGTGCATTGGGCGAGATGTGGATGAACGACGGCCGCGACGGAGCGGGCAGCGGCGCCATGTGCGCCACCAACGCGGCTACGGCTTGCGGCTATGTGTTGGGCGCCGAGCTGCGTGCCTGTGGTGTTGACCTGAGCTTCACCCCGGTGCTGGACCTGGACTTTGGCGAAAGCAGTGTGATTGGTGACCGCTCCTTCGGGCGCGACCCGCGTGTGGTCAGCCTGCTGGCCAAAAGCCTGATGCATGGGCTGCAGATCAGCGGTATGGCCAATTGCGGCAAGCACTTTCCCGGACATGGCTTTGTCAAGGCCGATTCGCACATTGATACCCCGGTTGATAAGCGCAACCTCAAGGCTATCCTGGCTGACGATGCCGCCCCGTACGGCTGGTTGAGCACCACGCTGGCCAGTGTCATGCCTGCGCATGTGATTTATCCTCAAGTGGATTCCCGCCCGGCAGGTTTTTCGCCCAAATGGCTGGGAGACATCTTGCGTGGTCAGTTAGGTTTTTGCGGGGCGATTTTCAGCGATGACCTGTCCATGGCCGGTGCCCGCCTGATTGACGGCCAGCAAGTCAGCTACACCCAGGCTGCCGTGGTGGCGCTGAATGCGGGGTGTGATTTTGTTCTGCTGTGCAACCAGTCTGTAGATGGTGGGCAGGCCGTGGATGAACTGCTTGACGGCATGACGGAGGCACTGCTGCGAGGTCAGTGGCAGTCGCTGGACGCCAGTGAGGCGCTCCGGCTGGCACTGCTGGCGCAAACACCTGTAACAGAATGGGATGCATTGATGGTGCAGCCATCCTACATGCAGGCGCTGGAGCTGATTCCTTAATCCAAAGCGTGGCAATGCAGACCATCCGTCGGGATTGACTGATTACCTGCGACGCATCTGCGGTCTGACACTGGCGTTGCCAGGCAAAGACACCAGGGCGCATTGCGTGGGAACTCTGAAACATTTAGGTGTTGAAATTTCGCGGTTTTCAATTCGGGGAGCACGCACACCTTTGGTTGACAACCTTTGCATTCAAGATCGGTTGGAAACTGTGATTGGTATACCCCACTTCGGCATGCCGGCTTTCATTTACTTTGTTCGTTTACATGAGGGGAAGAGGGCAAATCTTGAGCACCAACGCAGTCGCAAGGCGCATCCGTGATTATATTTTGAACCGCGCCTGCAGCAACTCCACCAACCCAAACTCCGCCCCAATCGCCTGCAGCCGCTGCGCCGCACTGCGCTTTTTCTGCCCGGTATAACACGCCAGAATCAATTCGTTTTTCATGCTGTGCTCCCATCCCACCAGCTCGGTCACGGTCACCTGGTAACCCATGGCTTCAAGGTACAGGCAGCGCAGCACGTTGGTGATCTGGCTGCCCATCTCGCGGGTGTGCAGCGGGTGGCGCCAGAGTTCGGCCAGTGGCGTGCGGTTCAAGGTAAGTGCCTTGCCGGCATTCAGGTGGCGAGCCAACTCGGCCTGGCAGCAGGGCACGAGCACCATGAATTTGGCGTGCTTGGCCAAACCGAACGCGATGGCGTCATCCGTCGCGGTATCGCATGCATGCAAGGCGGTAACAACGTCAATCTGCGTGGGCAGTTCGCCGGACCGGGCAGACTCAGCCACCGTCAGATTCAGGAACGACATGCGGTCAAACCCGAGGCGTTTTGCCAGCTCACGGGACTTTTCAACCAGCTCGGGGCGGGTTTCGATGCCGTAGATGTGCCCTGCGTTCAGCGCCTTGAAAAACAGGTCATAGATGATGAACCCCAGATACGACTTGCCAGCGCCGTGGTCAGCCAGCGTGATACCGACGTCGCCCGCAGGCAGCTCCTGCAGCAGCTTTTCGATGAACTGGAACAGGTGATACACCTGCTTGAGCTTGCGCCGCGAGTCCTGGTTGAGCTTGGCCTCCCGCGTGAGGATGTGCAGCTCTTTGAGCAACTCCACCGACTGGCCGGGACGGATTTCCGGTGCAATGGACGAAGCATCTGGCGGGGTTTTCACTTCCTGCGTCGATTTGTTTTTGGCTTTCATGGCTTGATCTTGCCACGCGTGGTGGACGGCCCCACCTCCAGCGCATCCCAGCCCGCATGGCCCAGTTGCTCCAGCGTTTGCATGTTGGCTTCAAAAATGGTTTCGGCTTGCGAAAAGGCCTCCACCGCGCGGTCGATGCTGGCTTCACGCAACAGGTGTAGCGTGGGATACGGCGCGCGGTTGGTGCAGTTGGTGATGTCGTCCACCGCTGTGCCTGCGAACTGAAACTGCGGGTGAAAACTGGCGATCTGGATGGTGCCGTTCAGCTTCAGGGCCTTCAGCACCTTATCTGCTTTGGACAGCAAGTCGTTGAAATCGAGAAAATCTTCCAGACAGTCAGGCGCTATCAAAAGCGTAGTATCCCGTGCAATACTGTCAAGGGCTACAAGGCTTTTTAGCTCATTTTTTAAGTCATCCAGCAGCTCTTGGGGGCTGGTCGCCGCACTGACCGCATAGTGAATCTGCCCTTTAACGTGCACACTTTTGGCAAACGGACACAGATTCAGGCCAATGACGGCGCGTTCCAGCCAGTGACGAGTATCCGCAATCGCGGTGGCAGGCAGTGCGGTCATGGGGCAAGGAGTTTGCGCCCGGTCAGGCGTTCGTGCTCACGAGCCGCAAAGCGGTCTGTCATGCCCGCAATGTAGTCGGCCACCACGCGGGCGACTGTGTGGGCTTCGTCAGCAGCGCCGCTTGCGGCATCAGAGCGGGCTGCGAAACCCGTCTGCATTTCCTGTGGCGCGCTGGAGTAGGCAGCAAACAGCTCAAGCACCACTTGCCGGGCTTGCCCGGTCATGTGCGCTACCTGCGGGTGCCGGTACAGATTGCGGAAAAGAAACTTTTTGAGCACCTGCGACCGGTGACGCATATCGTCGCCAAACTGGACCAGCGGCTGCAATTGCCGTGCAGCATCTGCCGATGCAGGGGCTTGCGCATCCAGTGCGCGCCGGGTAGCCGCGATCACGTCATACACCTGGGCGCTGAGCATGCGCCGGATGGTTTCATACAGCAATCTGCGTCCCTGCCCGGCGTCTTTCAGGTGCGGGTGATCAGCCAGCGTCTGCACACGAAAATCTTCGACCAGAGGCACTTCCTGCAACTGCTCCAGTGTGAGCAGGCCCGAGCGCACACCATCGTCGATATCGTGGGCGTTGTAGGCAATCTCGTCTGCCAGATTGCAAAGTTGCGCCTCCAGACCGGGCTGTGTGCGGTCCAGGAAGCGTCTGGCAATGCCGCCCCGGGAATTTCTTTCGAACCCTTGCGCCGCCTCAAGCTGCTCGGCGTTGGCGCGCGAGCAGTGTTTGAGAATGCCCTCCCGGGTCTCGAAAGTAAGGTTCAGGCCATCGAAAGACGGATACCGCTCCTCCAGGTGATCGACCACCCGCAGGCTTTGCAGGTTGTGTTCAAACCCGCCGTGTGCCGCCATGCATTCGTTCAGGGCATCCTGCCCGGCATGACCAAAGGGCGTGTGCCCCAGATCGTGCGCCAGCGAAATGGCCTCGACCAGATCTTCATTCAGCCGCAGCGACCGTGCAATGGAGCGGCCCAGTTGCGCAACCTCCAGCGAATGCGTCAGCCGCGTGCGAAACAGGTCGCCCTCGTGATTGAGGAACACCTGGGTCTTGTAGACAAGGCGACGAAAAGCCGTGGAGTGGACGATGCGGTCCCGGTCCCGCTGATACTCGGTACGGCTCGGGGCCGCCTGTTCGGCATGGCGGCGGCCACGTGTCTGGCCAGGGTCACAGGCGTAAGGCGCCAGAAGCATCATTTCATAAGAAAATATGGCCTTAGCCCTCGTAAAATATACACAAGTAGCTATCTATTTGATAGCGATCAACATACAACATGCGTCAATGACTTCACGCACCAGCGCGTCGGGCGCGCCACGCACGGCAGCACGCCCGGGGCCATCAAGCACGACAAATCTGATTTCACCTGCTTCAGCCTTTTTATCAACACGCATCAAGTCCAGATAGCGGTCTGCATTGTCTGATGCACTACCCAAGGCGGATGGTTTGCCCATGCCTTTGCTTTGTGTACTTTGCGCGGTGAGATCGGGGCCGACAACGGGCAAACCCGCGCGCTGAATCAGCGTCGTCAACCGATTAACCAGCGCACTATCGATCAGACCCAAACGGTGCGAAAGATGCGCAGCCATTACCATGCCGCAGCCCACAGCCTCGCCATGCAGCCATTGGCCATAACCCATGCCCGCCTCAATGGCGTGCCCGAAGGTGTGACCGAAGTTCAAAACGGCACGCAGACCAGACTCACGTTCGTCCTGTCCCACCACCCAGGCCTTGATTTCGCAACTGCGTTTGACGGCATGGGCCAGCGCCGATGGTTCGCGGGCCAACAGGGCATCCATATTGGTTTCAATCCAGTCCAGAAATGCCATATCGGCAATCGGCCCGTATTTAATGACTTCGGCCAGCCCGGCACTTAATTCACGCACTGGCAACGTCTTCAGTGTGTCCAGATCGCAGATGACTCTCACGGGCTGATAAAAAGCACCGATCATGTTCTTGCCCAGTGGGTGGTTGATCGCCGTCTTGCCGCCAACCGATGAATCTACCTGAGCCAGCAAGGTAGTGGGCACTTGCACAAATGGCACGCCACGCATGTAGCTGGCGGCTGCGAAGCCGGTCATGTCCCCCACCACGCCACCACCCAGGGCGAAAAGTACCGTTTTGCGGTCACTCTTGTTCTCCAGCAGGGCATCAAAAATCAGGTGCAGGGTTTGCCAGTTTTTGTATTTTTCACCATCCGGCAACGACACAACGTGCACCTGTTTGAACCGGGCAGCGATGGCTAATTTCAGTTGCTGGGCATACAGTGGCGCCACTGAAGTATTGCTCACAATCAGGGCTGTGGCCGATCCTGACACAGACGAAAAGGTCTGTGGATCACTCAGAAGTCCCGGGCCAATCAAAATGGGATAGCCACGATCAGCAAGATTAATGGCAACTGTTTCAATGGAACATGCATTCATAACTACGGAGAGTTTAGAGCCTGTTGGCTTCACACCAGGCGCGCGTTACTACGGCTTTTGATGAGGTAAAACGTTGGCGAGTTCGAGTTGCATCACAATCATATTCACCAAGCTCGTTACAGAAGGGCGGCCTGTTTCCAATACGTAGTGCGCCGTTTCGCGGTACAGGGGATCGCGCATGGCATAGAGATCACGTAATCGAGCAAGGGGATCCGACACTTGCAAAAGAGGCCGATTCACATCATGCCTCAAGCGCCTGAACAACTCATCCGGTGACGATTTTAGATATACGACTTTCCCACGTTCACGAAGATGCTTGCGGTTTACATGGCGCAACACCGAGCCTCCCCCCGTTGAGAGCACCGCCACTTGATTTAACGTCAGTTCATCAATAACCGACGCTTCAACATCACGGAAGCTGTCTTCTCCTTCGCGTTCAAAATACTCGCGAATGGAACAACCCAAACGGATTTCAATTTCATGATCGGAATCAACACAGGGGATTTGAAGTCGTCGGGCAAGTTGCCTCCCCACCGTGGACTTGCCCGATCCAGGCAGGCCAATCAGGCTAAATATCAATTTACACGAAGCACACAGGCAGGCATATCACACTTGTTTTCAGTTCACCGCACAACCGCTTTGTCAGCGATCATCTTGGGGGTAATGAAAACCAGCATTTCCTGTTTATTGGAGATACGACCCTTTGCCTTGAATAGATTTCCTACCCCTGGCAAATCACCCAGAAATGGAACCTTGGTTTCATTCTCGGTTTCAGTCAGTTCAAAGATACCACCAATGACAACCGTGCCACCGTTTTCAACCAGCACCTGGGTTTGAATATGCTTGGTATTGATCGCAAACCCGGCCGAGGTTGATTGCCCAACGGTGTCCTTATTAACATCCAGCGTCAGGATGATGTTTCCTTCCGGAGTGATCTGAGGCGTCACTTCCAGTTTCAGATTGGCTTTGCGAAACGCGATAGAGGTCGCGCCACTGGATGTGGCCACCTGATATGGCAATTCCGTACCTTGTTCAATCAGCGCCTTGATCTGATCAGCCGTGACCACCCGAGGGCTGGAAACTACACGCCCCTTGCCATCAGCCTCAAGCGCCTGAATTTCCAGATTTAGAAAGTTACTCTTTGAAGCATTGAACAGAGAAATAGCAAAACCTGCCGGGCTATAACCACCCTGACCAACCGCTGGTAAATTGACGAAGTTACCTGATGTTGTTCCAGCAGCTCCTGTCGCATAGCTGGAGCCAAAACTTGCATTGCTGCCTGCGGGAGCACCGCCACCCAGCCGAACCCCCAAGGACTTGCCAAATGTATCTGAAGCCTCCACAATGCGCGCCTCAATCAACACCTGCCGCACTGGAATATCAATCTTCGAAATCAACTGCTGGACCTGCTCCAGCTTTGAAACAATATCGGTAACAAACAGTTGATTGGTGCGGGTCTCAAAAATTACACTGCCACGCGGGCTTAGGATTCGACTTGTGTTCGCCCCGGTGCCACCACCTGTAGCCGTCAACCCTGCAGCAACTTCAGCTGCCTTTGTGTAGTTTAACTGGAACGATTCCGTACGCAGGGGCTCCAGACTTTGCAGCGCGGCAACGGATTCCAGTTCCAGCTTTTCCTTGGCGTTTATTTCGTCTTTCGGCGCGATCCAGATCACATTACCGGTCTTTCGCATCCCGAGACCTTTGGCTTGCAAAATAATGTCAAGCGACTGATCCCATGGCACATCTTGCAGGCGCAGTGTGACCGCACCATTCACTGAATCTGACGTAATGATATTGAAGTTGGTGAAGTCAGCAATAACCTGCAGCAATGACCGAACTTCAATATTTTGAAAATTCAACGACAATTTCTGGCCGTTGTACCCAATACCCTGAGTCAGCTTGGAAGGATCCACTTTTTGAGGTTTAACTTCGACCACAAACTGATCATCGCTCTGATAAGCACTGTGAACCCATAGCCCCTTGGGCTCTATCACCATGCGAACCCGATCACCGGACTGGGAAGTCGTGACAGATTGCACAGGAGTACCAAAGTCGGAGACATCCAGGCGCCGACGCAGGCCCTCCGGAAGCGTGGATTTCATAAACTCAACCACCAAGGCCTGGCCCTGTTGCCTGATATCCACCCCGACTTGATTGTTTGAGAGAGCCACAACAACGCGCCCTGAACCTTCAGCTCCACGGCGGAAATCCACATCTTTGAGCGGCAGCGTATCCCGATTTTTGTTTTCCGCAAATACAGATGGGGAAGCGGTGGCGACAGGGACCGAACTCGCGGAGGGATCTAGCGTTACCAGCAGCGACTTGCCTTGGATTAGTGTCTTATAGGTTGTTGCCTGCTTCAAATTCAGGACAACGCGCGTCCGATCCCCTGCCTGGACCACACTCACTGACTTAAGGTTACCCTGATTAATATCGATCGTGGATCGCCCCATCCCGTTGGATATTCCGGGAAAGTCCAGTGCGATCCGTGCAGGCGACTGAATTGAAAACCCCGCAGGGGCTGCAGCCAATGGTTGAGACAACTCTATCCGCACCACTTCAGCTCCGCCAGAAGTCGAACCAGCAACCGCATCAATAGTCATCTGAGCATGAGCGGCAATTGAGGCTAAAACCATCGCCATAGCGACTACCAGTTGTTGCATCATGCGCACTCCCTTAATACCATTTTGGTTGTTCATTTCGACCTTTCCTGCAGCTGCAACGTAGCCGTGCGTTCAATCCACTCACCTACGGCGTCTTGCACAATTTCCCGCAAGGTAACCTCCGTCTCATTGATTTTGGTAACACGACCATAGTTCTGCCCAAGATAGTTACCTGGTCGAACCTGATAGAGCAAGTTATCCACCCTGACCAGGGCAACTGGCTTACCTGTCTGAACAAGACTGCCGACAAGAGCCATTGAATCAAGCGGAAATGCTTCGAGTGGCTCTTTACGACGCACCAACTCGGGGGCCACCAATGCTCCATTGGATGCCTCTTGCGAAGAATCACGCTTCAAAGCCTGAGCCAACTTTTCCTTACTGAAGGGTTCAACTGCACTTGCCTGTGTATAGCTTTCCGGTTTGAATTGTTTGGGCTCAGATATAGGCGCCACCTTCGGCTTGGTTTGCGCTTTCTGCTCCGTCATCCATTGCGCCAGGTCCTCATCGTCAGAGCCCAAGCACCCGGACAACAAGAAGCCTGCCATTAAAAGAGGGCCAATATGAAAAAAGGTCATTTTTTGGCTCCCGCAGGCTGATTCGCCTTACGCTGCGCATCAACTTCGCCAGAGTCAAGATAACGAAAAGTTTTGGCCGTCGAATCCATTATCAAAATACCATCTGACCGTGGCGTTATCGTGAGGTTATTCAACGTCACAATTCGAGACAAATTTGCGATGTCAGAAGCAAAAGATCCGATGTCATGATAGCTGCCAACCACCCTCAAAGTTATAGGCAGTTCCGCATAGTATTCCTTCACAGCAACCTGACCCGGTCTAAACAAATCAAACTGCAGGCTACGCCCAAGCCCAGCTTGATTGATGTCAGACAATAGTGCGTCCATTTCTGCTTTGCTGGGCAGTTGCTTTTCAAGCTGGGTCACATACTGCAACACCTGCTCGCGCTGCTTCTTGAGCGCGTCAAGGTTGACAGCCTTCGCCAGCTTGACCTTGTAATCTTCTCTCAGCTTGATTTCCGTCGCGCGCTCTGTTTCGAGAGCAACCTCAGACGAGTTAATCCATAAAAACCACAATGCAATGACAATGGCTGCCGCAACAACAACAAATAGCAGATACCGAGGCAGCATCGGCCAACCGGCAGGATCTTTGGTATCAAGTCCACGAAATTGGCTAACCAGTCTTTCCTGAAAAGCAGGAAATTCGGAGAGGACTGAAGGATTATTTGCCATACATGCGCCTGCTATTTTTTGGCGGGCGCGGAGGCAACAGCCACTGGCACCACCGCACTCACGCCTGCAGCTGCCTGCGCAGCCTTCTCAGCCTCGCTGGCACGCATCAACTTGACCCTGATTGTAAAATTCGCCACGCGCTTTTGCTCACGTGAACTTAATGCCACATTGCCTGCAACAATTTCAATCAGCTCCGGCTTGGTAAACCACGGCGTGTTGTTTGCCAGATTACGCAATAATTCAGAGACCCGCTCGTTCGATTGCGCTACACCAGCCAGCGTTACCAGCTGATTTTCCTGCTTCATGCTGGATATGTACACGCCATCAGGCATTTGCTTGACCATCTCGGTCAGCAAGTGGACAGGGATATTTCGGTCAGCCTGCAAATCCTCCACGGCCTGCTGACGAGCACGCAAACCCGCGATCTCGGCCTCCAAGGAAGCAATGTCCTTGATCTGGACTTCAAGCTTCTGAATCTCGGTGGTAAGCAACTGGTTTTTCCCCTGCTGCAACGAAATCTGGGCCTGATACCACAGGAAAACACCTCCAGCAACAAGACCACCAACCAACGCGGAGGCTCCGAGAGAAATATTAAATACATCCCGCCGACGCTTACGCGCCGCCTCGCGATGCGGGAGCAGGTTAATCAATACCACTTAGACAAACCTCCGCAACGCCAAGCCACAAGATGTCAGATAGGAGGGCGCTTCCCTCGTCATCTTCTTGAGGCGCACACCATCGCCCATTTCCATGCCTTCGAACGGATCAACCAGAGTACATGAAAAAGTAGTCTGATGAGTCACCGCTGCAGTAAGCCCAGGCAAGGCGGCAGAGCCACCAGCCAGCATGATGTAGTCAACCTTGTTATGCGGTGTGCTGGTAAAAAAGAACTGCAGCGCTCGTCCAATTTCTTGCACCATGCTATCCACAAAGGGGCGAAGCACGTTGGACTCATAGTCATCCGGCAACTCACCGCCACGCTTCTTGCTTTCAGCCTCTTCCAGAGAAAATCCATACTGGCGCACAATCAATTGAGTCAATTGAGCCCCCCCGAAGGCCTGATCCCGATCATAGAGAACCTCATCATCGCGGATAACCTGCATGCTGGTGGTCATCGCCCCAACCTCAAAAAGCGCAACAATGGATCCAACACCCTGATTGGGCAGATTTTCAATCAATCTGCTGGTAGCAAGGCGTGACGCATAAGACTCAACGTCCACAATTACCGGCTTCAGACCAGCCGCCTCAGCCAGGCCCTGAATATCCTGAACCTTTTCTCGCCGCGAAGCTGCAATCAGCACATCCAGATCCCCACTTGAAGATGCACTGGGGCCAATCACACAAAAATCCAGACTCACCTCATCCAGAGGAAAGGGGATGTACTGATTGGCTTCAGTCTCAACCTGAGCCTCCAACTCCTGATCGGTAAGCCCCCCAGGGAGAATGATTTTTTTGGTAATTACCGCCGAAGGTGGCAATGCCATTGCAACATTTTTGGCTTTGGCACCACTTTTTTTCACCAGTCGCCGAACGGCTTCTGCCACCTCATCAAACTTCTCTATATTGCCGTCAGTCACCCAACCCCGCTCCAAGGGCTCCATCGCGCAACGCTCAAGCACCAAAGCGCCTGATTTGCTTTGACTTAATTCAACCAGTTTGACGCTGGACGAACTAATGTCCAAACCCAACATGGGCGCCGGCTGGCGACTAAACAAAGACCCCAAAGAGATCAAGACTATCCCCTGAAACAAGCCGATTGAGAATCGGCGAAACTTAAGACTTCACATGAATGCTATCAGTAAGCCCGTTGTTCCGCAAAGACATTTGCCTGGTTAACAGGTTAGAAACGTTGCCAAAAGCAGACGTTTTGGATTTGAGGAAGTGATCCGGTTAGCGTTTATCCGTTACGAATGACTCGTCGGCTAACGCGTGGGATCATCATATTCACTGGGGGCAATCCTCATTTCTATAATGGTGACGCGATCTTACATAGGTTTTTATGCCCCTCAAATCCGATCAGAGAGACCCAAGCCTGAAATCCATGCACTGGCTCTTGCGCCTGAGTCTCTGGACAATAGGTTTGGCAGCAGCAGGCATTGCTTCAGCCTTGATAGTGATCGCTCTGGCGCTTTCAGTAGCCCTTCCCAACCTTCCGGACATCTCCGATTTATCCGAGTACCGACCTAAATTACCTCTCAGAGTATTTTCTGCGGATGGTCTGCTCATTGGAGAGTTTGGCGAAGAACGACGCAGCCTGACGCCTCTCACGGATATCCCAAAAGTCATGATCGATGCAGTACTCGCTATTGAGGATGCACGTTTTTATGAGCATGGTGGAGTCGATTACAGAGGCGTCATGCGCGCAGGCCTGGCGAACCTCAGGAATGCCAAGAGTCAAGGCGCCTCCACCATCACGATGCAGGTTGCCCGCAATGTCTATCTGTCATCCGAAAAAACTTTCACGAGAAAGATCTACGAGATCTTGCTGACGTTCAAGCTTGAGCACACGCTAACGAAAGACCAGATTCTTGAGATTTACATGAATCAGATATTTCTGGGTAATCGGGCTTACGGGTTTGCCGCAGCGTCAGATGCCTACTTTGGCAAACCGCTGAAGGACATTACCATAGCCGAGGCAGCCATGCTGGCTGGCCTGCCAAAGGCGCCGTCCGCCTACAACCCGATCAGCAACCCCAAACGCGCACGTACCCGCCAGATACACATCATTGGCAGGATGGCGGAAAACGGCTTTATCACTACGGCACAGGCTGAACTGGCAAAAAATCAGGAACTCAAGGTCAAGACAGGCCCTGAAAACACCCGGGTTCATGCTGAATACGTAGCGGAGATGGTCAGGCAGCTTATTTACGCCCAGTATGGGGAAGAGACTTATGTGCGCGGCCTGAATGTTTACACGACGCTAGACTCTTCTGATCAGGACATCGCCTATAAGGCTTTGCGCCGGGGCATCATGGATTTCGAGCGTCGCCAAGTTTATCGGGGCCCCGAGAAATTTATTTCTTTGCCAACCAACCCACAAGAACTGGACGATGCCATTGACGAAGCTCTTGAAGAGAGCCCTGACAATGGCGATGTCATGTCTGCGATTGTTCTGGAAGCAGATTCCAAGAAAATCAAGGCCGTGCGGCAAAATGATGAGTACATTGAGATCACGGGTGACGACTTGAAGCCCGCACAATCGGGGCTGACGGAGAAGGCTCCACCCAACATCAAGATCCGCCGTGGTGCCTTGATCCGGGTGTCCAAAACATCCAAAGGCAATTGGGAAATTACCCAGTTACCTGAGGTTGAGGGTGCATTTGTAGCTTTGGACCCCCGTGACGGATCGATCAAGGCACTGGTAGGAGGATTTGATTTCCAGAAAAACAAGTTCAACCATGTCACCCAGGCATGGCGCCAACCGGGGTCGAGTTTTAAACCATTTATCTATTCTGCTTCTCTGGAAAAGGGGCTTACCCCATCGACCATCATCAACGACGCACCTCTGTTTTTTGATGCTGATGTAACGGGCGGGCAGCCGTGGGAGCCGAAGAACTATGACGGCAAATTTGACGGCCCAATGACCATGCGCACTGGTCTGGCAAAGTCCAAAAACATGGTCTCGATCCGGATATTGCAATCCATAGGACCCCAATCCGCCCAAGAATGGGTTCAGCGATTTGGTTTCGATGCCGGCAAGCACCCTGCTTACCTGACCATGGCGCTGGGCGCTGGCTCAGTAACTCCAATGCAGATGGCGACTGCCTACTCGGTATTTGCCAACGATGGTTTTCACATCGACCCATGGCTGGTCAGCAAGGTTACAGAGCAGAAGGGGCGGGTGCTCGTTGATTACAAACCGGCAGTTTTGGATCCTGCAACACGTGTGATCGACGCACGCAATGCCTTCATCATGTCCAGCCTGCTGCAGGAGGTAACGCGTACCGGCACCGCAGCAAGAGCCAAGGCCATGCTCGGACGAGGAGACATCTATGGAAAAACAGGTACGACCAACGACTCCATGGACGCCTGGTTTGCTGGCTTTCATCGCACCCTGACTGCTGTCACGTGGATTGGTTATGACACGCCTCGAAAAATGGGAAGTAACGAGACAGGCGGAGGCCTCAGTCTACCGGTATGGATCCGTTTCATGCAGCATGCGCTCAAGGATGTACCCGCGATCGAGCCGCCCGTACCCGAAGGTGTGGTGAACTCAGGAGGCGAGTGGTACTACGATGAATACGCCAGGGGCGCTGGTGTGCGCAGTCTGGGGCTGGAAGACTCTATTGGCGTGCCCGGCACGGGTCAGCCTACCCCACCTGCTGACGAGAAGAAGAGCATACTGGATCTGTTCAGGAACTGATCAGGCCATGAAGGGCAGATCGCGGCCAGCCTGTGCGCTGGCGTCACGTGAGAGACAAACAAAGAATTCGCCCTGCCCTTTCGTGTCATTCCAGTTCGTACCATCAAACTTGTAGTGATACCCACCCGACCGGGCAGCCAGCCAGACCTCGTGCAGAGGTTTCTGCAAATTGATCACGATCTGGCTCTTGTTGGAAAACACCAGCGTGATCATTCCGCCGACACGCTGATTATCAATATCAGCGTCCGTCGTTTCATTGATCCGGTCACAGCACAACTCAACTGCCTTGAGCAAGGTTTCTGCGCTGTCCATAAATTCAAGGTCGGTCATTACAATTTGAGGATGATATGTACCCGCCAAATTTTAGTCCGCCCGTTAACGTGGGCCATTGTCCTTGTCAGCTGCATGGTGAGCCTTCCCGGTTGCGGGCAAAGGGGAGCGCTGTTCATGCCGACCACCGCGTCCGGCACGCAGCGCGCTACCTTGCCCGAGACTTTGCTGCCAAACAGCAATAAAGCAGCAACCGCAGCTACCCCAAGCGCTTCTTCCCCCACACCTGCGACAAGCACAAAATGACTCGCCAGAATATGCCCGGCCAACCCCACGTCGCCTACCGGGATGGTGAACTGTTTGTTGATGACGCCCGCCTGGGGCAACTGGCCAAAGAACATGGAACGCCCCTGTTTGTGTACTCCAAAGCGTCCATGCTGGCGGCGCTGGCGGCCTATCAGCGTGGTTTTGCCGGGCGAAAGGTCCAGATCTGCTACGCCATGAAAGCCAATTCGTCGCTGGGCGTGCTGCAGGTTTTCGCCCGCGCAGGCTGTGGTTTTGACATTGTCTCGGGCGGTGAACTGGAGCGCGTGCTGGCCGCAGGCGCGGTGCCGGCAAAAATCATCTTCTCCGGCGTGGGCAAAACGCGTGCAGAAATGCGCCGCGCGCTGGAAGTCGGGATTGGTTGCTTCAATGTGGAAAGCGAGCCCGAACTGGAAGTGCTCAATGAAGTGGCCAGGTCCCTGGGCAAACGCGCACCCGTGAGCATCCGCGTCAACCCGAATGTAGACCCCAAAACCCATCCCTATATTTCAACAGGCCTCAAGGGCAGCAAATTTGGCATTGCCCACGAACGCACGCTGGGGACCTATCAGCGCGCATCGGGTTTGGCGGGCCTTCAGGTCGTTGGCATCGATTGCCACATTGGCTCCCAGATCACGCAGGAAGCACCTTACCTGGACGCCGTAGACCGCATGCTCGATCTGGTCGAGGTGATTGAGGGTGCAGGCATCCCCATTCACCACATCGACTTTGGCGGCGGTCTGGGCATCAACTACAACGGCGATCAGCCACCCCAGGCCGATCAGCTTTGGACCCGGTTGCTGGCCCGGCTGGATGCGCGTGGTTTCGGGCAACGTCAATTGATGATTGAACCCGGCAGGTCACTGGTTGGCAATGCCGGCGTTTGCCTCACCGAAGTGCTCTACCTGAAGCCGGGCGAGCAGAAAAACTTCTGCGTTGTCGACGCCGCCATGAACGACCTGCCCCGCCCCGCCATGTACCAGGCGTATCACCAGATTGTTCCGGTGACGCCCCGATCAGATGCGCCCACAACCTGGGAAGTGGTCGGCCCTGTGTGTGAGAGCGGCGACTGGATCGGCCACGACCGGGAGCTGGGCGTACAGCCCGGCGACGTACTGGCGGTTTTGTCTGCTGGAGCCTATTGCATGAGCATGGCCAGCAACTACAACTCCCGGGGTCGCGCGGCTGAAGTTCTGGTGGACGGCGCAAAGGTGCATGTCATCCGTCAGCGCGAGACGATTCAGGACCAATTGCTGCGTGAGACTCTCGTCAGGTAAATTGCTATAAATTTAATAGCTACTCGTGCATATTCCACGAGGGCCAAGGCCATTTTTTACTCATAAAATGGACCAAACGCCACCCCAAAAGGGTTCCCAATATCGCGGCGTAAACAAATACCTCGGCAAAGTTGTTTTTACCCGCGCGCATCCAGAAAAAATGCAGAATAGCCAAGCCAGCCACCCCATAGACCAGCTTGTGCAAGGTCTGCCAGCGTTTGGCCCCCAGGGCCTTGATCGCCCGGTTAAACGACGTCAGCGCCAAAGGTGTGAGCAGCAGGAAGACTGAGAATCCAACCAGAATGAAGGGGCGTTTGATGATGTCTTTGGTGATGTCAGGCACGTCAAAACCCATGTCAAACCAGCTGTAGCTCAGCAGGTGAACCACGACATAGAAATACACAAACAGGCCCAGCATCCGGCGAAATCGTGCCAGCGCAGGCGTATCGGTGATCACCCGCAACGGCGTCACCGCCAGCACCACGCACAAAAACCGCAACGTCCAGTCGCCGGTAGAACGAATCAGCGCTTCGGCCGGATTGGCGCCCAGGTTGTTGGTAATGGCCGCATACAGCAACCAGCAAAACGGCAGCAGGGAAAGGACGAAAACAACCGGTTTGGCGACAGGGTGAAGCAGCAGGAATTTCATCCGGGCCCGCACGGCTGGCAGGGCAAGCACAGGCATCAGTAGAATTTTTTCAGATCCATGCCGGCATAGAGCTGCCCGACCTGGGCTTCGTAACCATTAAAGATGAGAGTCTTGCGTTTCTTGGCCAGCAGACCGTCATCACCAATGCGCCGCTCGCTGGCCTGACTCCAGCGGGGGTGGTCCACATCGGGGTTGACGTTGGAATAGAACCCGTATTCGTTTGCTGCGGCCTTGTTCCATGCGGTAGCAGGCATCTTGTCGGTGAAACGAATCTTGACCAGGCTCTTGCCACTCTTGAACCCATACTTCCAGGGCACCACAAGTCGCACCGGGGCACCGCTCTGGTTGGGCAGCACTTCACCGTACATGCCAAAGGACAAAAGGGTCAGCGGATTCATGGCTTCGTCCAGGCGCAAACCCTCTACATAGGGCCAGTCCAGCACCCGCGAACCGACAAAGGGCATGGTCTTGGGGTCGGCCAGCGTCACAAACTCCACGAATCTGGCATTGCCCAGCGGCTCGACCTTTTTGATGAGTTCGGACAACGAGTAGCCCACCCAGGGAATCACCATCGACCAGCCTTCGACACAGCGCAAGCGATAAATGCGCTCCTCCTGCGCACTGAGCTTCAGCAAATCTTCCAGCGCATACTTCGCGGGTTTCTTCACCAGCCCCTCGATCTCTACCGTCCAGGGCGTGGTTTTCAGCGTATGGGCATTTTTGGCTGGATCCGACTTATCGGTGCCAAATTCGTAGAAGTTGTTATAGCTGCTGGCGTCTTTGTAATCGGTGATTTTTTCCATCGTGGCCGCGCCAGCGATGGCCGATTTGGCACCTGACAACGCTGCCAACTTGCCCGGGCGAGCCACTTGGGCTCGGGCATCCCGAGCCGCCCACGAAGCCATGGCCGCTCCGGCAACGCCCATAGCCATCAGCTTGATCATGTCGCGCCGGCCCTCATAAACGCGGGCAGGTGTGATGTCGCTGGCAACCGGGTGGATGAATCCGTCTCGATGTGTCTTGATGATCATGTCTGGGCCCTTTCAAACTGCGCAAACTATTCAATTACCGGGTAGTCGTGCCACCGGGGCCGTTCTTACAACATGACGAACGCTTTTTTACAGCTCGCCGTAGCTGTGCAGGCCGCTGAGGAACATGTTGACGCCCAGGAAAGCGAAGGTCGTCACGGCCAGGCCGCCCAGCGCCCACCAGGCTGCCACGGTGCCGCGCAGGCCCTTCATGAGCCGCATGTGCAGCCAGGCGGCGTAATTCAGCCAGACGATCAATGCCCAGGTTTCCTTGGGGTCCCAGCTCCAGTAACCACCCCAGGCCTCGGCCGCCCACAAAGCCCCCAGCACCGTGGCAATGGTGAAGAAGGCAAAACCCACTGCGATGGATTTGTACATCACGTCGTCCAGAATTTCAAAGCTGGGCAAACGCGACGCAATACGCTTGCGCCCCATCAGGATGCTGCCAACGATAGCCGCCGAAACCGCCAGGTAGCCGATCCAGTAAGAGCCACCCGCCTCGGACGAACTCTTGCGAAACACCAAGGGCAGAAAACACAGCACGATGCCCAAAAGCCACAGTGGTGTCAGCTTGTGCCAGCGGGTCTCTGTCTCCTGTTGCTTGATCAGGTAGGCAAATGCCACCATGGCGGCCAGTGCAAAAGTGCCATACCCAATGAAGTTGGCGGGAACATGCAGCTTCATCCACCAGCTCTTGAGTGCGGGCACCAGTGGCTGTATCTCATGCGCCCCGCGCACAATTGAATACCACAGCAAAAAACCGACCGCAGCACTCACAATCAGCATGACAAACGCGCCCAGAGCACGGGTGTCATACCGCTCCTCAAAATACAGATAAAACGCAGCCGTCATCCAGCAAAACAGCACGAATACTTCGTACAGGTTGCTCACCGGAATATGCCCGACGTCGGAACCAATCAGGTATCCCTCATACCAGCGCACCAGGGTACCAACCAATGCCATGCCCACCGCCACCCAGGTGATGCGTGAGCCAATCAGTTCCATCGTGGCGCTCTGACCTTTGGCAAACGTGCCGATTCCGTAAAAAATCGTGGCCATAAAAAACAGCACGCTCATCCACAAAATGGCCGACTGGCTGGACAGGAAGTATTTGAGCCAGAACACAGTCTCTGCCCGCGCCAGGTCACCCTGATAGGAAGCGATACCCGTTAGCGCAAAACCCGCAACCACCAGCAGCAAAAGCCGCACCGGGCGCCAGAACCAGCCCAGCCAGATCACGGCTGGCATGGCACCGAGCAGAATGCCTTTCTCATAGACATCCATGAATGCGCTGTAACGCGAGAACGCGAACAGCCCACCAGCCATCACAACGACGGCAAATACCCAGTCGAACCAGTTTCGCCTGGACATGAAGCTCTCGTTCAACGTGATCGTCGTTGCCTGCGAAGCGGGTTGGGTCATCGTGTTCATAGTTTCAATCCTTCACACCAATCAGTTTCAGTTTGAGCTGCTCAAACTCGCGGTCACCATCCATGGTCTTGCGGTTGGTGGACAAAGCCATGGTTGCCAAGGATCCATCGGCTTGGGGAGCCAGCCAGATCCACAGACGTCGCTCACGCACATACAGCATCGCAAAAACACCCAGAATGAGCAAGAGGCACCCCAAATAGACCACATTCTTGCCCGGGGCACGTGCCACCTGAAATACGCTGGCCTGCACCTGCGTGAAGTCCGAGAGTTGTAGCGCCAGTGGCGCGGGATAAGCATTGGCATCACTCAAAGCCAGCACGGCCTGCGTCATGAAAGCCTGGTTTTTTTCACTGGGCTCCAGTGGTTGCAGGCTGGCGCTCGCGCGGGCTGTCTGGACCAGCTCAAACAGCGTGCCATTCAGGATACGAATCAATACTTCACCGGCCTTGGCACGCTCAGCTTCAGGCACGTTACTCTCAATGAAATCAGCGACGGCCTGCAAACCTGCCACGGGTTTGCCATCCTTGCCGGCCTCGTCGCCGGCAAACAAGCCCAACGCACGCGTGGCTGACGCGGCCAGCTGCCGGGCCAGCTCCGGCTTGGACTGGTCAATCGCCTTCGCGGAATACCGGTCAATGGCCTGCTTGCGGGTCGCCGGGTCTGCCAGGGCCGCTTTCAGCCGCAGAAACTCATCCATGGAACCCTGCTCATCCGCGGGTACCCGCAGGTAGCGAAACCGCTCAGCCGGCGTATCCCGCAAACCCAGCAAAAAAACTGGAACCCCGTCACCCGTGTCAACAGGCAGCATGTAGTTATGAAATTCACGCGCCTGGCCTGCCTCATCACGCAGCTTGTACGTCACACTGGGGCCGACATTCCGCAGTTCTTTCTTGGTAGCCGTTTTGTTGGCTGCACCCATCCGGGACTGAATCGACTCCCGCAAATCAACCTTGCGCACGTCCACGCCCTGCCCGTCGTTCATGCCGGAGCCCGAGAAGTTTTCAACATTGATGACCCGCAAACCGGTGTACTCGACGGTCAGTTTGTCGCCAGCATTTCCAGCACCCCGTGTGAGCTGGGATGAGCCCCCAATTACTCCCTCCAGCTCGAACGGCTTGGTGGCAGCACTCATGGGAATTGCCTTGAGGCGAATGGTTGAACCACCATCGTCAAAACTCGACTGGAAAATCTCGACACCTTTGTATTTGGCCGGATGATTCACTTCGACACGGGCCGGGACCTTTTCGCCGGTTTCCTTGTCGTGGATGATGATGTCACTGGCAAACAGCTTGGGCATGCCGGTGGAATAAAACTCGACCACAAACTTTTTGAGTTCGATGGCAAATGGCAACTCCTGCAACAAGATGCCATCCGATTGATTCAAGATGGCTGTGCTGGACTGTGTACCTTCAGCTACCAGCAAGTTGCCCCGAAATGTCGGGTTGCGCTCGCTCAGGCGATGCTCCGGCTTCACGTCGGCAATCATGCCGCCACCCGAATAGGCTGTCTTGCCGTTGAAAAGCATCTGGGCGCGAACGATCAAATCCCCATCCAGCAAGCCACCCAGGCAAACCAGAACAATGGCACTGTGCGCAGCGATGTAACCCAGCTTGTTGGCTGCGCCTGCTTTGGCGGCCACCATCCAGCCGCCACCCGAAGGCGTTTCACGCTGCTGCAATTTGACTTTCCATCCACCGCCGACCAGCATCGCGCCCAGACGCCGCGCTGCCGCCTCGGGCGCCTCGTCAAGCGTGCTTTCAGCGCGATGGCCAAATGCTTTCAGACTTTGCTCACGGATGTTCTCTTTGTAGGCCTTTAGATCGATCAGAATTTTGGGGGCGTTTCGCGCAATGCAAAGCGATGTGCTGGTGACCAGAAAAGCCAGGATCAACAAAAACCACCAGGCGCTGTAAACCGAATACAAACTGACCCGGCCAAACACTTCAGTCCAAAAAGGCCCAAACTGGTTAACGTAGTTATTGATAGGCTCATGCTGCTTGAGAACCGTGCCAATTACTGACGCAATACAAATGACGGTCAGCAACGAGATCGAGAACCGCATGCTTGAGAGCAATTCCACGGCTGCACGCAAAGCGCGTGAACCGGACTTGACCTCAATACCTTCGGTGGAAACTGTCATGGGTGAATTGTCGTGAACTCAAACAAAAAGGGCGGGTATCGTCAGATAGTCCCGCCCGTTCTAGGGTTGATTTCCCGAAAATTAGTTCAACTAATTTTCGATTTCTCGTTGAAAAAAGATCAGCGCAAACCAGCGATGTAATCCGCCACGGCCTTGATCTCGCGATCATTCATCTTGGCGGCGACCTGACTCATCTGAACACTGTTCTTGCGAACGCCATCGCGAAAGGCGGTCAGTTGAGCGGTTACGTATTCAGCATGCTGACCACCCAGGCGGGGGTACTGGGCCGGGATACCTGCCCCATTGGGGCTATGGCAACCAGCGCAGGCGGCAATCTGACGGTCAGCGATACCACCGCGGTAAATGCGTTCGCCCAAGGTGACGAGTTCCTTGTCTTTGGCAAAACCAGGCTTGTTCTTTTTAGACGCCACCCAGTACGAAATGTTGCGCATGTCGTCGTCGGACAGTGTTGCTGCAAAACCGCTCATGATCGCGTTGGCCCGTTTGCCCGATTTGAATTCCTGCAATTGCTTGACCAGATACTCTGGGTGCTGCTGCGCCAGTTTGGGGTTGGCAGGGGTACCGGAGTTGCCATCCGCGGCATGGCAGGCTGCGCAAACAGCTGTAAAGCTGGCTTCGCCTTTAGCCAGATCGGGTTTCACCATTTTTGCAGGCTCTGCCTTGGCATGCACCGCAGCCGACGCCGCTTCAGCAGCTGGTTTGGCGTCCTGTGCAAACGCAGAAACGGTGGATACGGCCAGTGAGGCAACCATCAGCAAGTGAGCAATCAACTTCATGGGATAGAACGTGTCAAGTAGCGTGGCGAATGAAATGGGGCGGGGAAAACAGCATGATTCTACAATGCGGCCTCGGGTTTCCCCTTTAAGACAATGACTACCAACCACAAGCCGCCGGCTGCAAGCACCAAAACCGGCACGGACGCGAAGACCGCGGCCACCATCGCACTGGGTTGGCTACACACCGCCAAATTCCTGACTACAGCCCCGCAACTGCACTTTTTGCCAGCACTTGACGTGCCTGAAATCGCGTTTGTGGGCCGGTCCAACGCCGGCAAATCCACCTGCATCAACACACTGACCCAGCAAAAACAGCTGGCTTTTGCGTCCAAGAAGCCGGGGCGTACCCAGCACATCAACCTGTTTTCTCTGGGAAAGCAGGGCGTTACCGACGCCGTGCTGGCCGATTTACCGGGTTATGGTTATGCGGCCGTGCCCAAGCAGGACAAAATTCGCTGGCAGCAGGTCATGGCCAACTATCTGGTGACGCGCGAGAACCTCAAAGGCATTGTGTTGATGTGTGATCCGCGCCACGGCCTCACCGAGCTGGATGAAATCCTGCTGGATGTTGTGCGCCCCCGCGTGGCGGAAGGATTGAAGTTTCTGGTTGTTTTGACCAAAGCTGACAAGCTCAACAAAACGGAGCAAACCAAAGCACTGTCCATCATGAACCTGCAGGCTGGCGGCGGTGAGGTACGGTTGTTTTCGGCCACCAAGCGAATCGGTATTGATGACGTGGCCGAGCTGCTGTGGAAGTGGGCGCACCCGGTTGATTCGACTGCCGTTGCCGCAGCGCCTTGAGACGGTCGAGTCGTAGTAAAGCAGGTCAGCGCAAGCAGTCGCTATATGCTATTAATTTTATAGCTACTCATGCATATAACACGGGGGCTAGAGCCTTATTTTCATATATTTTTGCCCTATTTCCCATCTATTTCAGCGTAAACCGACGGTGCGCCGCCGGGCCTTAGTTTGAAACGCTTGTGCACCCAGTAGTACTGGGCAGGCATTTCATCGATGTAGTCTTGCAGGCATTCGTTCATGTAGGCAGCATCCGCTTCCAGGTCATTCGTCGGATAACGCTGCCAGGCAGCCAGAATGCGCACGTCATAACCCCGGTCCGTCATGCGGGTCACCACCGGCACCACTTTGGCACCACCCAGCCTGGCGAAGCGGGACAGTGAAGGCAAAGTCGAAGTCAACACGCCGTAAAACGGCACAAAAACCGACTCTTCCAGACTGAAGTTCATGTCTGGCAACAGGTACAAAGGCGCACCACGGCGCAGGGCAGAAACGATTTTTTTGGCCCCATCTGCACGGCCAAACAACCTGGACTGGCCAAACCGTTGGCGCCCAGCCAGAATCCAGGCATCCAGAACTTTGTCAGACTGGCTGGAGTAAATGGTGGTGAATTCGCGCGAAATCTGTTGCGTCAGCGCTGTCCAGCCCGCATCCAGTCCAACAAAGTGCGGTGAAAAAATCACGGTTGGCTGCTGACCTTCCAGTTCGTTTTTTGCGCCTGTGATGTGCAGCCTCTTCTGCAAAGTTTGCGGCGAGCCGTGCCACAACCAGCCACGGTCCAGCCACGCCTGTGCAAAATAAATGAAGGTTCTAATGGTCAGTGAGCGAATTTGGCTGGACGAACGCTCCGGGTAACACAGTTGCAGATTCACCCGCACGACATGCCTGCGCGCAGCCGCCAGGCCAAAAAGCGCCCAGCCCAGCGCCCAGCCCAACGCACGCACCCAGCTCAATGGCAACTGCCCCAGAAAGCGCATGAAGACGATTCCGATACGGCTCAACATGAAATGGGGTTCTCTTTCACTTTTCCTGTCTGGGTTGTTTGTAGCGGGCATAGCCCCACAAATATTGCTGCGGACATTCGCGGATCAATTGTTCCATGGCCTGATTGATCTGGGCCACGGCTCGGTCCAGGTCAGATGAAAGGGGCTCTGGCAGTTCCCGCACGTGAATGCAAAAGCCCCGGCCCCACGAGAGGCGTTCGGCCCAGGCCACCAGCACCGTGGCACCGGTTTGCTGCACCAGGCGCGCCGCCAGGGTCATGGTGAAGGCCCTGCGGCCAAAAACCGGCGCCCATTGCCCCATGCCATCGGGCGGCACCTGGTCCGGGAGTAAACCCACCGCCCGGCCATTGCGCAGCGCCCGGATCATTTGCCGCACGCCGGCCAGGTTGGTCGGTGCGGTTTCCAGACCCGGGCGGTTGCGCGCTGACGCCATCACCTTGGCCAGCCAGACCTGCCGGGCGGGCCGGTAAAGCACCGTCATCGGGCCATAACGCCCGCTATAACGCTCGGCTGCGCTTTGTGCGGAAATCTCGAAACAGCCCATGTGTGGCGTCAAAAACACAATCCCCTGCCCAGCCGCGTAAGCCCTGTCCACGGCCGCATCGTTGTCCCATTTGCAATGCATGGGTGCTCCCATCCAGAGCCGTGGCAACTCCGCAACCATACGCCCCGCCTGCCCGATGGCGCCACGCACCTGTTCCGCGCCATACCCGGCCAATGCAGCGTTTTCCACAAAACGCCGACGGTATTGGGGCGACAAACCGTAAGCCAGCCAGCCCAAACCCCAACCCATGACATGCAAACAGAACAAGGGAAAGTGTGAAAAAAGCCTGAACAGCAAAGACATGCGAGTTGGTAGAATAAAGTCGTCGCCGAGTTATGAACTACTTGCAGGGCGACAAGAGCTTGTATCTTAATGAACAGCCCGAAAAATAAATCTGCTAAAGCGTTCGCTGAAGGCTCCAACGCTCAAGGCAACGCAAAACGTGTGCTTTGAAACAACAACTGGAGTTTATTAAATGGCGAACGACTTTCTCTTCACTTCCGAATCCGTCTCTGAAGGCCACCCCGACAAGGTGGCAGACCAGATTTCCGATGCGATTCTGGATGCCATCTTCAAGCAGGACCCCCGCAGCCGCGTGGCCGCCGAAACACTCACCAACACCGGCCTCGTGGTGCTGGCCGGTGAAATCACCACCAACGCGCATGTGGACTACATCCAGGTCGCGCGCGACACCATCAAACGCATCGGCTACGACAACACCGAATACGGCATCGACTACAAGGGCTGCGCGGTCATGGTCTGCTACGACAAGCAGAGCAACGACATCGCCCAGGGCGTGGATCATGCGTCTGACGACCACCTGAACATCGGCGCGGGCGACCAGGGCCTGATGTTCGGCTATGCCTGTAATGAGACGCCCGAGCTGATGCCCGCGCCCATTTATTACGCGCACCGACTGGTGGAGCGCCAGGCCCAGTTGCGCAAGGATGGCCGCCTGCCTTTCCTGCGCCCGGACGCCAAGAGCCAGGTCACGATGCGTTACGTCGATGGCAAGCCCCACAGCATCGACACCGTGGTGCTCTCCACCCAGCACGCGCCCGACCAGTCGGAATCGCCCACCAAGATGAAGGCCTCGTTCAATGAGGCCATCATTGAAGAAATCATCAAACCCGTTTTGCCCAAGGAGTGGCTGCAAAACACGCGCTACCTGATCAACCCCACGGGTCGTTTTGTCATTGGTGGCCCGCAAGGTGATTGCGGTTTGACCGGGCGCAAGATCATTGTGGACACCTACGGCGGCGCCTGCCCGCACGGCGGCGGTGCATTCAGTGGCAAAGACCCTTCCAAGGTGGACCGCTCGGCCGCTTACGCAGCCCGCTACGTGGCCAAAAACATCGTGGCAGCGGGTCTGGCCAAGCAGTGCCAGATTCAGGTGGCTTATGCAATTGGCGTGGCCAAACCGATGAATGTGACCGTGTACACCGAAGGCACTGGCGTGATCTCTGACGAGAAAATCGCGGCGCTGGTAAACGAGCACTTTGACCTGCGTCCGAAAGGCATCATCCAGATGCTGGATCTGCTGCGCCCCATCTACGAAAAAACCGCCGCCTACGGCCACTTTGGCCGCGAAGAGCCGGAATTCACCTGGGAGCGCACCGACAAGGCCCAGGCGCTCAAGGCTGCCGCCGGGCTGTAATTTCCGGTTGATCACCAGGTGCTTATCCCGTGTTCACGGGTGAGCGCGAGGGCGTTCGTGGGCCAGTCGAGGTCGTTGGCAAAGGGTACCGGGCCACAGCCGTGCGTTCACAATAACTGCTTGTCAATCAGTTATTCAGGAGCGGTCATGGCAGTCAAGCGTCCCAATATTCTGTTCATCATGGCCGACCAGATGGCGGCGCCCTTGTTGCCGCTGCACGACCCCGCCTCACCCATCAAAATGCCGCACCTGAGCCAGCTGGCAGCCAGCGGCGTGGTGTTTGACTCGGCCTATTGCAACAGCCCGCTGTGTGCGCCCTCGCGCTTCAGCCTGGTCAGCGGCCAGTTGCCCTCCAAAATTGGCGCTTATGACAACGCCGCCGATTTCGCGGCCGATGTACCCACCTACGCCCATTACCTGCGCCGCCTGGGCTACCGCACCGCCCTGTCCGGCAAGATGCATTTCTGTGGCCCGGACCAGTTGCACGGCTATGAAGAACGCCTGACCAGCGACATCTACCCCGCCGACTACGGTTGGGCCGTGAATTGGGACGAGCCCGATGTGCGGGCCAGCTGGTACCACAACATGTCTTCCGTCTTGCAGGCCGGGCCGTGTGTGCGCACCAACCAGCTCGACTTCGATGATGAAGTGGTGTTTCGCGCGAACCAGTATTTGTATGACCACGTGCGCAATACGCCGGAGCAGCCGTTTTGCCTGACCGTGTCGATGACCCACCCGCACGACCCGTACACCATTGCGGCCGAGTTCTGGGATTTGTACAACGACGATGACGTGCCCCTGCCACGCAATTTCATCGCGCAGGACCAGCAAGACCCACAATCGCAGCGCATCCTCAAGGTCATCGATCTGTGGGGCCAGACGATGCCGCCTGAAGCCATCAAAAAAGCGCGTCGCGCCTACTTCGGCGCCTGCAGCTACATCGATTCCAATATTGGCAAACTGGTCAAGACCCTGAACGACTGCGGCCTGGGTGACGACACCATCATCGTGTTCTCGGGCGACCACGGCGACATGCTGGGCGAACGCGGACTCTGGTACAAGATGCACTGGTATGAGATGGCCGCGCGCGTGCCGATGGTGATTCACGCGCCGGGCCGGTTTGCGGCGGGCAAAGTGGCCGCCAGCGTGTCCACCATCGACCTGCTGCCCACGTTTGTGCAACTGGCTGGTGGCAGTCTGGATGCCTCGCTGCCGCTGGATGGCCGTTCGCTCGTGCCCCACCTGCAGGGCAGCAAAGGGCACGATGAAGTCATCGGCGAATACATGGCCGAGGGCACCAATGCACCGCTGATCATGATCCGCCGGGGTGACTTCAAGTTCATCTATTCCGACCGGGACCCGAGCCTGCTGTTCAACGTGAAGAGCGATCCGGATGAGCTGACCAACCTCGCCTCATCGCCCGCGCACAAGGACTTGATGGCCGGCTTCTTGACAGAGGTCACCGAGCGCTGGGATATGCCCACCCTGCACGCCCAGGTGCTGGCCAGCCAGCGCCGCCGCCGCTTTGTGGACGGCGCGCTGACCAAGGGCAAGCTCACCAGCTGGGACCACCAGCCGTTTGTAGACGCCAGCCAGCAGTACATGCGCAACCACATCAATCTGGATGACCTGGAGCGGCGGGCCCGTTATCCAAAGCCCTAGGCCACCTTGACTCCATGTTTGGGCTGAGCAGAAGGCCGGGTAGGGGTACAAAGGAAGGCCTCCGTCGTTTGGCGTAGGAGGTAAAATGTGTACCGCACAGCCAAAAGGTACACCATATGAGGACGAACATCGAAATTGACGAGAGGCTCATGAAGGCTGCGCTTAGGTACACGGGAGCCAAGACAAAGCGAGAGGTCGTGGAGCAAGGCCTGCGTACGTTGGCGCAACTGGGCAAGCAGGTCGAGGTCCGGAAGATGAGAGGAAAGCTCAAGTGGGAAGGTGATCTGGAGGCGATGAGGACCGACAAGTGATCCTCGTTGACTCGAGCGTGTGGATCGATTTCTTCTGTGGAAATGACACACCTCAGGTCGAGCGCCTGGACGCCCTGTTCGCCCAAGAGCGCATCGCCGTGGGAGACCTCATTCTGGTGGAAGTGCTGCAGGGATTCCGTTCCGAGAAGGATTTCACTCTGGCACGCAAAACGCTTGACGCATTCGAGTTTGTAGAGCTCGGTGGTGCAGACATCGCCGTGCAGGCTGCCAAGAACTTCCGGCGCCTGCAATCGCTCGGGATCACAGTTCGCAAGACGATCGACACGATCATTGCCACGAAGTGCATCGATGCGGGCTACTCGCTGCTGCATGCTGATCGCGACTTCGAGCCGTTCAGGGCGCACTTGGGTCTGCGAGTGGCGTACGCGGGGGCCTAACGTTCGAGCTAAGCGGAGCGCCAATGGCAGGGCACCAAGCCCGGGCTTGGTGCCCTGCCATTGGCGCTCCGCTTGAGCGAGGGGTTAGGCCTCACTGTGTTAGCAGGGGATAGAGAGAGACCACGAGTAGCGCTGCCATGCTGTAGTTGAAGGCCAATAAATTTCGCGGTACTTGCAGCACATGGCGGAGACCTGACCCGAAGAGTGCCCATACCGCAACGCTCGGAAAATTGATCAGTGCAAAAAGCGCGGCTGTGTAAGCAATAGTCTTCAGACCGCTTGATGCTGGCACATACGTGCTGAATGCTCCTACGGCCATGATCCACGCCTTGGGATTGACCCATTGGAACAGTGCGGCACCCCAAAACCCTAGAGGTCTCTTTTTTTGATCCTCTGGTTGCGCATTGCTTGGCGGACTGGATGTAGCGATGCCCCAGGCGAGCCAAAGCATGTAGGCGGCACCCACCCACTTAAGAACGCTGTAAAGCCAAGGTAGTTGCCCAAAGATCTCTGCGAAACCAAGGCCGACACTCAGAACCATGACGAGGAAGCCCAAACTTATCCCAAGCATGTGGGGAACCGAGCGCCTAAAACCGAAGTTCACACCCGAAGCCAACAGCATGAAATTGTTCGGTCCAGGTGTAATTGATGTCACCAGGGCGAATAGCGAGAAGGTAAGCAAAGTATCGAGAGACATGAAAAGTGTGAGGCTGCCGATGAGAATTTGATTCGTGAGGTCTAACTTGATGTATACCGCAAAAATGCGGAATAACGTGGTCAAGTGATCATGACCTGCGCCTGCTGGTTCTGCTGGATGGCGAGGTGGGGTTGCTGGCAAGATTGCTTTATGGCAGTGGCATGCGACTCATGGAGTGTTTGAGTTTGCGTGTGAAGGATTTGGACTTTGCGCCGCATACCATCGTCGTGCGCGAGGGCAAAGGTGGAAAAGACCGTGTCGTCATGCTGCCGCGTGCTTTGGCTGAGCCACTGCGTGTTCAACTGCAGCGTTCTCACGCGCTGTGGGAGGCTGACCGTTTGGCGCGGCGCCCCGGTGTCATTGCCGCAAAGGAAATTGGCTTTATCTTGAAATCCTGCCAAAAACCTTTATCATTAGCACTCTATGCCATTGAGTGCTAACAGCATTCAGGGCTTTCAGTAAAAAAACGCCGACTCATACAAGCGGGTTGGTGTTTTTGATTTATCAACCCTGTTTCAAAAACTCAAGGAGATCCTATGAAACTTCGCCCTCTCGCCGATCGCGTGATCGTCAAACGTGTGGAAAACGAAACCAAAACCGCCTCTGGCATCGTCATTCCTGACAGCGCTGCCGAGAAGCCTGATCAAGGTGAAGTGCTGGCCGTAGGTCCTGGCAAGCGCAACGACAAGGGTGAACTGGCCGCATTGACCGTGAAGATCGGCGACCGCGTGCTGTTCGGCAAATACAGCGGCCAGACCGTCAAGGTTGACGGCGACGAGCTGTTGGTCATGAAAGAAGACGACCTGTTCGCAGTCGTTGAGAAGTAATTTCTCAATCACTTCAAGCCTTATCAATCAACTGAATCTGGAGTCATAACATGGCAGCAAAAGACGTAATTTTCGGCGGCGAAGCCCGCGCACGCATGGTCGAGGGTGTGAACATCCTGGCCAACGCCGTCAAGGTAACCCTGGGCCCCAAAGGCCGTAACGTGGTTCTGGAGCGCTCGTTCGGCGCCCCCACCGTGACCAAGGACGGTGTGTCCGTGGCCAAGGAAATCGAACTCAAGGACAAGCTGCAGAACATGGGTGCGCAGATGGTCAAGGAAGTAGCTTCCAAGACTTCTGACATCGCTGGCGACGGCACCACCACCGCCACCGTGCTGGCCCAGTCGATCATCCGCGAAGGCATGAAGTATGTCGCCGCCGGCATGAACCCGATGGACCTCAAGCGCGGTATCGACAAGGCCGTAACCGCCCTGGTTGCCGAGCTGAAGAAGGCTTCCAAAGCCACCACCACCTCCAAGGAAATCGCCCAAGTTGGCTCCATCTCCGCCAACTCGGATGAGACCATCGGCAAAATCATTGCCGATGCGATGGACAAGGTCGGCAAGGAAGGCGTGATCACCGTGGAAGACGGCAAGTCACTCGAATCCGAGCTCGACGTGGTCGAAGGCATGCAGTTTGACCGTGGCTACCTGTCGCCCTACTTCATCAACAACCCCGAAAAGCAGGCCGCTTTGCTGGACAACCCTTTCGTACTGCTGTACGACAAGAAAATCAGCAACATCCGTGACCTACTGCCCACGCTGGAATCCGTGGCAAAAGCTGGCCGTCCGCTGCTGATCATTGCAGAAGACGTCGAAGGCGAAGCCCTGGCGACCCTGGTGGTCAACACCATCCGCGGCATCCTGAAGGTTGTGGCTGTCAAGGCACCAGGCTTTGGCGACCGTCGCAAGGCCATGCTGGAAGACATCGCCATCCTGACCGGCGGCAAGGTCATCGCAGAAGAAGTTGGCCTGACCCTGGAAAAGGTGACTCTGGCTGATCTGGGCCAGGCCAAGCGCATCGAAGTAGGCAAAGAAAACACCATCATCATCGACGGTACCGGCGCTGCTGCTGACATCGAAGCCCGCGTCAAGCAAGTGCGCGTGCAGATCGAAGAAGCCACGTCCGACTACGACCGCGAAAAACTGCAAGAGCGCGTGGCCAAGCTGGCCGGCGGTGTTGCCGTGATCAAGGTTGGCGCTGCCACCGAAGTCGAAATGAAAGAGAAAAAAGCCCGCGTGGAAGACGCCCTGCACGCCACCCGCGCTGCGGTGGAAGAAGGCATCGTCGCTGGTGGCGGCGTAGCCCTGCTGCGCGCCAAGCAGTCTGCGGGTGCCATCAAGGGTGACAACGCCGACCAGGACGCCGGCATCAAGCTGATCCTGCGTGCCATTGAGGCCCCTTTGCGCGAGATCGTCTACAACGCTGGCGACGAAGCCTCCGTCGTGGTGAATGCCGTGCTGGCTGGCAAAGGCAACTACGGTTACAACGCGGCCAACGGCACCTACGGCGACATGATCGAAATGGGTATCCTGGACCCCACCAAGGTAACCCGCACCGCACTGCAAAACGCAGCGTCTGTGGCCTCCCTGATGCTGACAACCGAGTGCATGGTTGCCGAAGCACCGAAGGACGAAGCTGCCGGTGGCATGCCTGGCGGCATGGGCGGCGACATGGGTGGTATGGGCGGCATGGGTGGCATGGGCATGTAATTGCTCCTGTCGCACGGTAAAGCTTTCAGCTTTCCCCGCACAAAAAACCCCCGCAAGGTGCAAGCCTTGCGGGGGTTTTCTTTTGCTATTTAATTAGTAGCTACTCACGCATATCCGACGAGGGCTGGAGGCATAAAATGGCACTGAAAATCGCATGTTTTCAGTTCTGTGGCCATTTGTGTCATGGGGACAGGCGGGAAAGCACTTTGCGAAGACGCACGCGCAGTGCGGCTGGCGATGTGTGCGTCACATCCACCCTGGGCGTTGCGTGCCAGGCGGCACATTGGGAGATGGCGGCGGCCAATGCCATGACAGCCTGGTCATCCAGTGACGTGCCAGGCTCCAGAAACAGCGCCTTCACCTCGAATGTGCCCAGCGCCCGATGCGCCTTGGCATCGAGCCGCCCAATCAACTGACCATGATGCAGGATGGGCAGCACAAAATAGCCGTAAGTGCGTTTGGCTTGCGGGGTGTAACACTCGATGCGGTAGTCAAAGCCAAACATGGCTGAGGCGCGCTCGCGGTCCCAGACGATGGGGTCAAACGGTGACAACAGCGTGGTGTGGGTCGCTTCCAGTTTGCCCGACAGCGCTTTTTTCAACAGCCCGGCATTCGTTGCGTGAACGTAACCCGGCGCGGCCCAGCCGGCTACCGCCACGCGCTTGATCGCGCCTTGCTCAACCAGCCCATCCAGATCGGCGTCTTTCAGGCGCGGCTTGATGCGAAAGTAGTCATTCACCCAACGCGCCTGCGTGATGCCCAGCGCCTGAATGGATTTTTCGATGAACTGGCTGTGCACCTGATCCACGGGTGGCATGTCCATTTGCCCAAGTCCGGGAATGACCCGATGCGCCAGGTCGTACACCCGCTGAAAGCGCTCACGACGGGCGACCATCAGCTCACCGCGTGCAAACAGGGCTTCCAGCCAGCGCTTTTCGTCTTTCCAGCCCCACCAGCCACCACTCTGGCCATCGGCCCGTTCAAAATCCGACGACTTGACCGGGCCACGGGTTTCAATATGGGCCAGCAGGCGGTCCAGGTCTGCACGCTGCCTGGCATGGGTTTTCTCGCCACTGGCAATGCCCCAGTGGCGACGGGTTTGCTGGTTGTAGCTGCGATGCAATGCCACATCCTGTGTGGGCGCAAAACAGGCCTCGTGCGCCCAGGTTTCGAACAGGTGCGCGCTGGCCAGCGCCTCGTCCAGCCACGGCGCAGGATAGTGCCCCAGCCGTGAAAACAGCACCAGATACGGGCTGCGCGCCACCACGTGAATGGTGTCGATCTGCAATAGCTGCATGCGCTCGATGGCGCGACGCAGGCTCAGGCGGGTGGCCGCACGGTCAGGCGGCACCAGCAAACCCTGTGCGGCCAGTTGCAGGTGGCGCGCCTGGGTCAGGGAGATCAAAGACATCGACAAGCGCAGTCCGGACGGTGAAAACGGCAGGTCGTGGTGTGAAGTTATGCCCGCAGCTTGCCCAGCAACCCCGCGGTGGAGCCATCGAGCCCCGTGGTGTCGCCACTGGTCAGCCGTGGCTCAATGTCTTTGGCCAGCACCTTGCCCAGCTCCACGCCCCACTGGTCAAAGCTGTTGATGCCCCACAGCGATCCGCTCACAAAGACACGGTGCTCCTGCAGCGCGATCAGCGCGCCCAGGCTGGTGGGGGTCAACTCGTCGAGCAGCAAAAACGTGCTGGGGCGGTTGCCGGGGAAGTTGCGGTGCCCGCCTGCATTCAGCTTGCCGGTCATCAGCGCCTGGGCCTGCGCCAATGCGTTGGCCAGCAGCATGTTGTGGTGGCCTGGCAGCGTGTGTTTGGGCGTTTTCACCGCCACAAATTCAACCGGAACCACATCCGTGCCCTGGTGCAGCATCTGAAAATAGGCATGCTGACCATTGGTGCCCGATTCGCCCCACAACACGGGCGATGTGCCAAACGGCAGCGCCGCACCCGAGGCATCCACCTGTTTGCCGTTGCTCTCCATCTCCAGCTGCTGCAGATAGGCTGGCACACGTCGCAACGCGCTGTGGTACGGCGCGATGGAGCGGCTGGTGAAGCCGTGAAAGTTGCGGTACCACACATCCAGCAGGCCCAGGCGCACGGGCAGGTTTTGTGCCAACGGTGCGGTGCGGAAATGTTCGTCCATATCATGCGCACCCGCCAGAAACTCGCGAAAGCCCTGTGCACCAATGGCAATGGCCAGCGGCAGGCCGATGGCCGACCACATGGAATAACGCCCGCCCACCCAGTCCCAGAACCCAAATGTGGTGGTAATGCCAAACGCGTTGGCTGCGGCCACGTTGGTGGTCAGCGCCGCAAAGTGCCGCGCAATGTCGGTGCCACCGTTTGCTGCAAACCAGGTCTTGGCCGAAGCCGCATTGGTCATGGTCTCGATGGTGGTAAAGGTCTTGCTGGCAATCAGAAACAACGTGCTACCGGGCTTCACGCGCTTGAGCGTGGCAGCCAGTTCATGCCCGTCCACGTTCGACACAAAGTGAAAGCGCTTGCCCGGGACCACAAATTCATCCAGTGCCAGCACGGCCATTTGCGGCCCGAGGTCCGAGCCGCCAATGCCGATATTCACCACGTCCGTGATCGCAGTGTCCAGACGGACAGCCTGCGCATAAGCCAGCATGGCGTCCAGCGTGGCATGCACATCGAACAACTCTTTTGCTACATTTTTTATAGCTACTTGCGCATGATTGGCAAGGGCTGAAGGCGGATTTCTTAACAACCAGTGCATCACGGCGCGTTGTTCGGTGCTGTTGATGGCTTCACCGGCAAACATGGCGTCCCGGTGCGCCTCCACACCGGCCTGACGTGCCAGGTCCATCAACAGGTGCTCTGTGTCTGCATCGAACCGGTTTTTGGACAGATCTGCAAATACATGGGGTGCCTGCTGGCTCAGCGCGTCAAAGCGGCGGGCGTCGGCAGCGAACGCCTGGCGCACATCAAAGTCCTTGCCACGGGCCTCATAGGCCGCTTTCAGGGCACTCCAGGCGGGCGTGCGGTCGCATCGCAGTTGTGTCATGTTCAGGCCGCCAGCATCAGTTGTTCAAGTTTTACCGCATCCACACAGAACGCCCGAATGCCTTCGGCCAGCTTTTCCGTGGCCATGGCGTCTTCATTGAGCGCAAAGCGGAACTGCGCTTCATCAAAGTTCACGGCTGGCAGGTCCAGCGCCTGTGCCGCCTGGGCATCCAGCGCCTGGGTGAGCGGCGCATCCGTAGCCGCCAGCGTAGCAAGCAGATCCGGGCTGATGGTCAGCAGGTCGCAGCCCGCCAGCGCGGTGATCTGGCCCACGTTGCGAAAGCTCGCCCCCATCACCTCGGTGGCAATGCCGAATTTCTTGTAGTGGTTGTAGATCTGCTTCACCGATTTCACGCCGGGATCATTCGCACCCGCGTTGTCGGCTTCCACCCACGTGCCGTTGGGGGCACCTGCTGTTGCCGCACTCGCAGACTTCTTGTACCAGTCGTAAATGCGGCCCACAAACGGCGAAATCAGTTGCACCCTGGCCTGCCCGCAAGCCACCGCCTGGCAAAACGAAAACAGCAAGGTAAGGTTGGTGTGAATGCCGCGCCGCTCCAGCTTCTCGGCCGCCTGAATGCCCTCCCACGTGGCGGCCACCTTGATCAGCACCCGGTCGATATGAATGCCCTGCGCCTGATACAGCTCGATGATGCGTTCGCCGCGCGTGAACGTGGCCCCCGCGTCAAAACTCAGGCGTGCATCCACCTCGGTGGACACGCGCCCGGGAATCAGCTCCAGAATTTCGCAACCAAAACGCACCAGCAGGCGGTCCATGATTTCGTCCAGCGGACGGCCACGGAACTTGGCCACTGTGTCCTTGAGCAGAGGCTGGTAATCGGCCTTTTGCACCGCCTTGAGAATCAGCGACGGGTTGGTGGTGGCGTCTTGCGGCTTGAAAACGCCGAGCTGCCTGAAGTCGCCCGTGTCGGCTACTACGGTGGTGAATTGTTTGAGGGCGTCGAGTTGGTTCATTCAAATTCCATAAAAACATCTTCGGCTTGATGCTTCGCAAAGGCGCCCCTCACGTCTGTGGGCGACGCTTTTGGAAGAACAGCCTTGAATTATCCGTGAAACAAAGTTACATTAATAGAACTTTTTCATGTAACTCTTTTGACGCGTCATTCTGTATGTCTTTTGACCTCGTTCTATTTGGTGGCACCGGCGATCTGGCCTGGCGAAAACTCATGCCCGCCCTTTTTCAAGCCTTTCGCCACGGCTCCCTGCCCACAGGCGGGCGCATCATTGGGGTTGGGCGCGATGACCTGACTCATCAACAATACCGCGCCCAGATCAAGGCCCGTTTTGACAACGTGGATCTGGCCAAACGACCCAGTGAAGAAGAATTTACCCGGTTTGCCGCCTTGCTGGAATTCGTGCGGATGGACCTGTCCAAATCCGACGACTACGCCCACCTGGCCCGCACGCTGCGTGACCGCAGCGCCGACACGGTGGTGATGTATGTGGCCACCGCCCCCACGCTGTTCACCACCGTGTGCGAACAACTCGCCGCCAGTGGCCTGAACACAGCCAACACCCGCGTGGTACTGGAAAAACCGCTGGGGCATGACCTGGCCTCCAACCGGGACATCAACCACACCGTGTGCCAGATTTTCAAGGAAAACCAGGTTTTCCGGATTGACCACTACCTGGGCAAGCCTGCCGTGCAAAACCTCTTTGCACTGCGCTTTGGCAATGCGCTGTTCGAGCCTTTGTGGCGGCGCGAACACATAGCCAACATCCAGATCACCATTGCCGAAGAACTGGGTGTGGAAAAACGTGGTGCGTTTTACGAAACCACCGGCGCATTGCGCGACATGGTGCAAAACCATGCCCTGCAACTGCTGTGCGCCATTGGCATGGAGCCACCGATCAATTCCCATGCCGATGCCATTCGCGACGAAAAACTCAAGGTGCTGCGCTCGCTCAAACCCTGGACGCAGGAATCCCTGTCGCAGGATGTAATCCGCGGTCAATATGGCGCCGGGGCCATCAATGGCGCGCCGCAGGCCGCCTACCGGGACGAAGCCGGTGTCAACCCGCAAAGCCAGACCGAAACCTTTGTGGCCCTGCGCACCGAAATTTCCAACTGGCGCTGGGCTGGCGTGCCCTTCTACATCCGCACCGGCAAACGGCTGGCCGGGCGAGATGCCCGCATCGTGGTGAATTTCCGGCCTACGCCACATGCCATTTTCAACTCCAACATGGGCGCATCCAACCGGCTGGTGATCAACCTCCAGCCCAAAGACGGTCTGGAACTGCACTTGCTCGCGCAGGGACAGGACAACCGCCAGGGCACACGGGCTTCGGTACAAAACCTGGCACCGGTCCAGCTGGATCTGGACTTTGACAAACGCTTTGGCTCGGGCCGCGTAGGCGCCTATGAGCGTTTGCTGCTGGACGTGATCGACGGTCGGCTGAACCTGTTTGTCCGCAGCGACGAGCAGGAAGAAGCCTGGCGCTGGGTGGAGCCGATTCTCGACTTCTGGAAAAACGATGCACAGGGGCCACGCACCTATGCCTCGGGCACCTGGGGCCCCAGTGCATCCAGCGCCATGATTGCACGAGACGGCTACTGCTGGTCTGAAGAATCCTGACCCGGCAACACTGGGCAAAAACCACCATGCTGGACCGGATAAAAGCCTCCCTGCCATCCCTGGCACCTGCAGAGCAGCGCGTTGGCAAGCTGGTCCTGGCTGATCCACGTGCGTTCGCCAATCTGCCTGTGAGCGAACTGGCCGATCGCGCACACGTGAGCAAACCCACGGTGGTGCGGTTTTGCCGCAGCGTAGGGTACGACGGCCTGTCCGACTTCAAGCTGAAACTGGCTGGCAGTGTGAGCGAAGGCGTGCCCTTCATTCACCGCAGTGTGGATGCCGATGACAAAACCAGCGACATCATGGTCAAGGTCGTGGACAACACGGTGGCTGCGTTCCTCAAGTACCGCAATGATGCCTCCACCTTCGCCATTGAAAAAGCCACCGAAGCATTGGTAGGCGCCTACACCAGCGGCAAACGCATCGAGTTCTTTGGAGTGGGAAACTCCGGCGTCGTCGCCCAGGACGCCCAGCACAAGTTCTTTCGCCTGGGTGTCCATACCGTTGCCTACAGCGACGGCCATATGCAAGTCATGAGCGCCTCCATGCTGGGCCCGCAAGACTGCGTCGTGGTGGTGTCCAACTCCGGCCGTACGCGAGACCTGATGGACGCCTGTGATATCGCGCGGAAAAATGGGGCTACCACCATTGTCATCACCGCCAGTGGCTCGCCCCTGGCAGCGGCAGGCCACATTCATCTATCCGCCGACCACCCTGAAGGATTTGATCGCTACAGCCCGATGGTTTCGCGCCTGCTGCACCTGCTGATCATTGACGTACTGGTCACCTGCGTAGCGCTGCGCATTGGCGGCGGCAAGCTGCAGCCGCGGCTGCAGGAAATGAAAAACAACCTGCGCAACAAGCGCTACGCCTGAACACTGACCGGGGCCCCAAAAAAGCTTATTGTTTCAGCAGCACGCTGGCCACCTGGCCAGGAGGCACCAGCCTCACGGGCCCATACCATGCCTGCGTGGTGGACTGGGTGTTGTCGCTGTCTGTCATGATGCCAACAGCCAGCAGGGCACCCGGCGCCTCGCCAAAGGCTTTTTCAAAATCAGCCCGAATATCGCGCTCATAGTCCAGCCACTGGCCCAGATTTCCGGGGCCCGACTCCATCACCAACTTGCGAATGCGATCGGTGCGCGGGTTGATGATCACCGAGCCGGGCTCACGGTCGTTGCACCACACATACATCAGCGTGGCATAGGGCAAGGGCTCGCCGGTCAGGGCATGGGCCAATTCGGACAGCATCGCATTTCTGGGCGAAAACCTGGCTCGGTCACCCTCAAACGCCAAAACAATACGAACGGGGGAATCGCCCAGGTCACGCCGGGTAAGGTCGGCCGCCTCAATCAAGGCAGGCACCTTCCACGAGAACCGAAGTTGGTGCAGGTCAGCGGGTTCAACCCGCAGCTTGTGACGCAACATGCTGGCAGATGAATGCGCCTGCACCGCCATTGCATTGCGCCCGTCCAGTTTTACCACGTTGTAACGGCTGGCCTTTTTGCCAGGAAACGCCGTGTGATGCCATTCAACCGGCGCAACAGCCGCTGAAGACACAGGAAGCACGGGCGCCGCCTGAACCCAGGGAATAGAGGTGGTTAGTGCAGCACGCGCGCCATCACCCTCGTCACCCGACGAAACATTCGTGGCAACGCCGGCACAGCCCGCAAGCAGCAGATAAAAGAAAACCGGCAGCAGCCGGAAAAAACAAATCATTGGTTACAGAATCATTGGTTACATACAGTAACAGAAATTGCATCCAGCACCCTACGTAGAAACCCCCCGCAACTTGCGTTGCGGGGGGTTTTGTTATGACTGGAAGCTAACCGAGAGGTTAGCGCGCAATCAGAACTTGTGCATCAGGCGGGTACGGAATGAGGTAACCCGGTTAGCCAGGTTAGCATCTTCAGAGCGATAAGACACTTGAACGCTGGTGCGCTTGCTCATCGAGTAATCAGCAACCGCTTCCCAGCCCGACTCGGTGGTGCCGTTGGATTTGGCGTTAACCCAGTTCAGGCCAACACCGACAGCACCAAAGGCAGAAGAAACGCCCAGAGCGGTTTCTTTCTGAGTGTAAGCAGCATATTTCTCGCTGGCGAAACCAGCACCGATGGTCACAGCGCCCAGGCTGTAGTTACCGGACAAGCGATAACGGCTCTTGGAATTGGTAGCAGCAGCAGCTGCATTGAGACCAAAGGACGTGTACTCAAAACCTGCGTTCAGCGGGCCGTTGGAGTAAGCCAGGCCGAGTTGCACAGAGTCACGGGTGCCGGCGGCAGACTGCTGGCCACCGGCGCCATTGGCATCAGCCAACATCACAGATGCGGTGAAGCCGCTCATGCTGGGGGTGGTGTACTGCAACATGTCAACTGTCGAGTCGCCGCAGTTGAACTTGGTGTTGCAGGAATCCAGACCTTGGCCTTGCAGGGGGTGAGCCAGATCGAGAAGGGTTTGGTACTGGGCATCCACTGCACCACCCTTGATTTCACCGAAGCCGCCGGACAGGTAAACGTACGCATCACGGCCATCGACTGGAGCGCCGCTTGTAGAACCAGCCAAGGTAGTAGCAGGAGCAACAGGTGCAGCAGCAGAAGACACTGAGGTGACGCCACGACCACGCACACGCACATCCATGGAAACGCCAGCCTTCAGGCCACCACCCAGATCTTCAGAAGCAGCGAAGGTGATGTTGCCATCAGTTACGCCGAAACCGCTGGACTTGGCACCAGTGCCAGATTTTCCATTGGTGTAGGCAAAGCCGAATTTGCCAGACACAGCCGCGGCGGACTGTGCAAATGCACCACCGGCCAAGGCAAGGGCCGCAACAGCTACGAGGGTTTTTTTCATGTGTTATTTCCTAAAAGTTGATAGGGAGTCCACTTCGCAGTGGATGTGACCCGGGGGAAGACTCTCATTTAACAGAGCGCGGTTTATTTGAACAGAGCCAGTGCGGTCTAGCAATCTGTATGCCTGAAAAATCAGGGGATTTTTAGCCCCGGTTGCACGAGTGCAACAATTTGAAACACCGCTCAAGAAAAAACCCCCGGGGCTTTCGCCACGGGGGTTTTCGTTCATTCAGTTTGAATGCTGACTCACGCCAGCGTCAAATTAGAACGAGTGAGCCAGCTGGATACGGAACTGGGTTGCATTGTCAACTGCAGCGCTGCTGTCAACCGACTTGTATGCCACGTTCACGTAGGTACGCTTGCTCAGATTGTAAGATGCACCCACATCGTAGCCAGACACCTTCAGGCCGCCGGTCACCGAGCGGCGTGTCAGGTTGGCACCAACCGTCACAGGACCGAACGGTGCGGCAACACCCAGGATGTACTGGGTATCTTTGGTGTTAGCAGAGTTTTCGGCACGCTGATAACCCAGGCCCACGGTGGCGACACCCAGGTTGTAGTTGCCGGAGAGGCGCAGACGGCTGTCAGCCTGAGGTGCAGCAGCAGCGTTGGCACCAAAGCTGGTGTAATCAGCTTTGAAGTTGATAGGGCCGTTGGAGTAGCCAGCGCCGATCAGGGTTGCATCTTGCGTTGCTGCAAGGGACTGCATGCCGCCAGCGCCAGGAGCGCCGAGGGAGTCGATCAGTTGAACGGTTGCGGTGAAACCACCCATGTTAGGCGTGGTGTAGGCCAGCCAGTCAACGTTGGTGCCACCAGCCAAGGCGGTGCCATCGTCCAGACCAATCACAGGGGCACCAGCGCCGCCCAGACCGATGATGCCGTTACCGGCTTCAACTGCACCGCCAACCAGCGTGCCGAAGCCACCAGACAACCAGATGGTGGCATCACGGCCGTCAACTGGCGCGCCGCTTGCTGAGCCAGCCAAAGTGGTAGCAGGAGCAACGACAGCAGTAGCGGAAGCAGTTGAGGTGGTTGCGCGGCCACGGACGCGAACGGCCATGGTAGCGCCAGCCTTCATGCCGCCGCCGAGGTCTTCAACAGCTGCGAACACGACGTCACCGTCGGTCACTGCAAAGCCGTTTGACTTGGCGTTTGCAGCACCAGAGCCACTATTGATGGCTTGGTAAGCAAAGCGGAATTTGCCGGTCAGGTTAACTGTGGACTGGGCAGAAGCTGCACCAACCAGAGCCAAAGCAGCAACAGCTACGAGGGTTTTTTTCATTTCAGATTTCTCCAAGGTTAAACATCGGGCTCCGGTGCGAAGACTTCGGATCCCCGGGCCAACCTCCTGCTTTTAGGAAGTTGCCGCTATTGCACCAGACCGAGCCCCATTTGGCAAAGGAAAAGGCTTGAAAAGAGGGGGGAAAATGGCTTTCGTGGCAGACTTGCAACAAAGTGAAACATGCTATTTACACCGCCCCAAACAAACCTTTTGGAATTGGTAGGCACTGGAAACTCAGGGTTTACCCTTATTCTGCGCCGGGGCGCAAGCAGTTGTTGCAGGACAATGCCGGCATGACCAATATGTCTTGACCGGGGGCCATGGTGGACACTTTTTTGACAGCTGCTGACACCGCCTTGCGCACGCTGTTTGCCGCGCCGCGTGCGAGTCGCGCTTGTCCCGCGCTGCCAGCGCAACCGGCTGCGTCGTTATCTGCCGCGGATAAAAAACTGGCCGGTGCGTTGATGCGCGTGAACCATGCAGGTGAAGTCTGCGCCCAGGCTTTGTACACGGCGCAGGCATTTGCTACCAAAAACGAAGCGCTTCGCGCCCATTTCACGAGGGCCAGCCTTGAAGAAACTGATCATCTGGCGTGGACGAGGCAGCGCCTGGACGAGCTGGGCGCGCGGCCCTCGCTGCTCAACCCGCTGTGGTACGCCGGTGCTTTCGGGCTGGGGCTGGTCGCGGGCAGGGCAGGCGAGCGCCCAAGCCTGGGCTTTGTGGTGGAGACTGAAAAGCAGGTGGAAGCACACCTGCAGAGCCACCTGACACGCCTGCCCCCCCATGACCATGCCTCACGCGCCATCGTGGCGCAGATGAAGGACGACGAGGCGCGCCATGCGCTGGACGCGCAGCACGCCGGGGCCGTGGAGCTGGCGCAGCCTGTAAAAGACCTGATGCGCGTGGCGGCCAGGGTGATGACGGCTGTGGCGCACCGGGTTTAGCGCGCCGCAGCCACCTCCACATTTGCTACAAAATTAGTAGCTACTCACGAATATAAACAGAGGGCTGAGGGTCGATTTGGCACCTGAAAAAGGCCCGATTTAGCCTCAAACCTCGATCAAATCAAAACTGGTGGTGATGGCTGCGGTTTTGCCCAGCATGATGGTGGCGGAGCAGTATTTGTCGTGGCTCATGGCGATGGCGCGCTCCACCGCCTGCGCGGGAATGCCCTTGCCGGACACCGTGAAGTGCATGTTGATGGCCGTGAACACTTTGGGGTCCACCTCGGCGCGCTCGGCAGAGAGCTTGACCGAGCAGTTGCGCACATCGTGGCGGCCGCGCTTGAGGATCAGCACCACGTCATAGGCGGTGCAGCCGCCCGCGCCCGCCAGCAGCGTTTCCATGGGGCGTGGTGCCAGGTTCTGGCCGCCGTTTTCGGGTTTGGCGGCATCGGGCGCGCCGTCCATCATGATGGTGTGGCCGCTGCCGGTTTCGGCCAGAAACCCCATGCCCGAGCGTGTGCCTGCGCCGCCGGTCCAGCTGACTGTGCATTCCATGTTGATCCTTTCAAAGTGCCCCGCGCGGAGCAAAATATGGTGTGCCTATAATGACTGCAGGAGTTTACCCATCATGCCCGCACCCCATCTCACGCCTGCCGATTACCTCAAGAAAATTCTCACGGCCCGCGTTTACGACGTCGCTGTTGAGTCCGCGCTGGAGCCCGCGCGAGCCTTGAGCCGCCGCCTGCACAACACGGTGCTGCTCAAGCGCGAAGACCAGCAACCGGTGCGCAGCTTCAAACTGCGTGGCGCCTATAACAAGATGGCGCACCTGAGCGCCGGGCAGCTCCAGAAGGGGGTGATTTGTGCATCCGCAGGCAACCACGCCCAAGGTGTGGCTTTGAGTGCCAGCAAGCTGGGCACCCGCGCCGTCATCGTGATGCCCACCACCACGCCGCAGGTAAAAGTGGACGCTGTGCGCGGATTGGGTGGCGAAGTGGTGCTGTTTGGCGAAAGCTATTCCGATGCCTACACCCATTCGCTGGAGATACAAAAACAGCAAGGGCTGACGTTTGTGCACCCGTTTGATGACCCGGACGTGATTGCAGGCCAGGGCACGATCGCCATGGAAATGCTGCGCCAGGTGCAAACCCTGGGCGCCGACAAGGCTGCCAAAGCAGGAAATAAAGCCGGGCAAAAAACACGAGGGAAGAACGGCGCCGGTGTGGACGCGGTATTTGTAGCCATTGGCGGCGGCGGCCTGATTGCTGGCGTGTCCAACTACATCAAGGCGGTGGACCCGTCCATCCGCGTGATTGGCGTGCAAATGAATGACTCGGACGCGATGATTCAGTCCGTAGCCGCCAAAAAACGCGTCACCCTGCCCGACGTGGGCCTGTTCTCCGACGGCACTGCCGTGAAACTGGTGGGTGAAGAAACCTTCCGTGTGGCCAGCCATCTGGTGGACGACTACATGACCGTGGACACCGACGCTGTGTGCGCGGCCATCAAGGACGTGTTTGTGGACACCCGCTCCATCGTCGAGCCCGCAGGTGCGCTGGCGGTGGCCGCCATCAAGCAGTACGTCGCCAAAAACAAGACCAAGGGTGAAACCTACGCTGCCATTCTGTGCGGCGCGAACATGAATTTCGACCGCCTGCGCTTCGTGGCCGAGCGGGCCGAGGTGGGCGAGGAGCGCGAGGCGCTGTTTGCCGTGACCATCCCCGAGGAGCGCGGCAGTTTCCGGCGGTTTTGTGAGCTGATTGGCGAGCTGCCCGGCGGCCCACGCTCGGTGACGGAGTTCAACTACCGCATCAGCGACAGCGCCACCGCCCATGTGTTTGTGGGCCTGACCACGCACGGCAGGGGTGAATCGCTGAAGATCGCCAACAACTTCGACAAACACGGCTTCAAGGCGCTGGATTTGACGCATGACGAGCTGGCCAAGGAGCACATCCGCCACATGGTGGGCGGGCACTCCAAGCTGGCGAAAGACGAGCGGCTGCTGCGCTTCATCTTCCCCGAGCGGCCCGGTGCGCTGATGAAGTTTTTGAGCCTGATGCGCCCGGGCTGGAACATCAGCCTGTTTCACTACCGCAACCAGGGCGCCGACTACGGACGCATTCTGGTGGGCCTGCAGGTGCCCGCGGCGGAAAACAAGGCGTTTGACCAGTTTCTGAAGACGCTGGGTTACCCCTGCGTGGAAGAGACGGCCAACCCGGTGTATCAGCTGTTTTTGAAGAGCGAATGAGTTTCATCCGCCGTTTCATTCGGCACTACTTGCTGGCGATCCAGTTCTTCACCCGCATCCCGGTCACCGGGCGGCTGGCGGACTGGGTGGGTTACAGCCCGGCCATGTTGCGCGCCAGCGCCGCGCACTTCCCCGGCGTGGGCTGGGTCGTGGCGGTGGTGGCCTGTGTGGTTTATGCGGCGGTGTACATCGCGTTCCCGGCCAGCGAATTCACGCCGCTGGCGGCCGCCGCGTTTTGCACCATTGCCACCGTGATGCTCACCGGCGGCTTTCATGAGGACGGGCTGGCCGACGTGGCCGATGGACTGGGCGGCAGTGTGGACCGGCTGCGGGCGCTGGAGATCATGAAAGACTCGCGGGTCGGGGCTTATGGGTCCATGGCGCTCACACTGGCGTTGATGACCAAGGTGGCCCTGCTGGCCGTTTTGGGTTCGATGGGGCTGGACGTGGCGCTGGCCGCGCTGGTGGGTGCACACGTGTTGTCGCGCTTGTGGCCGCTGGTGCTGGTGCGCACCATGGCGCACGTGGGCGACGCAGCGGGCTCCAAAAGCAAGCCGCTGGCCGACCAGATGACCTCCAGCGCCCTTTTGGTCGCTTTTATATGGTGTTTTATGCCTCTAGCCATCGTGTATTATGGACATACAGCTATATTTTTAATAGCAAGCGTGGTGTGCAGCGGCTTGGCGATGCTGTGGATGTGGCGGCTGTTTGCGCGCCGTTTGCAGGGTTTCACGGGAGACTGCCTGGGCGCCACGCAACAAGTGTGTGAGATCGCGTTTTATGTGGGCTGCGCGGTGGCGACACCATGAAGCTCTGGCTGGTGCGCCACGCCCGCCCGCTGATTGAACCCGGGGTTTGCTACGGTGCGCTGGACGTGCCCGCAGACGAAGCAGCCACCCGCACCTGCGCCGCCCAACTGGCTGCCAGCCTGCCGATGAATGGTTTATTGAATGGTTTACCGAATGGCGCGCAGCAGGTTTCGCTGAGCACCTCAACGCTACAAAGATGTGAGCTACTCACGAACTATTTATGCGGGCTACGGCCTGATTTGGCACCAATTTCCGATGAAAAACTGGCAGAAATGAACTTTGGCAGCTGGGAAGGCCAGCGCTGGGACGCCATCGGTGAGGAGGCTGTGGCCCGGTGGACCGGGCAGTTCGCAACACATTGCCCGGGCGGTGGCGAATCAGTGCAAGCCTTCATGAAGCGGGTTGAAACTGCCATGGCCGAAGTGCAAGGTGAAAACACGGTCTGGATCACCCATGCAGGTGTCATCCGCGCGGCCGCATTGATCGCAAGCGGTGTGCAAACAGTGGGCAGTGCGGATCAATGGCCCGTCAATGGGCCTGGGTACGGGGAAACGGTGCTGCTGGAGCTGTGAAGCCAGCGAAATAGAAGCTAACCAGAAGAAGCTAACCCGGAGCTAACGCGACGGGGGCGACGGGGGCGGCGGGGGCGGCGGCAGTTCCAGCGTCATGGTAGTGGGGCCGCTGGCATCAGAACCCAACTGCGCACTGCGCGTTTTGACAGATTGCAGGATGAGCCCGTCGTCCACCTGGGCGCCCACACGAAACGGCTTGGCCGGTTTGTCACCCACCGCAATCAGTGCCGCACCCTGGCTGGACGCACTGGCCAAAACGCCCATCAGGACAATGCGACTGGGCACAGCCGCCGCCTGAGCCACGGGCGCTGCACGCACGGCCCCCAGCAGTTTGGCAATGACAGACGGGTCCCCCGCGCTAACCTGCGCGAAGCCATCTGCCGCGCTGACCGCACCACCCGAGGACAAATCGCTCCCCTGCGACGAGCCTGCCCACTTCAACACCCAGAAAACCAGACAGGCCGCCACCAGCGCCCACACGGTGAACGTAACAAAGTGCGACAGTTGCCTGCTTTGTGAATTTGTCAACATGGGCGGATTATGATTGACGTCACCCCGGGAAGGACACGTTAGACCCATGAAAAGACTCCGATTTGCGTTCAAGACAACATTGGCGCGCGGCTTCACGCTGATTGAATTGATGGTGGTGCTGGTCATCATCGGCGTGCTGGCCGCACTGATCGTGCCCAATGTGCTGGACCGCGCCGATGATGCGCGCGCTACCGCCGCCAAGACGGATGTCAACAACCTGATGCAGGCGCTGAAACTGTACCGGCTGGACAACCAGCGCTACCCCACGGCGGAGCAGGGCCTGAAGGCGCTGGTCGCCAAACCCGCGGGCGGCGGGCCGATTCCGCCGAACTGGAAACCGTATCTGGAACGCCTGCCCAACGACCCGTGGGGCCAGGCTTATCAATACCTCAACCCGGGCATCAAGGGCGAGATCGACGTGATGTCGTTTGGTGCCGATGCGCAAGCCGGGGGCGAGGGAAAGAATGCTGACGTTGGAAGCTGGCAGTAGCCTGACCCCCACGCTTGCCACTGCGTGTGCTGCGCTGCCCCCACAGGGGGCTAATTTTCCTTGGGGCGGCCCTGCGGAAAATTGTCTATTCGCATTCTCACCAGCGTCGCACCGCCAACGCGGTTTCACGCTGATTGAGCTGCTTGTGGTTATCGCCATCATCGCCATGGGCACGGCGGGGGTGGCGTTTGCCATGCGCGACAGCGCCAACACGCAACTGGAGCGTGAGGGCCAACGGCTGGCTGCGATGCTGGAGTCGGCCCGGGCACAGTCCCGTGCCACCGGGGTGCCGGTGAACTGGAAGAGCACCGGCACAGGTTTCAAATTCACCGGTTTGTCCGGCAGCGACCGGTCCGGGCGTTGGCAAAGCGAGGGCGTCACGGTTGACGCCAAGGCCGTCCTGAATCTGGGCCCTGAGCCGTTGATTGGGCGTCAGGAGGTGTTTCTGAGTCTGAAGGAACAACCTGAAAAGACTGTCCGGGTGATGTCCGACGGGCTGCGGCCCTTTGCCGTGGTGCCGTTTGAGCCCATCGTGAGTCGGCCATGAAACCCATGCGCGTCCTTTCCTGTTCAAAGGGGTTTACCCTCATTGAGGTGCTGGTGGCGCTTGCCATCGTGGCTGTCGCGCTGATGGCGGGCATGCAGGCTACCAATGCGCTGACCAATACCGCTGCGCGCCAGTCAGACCTGTTGCTGGCACATTTGTGCGCCGAAAACGAGCTCACACGCATTCGCCTGCTCAAACAGATGCCGGTTGTCGGCAACAGTGCTTCACAATGCGAACAGGTGGGTTTCAGGTTTGATGTGGCCGTCACGGTCATGCCCACGCCCAACCCCCATTTCAGGCGGGTGGATGCCCGGGTCACCCATGATGAAGTGCCCGTGCTCAAACTGTCTACCGTGATTGGGCGGTTTTGATGGTACAAGGCCAAAGACGCGACTGTGGCTTCACGCTGATCGAGGTGCTGGTGGCCATTACCATCATGTCGCTGATGGCGGTATTGAGCTGGCGCGGGCTCGATGGCATGACACGGGCGCAATCGCAGACGCAAACCCGGGCCGATGAGATTGTGACCCTGCAGGCCGGCTTGATGCAGTGGCGCTCGGACCTGGACAACATCACCCAGTTAACAGGCGCAGGCAATGCGGCGCCCATGGACTGGGATGGCCGGGTGTTGCGCGTGACCCGGCGCAACACCGTTGATCCGACGCAAGGCGTGCTGGTCGTTGCATGGACTCGTCGGGTAAACGACGCTGGCGGCCAATGGCTGCGCTGGCAATCCAGCCCGGTGCGCACGCGCAATGAACTGGATCAGGCCTGGCGCCAGGCAGCGCAATGGGCCCAAAACCCGGGCGATGAAGAAAAACAAAAGGAGGTTGCCATTACAGCGCTGGATCGGTGGCAGGTGTATTTTTACCAGGGTGACGCCTGGGGCCATGCGCTGTCCGGCGATGCATCGGGCGGGCCGATCACCGTTTTGCCCGATGGCGTGCGTTTGACGCTAACCCTGCCCTCCGGAGAAACGCTGGTGGGTGACCTTACGCTGGACTGGATCCGGCCCACCTTGAGTGGAGGCAAATCGATATGACGCCTTCGAACATGAGCACCGGCAAACGTGGGCACCATGCCCGTGGCGCTGCGCTGCTGGCAGCCATGCTGACCGTGACACTGGTGGCGACCCTGGCGGCTGCGTCGCTGTGGCAACAATGGCGCGCAGTGGAAGTGGAAGCGGCTGACCGTTTGCGGGTGCAGTCAGGCTGGATATTGAGCGGCTCGATGGACTGGTCGCGGCTGATCCTGATTGAGGATGCGCGTGCAGGTGGTGCCGACCACCTGGCTGAGCCTTGGGCGATTTCGCTGCAAGAGGCCCGCTTGTCGAGCTTTCTGGCGGTTGACCAGTACAACACGGCGACCGACTCCGACTCCACCATGGAAGCATTTCTGTCTGGCCAGATCACCGATGCGCAAGGCCGTCTGAATGTGTTGAACCTCATTGAAGACAACAAGGTGTCGGCCCGCACCATGACGACCTTCACCAGACTGTTTGAGTTGCTGGGCTTGCCGCAGCAACAGCTGGCCGATCTGGCTGAAAACCTGCGCCTGGCCTCTGAAAGTGGCGCCACTGAAGCCGACACACAGGCCGCAAAAGGCGATGCGTTCACTGCCCTGATGCCGCAGCGACTGGAGCAACTGGTCTGGATGGGTCTGCCGCCCCGCACACTGGCCATCATCACGCCGTTTGTCACCCTGCTGCCTGCGCGCACGCTGCTGAATGTGAACACTGCCTCGGCAGAAACCCTGTATGCAGCCGTGCCGACAATGGCCAGGGCCACCGCCCAAAAGCTGGTTGCACAGCGCAATCAGTCCCACTTTCGCACGCTGGGCGAGGTCATGCAATATGCGCCGGAAATCAGCAATCCCGGGAATCAGGATGCGTTAACCGTGACTTCCCGGTTTTTTGAAGTGAGGGGCCGTTTGCGCATTGACGACACCACCTTTCAGGAACACTCTTTGCTGCAACGTGATGGTCTGGATGTGAAAATCCTCTGGCGCGAACGCGGCGTATTGCATGAAGGCCCGCCCGCTGAGTCAACAACCATGGCCTTTGGTCAATAACATCGGCGCAAGTCACCTCACTACAATGAGCCCCCTCACCTCATCATGACCACGCTGATCGTCAAACTCCCCCAGCAGGCCGCCACTTCGGCTACGGAGTTCGCGTACGCACTGAGTTCAGACGGGGTAACCGTGGAGCGCTACTCCAAAGCGGTTGCCAATCTGCTGCCCCGCCACAATGGTCCAGGTGATGCGGCAGTAGCCGTGGTGTCTGCACGGGTTCTGTCATGGCATCAGGTCGAACTGCCACGAGGTGTAAGCACCAGCTCTCCACGGTTGCGCGCAGTTCTTGAGGGCTTACTGGAGGAGCGCCTGCTGGACGATGCCGAACATCTGCACTTTGCGCTGGAGCCGACCATTGACCCGGGGCTGCCATTCTGGGTGGCGGTGTGTGACAAGGCCTGGTTGCGTGCCAGTCTGTCGATTCTGGAAGGTGCGCAATGCCCGGTGTCGCGCATTGTTCCGGAATTCGTACCAGGTGCCGCTCTGACACCACCTTCTGCCATTTACCTGGTAGGAGAACCGGATCAGGCTGACCTGGTCATCCCCGATGAGGGTGGCGTAACCATCCTGCCAGTGACGAGCGCCGCCCTGTCACTGGCCCGTAGTCTGGGTAATCTGCCTGCGCAAGCGGAAGTCATGGCCGAGCCTGCCGTGCTGGAACTGGCAGAGAAACACCTTCAGCGTCGCGCTACCTTGCAGACCTGGCCCGAACGGGCCCTGCGGGCTGCCCAGTCTTCCTGGGATCTGGCGCAATTTGATCTGGCCAATTCTGGCGGTAAACGCGCCCTCAAACGTCTTTCGTCCGGATGGGTGGCGTTTCTGCAGTCACCCAGGTGGCGTGCCGCACGCTGGGGGGTGGCTGTGCTGGTTGGTGCCAACCTGATTGGCTTGAATGCCATGGCCTGGCGGGAAAAATCGGCGCTGGACACGAAACGCGAAACCATCCGGTCCGTGCTGACCCAGACTTTTCCGGGCGTCCAGGTCATCGTCGATGCCCCCGTCCAGATGGAGCGGGAAATGGGTCTGCTGCACCAGGCTGGAGGCAATCTCTCCAGGCGTGATCTGGAGGTGATGCTGGCCGCTATTGGAGACACGGCACCCCTTAATCGCAGCATCTCCGGCATCGAATTTGTCGCCGGTGAAGCCCGCTTCAAGGGGCTGGGGCTGGGTGGCGAGGAGGCATCGGCCATGACCACCCAATTGCAGGCCCGGGGCTTTGCAGGACGGCTTGAAAGCGAAACGCTGGTCATGCGGCCCGCAGGCCCCACAGGAGCACCATGAAGCTGCCCGCCTCGCTCCAGTCCACCCTGCAAGCCCGTTGGGCTTCAGTAGCTCCGCGCGAAAAAGCCATGCTTGCAGCGGCTGCGGGCCTGATCATTCTGGCGGTGGTGTGGTGGCTTCTTCTGTCGCCAGCTTTGACGGTGCTCGGCACCGCGGACGCCCAGCACCGCGCGCTGGACGCCCAGCTGCAGTCCATGCGGGCTATGCAGGCGCAAGCCCAGGCCCTGCAATCCCGACCCAAAGTCAGCTACGACGATGCGTCACGCATGCTGGCCACGCTGGTGAAAAAGAATCTCGGGGCTCAGGCACAGATCACGATGGCAGGAGAACGTGCTACCGTCACCATGAAGGCCGTGCCACCTGAAGCACTGGTGTCCTGGCTCGCCCAGGTCCGGGTTGATGCGCATGCCCTGCCCATTGAATCGCGGCTGACGCGCAACACCACCGATACCAGATCTGGCTGGGATGGTGTGGTGGTGCTGGTGCTGCCCGCGCGATGACATTGATGAAACCGAACCGTCGCCCTTTCGCATCCGTATCCAACAAAACCCCCTGGGGGCTGGCCATCTTTGGCATGGTGCTGGGCGTGGCATTGACGGTGCTGGTGTTTGCACCGGCATCGTGGCTGGCATCGGCCGTGAGCAGCAGCTCGGCCGGGAAAGTGCTGCTGACCGATGCACGTGGAACCGTATGGTCGGGTTCGGCCCAGCTGGCACTGACTGGAGGAGCCGCAAGTCGCGACAGGGCTGTATTGCCTGGTTTACTGCAATGGCATATTTCACCGGCTCTGACTGGTTTGAACCTCGCGGTCAGTGCCGAATGCTGCACCCCACAACCGCTGCGCATACAGGCCGCCATGCAGTGGGGTGGCGTCAAAGCAACGGTGCTCAACGGTGAATCCACCTGGCCTGCAGCAATGTTGGCTGGCTTGGGTACGCCCTGGAATACCATGCAACCAGAAGGGCTCATGAAGGTGGTCACGACGGGCTTTTCTGCTACGTGGATTGAGGGCCGCCTGACCATTGAGGGGCAGGCGGTGCTGGATGCCAACAATATGTCGTCAAGGCTGTCCACTCTCAAGCCTATGGGCAGCTATCGCCTCACCGTGTCCGGAGGCGAAACAACAAGGCTGGAGCTTGAAACCCTGGATGGAGGCCTGCAGTTAAGCGGAACTGGCGAGTGGATTGGCTCGCGGTTGCGGTTTGTTGGCGAAGCTGGTGCAGCGCCAGACCGCGAAGCAGCTTTGTCCAACCTTCTGAATCTGATCGGGCGACGCACTGGAGCCCGATCCGTTATTACTGTAGGCTAACGCTATGAGTACATTGATCCGACAAACCCGTCTGGTAGCCCACCGTGCATTGCTGCGCATGGTGCCAGCTGTGGTGTCCACTCTGATTGTGAGTGGGCAAGTCGCCATGGCGCAAACTGCGCCAGCTGGCCGCAATGAGCCTATCACCCTGAATTTTGTCAATGCCGATATTGAAGCCGTCGCCCGGACCATGGCCACGGTGACCGGTCTGGGCGTTGTCGTTGATCCGCGGGTCAAGGGAAACATCAGTCTGGTCACCGAAAAACCGGTGAGCCGCGCTGCGGCCATGAACCAGTTTCTCGCTGCCTTGCGCCTGCAGGGTTACACGATGGTGGAAACCGGCGGCATCTACAAGGTGCTGCCAGAGGCTGATGCCAAGCTGCAAAGCGCATCAGTCGGCGTGAGTACCGGCGGTGCACCGGTGCGGGCCACCAGTAACCAGATCATCACGCAGATCATCAAGCTCAATTACGAGAATGCAAACAATCTGGTGCCGGTTTTGCGTCCGCTGATCAGTCCCAACAACACGATCAACGTGAATGCGGGCAACAACTCGCTGGTCATCACCGACTATGCGGACAACCTCCAGCGCATTGGCCGGATCATCGCTGCGATGGACGTTGCGCCTGGAACCGACGTTGAAATCATTGCGCTGAAATACGCCATCGCCAGCGATCTGGCTCCGCTGGTTCTGCGACTGATTGATTCTGGTGGAGCTGCTGCAGGGGGGCAGGCGGATGCTTCTTACAAGACCACGCTGGTCGCCGAGCCGCGTGGCAATTCACTGATTTTGCGGGCAGCCAACCCGGCTCGTGTGAACCTGGTGAAGTCGTTGATCGAGAAACTGGACCAGCCTGCATCCCAGGCAGCGAATGGAGCAGCTGGCAATATCTACGTCGTTTACCTGAAAAATGCAGATGCCACCAAACTGGCCGCCACCCTGCGTGCAGCCATGGCTGGCGAGACGCGTGTCTCCCTGACGCCAGCTACCCCTGCGGGTGCAGCCGGTACGACGGCGGCGGCAACTGCCGGCCAGTCCACAACTGGTGGACAAATTCAGGCTGATGCATCGACCAATTCGCTCATCATCACGGCAGCAGAGCCACAGTACCGGCAACTGCGTGCGGTCATTGACAAGCTCGACTCACGTCGGGCCCAGGTATTTGTAGAAAGCCTGATTGCTGAAGTGAGCGCTGACCGCGCCGCAGAATTTGGCATCCAGTGGCAGGGCGCGCTGGGCAATGCCGGTAGCCGAAACATCGGTTTGCTGGGTACCAACTTTGGCTCCAGTATCGGCAATATCATCAATTTGTCGACTTCGGCTGCGGCCGGTACGCCATCCGTGGCGCGGGGTGCCAACTTCGGCGTTGCTCACCAGACCAATGGGGTGTATGTACTGGGCTTTTTGGCGCGCTTTCTCGAAGAAACCGGCAGCGGCAATGTGCTGTCCACGCCCAATCTGCTCACACTGGATAACGAAGAAGCCAAGATTGTTATTGGTCAAAATGTTCCGTTCGTCACGGGCCAGTTCACCAACACCGGCAGCAGTGCCAATACTGTCAATCCGTTCCAGACTATCGAACGCAAGGACGTGGGTCTGACACTCAAGGTCAAACCGCAGATCAGTGAAAACGGCACGGTGAAGATGGCCATTTATCAGGAAATCTCCAGCGTGCAGGCCTCCACGGCCAACGCCAGCAATGGCCCGACCACGAACAAGCGGACGATTGAATCCAATGTGCTGGTGGAAGACGGTGCCATCGTGGTACTGGGTGGGTTGTTGCAGGATGAATACACCGGCAACCAGGAAAAAGTACCGGGTCTGGGTGACGTCCCCTTCTTCGGCAACCTGTTCAAAAGCGAAACACGCACGCGCAAGAAAACCAACCTGATGGTGTTCCTGCGGCCAGTGGTGGTGCGTGATGCTGCATCGCTGGAAGAATTCTCCATGGACCGCTACGACCTGATGCGGGCTGGGCAGAAAGCGGCGCAACCTGTGTCCAGTGTGCTGGTGCCGGTGAATGAAGGGCCCCTCATGCCACCCAAGGCGCCGCGTGCAGCTGCGCCGGTGTCGGCGGCCTCGGCACCCAAAGTTACCCCTTGAAGCTCTGACCACCTCGTTGGCCACCAGCCATGCGTTACCCCCTGCCCTACGCCTTTGCCCGCTCCCAGCAACTGTTGCTTGAAGAAGACGCGGGCGTGCTGACGCTGTGGCTGCACCCGGCTTCCAGGCCGGCCGGCATCAGCGAAGTGACCCGCAAGTACCCCATTCGCCAGCTGGAAACCACCACACAGGATCTGCTGGTGCAGCGTATCAGCACCGTGTACGCGCAGGGTGAGTCCAACGCGGCGGATGTGGTGAGCGAAGTGGAAAGTGATGCCGACCTGTCACGCATGATGCAGGACCTGCCAGCGGTGGAAGATTTGCTGGAAACCTCGGACGATGCGCCCATCATCCGCATGCTCAATGCCTTGCTGACGCAGGCCGCGCGGGATGGTGCGAGTGACATTCACATCGAGCCGTATGAGCGACACAGCAGCGTGCGCTTTCGTGTCGATGGCGCGCTACGCGAGGTTGTGCAACCCAATCGTGCACTTCACGCGGCGCTGATTTCACGCCTGAAGATCATGGCCGAGCTGGACATCTCGGAGAAACGACTGCCACAGGACGGCCGCATTTCCCTTCGCATTGGCACCCGCGCCGTGGACGTGCGCGTGAGCACACTGCCGAGTTCACATGGTGAGCGCGCGGTATTGCGTTTGCTGGACAAAAGCGACAGCAAGCTGAATCTGGAAGCCGTTGGCATGCAGGGCGACTTACTCACCCGGCTCAAAAAACTCATTTCCCAGCCCCACGGCATCATTTTGGTGACCGGTCCTACCGGCTCCGGCAAAACCACTACGCTCTATGCGGCACTGAGTCAGCTTGATGCCGCGCACAGCAACATCATGACGGTGGAAGACCCGATCGAATATGAATTGCCCGGAGTTGGGCAAACTCAGGTGAACGCCAGGATCGACCTGACCTTTGCCAAGGCCCTGCGCGCCATCCTGCGGCAAGACCCCGACGTGATCATGATCGGCGAGATCCGCGATTTTGAGACCGCGCAAATCGCTATCCAGGCATCACTCACCGGCCACCTGGTGCTGGCCACGCTGCACACCAACGATGCGGCCAGCGCGGTAAACCGCCTGATCGACATGGGCGTGGAACCCTTTTTGCTGAGCTCCAGCCTGCTGGGTGTTCTGGCGCAGCGGCTGCTCAGAAAGCTGTGCCTGCACTGCCAGGGCGCGGGTTGTGATGCCTGCGGTCAGACGGGTTATCAGGGACGCACGGGCGTGTTTGAGCTGCTGGTAACAGACGACGCGATTCGCGCCCAGATTCATCACCGTGCATCAGAGGCCGACATTCGCGCCGCCGCCATCAAGGCCGGTATGCGGCTTATGCGCGATGACGGCGAGCGACTGGTGCTGACCGGCATCACGTCGCAGGAAGAGCTGATCCGCGTGACCCGGGATTGACCCCAGACACATCAGGCCATGCCCGCGTATTCTTTTGAAGCGATCAACCCGCAAGGTCAGACCCGCAAGGGCGTGATCGAGGCCGACACCGTCAAATCAGCACGCAATCAGCTGCGTGCCCAGTCTCTGGTGCCGCTATCGGTTGAGCCCGTTGGTGCGGGCGGCTTGACCGACCCGGGCAGCGGGGGTGGCTGGCGTGACCGGTTGATGACACGCCCCGTCTTCAATACCACGGGGATTGCCATCTGGACCCGGCAGATCGCCGGACTGGTAGCAGCCGGCTTGCCGCTGGAACGAGCCTTGTCAGCGCTATCAGAGGAAGCAGAGGACGAGAAGCAACGCAATCTGGTCGCAGCCCTGCGTGCAGAGGTCAATGGCGGTTCGACGTTTGCCAAAGCGCTGTCGCAACACCCGCGCGAGTTTTCCTCCATCTATACCGCCGTCATTGGCGCCGGTGAGCAAAGTGGCAACCTGGGTCTGGTACTGGAGCGTCTGGCCGATGACCTGGAAGAGCAGCAGGCGCTCAAGGCCAAGTTGATTGGCGCCGCACTCTATCCGGCCATCGTGACGCTGGTGGCCATCGTGATCGTGATGTTTCTGGTGGGTTACGTCGTGCCACAAGTAGCCAATGTGTTCGCCGGCTCCAAGCGCGCCCTGCCCATGCTTACCACCATCATGCTGGCCATTGGCAGCCTCGTCAAAAGTTATGGATGGCTGGCTCCGATTGCTATTATTTTGGGAGCTATAGGCGCACGATTTGCCTGGGCTAACGCCACTTTTCGTGATGAGTTTGATGCGGCCTGGCTGAATTTCCCGGTGTTGGGGCGTCTGGCCCGCGGCTACAACGCAGCGCGTTTTTCCAGCACGCTGGCCATGCTGGCTGCAGCCGGCGTACCCATCCTCAAAGCCTTGCAGGCGGCTGCGCAGACGCTGTCCAATGGCGCCATGAAGGCCGATGCGATGGATGCACTGATCCTGGTGCGTGAAGGCGCACCGCTGGCTTCTGCCCTGTCTCAAAAGAAACGCTTTCCGGCGCTGGTCAGCATGTTTGCACGTCAGGGTGAGAAAACCGGCCAGCTGCCGGCCATGCTGCAGCGTGCCGCGCAACAGCTCAGTGGCGATGTGCAGCGCCGCGCCATCCAGTTGGCCACGATTCTGGAGCCTTTGCTGATTGTGGTGATGGGACTGGTTGTGATGCTGATCGTGCTGGCAGTATTGCTGCCCATCATTGAGCTCAACCAGCTTGTGAAATGAGCATCTCCCTGGACGGCAAGCTGGTCGTCGCCATCTCCTCTCGTGCGCTGTTTGATTTTGAAGAGGAAAACCGGATTTTTGAGCAGGGCGATGATCGCGCCTATATGCAACTGCAGCGCGAGCGTCTCGACACTCCAGCCAAGCCCGGTGTGGCCTTCTCGCTGGTCAGGAAGCTGTTGGCTTTCAACGAGACACCATCCCAACGGGTTGAGGTTGTCATCCTGTCGCGCAATGACCCCGTGAGCGGCCTGCGTGTCATGAGGTCAGCCGCGCATTACGCGCTGCCCATCATCCGTTGTTCTTTCACCCGGGGAGAGGCTCCCTGGCGTTACCTCAAACCGCTGCACGCAAACCTGTTTCTCTCCACCCACCTGAGTGATGTGCGCGCCGCACTGGCTGCTGGCGTCCCCGCCGCGCAGGTTTATCCATACTCCGCCCACGCCAGTGAGGCCCACCCTTGTGAAGTGCGCATCGCCTTCGACGGCGATGCCGTGCTGTTCAGCGACGAGGCCGAGCAGGTTTACCAGTCTCACGGTCTGAATGCTTTTCAGCAGCATGAGATGGACAAGGTGGCGCTACCTCTGCCAGACGGGCCCTTCAAACCCCTGCTGGTGGCCCTGCACCGCATGCAGCAGGCTGAAATTGCCCACATGCGAATCCGCACCGCGCTGGTCACCGCCCGCAGCGCCCCGGCACACGAACGTGCCATCCGCACGCTGATGGACTGGAATATCGGGGTGGACGAAGCGATGTTTCTGGGTGGGCTCGCCAAAGGCGAGTTTCTGCGGGAGTTCGCGCCGGATTTCTTTTTTGATGACCAGACCGGTCATGTGCACTCCGCCGCACAACACGTGCCAGCCGGCCACGTGGCTGCGGGCACCCGCAATCCCTGAAGTCCCTGCGGCAAGACGCAGCCTGCGGGCACGCTACCATGCAACCTTCATTCAAGAAGGCTGTACGTCATGACAACCATCGGCAAATTGACTGCGTTCAGACACTTTCTGACCAAGGCCTGGTCGCTGTCAACCCCCTACTTCAAATCTGACGAACGCTGGAAAGCACGCGGCTTGCTATTGGCCATCATCGCACTGAATCTGGGTCTGGTCTACATGGCGGTCTTGTTCAACGACTGGAACAAGCTCTTCTATGATTCACTGCAAAACAGGCAGGCTGACGTGTTCTGGACTCAACTGGGGCGTTTTACCTATCTGGCGTTCGCCTACATCATCATCGCCGTTTACAAGTTCTACCTGACGCAGTTGCTGGAAATGCGATGGCGCTCCTGGATGACGGGCCACTACCTGCAGCGCTGGCTGAGCGCTCATGCATATTACAAGCTGGAACTCTCCCGTTTCACCCGCCCCCTGAATGTCGAAGCAACCAACCCGGACAATCCGGACCAGCGGATTCAGGAAGACCTCAATCTGTTCACCAGCCACACCATCGGCTTGTCAATGGGTTTGCTCAATTCCGTTGTAACGCTCGCCAGTTTTGTCGGCATTTTGTGGGGCTTGTCAGGCGGGTTCGCGTTTTCCTTTCAAGGAAATGAATACAACATCCCCGGCTTCATGGTGTGGATGGCGGTCCTGTATTGCGTAACGGGCAGCGTGCTGACGCACTACATCGGGCGCCCCCAGATCAAGCTGAATTTTGAACAACAACGGTATGAGGCCGACTTTCGGCACCACATGGTGCGGGTGCGGGAATACAGTGAATCGATTGCACTGGACAAGGGTGAAACCGTGGAGCGCACGCAACTTGATACGCGCTTTTCCCGACTGTTGGGCAACTACCTGCAACTGATCAAGGCGCAGAAAAACCTGATCTGGTTCACCAGCTTCTTTGGACAAGCAGCCGTGGTATTTCCTTTTGTGGTGGCGGCACCGCGCTTTTTCAGCGGCGCCATCCAGTTGGGTGAGTTGATGCAGATTTCCAGTGCCTTTGGGCAGGTACAAGGTGCCCTCAGCTGGTTTGTCGACAGTTACAGCAGTCTGGCCAGCTGGCGCGCCACAACCGACCGGTTAACCAGCTTTGAAGAAGCAGTTTCGGCTGCAGCCCTCAAAAATGATGCGCTAACAGCTACTGACTCGATAGCACTTCAGACATCAGACCTGACGGTTGCCTTGCCTACCGGTGCCGTGCTGCTTGGGCAGACCGCCCTGTCCGCCCAAAGTGGCGACTGCGTGCTGCTGCAAGGGCCCTCAGGCAGCGGCAAGTCCACACTGTTTCGCGCTTTTGCCGGCATCTGGCCGCATGCCAGCGGCAGACTGACCCGCCCTGCCGACGCCATGTTCATTCCACAGCGGCCCTACTTCCCGAACGGTCCCCTGCGTGAGGCGCTGGCCTACCCGCAGGCTGCGTCCATCTACACCGATGACGCCCTGCGTCAGGCACTGACCGAGGCACTGCTGCCCAATCTGCTGGATCAACTGGACAAGTCTGATGCGTGGGGTCAAAAACTGTCAGGTGGCGAGCAACAACGTCTGGCTCTGGCACGCGTGTTTTTGAAAAAGCCGAAATGGGTGTTTGCCGATGAGGCGACCAGCGCCCTGGACGAAGACGCAGAAAATACCATCTACAAAAGGCTTCTGGCGCTTGTCAATTCGGCGCAAGGCGCTATTATTTCAATAGCATATCGCCCATCCGTTGCAGCGTTTCACACCACGCGCTGGGAATTGGAAAAACAACCAAATGGTGCAAACCCGCTATTCAGACTACTTCAGACCGGCCCGTGGCCAGGAGCATAAGACACATAAGGAATTCCTGCGCATGCTTCTTTGCGTTTTTTTGTCTGGTCGGGGTGAGAGGATTCGAACCTCCGGCCTCTACGTCCCGAACGTAGCGCTCTACCAGGCTAAGCTACACCCCGAAGTGGGGCTCAAATGGCGCTGAAAAATCAGGCGTTTCGCCCCAGTAGCTGCGTGGCTAATTGTATCAAACAGTAAGTGTGCGGGCCTTCTGGCAGTTGCTTGGCAGCCTCGATGGCGCGCCTGGCTTCCTTCATGGCTGCTTCGCGTGACACATCAATGGCCCCCGTCACCTTCACCACCTGAATAACCTCATCCAGCATGGCCACACCACCGGTTTCAATAGCCTGGCGCACAACGTCTCGCTGAGCTGGACTCCCTCGTTCCATAGCCGCTATCAAAGGCAGGGTCGTTTTACCTTCACGCAGATCGTCACCGATGTTTTTCCCCATGACATGATGATCGCCTGCATAGTCCAGAACATCGTCAATGATCTGGAATGCAGTTCCCAGCGCCTGGCCATAGTCGGCGCAGGCGGTTTCGAGCATCTTGTCTGCGCCTGAAAGGATGGCGCCCACGCGAGCACTGGCTTCAAAAAGCTTGGCCGTCTTGGAGCGAATCACCTGAAGATAACTGGCTTCGTCGAGGGCGGCGTTATGCATATTCATCAACTGCAGAACCTCGCCCTCCGCAATGACGTTGGTTGCGTCAGCCAGCACTTGCATGATGCGCATGTCCTGCGCGTCCACCATCATCTGGAATGCCCTGGAATACAGAAAATCCCCCACCAGTACGCTGGCTGGATTGCCGAAACGCTCATTGGCGGTAGCGTTTCCCCGGCGCATTACCGAGTCGTCTACGACATCATCATGCAGCAAAGTGGCAGTATGAATGAATTCCACTACTGCAGCCAGATTGTGGCGTTGGGGCCCCTGCAAACCCAATGCCCCGCTGACCAACAGTAGCAAAGCCGGGCGCAGGCGCTTTCCACCAGCTGAAATAATATGACGGGAAACTTCCCCCACGAGTGGCACGCCTGAGTCCAGCCTCAAGGCAATGACTCGGTCTACCTCTCGCATGTCTTGCGCGATAACAGAAAGTGGAGACTCAGTGGGGGGGTGGGGAGGCTGCAAAATGATGAAAATCGGTGAATTAGCGCTGATTATAGAAACCCGCCAAATCAATTTAGGGATCATGTCCAAAAGTCAGTTTGAGAATGGTGCATAAACGAATATGTCCCGCCTGCCGAAACTCCAGCGCCAACTGCATCCAGTTTTGGCTGAATCCGGAGGCTTTTCGCCTGAAT
>JBJOPS010000035.1:0-10280 GCA_046050465.1 Pseudomonadota bacterium | reverse complement strand
TGTGTTGTTGAACTCATTTCAGTTCCATTCCTTCCAGTTCTCTTCAATCAATTTTGACTGCGATTTGAGCTTATTTAGCCACAACCCAGTTCACCAAAACAATCAGGCCGACCACCAGCATCAGCGCCGCGCCAACCCCCACCACCATTACGTGCAATGGGTTAACTTTTGCCAGGTCTTCCTGATATTCACTATTTTTGCGAATACCCAGAAAAGACCATGCAACCATCTTCACACTGCGGAAAAAGGAGCCGTTGCCGACTTTGCCAGCGCCTTCTGTGCCGTCAATCATGAGCCCACCCCGCTGACCTTGATGATTCCGGTGGCTGCTGCGACCGGTGCTGCAGGAGTTTCCCCCCCGACTTCAAAAAAGGTGTACGACAAAGTAATCGTCTTGACGTCTTTGGACAGCTTGGGATCAATGATGAAAGCTACTGGCCACGTTTTCTTTTCTCCAGGCTCCAGTGTGTACTGATTGAAGCAAAAACACTCAACCTTGTTGAAGTGGGTACTGGCCTGCTGAGGCGCGTAACTGGGGATTGCCTGCGCGGACATCCGCCGATTCTGAATGTTCTGAAATTCGTACATCACCGTGGCTAACTCGCCTGGATGCACTTGAACCGACCGTTGGGCTGGCTTGAAATCCCAGGGGCCGCGGGCGTTAGCGTCAAACTCTACCGTGATGGTGCGCGAGGTATCCACTTGCGTATTGGCAGCCAGCTTGGCCTTGGCGCCCGGAATATCTTTCTCGCCCAGAGCGAGGATATTGATACCGGTCATTTCGCAAATTGCCTTGTAGATGGGCACCAGTGCATAGCCAAAGGCAAACATGCCCACAGCAACCACAGCCAGTTTCCCAACCATCCTGACATTTTCGCGACGCAGGTTCATGGCTTATTTACCCAGCACAATCATCTTGACCATAAAGCCGATGAAAAAGACCAGCGCAATGGACGCGAGTATCAACCCGGTCTTGATGTTGGCCTTTTTTTGCTCAGGAGTCATGATTCAAGAAATGCTTTGTACCGCAATCAGCCAATAACTCTGGTCGCGGTCGCGTCCAGTTTGGGGGGCGTCTCAAACGTATGGAACGGTGCGGGCGAAGGCACTTCCCACTCCAGGCCTTCTGCGGCTTCCCAAGGCTTCTGCGAAGCTTTCTCGCCCTTGCCCATCATGGTCGGCAAAACGATGCATACGAAGAAGTAAACCTGAGCCACACCGAAAGCAAACGCTCCAACAGAGGCGATTGCATTGAAATCAGCAAACTGCATGGGGTAGTCGGCGTAGCGGCGCGGCATTCCGGCAAGCCCCAGAAAGTGCATTGGGAAGAAGGTAATATTGAACGCAATCAGGGACCACCAGAAGTGAATCTTGCCGCGAGTTTCGCTGTACATCACGCCAGTCCACTTAGGGCTCCAATAGTAGTAGCCTGCGAACATGGCATACAGGGAGCCCGCCACCAGTACATAGTGGAAGTGAGCCACTACGTAATAGGTATCCTGGATCTGGATATCAATCGGCGCTACCGCCAGAATCAGACCGGTGAAGCCACCCATCGTGAACACAAAGATAAAGCCCACCGCAAATAACATCGGCGTCTCAAAGGTCATGGAGCCCTGCCACATGGTTGCAATCCAGTTAAAAATCTTCACCGCCGTTGGCACCGCAATCAACATGGTGGCGTACATGAAAAACAACTGGCCAGTGACTGGCATCCCGGTAGTGAACATGTGGTGTGCCCACACGATGAAAGACAGAATGGCAATCGACGAGGTAGCGTAGACCATGGAGGCGTAACCAAACAGCTTCTTGCGGGAGAATGCTGGCACGATCTGACTGACGATGCCAAACGCCGGCAAGATCATGATGTACACCTCGGGATGACCGAAAAACCAGAAAATGTGCTGGTACATCACCGGGTCTCCACCACCAGCCGGGTTGAAGAAGCTGGTGCCAAAGTGGCGGTCCGTCAAAGTCATGGTGATGGCGCCAGCCAGCACGGGCATTACGGCAATCAGAAGGTAGGCTGTGATCAGCCAGGTCCAGCAGAACATTGGCATCTTCATCAACGTCATGCCTGGTGCACGCATGTTGAGGATGGTCACGATGATATTGATCGAACCCATGATGGAAGAGGCTCCAAGGATGTGCATGGCAAAAATACCGGCATCCATGGAGGGGCCCATTTGCAGGGTCAGGGGTGCGTACAGCGTCCATCCGGCAGCAGGGGCGCCCCCAGGCATGAAGAACGAACCGACCAGTATCAGTCCGGCAGGAACCATCAACCAGAAACTGAAATTATTCATGCGGGCAAAGGCCATGTCGGCTGCGCCAATTTGCAGGGGAATCATCCAGTTCGCAAAGCCGACGAAGCCCGGCATGATGGCGCCAAACACCATGATCAGGCCATGCATGGTGGTGAGCTGGTTAAACAGCTCGGGATTTACGAGTTGCAGCCCCGGCTGGAACAGTTCGGCCCGAATCAGCAGCGCCAGAACCCCACCGACCATCAGCATGGTGAAACTGAACAACAGGTAAAGCGTACCAATATCCTTGTGATTGGTGGCATACACCCACCGCCGCCAGCCCGTGGGGGCGTGGTCATGGTGGTCGTCATGGGCGTGGTCGTGCTGGTCTAAAACGGCGCTCATCGTGATTTCCTTATCTCAATTCTCTAAACTGGCTCTGAAAGCTCTTGAGGATCGTCAAAAGCTTTACCTCAAGGCTGACTATTTGCGGGCGGCCACAATTTCAGCTGGCTGCACGATTTGGCCCGTCTTGTTGGACCAGTTGTTCTTGGTATAGGTGATGACCGCAGCGATCTCGGTATCACTCAACTGCTTCCAGGCCGGCATGGCGCCGTTGTTTTGCCCGTTAAGCAATACGGAAATCTGCTTCGCCTTGTCGGCATCGAGCACCACGGCCGCCCCGTCCAGTGCTTTGATGGGACCAGCACCCTTGCCGTTGGTTTGGTGGCAAGCCGCGCAATTGGCAGCGTAAACCTTTTCACCACGCTTGACGATGTCATCCAGTGCCCAGACTTTGGATGGATCATCTGCCTTGGCAGCCAGTTTTTTCTTTTCGCCATCGACCCACTTCGAATAATCTTCAGCAGAAACGACCTTCACATGGATAGGCATGTAAGCGTGCTCTTTCCCGCACAACTCGGCGCATTGACCGTAATAGTCACCCACTTTTTCGGCCCGGAACCAGGTGTCGCGCACAAAACCTGGAATGGCATCCTGCTTGATACCAAATGACGGCACCATGAAAGCATGGATCACATCGGTAGCGGTCGTGATGATGCGCACCTTTTTGTCCACCGGCACCACCAGAGCGTTGTCAACCTTGAGGAGATAGTTGTCAACGACTTCGCCAGCCTTCGGACCGCCCGCATCGGACATGGCGCGGTGTGAACTGTCCAGCGTCGAAGTAAAGCCGATACCTTCACCTTCACCTTTAATGTAGTCATAGCCCCACTTCCACTGCATGCCTGTGGCCTTGATGGTCAGGTCAGCATTGGTGGTGTCCTTCATGGCAACAATCACCTTGGTGGCTGGCAACGCCATCAGGATCACGATGACGAACGGAACAATGGTCCAGACAATTTCGACTGTTACCGACTCGTGAAAGGTAGCCGGCTTGTAACCCACCGACTTGCGGTGCTTCCAGATGGAATAAAACATCACACCGAAAACCGCAAAGAAAATAACCGTGCAGACAATGAGCATGAACCAGTGCAACCAGGCCTGCTCTTCGGCAATTTTGGTCACGGCGGGGTGAAGATTTAACTGATTGACAGCGGGGCCGCCGGGCAAATCACCCGTTGCATGTGCCGCGGTAAACGCCACCGTGCTGCCCCAGACGCCCGCTGCCAGCAGCATGCGAGCCAGATGGTTTGAAATGCTCTTGATCATGTTCACTTCTTCAATGCCTCAAATTAACCGAATCTGTTTAACCAAATCTATCGAACCCAAATTGTTCATCTGTCGCGCCGTCAGGCACCCCGCAGGGCCATTCTGATTTCCCGCGCCAGCACCGGCCGCAACTCCGGCCTGACAAAGCGCCCCACATCAATCGAGCGGCCCTGGCCTGAAACCTCGATCAGGGACCGATGCCCTGCCCGGGGCTCCACACGAACCCAATCACGCTGAAACTCGGCGCGCTCCAGTTTGCCCCCGTTTTCAAACTCGACGACCAGCTGGGTACCCCTCAGGAGTATCCGCTCGCCATCAGTTGCATGTCGTGCATAGACCACAAACGCAACAGCCACCGCAAGCAATTCCAGCGATGCAAAAGGCAATACCAGCGTAGCACCCCTCATCCAGAAAAATGCACCAATACCCAAAGAGCTTGCGCAAAGAGACAGAAACACCCAAAACAGTTGCCGGGGCGTAACCGAACAGTTGCGCCGCAGAAACCATTGGACATGCTGACCTTGCACCGTCGCGAACCGATAAACCAGATTTGCCATGCGTCCTGCCTGATACTCCCCCCACCATATGGGACGAAGCATGAGCCTGCCGGAAAATGCCGTAGCCTCTAATTGCGCAATTCTAATTCATTCAAAAATTCTTCTTTGACATGAATCAGAAAACGCAAGTTTTTATTCGGCAACCCAACACCGCAGGATATGGCCGGGTGTTACGTCGTCTGATCACCGACTCTGCCCTGCCGCAGTTTTGACCTCATTTCGTCCACCGATACGCGGGTCTCTGCACTCACAGGGAAACGCGGCTGCGGTTTCAGGGCGTGTCCATAGATGATCTCAAATGTCAGTTGGAGCCGCCCGCCCTCACCCGGCACCGCCGACCCCGGCTGCAGACCGGCATGCAACTGCGCCAGCCAGCGCCGCCCGCGCAAACCCTCAAATCGCCGGGGATGCAGGTTGCGCCCCAGTTGACGCAACTCTGCCAGCAGTCGCTGGGGCGACTCGAATGTCAGCGTAATGCGCTCCATGTCCATCACCGGCTCGGCAAAACCGGCGTTGACCAGCATGTCGCCCCAGTCGTGCATATCGGTGAACTCATGGGATGGCGCGGGCCAGCCAAGCGCGCTATACACATTGCGCAGCTCTTTCAGCGTGTCCGGCCCGAGGCAGGAAAACATCAGAAAGCCATCGGTTGCCAGCGCCCGGTGCCATTGCGCAATCAGCGCCTGCGGGTCAACCGCCATGTGCAACGCCATGTTGGCCCACAACATCTGCACCGACGCATCCGGTGGCGCCTGAAATTGCACCGACTTTTCACGCCAGCGAGATGGGTTCCACCACGGCTTCGCTATTGACTTGGTAGCTACCTGCGCTCTGAATTCGTGGGCTTCCACTACAAAACAGGCTGCATCCGGGTAACGACGGGCCAGTACCGCATGGGTTTGCAGACCGCCACGAACCGGTTCCCAGTGTGCCCAGCTCGCGGGCTGCAGCTTGATCCACTGCAGGCGATCTTCCATGCGGCGCGCCACCTCTTCATGCAGCCAGGGCGACTCATGGGCGGGCAACTCAGACCACCGCCGGGCGGCTTGCGGATCAATGGTGGGGGGGCGTTCTGAGGACATGGCGGGTTGAAGATTCCGAGCGCCGAGTATATTGACCCGATGTTCAGCGAGCTGCTCCAAAGGGTATCCAGTCGGGTGTCGGGCCGCGTGCCCAGCCAGTGCGCGGTGTGCCACGCCTGGCCGTCGCAGCCAGTGTGCGAGGCCTGCGTCAACCAGTTTGCGCAGCCCAAACTGCGCTGCCACACCTGCGCGCTGCCGCTAGTAGCCAGCATGGTGGAAGGTGTCACCCAGTGCGGTATGTGCATCAGACATCCGCCACCGCTGGACCGCTGTCTGGCCGCCGTGTCGTATGAATACCCGTGGGCTGACCTGATCGTTCGGTACAAATTTGGCGCACAAACCGGCTGGTCCGACACCTTCGCGCTATTGCTGCGCAGTGCGCCCTGGGTGGAGCCCGCGCTGGACGATGCCGATATCGTGATCCCCATGCCACTGACCCCCACGCGCCTGGCCGAGCGGGGCTTCAACCAGGCGCTGGAGCTGTCCAAAGCGCTGGCCCCGGACAAAACCCGCGCCCGGCTGCTGCTGCGCATTCAGGACGGGCCCGCGCAAAGCTTGCTGCCGCGCGATCAACGGCTGCGCAACGTGAAAGATGCCTTTGCCGTGGACCCGTTGTTAGCCGGGCAAATTCAGGGCAAACGCGTGGTGCTGGTGGACGACGTCATGACCAGTGGCGCCTCGCTGCACGCCGCAGCCACCGCATTGCGGGCCGCCGGAGCTGCGCACATCACAGGCATGGTCATGGCACGAACGGCACCTGCTGAATAATCGGAGCATGTTCAACATCGTCCTGGTCGAGCCCGAAATTCCGCCCAACACCGGCAACGTCATCCGGCTGGCAGCCAACACCGGCTGCACCCTGCATCTGGTGGAGCCGCTGGGATTTTCGATGGACGACAAACACATGCGCCGCGCCGGGCTGGATTACCACGAGTACGCCCAGCTCAAGCGCCATGCCGACTGGCCATCCTTTTTGCGTGACGAGCAGCCCGCGCCGGACCGGCTGTTCACCCTCACCACCCGCGGCACGCACAGCCCCTATGCGGTGGCTTTCAAACCCGGCGACTGGCTGGTGTTTGGCTCGGAAACCAGGGGAATTTCAGACGCGGTGCGCGCTTCTTTTGCGCCCGGCCAGAGCCTGAAACTGCCCATGCTGGCAGGCCAGCGCAGCCTCAATCTGTCCAACGCGGTAGCCGTCACGGTATTTGAAGCGTGGCGGCAAAATGAGTTCGGAATGCTATCAAATTAATAGCTAATAGCGCATATATAACAATGGCTGGAGGCCTATTCAGTCATAAAAATGAACTGAAATCCGGTTATTTCAGTACCGGGGCTACGGATACCACCGGACAATCGACTCCGCCACACACACTGGTTTGTCTGAGCCCTCGCGCTGCACCGCCACTTCCCAGACCATCTGCACGCCCTGGTTGTCGATGGGCTCGCACTGCAGCAGCTTCATGCGGGCGCGCAGGCGGCTGCCCACGGGCACCGGCGCCATGAAGCGCACCTTGTTGAGCCCGTAGTTCACACCCATGCGCGACTGCACGATCTCGAACGACGAATCAAAAAACTTCGGAATCAGCGACAGCGTTAAAAAACCATGCGCAATCGGCCCGCCAAACGGCCCGGCCCTGGCGCGCTCCACGTCCACGTGAATCCACTGGTGGTCGCCGGTGGCCTGCGCAAACTGGTTCACCTGCTCCTGCGTGATGGTGGTCCAGTCGCTAACCGCCACTTCCTGCCCCACCAGCGCCGCGAGTTCGGCAAGGGTCTGAAACGTGCGCATGGCGCTTATTTATCCAGCCAGCGGCAAATGCCCTGCCACTGCGCGATGTCTTTTTCCACCCGGTGGGGTGACACGTCAAACACCGACAGGCCGCGCGCAGCCAGGTGGATGTAGTTTTGCGTGTCGCGCAGGTAGCCCAGCACCGGCAACCCCAGCTTGTCCATGTAATCGTGCAGCTTGTCGGCGGAAATCGTGCGCGCGTCCACCCGCATGCCGACCAGGCCGACCTGCGTTTTCTCGGCGTGGCGGCTGTGGGCCAGCTCGTCCAGAAAAGCGCGCGTGGCAAAAATGTCGAACACACTGGGTTGCAGCGGCACGATGATCTTGTCGGCCATCTTCATCACTTCCTTCAGGCGGCTGCCATGCAGGCCGGCAGGCGTGTCCAGCACCAGATGCGTCGTGCCTTTGGGTGGCTTGGCGATCAAGTCGTCGCTAACCTCCCATGTCTTAATGGTCCTGACGCCAATAGGACGCAAACCCAACCATAGCTTTGAAGACTGCTGGCGGTCGGCATCACCCAACATCACCGCGTGCCCCTTCGATGCCAGATATCCTGCGATATTCGTGGACAGCGTGGACTTGCCCACACCGCCCTTTGGATTGGCAATTACAACCACTGGCATAGAGGGCACCTCCAAGTCTGGATGTTGAAACACAAGGCCACGAAGTTTGCACTATCTGCAATTAGCTGTACAGACCAGGCGACCATTCGCTTTGCACCACGCTTACATAAGCTGCTCAATACGAACTAAGCGCGCTCACGGGATATCAGTTGATGCAGGTAGCGCAATCTTTTGGCCAATTCCTCGCACAAATTCTGCAATATCTGCTGGGCCACACCGGGGTGACTGCGGCTTAGCTCATCAAAACGCACACGATTCAGAACGTGCGTGACCAGTGGTTCAGTGGCCACAACATGGGCGGTCCGAGGTGTGCCGTCTAAAAATCCCATTTCACCGAAGACGGCCCCGCAACTCATGCTATCCAGCCGGATCGCTCCCTCATCAATCAAAACATCGGCTCGGCCGTGGGTAATGACGTGCAAGTCACGGGAATGCTCCCCCTTCGTGATCACACGCTCGCCTTCGGCATAGCCGCGACTCTGAAAACAGTTCAACACCAGGGCTTGGGCCTCTGGCTCAAGTCCGCCAAGAAGTGGCGCCAAGTGCAAGGCGGGGTCGGTCTGGCCGTCGAGTCGAGGGCGTAGATCATCCAGCAGCTGGTTCTCACAAACCTCAAGCGCACGGTCCATGTCAACATAAGCTTGGTTGACGTCTGCGCGGTCGCAGTGAAGGATTTGTACACCACGCGTGGATGCAGCTTGCTCAACGCACTCCATCATGTGCGCAACAGTGGTGTCGTATGAGACCACGGCATGCCAATCCAGCACCATCCATTGCCGCTGCTGCCCTGAGTTGGAGATGAGGCGCTCCAGTTCTTCGCGCAAACTGCGAGCTATACCAAAATAAAGCGCCCCCTGCAGCCGCACGCTCAGAATGCGTTGACCATGTTGCGACAGCAGTGCGGTGTCGCCCGATGAACGTGTGCAGTTGGAGCGCCAAGTCTGTCCGTTGTGTACGTCCTTGATCGGATTTTTGCCATTGCGTTTGGCAAACAAGACCAAGCCAAGTGCCATACCGACCAGCAGGGCCACAACCATGTTGACAAAGGCACCCGACAACGCGACCAAGACGACAATGAGTAAGTCCTCCCGCTGCATCAGGCTCATCTGCTGGCGCACACTGGACTGAAAGACATAACGCCGAGCCAATGCCATGCTGGGGCGATCCATCAAAAGCAGCGCGACAAACAACAGCAACCCGATAATGGCTGCGCGAGGTGTCCAGGCGAGCAAACCCAAAGCATAAAACAGCAACCCCGATACTGCGACCACGGCAAAAAACCCTGGGGTGAGACTACCGACACGCATGGCAGCCAGTGTTGGACTTGGCGAGCCGCTCACAGGCAACGCACCCAGGGACGCACTGATAATTTTCCCTGCCGACAAGAACATCGTGTCTCTGATGCTGGGTGTTGGCCTGTCATCAATCTGCGAAACAGTTTCAGAGACCGTGATGGTGTTGAGGAAAATCACCACGGCCAGCAAGGCGCTTGTAAAGCCAACTTGCGTCAATACCGCGCCAAGCGCAACTTTGGAGATATCGAAAATCCCCCAATCGAACAGGGCAACGGGTAGCACCCATTGGAGCTCGGTCGGCATCACGAATGACACCGCATAACCAAACCGGAATAGCAAAAAAGCCAACAAACTGGCCACTGCCAGGCCCACCATGCCGGCAGGCAGTGTGGGTTTGAGGTGAAGCGTGACACGCGCCACCACAAAACACGTTGCTGCGATCAGCAACGAGGGCCACAAAATATCCCATGGGTCGGCCAGCAAAGCCAGTGTTTGCTTGCATTGACTGATGATCAAAACAATAGCCACCGCGTTGAGGAAGCCGGCGAACACAGGTGCCGGGATGAAGCGGGTGATGCGTTGTAGCCGCAAAGCGTAAAACACGGGCTGCAGCAAGGCTGCGCCAAAGCATGCCAGCATCACCAATGTGAGGCGCACAGTTGGGGTATCGGTCAAACCCCATGAGCTCAAAAGGGGGACAAATATATCAATGAAGCCCACCAGCAGGGAAACTTCGAAAAACCGCGTTTGATAAATCAGTGGGCGCTGAGAGCGTGATGAAAAAACATTGGTTATGGCCATCGCACAAAACAAGGCCAGAACCAAAGGAGCAATCACCTCGGCACCGATCTTGTAACCAATCCAAATCAGGCCTCCCAATGAAATAGGAATGGCACTGCCCAAGGCCTCAAGTGCGGCATAGAAAATCTTCATCTTGGGATGATGTTCAAAACTATTCCGCCAAATACGTGACTGAGGCACGTAACTTGCGATCATTGACGGTATGAAACAAAAAGA
>JBJOPS010000034.1:0-19963 GCA_046050465.1 Pseudomonadota bacterium | reverse complement strand
CCTGTGTCTTCTGCGCAGGTCAAGGAGGAGCCCGCGCAGCGGGCGGGGGACACGGAGCAGAAGACACAGGCACCCCACCACCGCCCCCTCTTCGTCATAGAAGCCGACGAATACGACACCGCCTTCTTCGACAAACGCAGCAAATTTGTGCACTACCGCCCACGCACCGCCGTGCTCAACAACCTGGAATTCGACCACGCCGACATCTTTGACGATCTGGCAGCCATCGAGCGGCAGTTTCATCACCTGGTGCGCACCGTGCCCGGCACGGGCCGGGTGGTGGTCAACGGGCTGGAGGAAAGCCTGACCCGGGTGTTGCACGCTGGTTGCTGGAGCGAGGTGCGCAGTTTTGGCGCCGCGGTGAGCGACTTCACGGCGCAGGGCGAGCCGCATCAGTTTGATGTGCTGTACCAGGGCCAGGGCGTTGGCCGCGTGGAGTGGGCACTCACAGGCGTGCATAATCAGTTGAATGCTATTGCTGCCATTGCGGCAGCCGAGCATGTGGGCGTGACCCCAGCCGCCGCTGCCCAAGCCCTGGCCAGCTTTCAGAACGTCAAGCGCCGCATGGAAGTTCGCGGCACCATCGCCTCATCCGCTGGCAACATCACTGTTTACGACGACTTTGCCCACCACCCGAGCGCCATCCGAACCACCGTGGACGGCCTGCGCCGACGCATCGGGCCGGGCCCGCGGATTCTGGCGGTGTTCGAGCCCCGCTCCAACACCATGAAGCTGGGCGCCATGAAAGCCCAGCTGCCGTGGAGTCTGGAGCAGGCCGATCTGGCGTTTTGCCACAACGGCGGGCTGGGCTGGGATGCACGCGAGGCGCTGGCTCCCATGGGTGCGCGGGCTCTGGTGGCCGACTCGATTGATGCACTGGTTGCGCAGGTCAGCACCGCGGCACGGCCGGGTGACCACATCGTTTGCATGAGCAACGGCGGCTTCGGTGGCATTCACCTGAAGTTGCTCCAAACGCTACAAAAACAGGAGCTACTAACCCAATAGATACGTGGGATGGAGGCCAAAAAGGCCTCCAAAATACCCCAAATTAGCGTCCCGACCAGCGATTCAGCGTGCCCGGCGCGCCTTCACCGCAGCCGACAGCACATCCAGCGCTTCCAGCGAATCACCCCAGCCCAGACAGGCGTCGGTAATGCTCTTGCCATATTCCAGCTGGGTGGCATCGTCCTTGCCAGGGGTGAACTTCTGTGCACCAGCGTTCAGATGGCTCTCCACCATCACGCCGAACACGCTTTTCGATCCACCCTGCACCTGCGCCGCGATGTCGCGCGCCACGTCCAGCTGCTTCTCGTGCTGTTTGCTGCTGTTGGCGTGGCTGCAGTCCACCATCAGCGTGGGCGGCAGCTTGGCTTTGGTCAGGTCGGCACAGGCAGCGGCTACGTTGGCAGCGTCGTAGTTGGGGGCTTTGCCACCGCGCAGGATGACGTGGCAGTCCGGGTTGCCATTGGTTTGCACAATCGCCACCTGGCCGTTTTTGTGGACCGACAAAAAGTGGTGGCCACCGGCAGCAGCCTGAATGGCGTCGGTGGCGATCTTGATGTTGCCATCCGTCCCGTTCTTGAAGCCAATCGGCGCCGACAGGCCGGAAGCCAGCTCGCGGTGCACCTGGCTCTCGGTGGTGCGCGCGCCAATGGCGCCCCAGGCGATGAGGTCACCCAGGTACTGCGGGGAGATCACATCCAGAAACTCGCTGCCCGCAGGCAGGCCCAGGCGGTTGATCTCGATCAGCAACTGGCGCGCAATGCGCAGGCCCTCGTCAATGCGGAAGCTCTCGTCCAGGTACGGGTCGTTGATCAGGCCTTTCCAGCCGACTGTGGTGCGGGGTTTTTCGAAATACACGCGCATGACGATTTCCAGCGTGTCGGCATATTTCTCGCGCTGCACCTTCAACTGGCGCGCGTATTCCAGCGCAGCAGCAGGATCGTGAATCGAGCAGGGCCCGATGATGACCAGCAAGCGGTCGTCCTTACCCGCCATGATGTTGTGGATGTGGCGGCGGGTTTTGCTGATCAGCGACTCCACGGCCGTGCCCTGAATCGGAAAAAAGCGGATCAAATGTTCGGGAGGTGGCAACACGGTAATGTCCTTGATGCGTTCGTCGTCGGTCTGGCTGGTGCGGTCTGTGGGGCGAGCGGCGGGGTTCGCATACCAGGTGTCTGCAGCAGTGGCCGTGGTCTTGGCATTCATGGTGTGTTCCTTCTACGAATAATGGATTTGAAAAGACAAAAAAAAACCGCCGGGATCCGGCGGTTTTGAGGAGATTCGGGGGCTTTGTCAGCAACGTCCAAGTCTCTCGACCGCCAGCGGGCGTGAGAACCAAAAGTAGCTAAAAAAGAAAACCGGCTTGTTCATGTGCACGCAATGTAGCACAACACAAAATGCTGTTTGGAGGCAAGCGCCAAACCACTTCAACCCGTTGGCAACGAAATAGCGCCAGTCTGCTTCATCAACATTTCCACCCACTAGGGAAAATACTCACTGCTCCAGCCGAGGGTTTGTTGCAAAAGTGTCCAATCAAAGCCCGGACCCGGATCGATTTTCCGCCCCGGCGCGATATGTTCGTGCCCGGCGATATGACGAATTTTGTATCGGGAAGAAATTGCGGAGCATAGATCAGCCAGCGTTTGGTATTGATCAGTTTCGAAGGGCTCTCCTTCAAGACCTTCGAGCTCAATGCCAATCGAGTCGTCGTTGCAGTTGTCGCGTCCCCGGTAGCAGGACTTTCCGGCGTGCCAGGCCCGGTCATCACAGCTGACAAATTGCCAGAGATCGCCATTGCGCCGAATGTAGAAGTGGGAAGAGACTTGCATTCCCTTGATTGTCTGAAAGTAGGGATGCTGGCCCCAATCCAGCGTGTTGGTGAACAGTGCCTGAACTTGATTGCCGCCATATTGGCCCGGTGGCAAACTGATGGAGTGAATCACAATCAAGTCAATGATTGCCGTATCCGGGCGAACTCCGAAATTCGGTGAATACAGCGGACGTGCAAACCGGTACCAGCCGTCTGCCCAGAGCGTGGTGTTGCTGTCAACCACTTTGCTTGGAGTCCTCAATCGCGTCTGCTCCCTGGGGCATATCGATCTTGAGCCTGGCGATTCGGTATCGCATCTGCCGCAGACTCAAGCCCAACCTTGATGCCGCTGCCGTGCGGTTATAGCCGGCATCTTCCAGGGCCTTGACCAGTATTTCCCGCTCCTGCTGATCCAGGTGCTGCTGCAAATCCCTGGGTATGGTGTCGGACTCGTCATCCGGACCCGGGGGTTTTGCCGGTTGCCTGTCCGGATGGGAAACTGGCCTGACTTCCTCGCTGATCTGGAGTTGCTCCGTGTCGCCGAGTGCCACGGCGCGGTGAAGCAGATTTTCCAGCTCGCGCACGTTGCCACGTAACGGATGACGTGAAACCTGCGCCAGTAGCACGGGTGACAGAACAGGGACGTCGATGCCAGCTTCGTCGGCAATGCGGTTGAGCAACGCGATGCACAGGGCCGGCAAATCGTCCAGCCGTTCGCGCAAAGGCGGGATATGGATCTCGATGACGTTGAGCCGATAGTACAAATCCTGCCGGAACCGGCCAGCCTCGACCTCCGCCGCCAGGTCCTTGTGTGTGGCGCTGACAATCCGCACATCTACCGTCTCTTCCTGGGTGGCGCCAATGGCCCGCACACTGCGCTCCTGAATGGCTCGCAAAAGTTTGGACTGCATGGCCAGGGGGAGATCGCCGATCTCATCCAGAAACAGGGTGCCTCCCCGTGCAGCCTGAAAGAATCCGTCTCGATCCTGGGTAGCCCCCGTATAGGAGCCCTTTTTTGCCCCAAAGAATTCGGCCTCAAGAAGATTTTCCGGAATGGCGCTGCAATTCACGGCTACGAGGGGGCCATCTGCCCGCTGGCTGTTTCCGTGCAAGGCACCGGCCGCCAGTTCTTTGCCGGTACCTGACTCACCATGTATCAAAACCGGGGCCATGCTGCGGGCCACTTTGCCGATGCGCTCCTTGACCTGGCGCATGGAGAAGGACTCGCCCACCATACGTTGCAGGCTGACCTGAGCGGTTGTCAACCGGAGTGTTGGCGCCTTTGCCCCAGTGCGTAAACATGGGTCCATAGTGTTTTGAGATGTGGGGTTGACGTCTCGAACAGCGGATGCAATAACCAGGCGAAATTGTTTCAAATCCACCGGTTTGGTGAGGTAATCGAATGCGCCAGCCTTCAGAGACTCCACGGCGTTCTCTGCTGAACCGTATGCCGTGATGATGACACAGCGCTCATGCCGACCCTGCTCCCGAATGCCTCTTAGCAAAGAGATGCCCAGTCCGTCTGGCAGCCGCATGTCAGTGATGAGTACATCGAAAACCTGTTCACCCAATATCCGCCGTGCTTCTGCCAGCGTTCCCGCAATCTCAACCCTGTAACCCGCGCGCAAGAGGGTCAGTTCGTACAGGGTGCGCAAATCAGGCTCATCATCCACGACCAGGATACGTGCGTTGGAGGACAGATCTTTGATGCTCATGATTCAACAGATATTTTGTCAGACCGGCGTGAGCGATCATTTTCCCGTCGAGATGGTTGGAAAGTGACAAAAAACTCATTGCCATCCAGTTCCTGTCCGCGAACGATCCGCCGTGAGCGCTGATAAGCGATGGTAGCGCCCTGTCCGTCACACAGTTCCCGGCAGATATACAGCCCTAGCCCGCTGGAGCGACTTTCTGATGAAAAGAAAGGCTCAAACAAATTGCGCTCAATGGACTGATCCAGGGGATTTCCATCACTCCAAATGCTCAAGACGGCCTGCGCAGAGAGGGTTGAGCTGGTTGATACCACAATGGCATCGACTCTGGTTGACGCGTAGCGTTTGGCATTGTCCAGCAGGTTAACCATGACACGGCGCAGATGGTCAGGCTCGAAGGCCACCACAACATTAGAAAGCGCCGTATCCACCCTCAGTATTTCGGCAGAAGCGGTCTGGTGGCCCCAGTCCCGGCAATTGCGTGACACTGCTTCATCCAGAAGCAGGCTCGGTGACACAGCATGCAGGCCGCTTGACTTCACCCGGGCGAGATTCAGGATTTCATCCACGGTGCGTTCCAGTCGTTTGGCGTTCTGTTGCACGATCTGTATTAGCTGCTGTTGTCTGGGATCGACAATATCCTCTTCCAGCAAGGCATTCGCCTGAACAATCGCAGCAAGCGGATTACGGATTTCGTGCGCCACAGCTGCCGACATGCGGCCCATGCTGGCCAGTTTCTCTGTTCTTGCCCGGGCTTCGGTTTCTCGTCGATCCTGCAAAAAGATCACGCACAGGCTTTCCGCGTTGCTGCCCATTCCTGGAGTTAACCGGGTTCGCGCCAGGATGCGTCGCTGCCCCTTGCCCAGGTGCCGGATGCTTACATCGGCCTGTTGCGACGCCTTGCTTGCAAAGCTCATCCGCATCATCTCGACCAGTGGGCGCCAGCCAGGTTCGGCACTTAGTTCAAATGACGATGTCGTCAACGCACGTTCTGAGCCAAGCAGGTAACATGCCGCCGGATTGGCCGAGCGAACCAGCCCCTTGGGGTCGACCACCAGCACGCCATCTGTCAGTGTTTCGATAACCAGTTCGTTTACCTGCCGCTGCACTCGCGCTGCCAATTGACTGCGCCGGGAGCGCAATTCCTCATTGGCAAGCCGGGTGGAAATCTGGTTTGCCAGGAGCGCAATGGCGAAGCCACCAGCACCTGTCAGGGCCGCTTGAGCCCATAAACCTGCGACATCGCCTGTTGCATGCAAAACCAGCCAGGTGGCGTGGCTCAGCAAAATCAGTGTCACGCTGGCTGCTGTCCCCAGGGCCAGCAGCATGGAGCCCAGGACGGCAGCTACCAGAACCGGCAGACCAAAGAGCGGGGCGTAATTGACGGTTGCGCCCTGCATGAACTGCAGCACAGCGAAAACACAAAGATCCACACCAATGATTGCGAGCCAGCGCCGCCCCAAAGTCTGTCCCAGCTGATGCCGTTTGAAGAGAATACGCACGGCAAGGGTTGCTGCCAGGTAGGCAACGCAGATCAGAATCAGTGAGGTGTCACGGGACGGCCCCAATGCCAGAACAACAAACTGCAGCAGCAGTAAAACCACGGCAATGGCAACCCTGGCTGTCATGCAGCCACGCCACAGTCGCTCCATTTCATTTGGGTGCTTTACCCGTTCTACTGTCCCAGAATCCAGTATCGAGGGGCCAAACCAGGAGTGGCCGTCCGCTTGGCGGGTCATTCAGTCCTCCGCGCGGTGATGGTGGTCGTTTCCGCAGTACAGGCCGAGTCTGCCTTGGACAGCATCCGCTCTTGGAACATGCAGCGAACACAACTGACATTGAATCATGTCTTGTGGCGAACCGGGTGCCGGGCCGGGGCGCTTGCCTTCCTGTTTGGGCAGGCGATTGGAGCGCCAAAGACCAATTCCGAACAACACCACTACCAACAAGAGCAGGTATTTCAAGATGCGCGCCCCAGAACCACTTCAAGTACAAAGCGCGAGCCCACATAAGCCAGCAGCAGCAATCCCGCACCGATATACAAAACCCGGGCAGCGCGCTTCCCGCGCCAGCCCCACTGCGATCGCCCGATCAGCAGCACGGCGAAGGTAAGCCAGGACAAGACGGAAAATATGGATTTGTGATTCCATTTCCATCCTGTTGACGCGCCATAGAGCGAGTCACCCAGCAAAATTGCTACCAGCAGAGATGCAGACAGCAGGATGAATCCGCCTGCGACAAAGCGGAATGTCAGGCGTTCAATGGTCAGCAGCGGCATGCCGCTGTGTGGGTCTGCTGCCAGACGAATGCGGTCTTCAGTTCGCGTCATGAACCATGCATGTGCCACAGCCGCACCAAAAAGACCATAAGATGCAATTCCCAAAGCCCAGTGCAGCGGCAACCAGGGCGACGTCGCCGGATGCAGTGCATTGCCCGGGAAAACGAGTGCCAGCAACACGGCTGCGGCGCCCAGCGCGCACAGCGCCCAGCGGGTCTGAAGCTGGGGGAAAACCCGGCTTTCGATCATGTACACAGCAGCGACCAGCCAGGCCGTTACCGACAGCGCTGGTCCGAACCCAAAATGAGGAACACCCAGCAAGAGTCCAAAGGCCAACACCGCGGCGTGAAACAGCCATGCCAGCAGAAAAACCCCTCTGGCAACAGTTTGGCTCAAGCGCGACGACGCCACTGCTGGAACCAGATAGGCGAGCGCTGCCGCAATGGCCAAAGGCATGCTGATAGGTGCGGCACTGGCTAGAATCATGGGTACAGTTTAGCGTCTTGCCCATTGCCAAATTCATCTGGCATACAACTTAGGTTCCCCCAGCGGGTCTTTCTCCCATGGCCTCAGCCCTTACCGACAAACTCAGCCGCCTCGTCAAGGAAATCCGCGGGCAGGCCCGTATCACCGAAACCAACGTGGCCGACATGCTGCGCGAAGTGCGCATGGCCCTGCTGGAGGCCGATGTGGCCTTACCGGTGGTGCGTGATTTTGTCGCCCGCGTCAAGGAAAAAGCCCTGGGTGCCGAGGTCATTGGCTCGTTGCAGCCCGGCCAGGTGCTGGTGAGCATCGTCAACCGGGAACTCGCCGCCACCATGGGCGAAGGTGTGAGCGACATCAACCTGGCCGCGCAACCTCCGGCCGTTATTTTGATGGCAGGTTTGCAAGGCGCGGGTAAAACCACCACCACGGCCAAACTCGCCAAACACCTGATCGAGAAGCGCAAGAAAAAGGTGCTGACTGTCTCGGGCGACGTGTACCGCCCGGCTGCCATCGAGCAGCTCAAGACCGTTACCGCGCAGGCCGGGGCCGAGTGGTTTCCCAGCTCGCCAGACCAGAAGCCGGTTGATATTGCCAATGCTGCCTTGGACTACGCCCGTAAACATTACTTTGATGTGCTGCTGGTCGATACCGCAGGCCGACTGGCCATTGATGAAGCGCTGATGCAGGAAATCAAGGCGCTGCACGCCACGCTGAACCCGGTGGAAACGCTGTTTGTGGTGGACGCCATGCAGGGCCAGGACGCGGTCAACACCGCGCGGGCTTTCAAGGAAGCCCTGCCGCTGACCGGCATCATTTTGACCAAAACCGACGGTGACTCACGTGGCGGCGCGGCGCTGTCCGTGCGCCAGGTTACCGGCGTACCCATCAAGTTCTCCGGCACCAGTGAAAAGATTGACGGCCTGGAGGTGTTTGACACCGAGCGCCACGCCGGGCGCATTCTGGGCATGGGCGACATTCTGGCGCTGGTGGAGCAGGTCACTGCTGGCGTGGACATGGAAGCCGCGCAAAAGCTGGCGGCCAAGGTCAAGAGCGGTGCCGGGTTTGATCTGAATGACTTTCTGGGCCAGATCCAGCAGATGAAACAAATGGGTGGCTTGTCCAGCCTGATGGACAAACTGCCCGCCGCCATGGCCGCCAAGGCCGGCCAGGTGGACATGGACCGCGCCGAAAAAGACATCAAGCGCAAGGAAGGCATCATCCACAGCATGACCCCGCTGGAGCGCCGCAAGCCCGACCTCATCAAAGCCACGCGCAAGCGCCGCATTGCCGCCGGCGCGGGCGTGCAGGTTCAGGAAGTGAACCGCATGCTCAAGGAGTTTGAGCAGATGCAGGACATGATGAAAAAGATGAAGGGCGGCGGCATGATGAAGATGATGAAACGCATGGGCGGCATGAAGGGCATGCCGAAGATGCCGTTTTAGGTGGGTTGACTAAAATTGGTATCGTATATAATACCAATGTGAGTAAATTTCGAGTCATAATCGATACCAATGTTCTCGTTGCGGCACTTCGTTCGCGTGACGGTGCTTCGTTCAAATTGTTGTCTTTGATCGATTCTGGTCTGTTCGCCGTGGGTATTACCGTGCCACTGGTATTTGAGTATGAAGACGTCATCAAGCGTGAGCACCTTGGTATTGATGTAACGAGTGCCGAGGCGGTTCTGGATTATTTATGCGCTGTAGCCAGCCATCACCAGGTTCACTTTATGTGGCGACCCTACCTGCGCGACCCGAAAGATGATTTGGTCCTGGAAGCCGCCGTGGCAGCCGAAGCCACACATATCGTGACCTTTAACACCAGGGATTTTGAAGGTATCGGACGCTTTGGCATTCAGGCTTTATGGCCTGCTGATTTTTTGATACAAATTGGAGCAACATCATGAGCACTCTGAGCCTGCGTATCCCTGATTCCACCCATGACCGTCTCAAAGACTGGGCCAAAAAAGACAAGCTGTCCATTAACCAATTTGTCAGCACGGCAGTGGCTGAAAAACTGGCTGCATTGGCAACACTTGAGTACCTGGATGCCCGTGCTCAAAAGAGCAGCAAAGCCAAGTTCGACGCTGCTCTGGATCAGGTGCCACATGGTGAGGCTCTGCCGCAAGACCGCTGGCCACTTTAATTTGGTGCCAAATCAGCCTCAAGCCCCCGTCGGATATGCATGAGTAGCTATTTATTTTGTAGCATTCTGGTTTCAACTCATTCACCAGGATTTTTCAATGAACAGGGAACGAATCAGCTCCGGCTCCACCTTTGAAGCGCAGATTGGCTACTCGCGGGCCGTGGTGGCGGGCGACTGGATTTTCGTGTCTGGCACCACCGGCTTCGATTACGCCACCATGATCATTGCGGACGATCTGCTTGGGCAAACCGAGCAGTGTTTGAAGAACATCGAGTCTGCACTCAAGCAGGCGAACTCCAGTCTGAAAGATGTGGTTCGCGTGACCTATGTGCTGCCCAACGGCGCGGAGTTTGAGCAGTGCTGGCCGGTTTTGCGCAAGTATTTCGGCGATGTGCGCCCCGCGGCCATGATGATTTCAGCCAGCTTGCTGGACCCGCGCATGAAGATCGAGATTGAGGTTACGGCGCTGCGGCAGACGTGATCTGCGTTGGGGCTGGAGTCCAGCTTCTCGCCGCCGTGCTTGCAGGCGTGGCGGGTATCCGCACCGCGTTGCCTGCGCACTCGCGGGCAGTTGGATTTGGTTGGCCACTGATTGTCTTAACCACTTCTTCGGAGCGCACGCTATGCGGCAACCGCGAATCAGCTTGAGCAACCCGGTGCAGACACCGACCACGCCCACAGGGATGAATTAAATGGCATCGGCACCGACCTACATCGACGGCAAATCGATAGAGGGTGGCGACTGGGTGTCAGTTCAGAAGAGTTGCGTTGTAAACAATCCTGACTCAATAGCAACCCGCCCAGACTGCACAGTGGTCAAAGATGTCTTCTCAAGATTTCCCACCCGTACCCCTAGCAAACGCAGGCGTTGCTTCAACGGTACGCGCTTGAGGCATAGCCCTGCGGTGTGGCGGATGGTTTTGGCGTCTGCCGTGTAGCTATCCAGCGTCTGGTCGCGTGTCACACCCTTGAAGTCGTCATACCGCAGCTTGATGCCGATGGTCTTGCCCACGTAGCCTTTGCGTTGCAGGTCGGCGGCAAGCTGCTCACACAGCCGCGTGAAGACAGCACCCAGCTCGGCTTTGTCGCGCACGGCATGCAGGTCCCGGTCAAATGTGGTTTCGCGACTGATGGAAACGGGCTCGCTCTCAGTCACTACCGGCCGGTCGTCACGCCCCCATGACGCGTGGTGCATCCAGCTGCCGGTGCTTTTGCCAAAATGATCCATCAGCCATTGCTCTTCCCGAGCCGCCAGCTCGCCAATGGTGTGAATGCCGAAAGATTTCAGCTTTTCATCGGCCTTGGGGCCGATGCCGTTGATCTTTCGGCAGGCCAGCGGCCAGATTTTGTCCTGCAGGTCTCCCTCTTGCACAATGGAAATGCCATTGGGCTTGTTGAACTCACTGGCCATCTTGGCAACCAGCTTGTTGGGTGCCACGCCAACCGAGCAGGTAAGGCCAGTGGCATCCAGAATGCTTTTCTGGATCAGACGCGCCAGCACGCGCCCGCCTTCACGCTGGCCACCGGGTACCTCGGTGAAATCGATATAGACCTCGTCCACGCCACGGTCTTCCATAACCGGTGCAATATCGAGAATGGTAGTTTTGAACAGGCGTGAATATTTGCGGTATTCATCAAAGTCCACGGGTAGCAAAATAGCCTGTGGGCACAGCTTGGCGGCTTTCATCAAACCCATGGCAGATCCCACACCAAACTGGCGCGCTGCGTAGGTAGCGGTGGTGATCACGCCACGGCCTACGTAATTTTCCAGTCGGGCAAATTCGGCGATGGGGATATGTCGCAGGGCCGCGCGCTCGCTGGCTTCGGCCCATTCTTCTTCTGGCTGCTCCAGCCGGATTTTTTCGAGCGCAGCCTGGATATTGCGCCGCCCGCCACCGATTACCACTGGCAGCCCTTTGAGTTGCGGGTAACGCAGCAACTCGACTGACGCGTAAAACGCGTCCATGTCGAGGTGAGCGATACGGCGTATGGGTAGCAACGGTGATTTCAGCGAGTTTTTGGAACCGGCGTGCCTCTGGATATGGGTAGAGATCTGTGCATCATTCTGCCTTGGGCGATTTTTGAGAATGAGCGTAATCGGTCAGGTCGGATACGTGCCTGGCAGCAAGATACTCTTGTCGACGCCGGTGAGCCGGGTGTGACCGCAAAATGCCATGGTCACATCAAGTTCCTTATGGATAATCTGCAGTGCTTTGGCAACACCGGCCTCACCCATAGCGCCAAGACCATACACCATAGCGCGTCCAATCAGTGTGCCTTTGGCACCCAGTGCCCAGGCCTTGAGCACATCCTGGCCAGAGCGGATGCCACCATCCATCCAGACCTCCGTGTGTGAGCCGACGGCCCGCACAATAGCTGGTAATGCTTCAATACTGGACTGCGCCCCATCGAGCTGACGACCGCCGTGGTTGCTGACAACGATGGCATTGGCGCCGGATTGCACAGCCAGTTTCGCATCTTCCACGTCCTGGATCCCCTTGAGAATGAGCTTGCCGCCCCATTTTTCCTTCACCCAGGCTACATCTGCCCATGACAGACGTGGATCAAACTGCTCGTTTGTCCAGGCCGACAGAGAGCGCATGTCGCTTACTCCTTTGACATGTCCAACCAGGTTGCCAAAGCTTCGCCGTTTCGTACCTGCCATGCCCAGGCACCAGCGCGGTTTGGTCATCAGATTAATGATGTTGGCTATGGTTGGTTTGGGTGGCGCAGTCAAGCCGTTTTTCAAATCTTTGTGGCGCTGCCCGATGACCTGAAGGTCCAGTGTTAGCACCAAGGCGTTGCACCGTGCAGTGCGGGCGCGCTCGATCATCGCTACCATGGCGTCCCGATCCCGCATCATGTAGAGTTGAAACCAGAATGGCGCCCGGGTGTTGGCCGCAACGTCCTCGATAGAGCAAATACTCATTGTGGACAGGATGAATGGAATGCCAAATTTTTCGGCAGCCCGGGCTGCCTTAATTTCGCCATCAGCATGCTGCATGCCAGTTAATCCGACAGGTGCAATGGCTACCGGCATCTTCACGTCCATGCCGACCATTTGCGTTGCAGTGCTCCGATTTTCCATGTTCACAGCCACGCGTTGGCGTAGCTTGATTTTCTGAAAGTCTTCGCTGTTGGCCCGGTAGGTACTCTCGGTCCAGGCGCCAGAATCGGCATAGTCATAGAACATACGGGGAACGCGCTTTTGAGCAAGAACACGCAGGTCTTCAATGTTGGTAATCACTGGCACTTCTTGTCTCCTTGGGTTTGCCACCAGCCTAGCGGGTGTGTGTGTTGATGGCTGTTTAAATACGGGTCAAGCTAATCAGATCCACCTCGCCGTGTGGCGTGCAATTTGCGCCCGAACCTGCGCCGGTGCCGTGCCGCCCAGTGTGTTGCGTGCGTTCAGGCTGCCGCGCAGGCTCAAGACATCGAACACGTCTTTTTCGATGCTGGCGTGGAACCCTTGCAGTACCGCCAGCGGCAGCTCTGACAAGTCCACGTTGTGTGATTGCGCGGCCTTCACCGCGTGCGCCACGGTCTCGTGGGCATCGCGAAACGGCAGGCCTTTTTTCACCAGGTAGTCCGCCAGATCGGTGGCGGTGGCGTAGCCCTTCAGCGCGGCCTGCTCCATGGCAGGCGCGTTCACGGTGATGCCACCTTCCTTCTTGCCGGTGGCCGCGTTCAACTGGCCGCCCACCATTTCGGCAAAGATGCGCAGCGTGTCTTTCAGCGTATCCACGGTGTCAAACAGCGGCTCCTTGTCCTCCTGGTTGTCCTTGTTGTAGGCCAGTGGCTGGCCCTTCATCAGTGTGATCAAGCCCACCAGATGGCCGACCACGCGGCCGGTCTTGCCACGGGCCAGCTCGGGCACATCGGGGTTTTTCTTCTGCGGCATGATGGAGCTGCCGGTGGTAAAACGGTCGGCGATCTTCACGAAGCCGAAGTTCTGGCTCATCCACAAAATCAGCTCTTCGCTGAAACGGCTGATGTGCACCATGCACAGCGATGCGGCAGCGGTGAACTCGATGGCGAAGTCGCGGTCGCTCACGCCATCCAGGCTGTTCTGGCAGACCTGTGGGTGGCCCTTGTCGTCCACCATGCCCAGGGTTTTGGCGACCCGCTCACGGTCCAGCGGGTAGGTGGTGCCGGCCAGCGCGGCAGACCCCAGCGGCAGGCGGTTGGTGCGGCGGCGCACATCGGTCATGCGCTCGGCATCGCGGGCAAGCATTTCCACATAGGCCAGCAGGTGGTGGCCAAAACTCACGGGCTGCGCCACCTGCAGGTGGGTGAATCCGGGCATGATGGTTTCCACATGTTGCGCAGCCACATCGACCAGTGCTTTCTGTAGATCGGTCAGCAGGCCGTTGATGAGGTCAATCTCCGAGCGCAGCCACAGCCGCACGTCGGTGGCCACCTGGTCGTTGCGCGAGCGGCCGGTGTGCAGGCGCTTGCCGGCATCGCCCACCAGCTGTGTCAGGCGGGCTTCGATGTTCAGGTGTACGTCTTCCAGATCGAGCTTCCACTCAAACGCGCCCGACTCGATTTCGCCGGTGATGGTGGCCATGCCTTTTTGGATCGACGCGTGGTCGGCCGCGTTGATGATGCCCTGCGCGGCCAGCATCTCGGCGTGCGCCAGCGAGCCCGTGATATCGGCCAGCCACAGGCGTTTGTCAAAAAACACGCTGGCGGTGTAGCGCTTGACCAGATCACTCATGGGCTCTGAAAACAGGGCCGACCAGGCCTGGGACTTTTTGTCGAATTGGTTTTGGTACATGACGTGCGGTGCGGGTGAAATGAAAAGCAATAGACGGCCACAACCCCTGATTATTCAATGAATACCGGGCAGATCGCCCATAATCGGGCGCCATTCCCATGGTTTGATCTACGATTGACCCCATGCAAGACTCGAAAATTTTATCGGCATTTGCAGAGTTGGGATCTTCACAGGCTACGGCTGTGAAGGCGCCGGTATTGGTTTTTGACGCCTGCCACGTCGGTGTAGTGCTGCGTGCGGTGTTATTTGTGGAAGTGGTAGTCGCAGTGGGGGCCATGTTTGGCTCGGGTTCACTGGCTATGTGGGTTACCCGGGTGTCGCTTTTTACCGGGGGTGCTTTGCCATCGACACTGATTTGGCTGGTAGTGGCCTGTAGCCTCAAACGGGTATTGGCACGTGTTCCTACGGCAGTGCAATATGGAGTGGGCGTGATTCTTGGTGCGTTGTCAGGGCTCTACGGTTGTGGATTGCTGGCCTGGGTTGGACTAGTGGACAACACATCATGGGTGGCCAGTGCATTTTCCGGCGCACTGTTATCGGCTGCTCTGGTGGCGGCACTGGTATTGCGGGCCAGAGGGATTATTCCTGCAGCCACTCATGCGCGCCTTTCCGAATTACAAAGCCGCATCCGCCCCCATTTCCTGTTCAACACGCTTAATAGTGCCATTGCATTGGTACGTGCGGAGCCGGCCAAGGCGGAAACTTTGCTGGAAGATCTGAGTGATTTATTCCGTCATGCCTTGATAGAGCAGAGTGAGTCGGTGACGCTGGGGGACGAGATTTTACTCGCGCAGCGTTACCTGGCTATTGAACAGGTGCGCTTTGGCGAACGGCTACAGGTGGAGTGGGTACTTGATCACAAGGCGGACAAAGCTCGGTTGCCTCCCCTGCTGTTGCAGCCGCTGGTGGAGAATGCAGTTAAACATGGTGTCGAACCTAGTGCGACTGGTGCACTTATCAAAATCACGACACAGCGACGCAGTTCTACAGTTGTAATCAAGGTGACCAATTCCGTGTCTCCTGTTCAGGGAATACGCAGTTCGCGTGGGGCGGGAGTTGCGTTGAACAACGTGCGAGACCGCCTAAGCTTGCTGCATGATGTGCAAGGACAGTTCCAGAGCGCTTTGAAAGGTGGTATGTTTCAGGCTCGAATAGAGGTGCCCTTATGACGTTGATGGCATTGATTGTGGATGATGAAGCGCTAGCCCGCTCGCGTCTGCGGACGCTGCTGGGGGAGTGCAAGGAGCCCGGTGTGCGTGTTGCTGGGGAGGCCTGTAATGCAACCGAAGCGGTGGAGTTGCTTAGACGCCAGTCTTTTGATGTGGCACTACTGGACATTCATATGCCCGGTGCTGATGGCTTGGCACTGGCGCAAACCATGCGTACACTGATCGCCCGACCGGTCGTGGTATTTGTCACGGCCCACGTTGAGCATGCTGTGAGCGCGTTTGAACTGGAGGCGGTAGATTATCTGACAAAGCCTGTTCGTCTGGAGCGTCTTCAGGTGGCTTTGCAAAAAGCCCAACGCATGATGGCTACCACACAGGGGCTGCAAGCCGAAGTTCAGGATGATGTGCTGATCATTCAAGAGCGCAACCGTACGGAGCGCATACCGATCAGTGAAGTGCTTTATCTCAAGGCTGAGTTGAAATACATTACCGTGCGCACGACTGCCAAAAGTTATATTCTGGATGGCTCGTTGAGTGAGTTGGAAGAAAAATATGCCCCCGAGTTTCTACGCATTCACCGCAACGCGCTGGTGGCTCGGCGTGCAGTGCGCGCACTGGAAAAGAACTACGATCCGGAAGAAGGCGATGGATGGGCTCTGCGCCTGAACGGTATTGATGAGCCGTTGGCCGTGTCGCGGCGGCAGCTGGCTGCCGTGCGGGATGTGCTTGCCGAGTAAATGGAGTGTGCGGCTAATCTTTTGCTGGTATCTCAGTGCCATACTCCACACTTTGACTTATTGCTTGAAAGTCTTATCCCGAAATGTCGAACCAGATTCATCCCCTAATGTCCGCAGCGTCAGCAGCGCCTCAGGTTCAACCCCCCTGGGCTGACCCCAATTTGCCCCCGGATCAGTTTCTCTATGAGCGCAAGGGCCCCTGGCCCCAGCCCGCACCTGCTTACCCGATAGAACGCCCCCCAGAGGTGCTGAGCATCCCAACCTCGGAGTACACCACCTGGTGGGAAATGATTGGTACCCGACTTGCAGGAGCCTACGCAGTTGAAAAATTTCTTGCTCCTGGTCAAGCGCAAGCCGATTTGACGCGTGCGCTGCCAACCGACCCTGAGTTTGTGCAGCTGATGACGCAGACGGTTTACGCGCGTTATCTGCGTTGTGAGGCTAATGGCTCTCCCTATTGGCTGAGTAACTTTACGGCCATGGAGTTGATCGATCCTCTGCCACAGACCTATTGCGCACCGGTTGTTTGCAGATTCATGCTGCAAAGCGGTGCCTTTATTTGCGTCAGTATTACTTTCTTGAAAACAACTACAAGAAAAGAAGACTTGGTGGTTCGGCCTGCTGACAAGGCATGGAATCTTGCCAAGGTGTATGCCTGTCAAGGGGCTGCTTATCACGCCCTGTTTGTCGTTCATCCAGCCCTGCACTTCCCGATGGATTCAGTGAATGCCATTACCAAAACCGCTGTTCCGCAAATTCACCCGCTGTTTCAAGCATTGTTCCCTCATACCACCTACACGCTGACCCTGGACAACGAGGTGCTCGAGGGCAAGGGTTCTATCGTCAACGATAACCCACCTGAGACGCCCTATGATCCGTTGACGGGCAAAGGATATAACCTGAAGCAGCTGTTTGGGGTAGGTTACGCGGGCTACAAAGGCCTCGATGCCTATCCACCTTACGACTACATGAAGCCCTGGATGGACACGAACACCCGCTACGGCAAGTGTCTGCAGCAGTACTTCAAGGCATTTCTTGTTTTTGCGAAACAGATTGCCAATGTCATTCCTTTAACCGACCCCTATGTCAAACGATGGGCGGACTATTGCAGCGTCAACGTGCAGGGCTTCCCCGATGGTGAGAAGATTTTTGAATCGGATAACCTGGCCAGGGCGATTGCTATTTATCTCTGGGATGTAACGGTTGCGCACGGGGCCGATCACTACAGTTTTGCCTATGACATTGAGCTTAAAGATAAGTTTCTTCGCATTCGCAGGCCACCTCCTGACAACGTCAATGAGGGTGCTGAAGTGCTCAAAGTGGGTGATGTCGCCAATCTGGATGACATGATTCGGGCTGAATTGGCAAATGCAATTTTTTTCAAGGTAGTGACTCTCCCTCCCAACCTGATCGATACAACCTATGCCTTCAAGGAACCCGCTCTCCAAAAAGCAGTTGTCGATTTTCATGCCAATCTCAGCATCGCCGACGCGGATGTCCGCGCGATGATGCCAACATTCATGCGACTGGAGCCAGAGAGTAGCGATCCCTTGTCTTTGGTTTGGACCATTCCAGCCAGCATTCAATTTTGATTCGTGAGCCCATGAGCTGGATTGCATCCATGCGATGGGGCTTACTGGTTGCCGGTTTGTTGACGCTATGTAGCTCCCAGATATTTGCACGGGGAGTTGACGTGACTGTCGATGAGGTCGCGCTGGTTCCATGGGCGTCCATTCTCAAGGACGAGCGCGCAAGCATGACCGCACAGGAGGTGATGAGCACAATCAATTTGGTAAACCCGACCAAATTCGACAGTGAGGTATTCAGCACCAACTTTACGTCTGCAACGTACTGGTTTTTTGTGCCATTGCATAACAAACAAGCTACCCCATTGAGGCGCGTCTTGGTAGTTGATCCTGCGTGGCTGGACGAGGTTCAGCTGACCTTGACAGATGCGCAAGGTGTGGTGCAGACATTCGTTGGGGGCAAGGCACACCCGTTTACCCGACGAAATGAATTGCATCGCCTGGTGAATGTCGCCTTGGACTTGCCTCCGGGTGAAAGCAGGTTGCTTGTACGAGTCCAGACACGAGGCCCTTACTTTGTCGCCATGAGCCTGCTGGAACCGACAGCCTTTAAAGATTTTTCGGCCAGCGAGTTTTTGTACTTCGGGTTGCTCTACGGCGGATTGTTGTCACTGTTTTTGTTTAATTGGGTGCTCTATCTGTCTTCCCGCGAGAAGACGTATCGTGCCTATTGTGGCTTGCTGCTCGCTTTTCTGGCTATGCATGCGACCTACAACGGGCACGCCTTCCGATGGGTGTTTCCTGATGCACCCGAGCTTGCTGTTTGGCCAAACTCTGTAACCATTTATCTTTATTGTTTTGCGGGGCTGATCTTCTCTTTGAGGTTTTTGGATCTCAAAAATAAACAACCAGTCGCTTATATCTGGACATGGCGATTGTTGTATGTGATGGGGATAACTTTTGTTTTCACCGCAGTATGGGGAGGTTATCGCGCGCACGTCATTGCTTCGATTTTGTGGGTTGTTATATATGCTGTGAGCGCGTTGACGCTGGGGCTGCTGTCCATGCGCAAACGCAACACCGCTGCCATCTATTATTTGAGTGGTTCGGTTGCAGGGCTGATCGGCTCGTCTTGCACTGCGCTGACAGTTATGGGAATCTTGCCCTATTCATTTGCGACGTTCAGGGCTGTGGACTTCGGCATGCTGCTTGACGCCATCATGTTGTCTTTGGCTTTGTCTGAGCGCCTTGTTCATGGGCAACGGCTTGAACGGTTGCGACGTTTTTTCTCTCCAGCGGTCGCAGATCAGTTGTTGTATGCCTCGAGTGAAGATCTGTATCGCCCGCACCATCGGGAAATCGTGGTGTTGTTTCTTGACTTGCGTGGCTATACGGCTTTCACGCAAAAACATGGGGCGGATGAAGTCATGCGCATTTTGGGTGAATTCCATGCAGCGATGGGTGAGCTAATCATCAATCACGAGGCCACACTGGAGCGATTTGCCGGGGATGGAATGATGATTTTTCTCAATGATCCGGTAGAAATTTCTGATCCGGCGGTCAAAGGCATACGCATGGCACTGGAAATGCACAGTCGTTTTCAAACACTCGAGCTTGCTTGGCGGCAACGAGGCTATAGCCTGTCCATGGGTATTGGCATTGCCCAGGGTGTTGCAACCATCGGTGCGATTGGCTTTGAGGGCCGCCGCGACTACGCGGCTATCGGCAATGTTACCAATCTTGCCGCGCGCCTGTGCGCGGAGGCCAAAGCCGGCCAGATCCTGGTGTCACAAGTGGTCGCTGACGCCGTCCGTCAAGCCGTGCAGATTCAAAGTGTGGGGGCACTGGATTTAAAGGGCTTTTCCGGACCGGTTAATAGTTTTGAAGTCGTGACGGCTGCAAGGGATCATGTCCAAAAGTCAGTTTGAGAATGGTGCATAAACGAATATGTCCCGCCTGCCGAAACTCCAGCGCCAACTGCATCCAGTTTTGGCTGAATCCGGAGGCTTTTCGCCTGAATTGCGACCCTTTGGCCGTTTGCAGCCGCACTCATGCCTGCGCCCTCTGCAAAAACCTGCTTCTAGCCATCCAAATATTGGAGAGCGCAAACAGGGTGATGAGTTGCGCAGTGTTTTTCTTAAGCCCACGATAGCGCACTTTGGTGTGACCGAACTGACGTTTGATGACTCTGAACGGATGTTCCACCTTGGCCCGCACGCTGGCTTTGAGCTTTTCAACCTGTTCGGCCACTGCTGCCCAGGGCATGTGCTTCTGAGCTTTGCGCTTTGCCGGGCGCATGGCCACATGCCAGTCCACGCCCG
>JBJOPS010000033.1:0-38653 GCA_046050465.1 Pseudomonadota bacterium | reverse complement strand
CCGGTCAGACTAGGAACACTATGGGAAGCATGAACACCCAATCGCAAGTTCTCACCCTGTACGACAAAATCTGGGACGAGCACGTCTTCAACACCGAAGAAGACGGCACCGCCATCCTCTACATCGACCGCCACCTGGTCCACGAAGTCACCAGCCCGCAGGCCTTTGAAGGCCTGCGCCAGGCCGGGCGCAAGGTATGGCGCATCAGCTCCATCGTGGCCACCGCCGACCACAACACCCCCACCACCGGCTGGGAACTGGGCTACGACGGCATCAGCGACCTGGTCAGCAAAGAACAGATCACCACGCTGGACGCCAACATCGCCGAAACTGGCGCGGCGGCCTACTTCCCGTTCATGTCCAAACGCCAGGGCATCGTGCACGTCATCGGCCCTGAAAACGGCGCCACCCTGCCCGGCATGACGGTGGTGTGCGGCGACTCACACACCTCCACCCACGGCGCGTTTGGCGCGCTGGCCCACGGCATCGGCACCAGCGAGGTCGAGCACGTGATGGCCACACAAACCCTGCTGGCCAAAAAAGCCAAGAACATGCTGGTGTGCGTGGAAGGCACCTTGCCCAAGGGGTGTGGTGGCAAAGACATCGTGCTGGCCATCATCGGCAAGATCGGCACCGCGGGCGGCACCGGCTACACCATCGAATTCGGCGGCTCGGCCATCCGCGCCTTGAGCATGGAAGGCCGCATGACGGTCTGCAACATGGCCATTGAAGCGGGTGCCCGCGCCGGGCTGGTGGCGGTGGACGAAAAAACCATCCAGTACGTCAATGGTCGCCTCCTGGCCCCCAGCGGTGTTGAGTTCGACACCGCCGCCGCCTACTGGCGCACCCTGCACAGCGACCCCGGCGCACACTTTGACGCGGTGGTCGAACTGGATGCCAGCCAGATCATTCCGCAGGTCACCTGGGGCACCTCGCCCGAGATGGTGCTGGGCATCGACGGCCGCGTGCCCGATCCCGAGAAAGAAAAAGACAGCAACAAACGCCTGGCCATCGAACGTGCGCTAACCTACATGAACCTGCAGCCCAACAAGGCGCTGAACGATATTTTTGTGGACAAGGTGTTCATCGGCTCGTGCACCAACAGCCGCATCGAAGACATGCGCGAAGCCGCCGCCGTGGTGAAAAACCTGGGCCAGAAAATCGCCAAGAACATCAAGCTGGCATTGGTGGTGCCCGGCTCAGGCCTGGTCAAGGAACAGGCCGAGCGCGAAGGCCTGGACAAGATCTTCATCGCCGCCGGCTTCGAGTGGCGCGAACCCGGCTGCTCCATGTGCCTGGCCATGAACGCCGACAAGCTGGAGCCCGGCGAACGCTGCGCCAGCACCAGCAACCGCAACTTCGAAGGCCGCCAGGGCGCCGGTGGCCGCACCCACCTGGTCAGCCCGGCCATGGCCGCGGCCGCCGCCGTGCACGGCCACTTTGTCGATATCCGCCAATTCTCTTGATGTGGAAGAAAACACCATGAAAAAACTGATTCTTATCTGGGCCGCCGCCCTGGTGCTGGCCGGCTGCAACACCGTGCACGGCATCGGCCAAGACATGCAACGCGCCGGGCAAGCCATCGGCAACGCGGCCAAATAAGATGCAAAAATTTACCATCCACACCGGCCTGGTGGCCCCGATGGACCGGGAAAACGTGGACACCGATGCCATCATCCCCAAGCAGTTCCTCAAGTCGATCCGCAAGACCGGCTTCGGCCCGAATCTGTTTGACGAATGGCGTTATCTGGACGCGGGTTTCCCCGGCCAGGACCCGGCCAGCCGCCAGCCCAACCCCGACTTCGTGCTGAACCAGCCGCGGTATGCAGGCGCCTCGGTGCTGCTGGCGCGCAAGAACTTCGGCTGCGGCTCCTCGCGTGAACACGCGCCGTGGGCGCTCGGCCAATACGGCTTTCGCGCCATCATCGCGCCCAGCTACGCCGACATTTTCTTCAACAACAGCTTCAAGAACGGCCTGCTGCCCATCGTGTTGCCCGAAGCCCAGGTGGCCGCGTTGTTCGATGCCTGCCTGGCCTTCCCCGGCTACCAGCTCATGGTGGACCTGGAGCGCCAGGTGGTGGTGCAGCCGCAAGGTGAAGAGCTGCCGTTTGAGGTGCAGGCCTTTCGCAAATACTGCCTGCTCAACGGCTTTGACGACATCGGCCTGACGCTGCGCCAGTCCGACAAGATCAAGGCTTTTGAAGTCGAGCGACTGGCCACCAAGCCCTGGCTGGCCCACACCACAACTATCTGACTTTTTACCAACAAAATTGGCACTCAACCCGCATGAGGCATGCTTGAGTAGCTATATATTTGATAGCAATCATGAAAATCGCAGTTCTGCCAGGTGATGGCATTGGTACCGAAATCGTGGCCGAAGCGGTCAAGGTGTTGAATGTTCTCGACCTGAAGTTCGAGATGGAAACCGCGCTGGTCGGCGGCGCCGCTTATGAAGCGCATGGGCACCCGCTGCCCGAGTCCACCCTGAAACTGGCCAAGGCCGCCGACGCCGTGTTGTTCGGCGCCGTGGGCGACTGGAAATACGACAAGCTGGACCGCCCGCTGCGCCCCGAGCAGGCCATTCTGGGCCTGCGCAAAAACCTGGGCCTGTTTGCCAACTTTCGCCCCGCCATTTGTTACGCGCAGCTCGTGGGCGCATCCAGCCTCAAGCCTGAGCTGATTGCGGGGCTGGACATCCTCATCATTCGTGAGTTGACCGGTGACATCTATTTCGGTGCGCCACGCGGTCGCCGCACCGCCGTGGATGGCCACTTCCCAGGCGCTGAAGAAGCGTTTGACACCATGCGGTATAGCCGCCCCGAGATCGAGCGCATTGCCCATGTGGCGTTCCAGGCCGCGCGCAAACGCAAGGCATCCGGAACGGAAGGTCGCGTCACCAGCGTGGACAAAGCCAACGTACTCGAAACCTTCCAGTTCTGGAAAGATGTGATCACCGAGGTTGGCAAGGAATACCCGGATATCGCCCTGGACCACATGTACGTCGACAACGCGGCCATGCAACTGGTGAAAGCGCCGAAGAAATTTGACGTGGTGGTCACCGGCAACATGTTTGGCGACATTTTGAGCGACGAGGCTGCCATGCTGACCGGCTCCATCGGCATGTTGCCCTCGGCATCCCTGAACGCCAGCAACCAGGGTCTGTACGAACCCAGCCACGGCAGCGCACCTGACATTGCCGGCAAAGGTATTGCCAACCCGCTGGCCACCATCTTGAGTGCGGCGATGATGTTGCGCTTCAGCCTGAACCAGGCGACCGCGGCGGACCGCATCGAGTCCGCCGTCAAAAACGTGCTGGCGCAGGGGTTGCGCACGGCAGACATCTACAGCGAAGGCACACGCAAGGTCAGCACCCGCGAGATGGGTGAAGCGGTTGTCAGAGCGCTGTAAACGTATCGTTTACAATCAAAACCATGCATCGCGACCTGATCTTTCCGTCCCCAAACCCGGCCTTGTCCGCAGGACGGGGATCGATCGTGCTCGCGTCTTCCACCAAAACGACAACCATTAAAGGCTGACACAGCCCGGTTCGTCGCGCCCTCCCGGCCAGACGAGCCGGGCAACTGAAATCCTTTGAATTTCCAGTTTGAAAAGGGGTAATGTGATGAAAGTTGGTAACGTAGTAGGGCTCGTCGGCTGGCGTGGCATGGTCGGCTCTGTTCTCATGGATCGCATGCAGGCCGAAGGCGACTTTGGCCTGATCGAACCCGTTTTTTTCTCGACCTCCAACGCGGGCGGCAAAGCCCCGGCGCAGGCAAAAAACGAGACCACGCTCAAAGATGCCATGGATATTGCTGCATTGAAAAAATGCGACATCATCATCACGGCCCAGGGCGGCGACTACACCACCGAGGTATTCCCCAAATTGCGCGCCGCAGGGTGGACCGGTCACTGGATTGACGCCGCGTCCACACTGCGGATGGACGACAGCGCCGTCATCATTCTGGACCCTGTGAACCTGCCCGTCATCCAGAGCGCACTCTCCAAAGGTGGCCGCAACTGGATTGGCGGCAATTGCACCGTGAGCTGCATGTTGATGGGGGTCGGCGCCCTCTACAAAGCTGGCCTGGTCGAATGGATGACCACAATGACCTACCAGGCCGCCTCGGGCGGTGGCGCCCAGCACATGCGCGAGTTGCTGACCCAGTTTGGCACCCTCAACGCGGAAGTCCGGCCGCTACTGGATGACCCGAAGTCCGCCATTCTGGAAATTGACCGCAAGGTGCTGGCCAAGCAGCAGTCCCTCACCACGACGGAAACTGCCAACTTCGGCGCACCGTTGGGTGGCAGCCTGATTCCGTGGATCGACAAGGATCTGGGTAACGGCATGAGCAAGGAAGAGTGGAAAGGCGGCGCCGAGACCAACAAGATTTTGGGACAGGGAGCGGGCTTCCACGCTGCCGCCATACCGGTGGATGGCTTTTGCGTGCGTGTGGGTGCCATGCGCTGCCACAGCCAGGCGCTGACCTTCAAGCTCAAAAAAGACGTGCCCGTAGCCGACATTGAAGCCATGATCGCCGCCGACAACCAGTGGGTGAAGGTGGTGCCCAACACGAAAGAAACCACGCTGGTCGATCTGACGCCCGTCGCCGTGACGGGTACCATGACCATTCCGGTCGGCCGCATCCGCAAACTGGCCATGGGGCCCGACTACGTTGGCGCGTTCACCATTGGCGACCAATTGCTGTGGGGCGCCGCTGAGCCCCTGCGCCGTATGCTGCGCATTCTGCTCAATGCGTGAAACCCGGTATCGTGAGCTGCCGCCGGTATTAGATGGACATCCGACGTTGTCGATTGACAACATCGGAACACCTCCTTGAGTCCCTTGATTAATATGCACTCGAAGTTAGAAGCTTTATGAGCTTGTCAGGCTAACATATTGATGTTAAGGTACTTTTCACATTTTGAGTGTCGAGGCGTTTGTTCGCGTAATGAGAAATAATTGCCAGTCGCCCGAACATCGGAGGCCAATAAATTGATCGCTAAGTCACACCACTGGCAAAAAACCGCCATTGCAGCTTCTGCTGCCGTTCTTTTGGGTCTTTGGGGAACTGGCGCATTGGCACTATCGCTGGGTCGCATCACTGTTCTGTCGGCGTTGGGGGAGCCGCTACGCGCCGAAGTTGACATTCCAGTCATCAATGTCGAGGAGGCCGCTTCGCTGAAAGCCAGCGTGGCCCCACCCGATGCATTCCGTGCAGCTGGTTTGGAGTACAACGCAGCCATGCCTAGCGTTCAGGTTTCACTTCAAAAACGGGTGAATGGTCGAGCCTACTTGCGGTTGAGCAGCGATCGCCCCTTTAACGAACCGTTCGTAGACCTTGTCCTTGAGGCCAACTGGGCTAGCGGCCGTATTGTGCGCGATTACACGTTGTTATTTGATCCGGTCAGCATGCGGCCATCTACAACCGCTGCGCAGACCCCCGCGCAGACCCCTGTTGCTGCATCAGTCCAAGTCAAAACAGACCCGCATCCGGCCACAATCAAACCCGCAAAGAATACCGCGCCGCCTTCATCAGGCGATGATGTCCAGAACCTGACCGTCAAGCCGGGCGACACTGCGGGCAAGATTGCTGCAACCACAAAGCCCTCCGGCGTTTCCTTGGATCAGATGCTGGTTGCCATGCTCCAGGCCAATCCTGAGGCATTTGTTGACAAGAACATGAATCGCATCAAGACAGGTGCGATAGTCAAGATCCCGGGGCTCGAGCAAATTGAGTCGATGACACCTCGGGAAGCATCTCAGATGGTTCTTGCGCAAAGCAAAGATTTCAACGAGTTTCGTAAAAAGCTCGCCGCTAATGCACCCACCGCACAAGTGAGTACTGCAGATCGACAAGCTAGCGGGACAGTACAAGCAAAGGTGGAGGAGGCAAAGCCTGTTGCCGCTGTGCCCGATAAACTCACACTATCCAAAAAGACAGTGCAGGGCCAGGCTACAGAAGCAAAACTGGCAAAGGAGCGCGCCGAGAAAGAGGCAGTCGAGCGCGCTGCCGAGATCGCAAAAAATATCAACGATCTGAATAAGCTCGGGGCGACTTCTGGTACAGATCCACTTGCATCAGCCAGTGCCGCAAAGACCGCAGACACCGTGTCAATAATCCAGGCCCCAATCGCTGGAACAACTCAACCGGCGGTATCAGCTCCGGCGAGCAACGGATCTGAACCAGTCGCAATCGCACCAACACTTCCTGCTTCCGCGGCAAAGGCTCCCATGGTCGTACCGGTACCGACGGTTGAGCCAAGTCTGATTGATCAGCTCCTTGAGGATCCGCTGGTACCAATTGGCGCTGGCGGCCTGATTGCCTTATTGGCCGGCCTAGCCTTTTACAGAGCACATCAGCGAAAGAGTGTTTCACAAGTCGACAGTTCATACCTTGAAAGCCGCCTGCAACCAGACTCTTTTTTCGGAGCGAGTGGTGGTCAAAGGGTCGATACCAAAGATGGCGGCTTGGCCGGCTCATCCATGGTGTATTCACCCAGTCAACTGGAGGCTGCTGATGACGTAGATCCGGTAGCAGAGGCCGACGTTTATCTGGCTTACGGCCGGGATTTACAAGCCGAGGAAATTCTGAAAGAGGCATTGAGGACCAGCTCCGGGCGTATTGCCATTCATCAGAAACTTCTGGAAATTTACGCCAAACGTCGAGATATTAAGGGCTTTGAGACGATTGCCAGCCAAGCTCATAAACTTACTGATGGTGAAGGCCCCGCATGGGAGCACATATGTGAACTCGGCTTAGGTATTGACCCCAATAATGATCTGTATAAACCCGGCGGTGAACCCGTGGCTGGTGGCAACTTGTCAGGTCCTGCCCTGGCTGAAGCTGGCAGCGCTTCCTCTGCCGGTGCAGTGACGCTACCCATTCCGCTTAATCAGACAGAGAACCTTGGGGCGGCCGACCTCGATCTTGACTTGGATTTTTCGCTGGAAGACTCAGCGCCAGTGGGGATTTCTGAAATTTCAAATGCACAAGCCTACTCTGCTGATGCTCATTTAAAACCAGTTGATGCCATGCCAAGGCTAGACGTCACCTTGCCCAGCCATCATGTGGCAGCGGTCACCCAACCCCCGATCAGTAATGACGACAGGTCGCATCCCCTTGACTTGCCAGATTTGGATCTCGATTCTGGCAGCAAAACCATCGAGCAGGAAAATGCAGAGCTGGCTCGACAAGCCCAAACAAGTTTTGGCATGACAGAACCTGCTGCCCTGAGTACACCCATGCCCAAAGAGATCACAGCCAGCCAGTCTGGAATGCTCGAATTTGACTTGGGCTCCCTCTCGCTTGATCTGGACGATTCGACCGAAGGAACCTCAGTCGCCCCAAGTGCAGAAACCGATGATCCATTAGTGACCAAGTTGGCACTAGCTGAGGAATTCGTGGCGATTGGAAACAGCGACGGCGCCCGCTCCCTGATAGAGGAAGTACTGACTGAAGCCACTGGCGATGTCAAATCACGTGCCCAGCTCGCCTTGAACGCATTGATCTGACGGCTGCGGATGATGGCAGCAATCCCCTGAAATCACCGTGAGGTTGGCGCTAGGGATAAGCTACAACGGTCAGGCTTACGAAGGCTGGCAGAGCCAGCTATCTGGCTTGACCGTGCAGGACAAGCTGGAAGCCGCTCTGGGCAGGTTCACCGCCCAGCCACGCGTATCCACCCTGTGCGCAGGCCGTACTGATGCCGGTGTACATGGCCTGATGCAGGTCGTCCATTTCGACACCGATCTGCAACGCGACACCAGTTCATGGGTGCGCGGCACCAACGCCCATTTGCCTCACGACATTGCGGTGCAGTGGGCACATGAAGTGCCCAGGGAATTTCACTGTCGTGCCAGCGCGGTGTCCAGACGCTATGCCTATATTTTGCTGGATTCCCCTGTTCGCCCCAGCGTAGATGCGGGCCGGGTGGGCTGGGTGTTCAAGGCACTGGAACTTCACACGATGCAGCAGGCGGCGAGTTACTTGATAGGGGAGCACGACTTTTCCTCGTTTCGCGCCTCGGCATGCCAGGCACTGTCGCCCGTGAAGAACCTGCTTCACATCAACATCGCGCAACGCGGGGCCTACTGGCGTTTTGAATTTGAAGCCAACGCCTTTTTGCACCACATGATCCGCAACATCATGGGCTGCCTCATCGCCATCGGCCAGGGCAAATACCCGCCGCAGTGGATTCTGGAAGTGCTGGCCGCACGTGACCGCGATGCCGCCGCCCCGACTTTTTCACCCGATGGCCTGTACTTTCTGGGCCCGCGCTACGAAGCCCATTGGGGCTTACCGGATCGCACGCCTGCTTATGATGGGCTGCCATGAAACCACAAAATATCCAGCAGCGCACCCGGATCAAGATTTGCGGATTGACCCGTGAACAGGACGTGGATGCCGCAGTGGCAGCCGGGGCCGATGCCATCGGTTTTGTGCTGTACGACAAAAGCCCACGCTACGTCCCGATTGAGCGGGCGGCTGAACTGGCCCGGCGGCTACCGCCTTTTGTCACCCCTGTTTTGCTGTTTGTCAATGAAACTGCTATTAAAATAATAGCTTCTTGCGCATATATTCCGGGGGCTACAGCCCAATTTCATGGTGATGAGACGCCAGAACAATGCCAGGAGGCCACCCTGCAAGGCGCCCGCGCATACTTTCGCGCAGCGCGTATTCCGATGGGGACAAGCGCATCCAGTTTCGACCTCGTAAAATACGCCCAAGATTACTCAAACGCCCAGGCCATATTGCTCGACGCACACGTTGAGGGTTATGGCGGTGGCGGCAAGGCATTCAATTGGTCACTTCTTCCTCCAAGCGTCAACGCTCACCTCGTCTTGAGTGGTGGGCTGAGTGCTGCAAACGTGGCCGACGGCATTTTGCAGGTGCGGCCACGTTGTAAAACGCTGGCCGTGGATGTCAGTTCCGGTGTTGAGTCCGCCAAGGGCATCAAGGACACCAACAAAATCAACAGCTTCGTCGCTGCCGTTCGTGCAGCTGACAGGCAACTTGCAGGAATCACTCATGAAAGCTTACCAACAGCCTGATGCATCAGGCCACTTTGGAATTTACGGCGGCAGTTTTGTCTCGGAGACATTAACCCACGCCATCAACGAACTCAAAGCCGCTTACGCCCAGTATCAGAACGACCCGGCCTTCATCGCCGAGTTCGAGTATGAGCTGGCGCACTTCGTAGGCCGCCCCTCCCCCGTTTACCACGCAGCCCGCATGAGCCGCGAAATGGCAGACGGAAAAAATGGCGGTAGTGGCCACGGCGCCCAAATCTTCCTCAAACGCGAAGACCTCAACCACACCGGCGCCCACAAGGTCAACAACACCATCGGCCAGGCTATGCTGGCCAAACGCATGGGCAAACCCCGCGTGATTGCCGAAACCGGTGCGGGCCAGCACGGCGTGGCCACCGCCACCATCTGCGCACGTTACGGGCTGGAATGCGTGGTCTACATGGGCAGCGAAGACGTGAAGCGCCAAAGCCCCAACGTCTACCGCATGAAGCTGCTGGGCGCCACCGTGGTGCCGGTGGAAAGCGGCAGCAAAACACTGAAAGACGCACTCAACGAGGCCATGCGCGACTGGGTTGCCAACGTGGACAACACCTTCTACATCATTGGAACTGTGGCCGGCCCGCACCCCTATCCCATGATGGTGCGCGATTTTCAGAGCGTAATTGGCAAGGAGTGTCTGGTGCAGATGCCCGAGATGCTCAAGGCCCAGGGCTGCACCAACGACCAGCCCGATGCGGTCATTGCCTGTGTGGGCGGTGGGTCAAATGCCATGGGCATCTTCTACCCCTACATCAACCACGAGAACACGCGCCTCATCGGCGTTGAAGCTGCGGGTGAAGGCATGGACAGCGGCAAGCACTCGGCCTCGCTGCAGCGAGGCAGCCCTGGTGTGCTGCACGGCAATCGCACCTATGTATTGCAAGACGACAACGGCCAGGTCACCGAAACCCACAGCATCAGCGCGGGTCTGGACTACCCTGGTGTCGGCCCCGAACATGCCTTCCTCAAGGACATTGGTCGCGCTGAATACGTTGGCATCACCGACAAGGAAGCGCTGGAAGCCTTTCACTACCTGTGTCGCACCGAGGGCATCATCCCCGCACTGGAATCCAGCCACGCCGTGGCCTACGCGATGAAGCTGGCCAAAACCATGCGGACCGACCAGTCAATTCTAGTGAACCTGTCAGGTCGTGGCGACAAGGACATTGGCACAGTGGCTGACCTGAGCAACGCCGACTTTTATTGCCGACCCAGTTGCAAGGGCCAGGCCATCAAAGGCGGTGCGACGGGCCTGGAGCAGCCTGTACAAATGGTTAAAGCGGGAGTGTCAGCATGAGCCGCATCGCTACAACCCTCGCGGCATTGAAGGCACAAGGCCGTAAGGCGCTCATTCCGTACGTCACCGCAGGTTTCCCGTTCGCCGATATCACCCCTGAGCTGATGCATGGCATGGTGGCTGCAGGTGCTGATGTGATCGAACTGGGTGTGCCCTTCTCCGACCCCAGCGCCGATGGCCCGGTGATTCAGAAGGCGGGCGACAAGGCTCTGGCCTTTGGCATTGGCCTCGTGCACGTGCTGGAGATGGTGCGCGTGTTTCGCCAGAAGGACACCGCCACGCCCGTCGTACTGATGGGCTACGCCAACCCAATTGAGCGCTACAACCAGAAACACGCTGCAACCCTGGTCAAACCTTCTGCGCAGAGCCCTTTCGTGCGTGACGCGGCCACAGCAGGTGTAGATGGCGTGCTGGTGGTGGACTACCCGCCTGAAGAATGCGAGGCCTTCGCAGCAGAACTCAAGTCCGCCAGCATGGACCTCATATTCTTGCTGGCCCCAACCAGCACCGACGCGCGCATGGCGCAGATCGCCCGCATTGCCACGGGCTACGTGTACTACGTATCGCTCAAGGGGGTCACTGGCGCAGGCACACTGGACACTGCAGCAGTAGAGGCCATGTTGCCGCGCATTCGCCAATTTGTGAACGTGCCCGTGGGCGTGGGCTTTGGCATTCGCGATGCGGCCACGGCTAAGGCGATTGGCAAGGTGGCCGATGCCGTGGTCATTGGCAGCAAGATCATTCAGCTGATCGATAACCAGCCGCGCGACAAGGTGGTCCCCGTGGCTGGGGATTTCCTTCGTGGAATCCGCGCTGCTTTGGATTCATAATCCAGCCCTACCCTACGCCGACCCAGCCTTTCACTGATCCGATTCTGAGGAACCCACTATGTCCTGGCTCGAAAAACTGCTTCCTTCCAAAATCCAGCACACAGACCCGGCCGAGCGGCGCAGTGTGCCCGAAGGCTTGTGGATCAAATGCCCGAGCTGCGAAACAGTGCTGTACAAGACCGACCTGGAGCAAAACCAGAACGTCTGCCCCACCTGCAGCCACCATCACCGCATTGGAGCGCGGGCGCGGCTCAATGTGTTTCTGGACAACGAAGGCCGGTTCGAAATCGGACAGGAAGTGTTGCCCGTTGACGCGCTGAAGTTCAAGGACAGCCGCAAGTACCCCGAACGCCTCAAGGAAGCCATGGACAACACCGGCGAGACCGATGCGCTGGTGGTTATGGGCGGCGCGGTTCACAGCGTGAGCGTGGTGGCGGCCTGCTTTGAATTTGAATTCATGGGCGGCAGCATGGGCTCGGTGGTGGGCGAGCGTTTCGTGCGTGGCGTGGAAACCGCCATCGAACAAAAGGTGCCTTTCATCTGCTTCACGGCCACGGGCGGGGCGCGCATGCAGGAAGGCCTGCTTAGCCTGATGCAGATGGCCAAGACCAATGCTGCATTGACCAAGCTGGCCAAGAAAGGCCTGCCTTACATCAGCGTGCTGACCGACCCCACTATGGGCGGCGTAAGCGCAGGGTTTGCATTTTTGGGGGACGTGGTGATCGCCGAACCCAAGGCGTTGATCGGCTTTGCCGGTCCGCGCGTGATCGAGTCCACCGTGCGTGTCACTTTGCCCGAAGGTTTTCAGCGCGCCGAGTTTTTGCAGCAAAAAGGTGCAATAGATTTCATCTGCGACCGCCGCGAACTGCGCAAGACAGTGGCCAACACTTTGGCAATGCTGCAGCGGCAGCCAGCGGATGCTGTGAGCTGATCCCGCGGGCTCGTCTTAAAGAAGCACGGCGCCTTGAAATGCGCCGAGCACAATAGCGGCGACCTGCAGCAACACCAGTAGCACCAGCGGCGACAAATCCACCCCGCCTACCAACGGAACAACGCGACGAATCGGTATGAGCGGTGGCGAACAAAGTCTCTCAATCACGTCAGACAACACATTCTGGGTCTGTACCCATGACAGTACGGCATAAACGATGATCAACCCGGTCATCCCCGAGAGTGCCAGCCGGGCCAGGCCAAATAACGCCAGAATGGGAATCGTTACCAGGCCGCCACTGGCTCCTGCCAGCAACCAGAGAATCAGGAATTGCATCAGCTGCAGCAAAAAAGCCGCCACCAGGCTGGCCATATCCCATCGGCCCAGTGACGGTACAACCCGCCGTAAGGGCAGAACCAGCCAGTCAGTCAAGGCAAAGACAAATCTGCCCAGTGGATTGCCGGAACGGGCTGACATGGGAATGCGCAGGTATTGCATGTACAGCCGCAGCAGGCAGACACCCGCCACCAGTCCAATGGCCACTTCGAGTAGCAGGGAAATGATTTGATAGAGCATGAATTTGTAGATATTGCGCTTTGAATGATAGCGCCCGACCATTCCGGGCAACAAAAACTTAAAATCTACTTTTTAGTCCTACTTGTGCGGCAAGCCGCATCCCCATCTTTTCTGGTTTTTCATGTCCGATCACACCCCAACCCAAACACCACAAGACGACAACCAGCTGATCATTGAGCGCCGCGAGAAACTGAAGGTGATGCGCCAGCAACAGGCACTGGGCAAAGGTGCGGCATTTCCGAACGACTTTCAGCCGACCCACCGGGCTGGAGAATTGTTCAAGGATTTTGAGGCTAAAACCACAGACGAACTCGCAGCAGTGGGTGCAGCCGTTAAAGTGGCCGGCCGCATGATGCTCAAACGCGTAATGGGCAAGGCCAGCTTCTGTACATTGCAGGATGCCTCTTTTGGCCCGTCCAATGGGCGTATCCAGATCTACGTCAAAGGCGAGGACGTTGGCGACGAGTTGTACTCCAGCTTCAAACATTGGGACCTGGGTGACATCGTCGCTGCCGAGGGGCGCATATTCAAAACCAAAACTGGTGAACTGTCGATTCACGCAACCAGCGTGCGGCTATTGACAAAAAGTCTTCGACCTATGCCCGACAAGTTCCATGGCATGGCTGATCAGGAACAGAAGTATCGCCAGCGCTATGTTGATCTGATGACTGATGAGACTGCACGCCAACGGTTTGTAGCCCGCAGCAAGGCTGTCAGCAATATTCGTGAATTCATGGTGGCCAACGACTTTCTTGAAGTCGAAACACCCATGCTCCACCCGATTCCCGGCGGCGCCAACGCCAAGCCGTTTAAAACACATCACAACGCGTTAGACCAGGAGATGTTTCTGCGTATTGCGCCGGAGCTGTATTTGAAACGGTTGATTGTGGGTGGCTTTGAGCGTGTCTTTGAGATTAACCGGAGTTACCGCAACGAGGGTATTTCGGTTCGCCACAACCCCGAATTCACCATGATGGAGTTCTACGCAGCTTACTGGAACTATCGCGATCTGATGACCTACACCGAAGCCATCATCCGAAATGCGGCACAAAAAACCGTTGGCAAACTTGAGCTCACGTACAACGGCAAGGCAGTGGACTTGAGCCAACCGTTTGAGCGGCTGACAATTGTCGAGGCCATTCGCAAACATACCGATTCCGGAGACAACGTCAATGACAGCGCATGGCTGATAAACGCCCTGCGCAAGCTCGGCCTGTCAGAAGCCAAGGACAAACTGTCCTCGCGCACATTGGCCAGCCTGCAAGTGATGTATTTTGAAGAAACTGTGGAAGAAAAGCTCTGGCAACCAACTTTCATCATGGAGCATCCGACCGAAATTTCCCCACTGGCCCGAGCCAATGATGACCGCCCGGAAGTAACTGAACGCTTTGAGCTCTACATCACGGGGCGTGAATTTGGCAATGGTTTTAGCGAGCTCAATGATGCAGAAGATCAGGCCGCGCGCTTTCATGCTCAGGTAGCAGCCAAAGACAGCGGTGACGATGAAGCCATGTTCTATGACCATGACTTTGTGCGTGCGCTGGAATATGGCATGCCACCCACCGGGGGATGTGGCATCGGCATTGACCGACTGATGATGCTGCTGACAGACAGCCCTAGTATTCGTGACGTGATCCTGTTCCCTGCGCTGCGTAGGGAGAGTTAAGCGGCTATGAACTTGCAGGCCCCTTCCTGACCAATATGATCAGCAAGCCAAGACCTATATCATCAGCGCGTTGATGCGCTGCGTGCCAGCTGCGTAATACGCATCCAATCCCCCTGCATCATGGCATCAGCGGGAACCAGCCACGACCCCCCCACACACACCACGTTGGGCAGCGCCAGAAACTCGGACGCGTTTTGCGGGGTCACGCCACCGGTCGGGCAAAACTTCACATCAAAAAACGGGCCGCTCCAGGCCTTCAGCATGGCGGGGCCACCGGCCTGCATGGCTGGGAAAAACTTCAACTCGGTGAACCCGTCTTCCTGCGCCATCATGATCTCGCCACCTGTAGCCACACCGGGCAACAGCGACATGCCCGCATCGCGGCAAGCCTGACCCACTGCCGAGGTGTAGCCGGGGCTGACCGCAAACAGCGCACCGGCACTGGCAGCCGCTTGCGCATCGGCCCTGGTGCGAACGGTGCCGGCACCCACCACGGCTTGCGGCACGGCCTTGGCAATAGCCTCGATACACGCCAGCGCAGCCGGTGTGCGCAGGGTCACCTCCAGCATGCGAATGCCCCCCGCAACCAAGGCACGGGCTATGGGCACGGCGTGCGCCACGTCGTTCAACACGATCACCGGAATCACCGGGGCGTCCTGCATCACCTGCAGGGCTGAAAATTTCTGGGTTGCTGCCATGTGTTTCTGCTCTTTCAATATCAATTCGATTACAGCCAGCTGCAGGCGCCTGCTTCCGCCAGCAGCGCGTTGCGCCGCATGCCGGCAAACAATTCACGCCCCATGCCCAGGCCATTGGCCTCGGTCAAGGCTGGCGGCATCACCGCGAGGGGACGCGCTGCCCATTCAGCGTCAGACACGAGAACCTGCAGCGTGCCATTGGGCGCGTCCAGACGAATCACATCGCCGTCTATAACCTTGGCCAGCGGGCCACCTGCCAACGCTTCGGGCGACACATGAATCGCCGCAGGCACCTTGCCCGACGCGCCGCTCATGCGCCCATCGGTCACCAGCGCCACCTTGAACCCTTTGCCCTGCAGCACCGCCAGCGGTGGCGTGAGTTTGTGCAGCTCCGGCATGCCATTGGCCTGCGGCCCCTGCCAGCGCACGACGCACACCACATCACGGTCCAGCTCACCCGCCTGAAAAGCGGCGTGCAAAGATTCCTGCGATTCAAACACCCGCGCCGGCGCTTCAATCACGTGCCGGTCATCCGGCACGGCAGATATCTTGATCACGCTGCGCCCCAGGTTGCCCTGCAGCAATTTAAGACCACCGGTCGCACTGAACGGAGCGGTCGCAGGCCGCACCACGGTGTCGTCTTTCGAGGCGCCGATGTCCTGCCACTGCAAGGTCTGTGCACCCGCCGTGTTTTGCACCGGCACGCGGGTGTATTCACGCAAGCCATTGGTTCGCGTGGTCAGCACGTCTTCATGCATCAGCCCGGCATCCAGCAGTTCGCGAATCACAAAACCGGGGCCACCTGCCGCCTGAAACTGGTTCACATCGGCACTGCCGTTCGGGTACACACGGCTGAGCAGTGGCACCACATCCGACAGCGCAGAAAAGTCGTCCCAGTCAATCACCAGGCCCGCTGCACGGGCCACGGCCACCCAATGGATCAGGTGGTTGGTAGAGCCGCCAGTGGCGAGCAGCGCCACCATCGCGTTGACGATGCAGCGCTCGTCCACCACACGGCCAATCGGTGCAAAGCGTTTGCTTTTCGTGATGTCCAGCACCGTGCGCACGGCTTCACGCGTCAGCTCATCGCGCATCGCTGCGCCGGGGTTCACAAACGCCGTGCCAGGCACATGCAGGCCCATGGCTTCGAGCAGCATCTGGTTGCTGTTGGCCGTGCCGTAGAACGTGCAGGTGCCGGGGCCGTGGTAGGCGGCAGACTCGGCCTGCAACAGCTCGGCACGCCCCACCAGACCCTGCGCCGCCTTCTCGCGCACCTTGCCTTTTTCGTTGTTGGACAGGCCCGATGTCATGGGGCCTGCGGGCACAAACACCGTGGGCAAATGACCGAAGTGCAGTGCGCCAATCAAGAGGCCGGGCACGATCTTGTCGCAAACACCCAGCATCAGCGCGGCATCGAACACATCATGGCTCAACGACACCGCTGTGGCCATGGCGATCACATCGCGTGAAAACAGGCTGAGCTCCATGCCCGGCGTGCCTTGCGTGACACCGTCACACATCGCCGGCACACCGCCCGCCACCTGCGCGGTAGCACCCAGCCGACGCGCTTCGGTCTTCACAATGTCCGGGTAATGCTGCAGCGGCGCGTGGGCCGACAGCATGTCGTTGAATGCAGTAACGATGCCGATGTTGGGCGCTTTCTCGGCCACCACGCGTAATTTGTCATTCGATGGCAGCGCGGCAAACGCATGCGCCACATTGGCGCACCCCAGGCGGTCGGCGCCCGGTTTTTGCTGGGTGGCAACATCCAGACGAGCGAGATAAGCGCTGCGGGGGCCCTGGCTGCGGCCCCTGATCCGCTGGGTGACGGCGTCAACAGTTAAATTGAGTTTCATGAAATTTTCGTAACTAAATTACATCCGGAATAGTACTCCTGAACTCACCCCATATAGCCATTTCCAGTTACCAGATGGTTACCAATAAAGACAAAGGTGTTGGCCGGCACGGGTCGGATTTTTCCAACCCGGACACATGCGTCTTGGTTGCCGATGATGTCATGGTTTCTATACTGTAGTCATGATCCCCATTGCCAACCTCCGAAAAAGCTACGAACGCGCCGAACTGAATGAAGATACTTCGCATGCCGACCCGCTGAAACAATTTGCCCAGTGGCTGCAGGAAGCCATCGATTCGCAGGTGCCTGAGCCCAACGCCATGACGCTGGCCACCGTCGCCAGCAACCTGCGCCCCAGCACGCGCGTGGTACTGATCAAGGGGTATGACGAGCGCGGCATCGTCTGGTACACCAACCATGACAGCCGCAAGGGCCAGGAGCTGGCAGGCAACCCCTATGGCGCACTGCAGTTTCACTGGGTGGAGCTGGAGCGCGTGGTGCGTATCGAAGGTGTGGTGGAAAAGGTGAGTAATGAAGAGAGCGACGCCTACTTTCACAGCCGCCCGCTGGATTCGCGCATTGGCGCCTGGGCGTCCCCCCAATCCGAGGTGATTTCCGGGCGTGGCGTGCTGGTGGCGAATGCCGCGAAATACGGTGCGCAGTTTTTGCTCAAACCCCCACGGCCACCGCACTGGGGCGGCTACCGCCTCAAGGCAGACAACTGGCAGTTCTGGCAAGGCCGCAAGAGCCGCCTGCATGACCGGCTGCGCTACACGCTGGATAGCCAGGGTGGCTGGTTGCGCGAGCGGTTGGCGCCCTGAAACCCCGCCAATTTTTCAGATTCGGTTCACCAGCGCCATCACCAGCGACACGGTGACGAGCGCCATGCCGGTGGACACCGCCACGCTGGCTGTTACCAGGTCTTCGGCCACGTTGTAGCGCTGCGAAAACAAAAACACGTTGGCACCAATCGGCAGCGAGGCGGCCACAATCATCACCGTCAGCGGCAACCCGCTCAAACCCAGCGACCAGCTCAGGCCCGCCACCAGGGCGGGAAAGGCCAGGTTTTTGATCAGCGTCAGCCCCAGCGCGCCTTTGAGATGGTGGCCCACGCGCGTGCCAGACAAGGTGACACCCACCAGCACCAGCGCCAGCGGGCCGAAGGCATTGCCCAGCAACTGCAGCGGCCGGTCCACCACTGCCGGAATCACCCAGCCGGTTTGTGCGAACAGCAGACCGATGACAATGGGCGCGGGCACCGGGTGAAAAATGCCATTGCGCAGGGCTTTCAGCACGGTCACCGCCATGTGCCGGTTCGCGCCCCGCCCGGCAGCCGCCTCTTCACGAGCCACGGCCAGTTCCAGCATCACGGTTGCAAAGGTCAGCAGCACCAGCGCGTGCAGGGAAATCAGCGTGAACAGCGTTACCAGCCCGGCGTCGCCAAAGGCCAGCCCGACCAGCGGAATGCCGATGGCCACCGTGTTGCTGAAGGTGGCCGCCAGCGCCACCACAATGGCCCGCCGCGTACCGCCCTGCCAGACGACCATGAAGCCAAACAGCAGCAGCGCCGCCACAAAGTACATGGCCACCGGCCTGAAGTCCAGCTGCTCCACATGCACCGTGCTCATGGTGCGAAACAGCAGTGCCGGCGTGAGCACCATAAAAACCAGATTTGAGAGGTCTTTTGAGGCCTCAGCCCTTATGTATTGTGCGCGACCAGCTATAAAACCGATAGCAATCAGCAGCATCACGGGGATCAGGGACGACAGGACGGGGTGGTTCATCGGTGCTCAATTAATCGCTAATTCCGTGAATTAAAGCAAACACCCGTGACTGAACCTGCGAGGCCTGGCTGGCACCCTGATCACCGCCGCGTTCAACCTGATCTACGTGATTACGGACCAGGTGATCGGCTTCGTCGGTGGACAGGTTGATTCCAGGCTGGGCCGCGACACCGAAGACAAGGTGAACAACATGTTCCTGATGGCCGCCCGGGTAGGCCCGAACGCTATTGGCGATAGTCGCAGGGCCCTGGCCGGGGTGGCCGATGCGAGTGCGAAGAAGAAGGGCGGGACGGGTACCGATGTAAAGAAGCCCCCAGTCCCATCTTAGGAAGTGAATTGATTTAACTTGTGTTGATCAATTCGTGTTCAATATCTAGTAATTAAAATCCCGACCGGCCTTGGCAACCGACTCACCATCTTCATTTGACAAAACCCAGATACGTGCGCCAGTTTCTCGGATTTTCTCTTGAAGTGCTTTGTTTGTGAGGAGTGGATGCGTTGGGTCTAGTTTCGCCAAGGCACTTCTTAACGCATGCTTTTCGCAGTAGTTTGATGCGTTAATTGTTCTCGCTTCATCGCGCTCTTCAACCAGCCTTCGAACCCTGCTCAGATTCGCATCCGCCCGCGCCTTTTCCACAATCCCGTCCATGGCGCGGGAAATTCCGTCCGCGATGTAGCTGCCGTTATTCAGTCCTCGATTAAACATGTGCTTCTTTGTAAGTTGTAACTGAGGAAAAGAATATCACGGGGTTCGGGGTCAGCACAAGGGGCGGGCAATGGTTTTTTATATTTGAATGTCATTCGCTTATCAGTAAGTCCCCGGATAAGCCCCCCCATCCGCCAACACGTTCTGTCCATTGATGTAGCCGCCTTGCTGACTGCACAAAAATGCACAAATGGCACCAAACTCTTCCGGTGTGCCGAAGCGTTTGGCAGGAATGGCCTGGCGGCGGGCATCGGCCAGCGCTTCTACAGAATGGCCGGTTTTCCTGGATGCGCCTTCCAGCATGGTCTTGATGCGGTCCGTGTCAAAAACACCAGGCAACAGATTGTTGATAGTGACTCCCCGCGCAGCCAGTTTGCTGCGCGCCACGCCCGCTACAAAACCGGTGAGGCCGCTGCGCGCGCCGTTGGACAGGCCCAGCACGTCAATCGGTGCCTTGACCGAGCTGGAGGTGATGTTGACGATGCGCCCGAAGCCGCGCTCGGCCATGCCGTCCACCGTGGCCTTGATCAGTTCGATGGGGGTGAGCATGTTGGCGTCTACCGCGTTTATCCAGGCGTCGCGGTCCCAATCGCGAAAGTCGCCGGGCGGCGGGCCGCCTGCGTTGGTGACCACGATGTCAAAGTCCTTGCGCATGGCAAACACCGCCGCACGCCCTTGCAAAGTAGTGATATCTGCAGCACAAAATAGCACCTCAGCCCTCGTGGATTGTTCGTCATCAGCTATTAATTTGCTAGCAGTTGCCTGCAGCACGTCCGCCCCCCGCGCCACGATGAGCACGTTCACACCCTCGCGCACCAGCGCCTGCGCACAGCCCCAGCCCAGTCCCTTGCTGGCGCCGCACACCAGCGCCCATTTGCCTGCAATACCCAAGTCCATGCGTGTCTCCTTGTCAAGTGGGGCAACAGTACCACCAAAGCCCCTGCTACCCAGGCCAATGAGTGCTGCCATACCCTTTGATTTGCCGGTGCAGGCGGCGCAGCGACCACCAGACGCCCAGTGCCACCAGCGGTATGGCCAGCGCGGCGGTGGTCTGCGGCGCCACAGGCCAGCCGATCTTGCCAGCCGCCTTGGCCACATAACTCACCAGGCCCACAATGTAATAAGTGATGGCCGCCACCGAGAGGCCTTCTACCGTGGACTGCAGTTTGAGCTGCATGTCCTGCCGGTGGTTCATCGTGGCCAGCAGAGCCTGGCTGCTTTGCTGCTGCTCGATTTCGACCCGGGTGCGCAACAAGTTGCTGATGCGCGAAACGCGTTGCGACAGGGCATCCTGCCGCCGGGTGGCCCATTCGCAGGTGCTGCGCGCCGGGGTGAGGCGCCGGTCCATGAATTCACCAATGGTCTGCATGCCGGGTAGCACTGACTCATCAATATCATTGATGCGTTTGTCTACCAGCTCGAAATAGGCGGCGCTGGCTGAAAAGCGTGAATGGGTTGCCGCATGCTGGCTTTCCACCTGGCCGGCCAGTTTGGTCAGCCGGTCCAGCAGCAAGGGCTCGTCGTCCCGCGTGGCACTGCGAATGGCACTGGCCAGCTCGGCCAGTTCACGCTCGGCGCTGGACAGAATGCTGGAGGCCTGGCGCGCAGCAGGCAAGCCCAGCAAGGCGGCCATGCGGTAGGTTTCAATTTCCAGCAGGCGCTGCACCAGCCGGCCCAGCCGACGTGGCGAGAGGTTGCCCGCCAGCAGCACCATGCGTGAAAAGCCGTCCGCATGCATGGCGAAATCGGTATAAACCTCGGCGGCACCGCCGGCCACGCTGGAAGCGACCAGCGTGTCTTCCCGCAACACGTGTTTGACCAGCACCGCCGTGCCAAAAGTGTGGGTGGACATCACCCACAGGTGCAGACTGGAAAGGCATTGCCCGGGCAGCCCGGCAAACCAGTCCTGCGGCACGGTATCCAGCGCGCAGTCGGGCTCGTGCTCACCAAGGCGCTCGGTTGAGAGCGAGCACATGAACGTCCAGGTGACGAATTCCGTGTGCAGTTCCCAGCGAAGGGTGAACGGCCCCACTTCCATACGGAAATGACTGGATTGGGGATCAGGCAAGGGCAAATGATGGTCACGCAACAATGAGGCCACATGTTCGCGGCTGGCGTCGCGCTGGGTCGCGTCACACACCATCACCACATGGGAGATGGCCAGCGGGGCCGTCAACGCCTGGGGCGGGCGGGCGTGAACTTCATTGTGCAGGGCGGCACGCTGCGGGTGTTGGTTCAGGTGGTGCTGGGTCTGCATGTGTTTTCTCTTGCAACGATTGTGCCGCACAACGAAAAACGGCACCCGAGGGTGCCGTTGTGAAGCGGTTGGATTGTTGCCCGGTCAGTCTTCGACAAAAGCCTCTTCGCGCTTCTTCTTGATGGAAGGCAGCAGTACAACTACCAGCAGCAGGGCAGCAACCGCCAGCAGGCTGGCCGACAGACCACGTGTCACGAATACGCTCCAGTCACCGCGCGAAAGCAGCAGTGCGCGACGCAGGTTTTCTTCCATCATCGGGCCCAGGATAAAGCCCAGTAACAGAGGCGCAGGTTCTGCACCCAGCTTGATGAACAGGTAACCAATGACACCAAAGATTGCCACCATCCAGATATCAAACGTGTTGTTATTGGTGGAGTACACCCCAATTGCACAGAACAGCACAATGGCCGGAAACAGCCAGCGATAAGGCACGCTCAGCAACCGGATCCAGATGCCAATCAGCGGCAAATTCAGAACGACCAGCATGGCATTGCCAATCCACATGGAGGCGATCAGGCCCCAGAACAGCTCGGGGTTGCTGGTCATGACCTGCGGACCAGGCTGGATGTTGTGAATGGTCATGGCACCAACCATCAGTGCCATCACGGCATTGGGCGGAATACCCAGCGTCAGCAAAGGAATAAAGGAGGTTTGAGATGCCGCATTGTTTGCCGCTTCAGGTGCTGCAACGCCACGGATGTTGCCCTTGCCAAAGGGTACCTCCCCTGCCTGCAATTGGGTCTTCTTTTCGATGGTATAGGCCGCAAAAGCCGCCATCACCGCCCCACCGCCGGGAAGAATCCCGAGAACGGACCCCAACGATGTGCCCCGCAAAATGGCAGGCACCATGCGCTTGAAATCCTGTTTGGTTGGCAGCAGTCCCTTGACATTGGCTGTAAACACCTCACGCTCGCTCTCGTGTTTGCCCAGGTTGCTGATAATTTCGCCATAACCAAAAACACCCATGGCGATCACGATGAAGCCGATGCCATCGGTCAGCTCGGGAATGTCAAAACTGAATCGGGCCACGCCAGAGTTCACGTCGGTGCCTACCAGACCCACCAGCAAGCCCAGCAGAATCATGCCAACGGCCTTCAGCAGGGATCCAGAGGCCAGCACGACAGCGCCAATCAAGCCCAAAACCATTAGCGAAAAATATTCGGCGGGACCAAACTTGAAGGCCACTTCTGTCAGCGGCACAGCAAAACCAGCCAGCACCAATGTGCCAACGCAACCCGCAAAAAATGAGCCCATACCTGCGGCCGCAAGGGCAGGGCCAGCCCTGCCCTGACGCGCCATCTGGTACCCGTCAATCACGGTCACCACAGAGGACGATTCACCAGGCAGATTCACCAGTATGGCGGTAGTCGAACCGCCGTACTGTGCCCCATAGTAAATGCCAGCGAGCATGATCAGGGCTGACACCGGGGGTAGCGCATAAGTAGCAGGAAGCAACATCGCGATGGTTGCCAAAGGGCCAATACCCGGCAACACACCAATGAGCGTGCCCAAGAGGCAGCCAATAAACGCATACATCAGGTTGACGGGCGTAAAGGCCACGCCAAAGCCGAGTGACAGGTTCGAAATCAGGTCCATTTTTGTCCTCAACCGGTAATAAAAGCTGGCCAAACCGGAAATTGCAGCTTCAACAATACGATGAAGGCCAGATAACTGATAACGGCCAGCACGGTCGCCAGGATCAGGACTTCCTTGAATCGGAATTCTTCACCGGCATTAGCCGCGATGAAGGTCAACGCGTAAATCCCGACGATAAGGCCCATGGCTGGCAGTTTGATACTGGGCAATCCGCCCAGCAAAACGCCGAAAACCAGGTTGGCCGTGATGATGAAAAACAATGGTTTCCAGGCCCACGCTCCAATCCTGTCACCGCCTTCAGTCTCTACCACCATGGCTTTGAAGGTAATGACCGCCCCCAAAATAGCAAGCAAAACTCCAAGCATCAAGGGGAAATAGCCAGGCCCCATACGAGCACCATCACCCACCTTGTAGGCAGTGGCCCCCCATGCAAAAGCAATTCCCACGGCCATGAACATGAGGCCTGAGAAAAAGTCTCTTTGACTCTTGATATTCATTGTTTGTCTCCTCGATAACCAATGGAACAGGCAGATTGTGCACCGGGAAACCCTGGCGTACCATGTGGATTTCACCTACGCAGACCCCATCAGATCGACGGGAGAGGTTGAAACCAGAACCTCATCAATGACCGTAACACCCTCTGCCACGCGCAGCGCGCCTGCCAGTCGCAGGGGCCGCATGCCATCGGCAACAGCCTGGCGGCGAAGCGCATCAATATTAGGCTCCCTGCTCACTTTTTCCTTGAACGCTTCGCTGACGACCAGGAGTTCGTACAGACCCATGCGCCCAAGAAAACCTGTCATGCGGCAGTCCACACACCCAGCGGGCTTGTAAGGTTTGTAGCCACCGCTGATTTGCCAGGGTTTGACCAGTTCGCCCAGAGCTTCACGGGTGGCCGCATCATCCTTGACCTTGCATTGCTGGCAAAGCGTTCGAACCAGCCGCTGCGCCAGCACTCCGAGCAGCGTCGCATTGATCAGGTAGGAGGGAATGCCCAGTTCCATCAGGCGCGTGACCGCAGAAGGCGCGTCATTGGTATGCAGCGTAGAAAATACAAGGTGCCCCGTGAGTGCGGCCTGAACAGCCATCTCGGCTGTTTGCAGATCGCGAATCTCGCCTACCATGATAATGTCCGGGTCCTGTCGCATCAGTGCCCGCAGACCCTCGGCAAAACCAAAATCAAGCTGGGGCTGCACCTGGGTCTGGTTGAAAGAGGGCTCGATCATTTCGATCGGATCTTCCACTGTGCTCACATTCACTTCCTCCGTTGCCACCCGCTTGAGGGTCGAGTACAGGGTAGTCGTCTTGCCGGAACCTGTGGGCCCCGTCACCAGAATGATGCCGTGCGGCCGCTTGACCAGGGCCTCCCAGCGCTGTGCGTCGTGGCTGGAAAAGCCAAGCGCATCCAGATCCTTGACCGCATTGTCCGGGTCAAAAATACGCATCACCATCTTCTCGCCGAACGCCGTAGGCAAGGTGGAAATGCGCATCTCGATTTCATCACCACGGGGGTTACGCGTCTTGATGCGACCATCCTGCGGACGCCGTTTTTCAACGACATCCATGCGGCCCAGCAGTTTGATGCGCGCTGTCATGGCATTGAGCACTCCCATCGGCATCTGATAAACCGGGTGCAACACACCGTCGATCCGAAAGCGGATGACCCCCTGCTCACGACGTGGCTCCAGGTGGATGTCACTGGCGCGCTGATCGAACGCGTATTGCCACAGCCAATCCACCACCTGCACCACGCCCTGGTCATTGGCGTCCAGTTGCTTGTTGCCCTTACCCAGTTCCACCAACTGCTCGAAGCTCGCACCGCCGCTGTTACCCCCAGCCTTCATGGCTGAGCGCACCGACTTGGCCAGCGCGAAGAACTCTGCAGTGAACCGGTGGATTTCCTGCGGACTGGAGACAACACGCCGAACACTGCGCCGGGACTGGCGCTCTACTTCAGCCAACCAGCCGGTGATGAAAGGCTCAGCCGTGGCTACCACCACCTCGGTTGACGTGACCTGCACCGCCAGGATGCGGTGCCGCTCGGCATAAGCGGCGCTCATCACATCAGCAACCTTGCCCACGTCCACCTTGAGCGGGTCAATCCGGAGGTACTCCAGGCCCGCCCGGGAAGCCAGCCATTGGGTCAGCGTTTCAATGTCCAGCGGCTTGCCGTCATGTGAGCGACGCATGGAAACGCTGGCCAGACGCACAAGCGGATGCTGCGCGCTTTCCGCCTGCGAGCAACGCGCAATCGTCCGCTGGGCCTGGTCCTGGGCAATGACGCCATCGGCGTGGAGCCATTCGACCATGCGGCGCCAGTCTATCGGGCCAACATGCGGAGTTATGGCAAGTAATGGAGGTTTCAAGGCAGTACGGCTCATTTCATGATCATGCAACAAGCGGCTTGAGAACCCGCGCCCATTGCCTGGCTGGCAGGCCCCAGCGGGTCTGGATCTGTTCGGCGCGCTCGTTCCAGGTGGATCGATTGGGGCGGGATGGTGTGCGCCGGGCCAGCACGACCGTATTGCCAGCGCGTGTTGGCTTGAAAGCCCATACGGCATTCGCACCAAAAGCCGCCGATATTTTCTCCACACTGCGCTGATAGCTGGAAGATCGGCCAAAAAGATTCACCGTCATACAGCCTTCCTCCGTCAGCAATCGCCTGCAGCTGGAATAGAAGGGAAGACTGTCCAGGACCGGGGTGGCTGCTTCATGGTCATACAAATCAACCTGCAGCGCGTCCACCGTGCCCCACCATTGCGGATTCTGGATTTCAAGGGCAGCGTCGGCCAGCACGACCCGCATGCGGGCATTGTCCAGCGGCAATTTAAACCAGCCGCGACAGGCCACCAGAACCTGCGGATTGAGCTCTATCGCCACCGTTTTCATCCGCACTTCCTTGTGGCAAAACTTGGTCAGGGAACCGGCCCCAAGGCCTAACTGCATGGCCTGTCGTTGCGGTGCTGTATCGGGGTCGATAAAAAGCAGCCAGGCCATCATGCGCTGGATGTATTCATGTACCAGAACCGTTGGCGCATCCATCAACATGGAGCCCTGCACCCATTCGGTGCCCAGATGCAGGTGTCTTATCGGACCTTCGTCAGAAAAATTGACTTCGGGCAGTTGTATTCTGGAAGGTCTTGCCATGCGAATTTATACCAGCAACGCTCGAAGCTTTGGCAAAGCCGTACAGGCATTGCGTGTGGTTGCATCGGCCAGTACATCTGGCTCCATGCCACGCAGGTTTGCAACCACGGCACCAATACGGGGCAACTCCCCCGGTTCGTTGCGCCCTTGTGGGGTTCCGGTAGCGCGCTGCTGAGCTGTCAGGTATAGCCAGTGCGGCGGCATGTCAGGCGCATCCGTCTCCAGAACCAGCGCCTCCAGCGGGAGCTCCGCAGCCAGACGACGAAGTTGCAGCGCCCGCTCATAAGTGACCGCGCCACCGAAGCCCAGCCTGAAACCAAGCTTGGTGAACGCCTGCGCCTGTTGCAGGCTGCCGTTAAAAGCGTGTGCAATGCCAGAACCACCAATGTCTCGCAATCCCTTGAGCAGCTGATCTGCCGAGCAGCGTACATGCAGGATTACCGGTAGCCCATACTTTTTCGCCAGCTTGAGCTGTTCTCGATAGAAATGCTCCTGGCGTTCACGCAAGGGGCTAATGCACCATTCCGGCTCGAAGAGGTCAATGCCTATTTCTCCGACGGCTACCAGTCTGGGATCGTTCTGATGCAGCTGCAGTTGCTGGTCAAGCACATTCAGATCTTCGTCCAGCGCATGCTTCACGCACGACGGATGAATACCCAATGCGTAGCTGTCGCGATTGATGTACGCCATTGTGCGTACGGCTTCAAAATTTTTAACCCCTATCGCTGGCAATATGCAATGCGCTACATTATTCATAGCTGCACGCGCCCGAACCATGGGCGCATCCGACTCAAACTCGGTTGCATCCAGATGGCAATGGGTGTCTATCCAGAAGGTCATCATCATTCACCGTGGCTTGGCAGCATATTGCGCTGAAAGGGATGGAGTCAGCTCGGGATGGCCATCAGCTAATAATGGGCCAGCGCAACTCATCAATCACGGCGACTTGCAGGTCAGTAATCCGCTTCGTAACCTGCTCGTGCAAATCATCCAACTCGCGCAGCGCTTCTCGGCAAGTCTCTACAGACCCACCAGAAGCACCCGATTGAGTGATTTCATGACTAACCCGGTACATCTGCTCCTGCAAAGGTTCGATTGCAGCAAACCCCGGCAAGTAGCCATATCTGACCTTTCCCCGGTTGGCATACCAAATTGAAAAGCGGCCATGGTGTTGATCGGGCAGTTGCGCCAACCCATTGAGCGTACTGGGGTCAGTTACGGCCAGTATCACGCGCTGTTTCCATCTCATCAAATCCCGGTGAGCCAGCAGGAGCGGGAAATCATCGAGTTGCCATGACACGTTCGCCCAGAGTGACCAACGGGGATCGGGCACAAATTGTTTGGCCCAGTCCCAAACGGCATCCGGCAACATGGCAGGTGCAATGCTGTCACCCTGCCCGACATCGCAACCCAGGCGCATCAACATGATGCCGTGCTCAGAAGTTTCCACGCCCTCTGCAACGATGGCGCGATTAAACACTGTCGCCAGGCTGATGACCGCCTCCACCAATGCCAGATCTTCCTGGTCATCGAGCATATCCCGCACAAAGGACTGGTCCACCTTCAATGTGTCGGTAGATAAACGCTTGAGATAAGTCAACGACGAGTATCCGGTGCCGAAGTCGTCCAGCGCAAACCTCACACCCAGCTCCTGCTGGCAGGCCAGAATCAGTTTGCCCACATGCTGAATGTCACCCAGCGCCGCAGACTCCACAATCTCCAGCTCCAGCATGTTGGCCGCCACTTTGGGATGACGATCAAGAATGCCCTTCAGGCGCGACTGAAAATCAGGATGCTGAAAATGGCGTGCGGCAATATTGATGCCAACTGGCCATACACATCCCGACTCCGCCCAGCGCTCCATCTGGATTAGTGCTTCTGACGCAACCCATTCACCAATATCGACAATCAAGCTGGCATGCTCGACCAATGGCAGGAATTCGAGTGGGCGAACGATACCGTTATCCGGGTGTTGCCACCGCAGCAGCGCCTCCATGCCCACCACTTTGCCAGTGCGCATATTGACTTTGGGTTGATAGTAAACACGAAATTCACCATCCTCAAAAGCCTGTTTGATGCGCTCAATCTGCTGCCGGTGATTGAGCCCTTCGCGGTCCAGCGCCACATCAAAAATATGGTGACGATTACGCCCCTCATCCTTGGCCTGGTACATGGCCAGATCGGCATGTCGCAACAAGGTATCCGGATCAGACTCGTCCAGCGGATACACCGCGACACCGATACTGGCCGAAATCAATATTGTCTCGCCCTCAATCGCGTAAGGTGCCGCCATGGCATCCTGAATGCGGCGCAGCATCAACTCGGTTTCCCCAATATCTTTCAGGTCCCCCAGTAACAAAACAAACTCATCGCCACCGAGTCTGGCCGCCGTATCCTCCCCACGAATCGCCCGCGCCAGCCGCTCAGACACTTCAATAAGCAACCGATCACCGGCATCATGGCCAAAAGCGTCATTGACAGGTTTAAAGCCATCCAGATCGAGCATACAAACAGCCAGCAAACACTTCTGACGTTGCGTACTGGCCATCGCCCGCGTAAACCGGTCCGCCAGCAAAGCCCGATTGGGCAAACCCGTCAGCGCGTCGTGCCCAGCCTGCCAGCTCACTTCGTCCATGCGCTGACGCCGGTCGGTAATGTCCCGGGCCAGCAAAATGAAACGGGGATCACGCCCCTCCTCCATTGGCTTGCGGGCAACAGAGAGTTCAAACCACACTCTGCCCTGCGGCAATTCCAGCGCATACTGATGCCCCTGCGATTGACCACTGACATGTGCTTCATGCAAAGCCAGCATGACTGCATTGGCGGCCTCCACAGGTAATGCCTGATCAGCACGCTTTCCAATCAGCAACGCCGCAGGCGCCGCCAGCAAGTCTTCACGTCCACTATGCAAGCCATGAATCAATCCATCCAGACCAACCTCAAACAACAAGTCAGGAATAGCGTCAAGCGTGGCCTGCAACTGGTTCTGGACAGCGGCGATAACACGAGCTTGCTCGTACCTTTGCGTCATATCCCGCAACAGCGCGTGCAAAACCACAGACCCTTTCATGTGGATTGATGTGAGCGTCACTTCCACAGGAACAACAGACCCGTCTTTCCTGGCATGGATCCAGTCAAATCTCTGGTGCCCTTTGTTCTCGGTCGTCACCATGATTTCAGCTGCTTTTTCCGAAGAAAATCGCCCATCTGGCTGAAACCGTGGCGAGATACCGGCAAACGTAAGATTTAGCAACTCCTGCCGGCTGTGAAATCCCAATTGCATCAACGCCGCAAGATTGCATGCAACGATACGCCCATCCTGGATAAGCAAGACCGGATCATGGGCGTCTTCGAAAAGGCGGCGAAACGTGACCTCACTCTCATTGAGAGACAACAACAACTGCTGAACTTCATCGGCCATGCTGTTAAAAGCGATCGCCACAGCACGCGCCTCGGGAGCTCCCCTTTCGGCCACACGTACATGATGTTGGCCAAACTTGAAATCGGTGGCAGCTACCGACAAATGATGCAGCGTTGCGAGGTTCGCGCGCAGGATGTACCACATGCAGGCCACCAACAAAACCAGCAGCAATATGGCAGCTGGTGCCTGAACCAGACTGCGTCGCCACAACTTGTTAATCAGAGGCGCCGGGTTCGTGCGAAAGGTGAGCTCACCCAAGACTGCCCCCTCAAAAATCACAGAGGCAGTGTTCTCGTAAGATTCAAACCGGAGAAATTTCGTAAACCATTCAGGGGCAACCGTCCGCACGGCATCAGGATTGGTTGCTGTCAACAAACGGCCCGCAGAGTGCCAGACAACCTGATCAATCGTTGCCCGAAGTCTGGCCTGATCAATAAGCAGTTTTTCAATAGCGGCCACATCACTTTGTGCGGCCGCCTTTGCTATTGAAGGCTGCAATAGAACGCGAGCCTCCTGAAGCTGTTCGTTGTAGCGGGCAAAGCCCTCCGCCTTTTCATCCTCGATCAGAAATATCGATCGCCCAATTAGCACCACAACCACAATGATCACAACCGGAAGTAACAGCCTCGCAAGAAGCCCCATACTCCGCCAGTGCTGCCTGAAGTGCATCGTGGGCAAAATCAGGCCTGCAAAACACCAGCAACCAGTCTTAACTGCCTGCTGCAGCGGGCAGCCAACACATGGTCATGGGTAACAACAACAAACGCTGTTCCATGGTTGCGGGCCAGCCCCAGCATCAGTTCAAACACACTGCCCGCCGTCAAGCGATCCAGATTTCCGGTCGGCTCATCGGCCAGCACACAGGCCGGCTGCGTGACCAGAGCCCTCGCCAGCGCGACCCGCTGGCGCTCACCGCCGGATAACTCGGCCGGTCGATGGTGCAGCCGATCCTGCAAGCCCACCTTGGCCAGCATCTGCCCAGCTTTCAGTGCGCTGCCTTCGGGCGACATGCGTCTGATCCACAGCGGCATCGCCACATTATCCTGAGCACTGAACTCGGGCAACAGGTGATGAAACTGGTAGACGAAGCCAAGATGCGCGTTGCGCAGACGTCCCTGCCCGGCTGCACTCTGGCTGGCAAGGTCCTTACCCTGAAGCTCCACGGACCCCTGGGTTGGCGCATCCAACCCGCCCAGCAAATGCAGCAGCGTGCTTTTGCCTGAGCCGGAAGCACCCACAATCGCAACCGTTTCACCCGCATGTACCTGGAGATCAACACCCTGAAGCACGGTGACATCCAGCCGGCCTTCGGTGAAGCGCTTGGTCAGGCCACACGCGCTCAACACAACATCACTCATAACGCAACGCCTCGGCCGGGTTGACCCGGCTGGCCCGCCAACTGGGATAGATCGTCGCCAAAAAAGCCAGCACCAGCGAAATGACGGCAACGGGCATGATGTCCGCGCTTTGCGGATCACTGGGCATGCGACTGATCAGGTAAATGTCCTTGGGTAAAAAACTCGCGCCCAGCAACCTCTCCAGCGCAGGCACAATCACATCAATATTGAAAGCCACACCCAGCCCAAGCGCCAAGCCAGCCAGCGTGCCAATAACACCCACCATGGCGCCCTGAACCACAAAGATGCCCATGATACTGGCCGGACTGGCACCCAGCGTTCGCAAAATGGCAATGTCGGCACGCTTGTCGGTAACCGTCATCACCAGCGTGGAAACCAGATTGAAGGCAGCCACGGCAACGATGAGAGTGAGAATGATGAACATCATGCGCTTTTCAAGCTGTACTGCCGAGAACCAGGTGCGGTTCTGGCGTGTCCAGTCCCGAATGATGAGATCACCCGTCAGGCTCAGCGCCAGTTGCGCAGCAACCGTGCGCGCTTCGTGCAACTCCTTGAGCTTGAGCCGGATACCGGTGGGCCCTTCCAGACGAAATATCTTCGCAGCATCGTCCTGGTGAATCAGCACCAGCGCTGAATCATATTCATAGTGGCCCGAGTCAAAGGTGCCCACAACCGTCATCTGCTTGAGACGGGGCACCACGCCTGCCGGGGTAACCTGGCCGCTGGGCGCAATCAGCGTGACCTTGTCGCCCTGGCGCACGCCCAGACTGCGAGCCAGTTCGCCGCCCAGCACAATGCCGAATTCACCCGAGATCAACTGCGACAAGCCCGTGTTTTTCAACTCCACGGCGAGATCGGTCACCTCCGGTTCCCGTGCCGGATCAATCCCCCGAACTATGGCGCCTTTCATGTCCTCACCCCTTGCCAAGAGGGCCTGAGATGCTATAAAAGGTGCAGCGCCAATCACCTGGGGATTTTTGCGCACCTCCGCCAGGGTGGCGTCCAGATCAGGCAAGGCGGCACCGTTGGGCGCGAGGATTTCGATGTGCGACACCACGCTCAGCATGCGGTCGCGCACCTCTTTTTGAAACCCGTTCATCACGCTGAGCACGATGATCAAAGCAGCCACCCCCAGCGCAATGCCCAGCATGGAAACGCCAGAGATAAAGGAAATAAAGCCATTTCGCCGGGTAGCACGCCCCGCGCGGGTATAGCGCCAGCCAAGAATGAGTTCGTAAGGAATTGGCATCAAATGTGAAAACGGCAGGGCCCAATTATTCGCGAGGAATGCCACCCGGCACACCTTCTGCCAAGAATAACGCGAAAGTAACTCGAGCTGCAGCTTAAATATCTGGCGGGCTCAAGCACGGAGCCCAATCCGCAGATTTATGCTGCTTTCACAAATCGACAAGCCCGACTGACGGATTTCTGCTATCGCAAGCGTATTCCATGCCCCTGATACAGAAGCGTCTTTGCACAAAAAACTACCGCTCCCGCAGACTTTCCCGCCCGGCCTGTTGCACGGGGCTGAGCAGAAATTCAATCATTCGACGGCGCCCGGTCTTGATCTCAGCCGTGATGTTCATCCCAGGGCTGATGGCGACCTGCTTGCCATCGATGTTCAAAACCTTTTGCCCCAGTTGCAGGGTGGCGGGAAAGTAGCTGGTGCCTCGCTTGTCGTCGGCCACGGCATCGGCGCTCACGTGGATGACTTGGGCCGCAACGGTGCCGTAGCGGGTGTAGGGGAAGGTTTCAAGCTTGATTTCGGCCGCCTGGCCTGCGTTGACAAAGCCGATGTCCAGGTTGGCCACGGCCACTTCGGCGGTGACTTCGCTGCCCTGCGGGACGATGACCATCAGAGGCTGCGCGACGGTGACCACACCGCCCACCGTGTGTGTGGCCAGTTGCTGCACCACACCGTCCACCGGGGCGCTCAGCAAGGTGAGCTGGGCTTTGTGGTCGGCTTTGCGCCCTTCGGCCAGCAGTTGGGCCAGCTGGGTGCTGGCGGTGGCGTGGCGGTGATGCAGGCTGCGAATGGTTTCGGCGGCCCATGCGGCTTGGGCCTGCCGGGTTTCTGCCAGGGCCGTTCTGGCCTCCGCCTGGCGGGCGAGCTGAGTGGCGAGGTCGCGCTCCTGCTCGACCCGTTCACGGGTTTTGTCTTGTGTGGCGTGGCTGGACACAAAGCCGTCCTTGACCAAGTCTTTGTAATCGGTTTCGCGGGCTTGCAGCATGGGCAGGGTGGCCTCCAGCTTGGCAATGGTTTGCTGCACGGTGGCAATTTCGGCCCGTCGGCGGGCGATTTCAGTGTCGAACTTCAGGCGTTTGGACTGAATGTCTGCCAGTTCGGCTTGCAACAAAGCCCGGGCAGGGGCTGAAGGTTTGTAGAACTCCTGCGGCGTAAAGCTGGTGGCGACACCGGCAAACAGCTTTTTTCTGGACAGCCGCGTCAGCAGCTCTGCACAGCGCCAGGCTTCAGACTCGGCGGCCTGGCGCTGCTCTTGCAAGTTTGCCTGGTCGGCGTTGGGGGTGGTAGGGTCCAGCTCAATCAGGGCTTGGCCGGCTTGCACCACGTCACCGTCCTTGACGAAGATGCGGCGCACCACGCCGGGCTCCAGAGGCTGGACGAGTTTGCTGCGCTCGGCCACGATGACGCGGCCCGGGGCCACGGCAACGATATCGACATGCCCCAGGCAAGCCCAGGCCAGAGCCACCACAAACAGGGCCATCAATGCCCAGGCCAGGCGCCGGGGGGCCGGGTGCACCGGGGTTTCCTGCAAGCTCAGGGCAGCGGGCAAAAAGGCCGCTTCGTCGGCCAAGCGCTTGGGGCCTGCCAGCTCGATGCGGTGCTGCCAGGCGGCTTGCAGCACCGCACGGTGGCGGGACAAGTGCTCAAGGACGGGATGACGTAGCGCTTGCGATGGGGTTGGATGGGCTTTGGGCGCTGCGTTCATGGTTCTGTCTGGTTCGGTGCTGTGCCCTGGGCCCCGGCTTGCAGGGCCCACAGTTGCGCATAGATCCCCTTGGGGGTATTCAGCAAGGTGGTGTGGCTGCCCGTCTCCACGATGTGGCCTTTGTCCACGACCACGATGCGGTTTGAATGGCGCAGGGCGCTCAAACGGTGGGCGATGATAAAAACCGTGCGGCCCTGGCAGATGTGGGCCATGTTGCGATGGATGATGGCCTCACTCTCATAGTCCAGTGCGCTGGTGGCTTCGTCCAGAATGAGAATGCGTGGGTTGGTGAACAGGGCGCGCGCAATGGCGATGCGCTGGCGTTGGCCGCCGCTTAACGAACTGCCCTGTTCGCCCACCAGGGTGTCGTAGCCTTCAGACAACTCACTGATGAAGGCATGCGCCCCGGCGAGTTGTGCGGCATGAATGACAGATTCCAGCGGGGCGGCCGGGTCCGCAATGGCGATGTTGTCGCGCACGCTGCGGTTAAAGAGCAGGTTTTCTTGCAAGACCACGCCGACCTGGCGGCGCAGTTGGGCGGCATCGATCAGGCTGATGTCGATGCCGTCCACCAAGATGCGCCCGGCCTCAGGGGTGTACAGGCGTTGCACCAGTTTGGTGAGCGTGCTCTTGCCGCTGCCTGAGCGGCCGACGATGCCGATGACCTCGCCTGGGCGCACATCGAGGCTGACGTGTTGCAGCACCAGCGGGGCCTCGGGCCGGTAACGAAAGGCCACTTGATCCAGCGTGACACGCCCTTGCAAAGGCGGCAGTTGGGTCGCAGCACTGGGTAGCGCTTCGGTGCGGGTGTTCAGAATATCGCCCAGCCGAGCCACCGAGATGCCAGTCTGCTGGAAGTCCGTCCACAACTGCGCCATGCGCATGATGGGCTGGGCCACGCGCTGGGCAAACATGTTGAAGGCAACAAACTGCCCCACCGTCAGGGCGTTGTCCATCACCAGTTTGGCTCCGTACCACAGCGTGGCCGCCCCGACCAGCTTGCCAATCAGGTTGATGCCCTCGTGCGCCCAGGCGGCAAGGTTCTGCGCCTTGAAGCTGGCCGAAACATAGGCGGCCAGCTGATTGTCCCAGCGCTGGGCAAAGGCGGGCTCCAATGCGCCGGCCTTGACGGTCTGGATGCCGGTGACCGTCTCGACCAGCATGGCCTGGTTTTCTGCGCCACGGCCGAACTTCACGTCCAGACGAGCCCGCAACACCGGCACCACGGCCAGGCTCAGGCCAAAATACAGCGGCAAACTCAGCAACACAATGAGCGTCAGTGGCACGCTGTAAAACAGCATCACGGCAATGAAAAGAAAACTGAAGAACACGTCCAGCACCACCGTGAGGGCGTTGCCCGTCAAGAAACTTCGAATGTTCTCCAGTTCGCGCACGCGGGCCACAGAGTCCCCCACGCGCCGGGCCTGAAAATACGCCAACGGCAACTGCACCAGATGCCGAAACAGGCGGGCACCGAGCTCCACGTCGATGCGGCTGGTGGTGTGGCTGAAGACGTAGGCCCGCAACGCGCTGAGCACACTCTCAAAGACAACCACGACCACCAGGCCAATGACCAAAACATCCAAGGTGGTCATGCCTTTGTGCACCAGCACTTTGTCCATCACCACCTGGAAGAACAAGGGGGAGACCAGGGCGAAGAGTTGCAGCATGAAGCTGATGAGCAACACCTCACCGAGCAGTTTGCGGTATTTCACCAGCGCCGGGATGAACCAGGCAAAGTCAAACTTGGCCAAATGCCCGGCCAAGCTGGCACGGCTGGTGAAAAGAATGAGCTCACCAGTCCAGGTCTGGACAAATGTGTCCAAACTCTCAATGCGCGGTTGACCTTGGCCCTCACTCTGGAGCAGCACGCGCTGACCATCGCTTTGCGCCAGCAACACAGTGCGCAAACCGCCCTCTTGCCTGCGCAGCAAGGCCAATGCAGGCAAAGGAGTCAGCGCCAGCCGATCGGGCGTGGTGCGAACCAGCCGGGCCTTCAAGCCCAGCTGCTGTGCGGCACGCAACAAATCGTCGGTGCCAAGCGCCGTGTGCTCAGACAGGCCCAGCTGATGGGCCAGGTTGGCCGGGTCGGCTGCGATTTGGTGCAAACGGGCAATTGCACACAGCGTGATCAGAGGGCCCAATGCATCTTGCTGCACCTCCCCATGGGTCTGGGCCATCACACCCAATTGGCGGCAATCACCGGCGCCAGCGTGGTCGCCGCAGTGCCCGTCAACGTGGTCTGCCCCACCGCCGGGGGTGCAAATGCTGCCATGGCATTGACCAGGTTTTGCACCTTGCTGTCCAGCAAAGTCTTGCCATCACTCGTTTTGAACTGCTCCACATGGTAGGCAGCGCCCAGGTACCAATTGCTCAACGTGAGCCGGTCATTGGTGCCAATGATGCTCACATTCAGGTTGTTGCCACTTTTGGCAAACCACAACTGATTGGTGGCAATGCCCGCCTCGAAGCGGGCCACATCGGTGTTGCCCGCCGTGGCATCGTTTTCCGTGACGGTGTCAATGCCATACCCACGCCCCAGCCAATAGGTGTCGTTGCCGGCCCCGCCCACCAGGCTGTCGGCCCCGGCCCCGCCGTTCAAGGTGTCGCTGCCGGCCCCACCGGTTAGCGTGTTGGCCGCGCTGTTGCCCGTCAGCACATTGTTCAGCGTGTTGCCCGTGCCGTTGATCGCCGCCGTGCCGGTCAGCGTCAGGTTCTCCAGATTCCCCCCCAGGGTGTAGCTGACGCTGGCTTGCACCGTGTCGGTGCCCGCACTGGCGGCTTCGGTCACCACGTCTGCCGTGTTGTCCACCACATAAGTGTCGTTGCCAGCGCCGCCCGCCATGGTGTCGGCACCCGCGCCACCAGTCAACACGTTGTTTCCCGCATTGCCCGTCAGCACGTTGTTCAGCGTGTTGCCCGTGCCGTTGATCGCTGCCGTGCCGGTCAGCGTCAGTTTCTCGACGTTGGCCCCCAGGGTGTAGCTGACGCTGGCTTGCACCAGGTCGGTGCCCGCACTGGCGGCTTCGACCACGGTGTCACCCGCGTGGTTGACCACATAAGTGTCGTTGCCGGCCAGTCCGGTCATCACATCCGCCCCGGTGGTGCCGCTCAAGGTGTCGGCGCTTGTGGTGCCGGTAAAGCTGCCCATCACCGGCGCCGTGGCCGTGCTGGCCACGCTCTCTGTCGTGCCTTGCGCATCGGTGTAGCGGGCTGCCACCGAAATGGCTTTGCCCACCTGGGCCGCCCCCAGCACCAGGGTCTTGGCGGTGGCCCCGCTGATGGCCACACCCCCCGCCAGCCACTGGTAGGCAATGGCCCCCAGGCCGTCCACATCGGCCAAGGTGTTGGCCGCTGTCAGCGTCTGGTTTTGCACCGCAGTGCCAGTGATGGTCACCCCGCCCGTAGGCGCGTCGTTCACGGCCCCCAGGGTGAAACTGTTGGTGGTGGCCACAGCAGCTGCAATGCCGTCGCTCACGCCATAGCTCAAGTTCACGGTGCCGTTGTAGTTGGCGTTGGGCGTGAAGACCCAGCTTTGGGTTGCCGCATTGAAGGCGGACAGGGTGCCGTTGCTGGCGGTGAGGCCTGTCACAGACAAAGCGTTGCCATCGACATCGGTAAAGCCAGCCAGCAAGCTGGCCTGGATGATGGTGTAGCCGGTGTCTTCGCTGCCCGCTGTCAATGTGGTTTTGGTGCCGGTGAGTGTGGGGGCGTCGTTCACGGCCACCAGGGTGAAACTGTTGGTGGCGGCCACGGCAGCAGCGATACCGTCACTCACGCCGTAGTTCAAACTCACCACGCCGTTGTAGTTGGCACCGGGCGTAAAGACCCAACTTGCCGTGGCAACATTAAAGGCTGATAAGGTGCCGTTGCTGGCGGTCAGGCCAGTGACAGACAAGGCCTCGCCGTCGACATCCGAAAACCCCGCCAGCAGGGTGGCTTGGGTGATGGTATAGGCGATGTCCTCGCTGCCCGCGGCCAGGGCGGTTTTGGTACCCGAGAGCATCGGCGCATCGTTCACAGCAGTGACATCAACGCTCAGCGTATTGGGGCTGGGGTCTGCCGCCCCATTTTGATCCCGAACGGTAAAACTGAAACTGGTGTAGCCAGTGCCGTTGGCGTTAGTCGCCGGGGTAAACACCAGGGCGCCGCTGTTCAGATCGGCCAGAGCGATGACTTGCTGGGCGGCCACATTCACGCCGTTGAGCCGCAGGCTCCCGGCGGCGGGCAGGCTGTCGATGCGCACCGAGCCCAGGCTGCTGGCCGCATTGGCGCTGCTGAAGCCAAAATCGCCCACACCCAAGGCATAAGGCGTGTCTTCGAGAATGCTCAGGGTTTTGTCGGCACCCGACGGGGTGCTCAATGCAGCCAAGGTCACCTGGGCGCTGCTCCACACGGTGCCGTTGGCAAACTCCACGCTCTCGATTTGGTAGATCGTGCTCACAAACCAGTTCTTGACCGTGATCTGGTCGCTGTTGGTGAGGTTGCGAAACACCATGTCATCGCCCGC
>JBJOPS010000032.1:0-7855 GCA_046050465.1 Pseudomonadota bacterium | reverse complement strand
TTTGGCCGCTCCGTCGATCTGGTTACGCCCACGGCCTTGGCCAATCCGTATTTTCGGCAACGCATTGCGTTGGAACGGCAGAATATCTATGCATCCTGATGCCGCCAAACTGTTGTGGGATGCGCAGCTGGCCGCTGATCGCGTCAGCCGCTTCTGTGCTGAGAAAACCTTTGCAAACTGCGACACCGACGAGCTCCTTTGCTCGGCCGTGGAACGCCAGCTAGAAATCGTGGGTGAAGCGCTCAACCAGCTTTCGCGCGTTGACGCAGCCACTGCCAGCTTGCTGCCAAATTTGCCCCGCATCGTTGCCTTTCGCAACATGTTGATCCACGGCTATGCCAGTGTGGACAACCACATCGTCTGGGGCGTGATTGAAACCAACCTGCCACCTTTGATCACCGCCTTGAACCGCTTGCTGGAGCAGCATGGCACGCAATAGGCAGCACAGGCTCACCAACGCCCAAGGCGGCCTGGGCAAGGTGCACCAGCCCTTTGGGGCGGAACTGCCCAAGGTGATTGAGGAATTGAATCGGGAGTTGGCGGCGTGAGTGCAAAGCAAGGCATTTTCATCAGCTCGGTGCAAAAAGAGCTGGCCGCAGAGCGCCGGGCGGTGAAAGACTTTGTGCAAACCGACCCGCTGTTGTCCCGGTTTTTCGATGTCTTTCTATTTGAAGACTTGCCGGCGGCAGATGCGCGTGCCGATGCGGTGTACCTGAGCGAGGTAGACCGCTGCACGCTGTACCTGGGCTTGTTCGGCAATGACTATGGTTTCGAGGACGCCCAAGGTATCTCGCCCACAGAGCGCGAATTTGACCGTGCCACGGCCTTGGGCAAACCCCGCCTGATCTATGTGCGCGGCGCTGACGATACTGCCCGACACCCCAAGATGCGCGCGTTGGTGCGCAAAGCGGGCGACCAACTCATTCGCCGCCGGTTTGGTGATACGCCAGAGCTGATTGCCGCCGTGAATGCCAGCCTGGTGGATCACCTGGCCCGCACGGGCGCGCTGCGCACCAGCCCTTTTGATGCCACCGCCTGCGATGGTGCAACGCTTGCCGACATTTCGGCCGACAAGCTGGCGCTTTTCCTGGCCCGAGCGCAAAGCCAGCGCGGCTTTGCACTCGACCCTGCCACCCCCATGCAGGCTGCGCTCACGCACCTGAACCTGCTCGACGCCGGGCAACCCACGCACGCGGCGGTGCTGCTGTTTGGCCAAGCTCCGCAGCGCTTTCTGCCCAGCTCGGAAATCAAGTGCATGCACTTTCATGGCACGGGGGTGAGCAAGCCCATTCCCTCGTACCACGTGTACAAAGGCACGGTGTTTGAGATGGTGAACGAGGCGCTGGACTTTGTGCTCTCCAAAATTGCCCGTACCGTAGGCACCCGCGCCACTGGCGCACAGGCCCCGGTGGACTACGAACTGCCCCGCGAAGCCGTGGCCGAGGCCATCGTCAACGCCGTGGCGCACCGCGACTACACCTCCAACGCCTCGGTGCAAGTGATGTTGTTTGCCGACCGGCTCGAAATCTGGAACCCTGGCGAACTGCCCCCGCAGCTCACCGTGGACAACCTGCGCCGCCCGCATGCGTCCATCCCCCGCAGCCCGCGCATTGCCGAGCCGATGTTTCTGGCCCGCTACATTGAGAAGGCAGGCACCGGCACGCTGGACATGATCCACCTGTGCGACCAAGCGGGCCTGCCTGCGCCAGAGTTTCGGCAAGACGGCGGGCAATTTATCCAGACACTGTGGCGGCCCAAGAGTGCGGCGGATGTTGTTGATGTGGTTGCGGAAGGCACCAAGTCAGGGACCAAGTCGGGACCAAGTCAGGACCAAGTCAAAATCCTCATCAAAGCCAGCACTGGCGCGGCTTTGGCTGATTTGATGATTGTGGCCGGAAGGACCAACAGGACCAAGTTCAGGGACCAAGTCATCAAACCGCTGATAGACCAGGGCTGGCTGGAAATGACCCTGCCCGACAAACCCACCAGCAGCCAGCAGAAATACCGCCTCACCGAGCAGGGTGCAGCGTGGGTGGCTGAACGGGCCACGAATGGGCCAAAGGGGCCATACACCATATGAAACGACAAAAACAGACCAGCGCACAAGGCGGCCTGGGCAAGGTGCACCAGCTCTTTGGCGCGGAACTACCCAAGGTGATGGAGGAATTGAATCGGGAGTTGGCGGCGTGAGTGGAATGTTTTCTCTGGGCGAAGTCGTTCGCCCGAATCGCCCGCGTGTAAAGCCGGAGTCCATGCCCGACGCTCCGTTCATTGGAATGGAGCACGTTGAGGCGCACACGATGAAGTTGCTGGGAACGGTACCTGCTTCGACCATGAAAAGCTCGGCCGTTCACTTCAAACCCGGCGATGTTCTCTACGGTCGTTTACGCCCATACCTGAACAAAGTCTTCCGCCCAACTTTCGAAGGCTTGTGCTCGGCGGAATTCATTGTCTTTCCCGAGAACGATCGCATTGATGGTCGCTACCTTCAGTACTTTTTGAACTCCGGCACATTCGTGCGGTTTGCAACGCATCTCAATGCGGGTGATCGTCCTCGGGTCGATTTCGATCAAATCGCGCCGTACCAGATTCCGGTGCCTTCGTTGGAACGCCAGCGAGAAATCGTCGCCGAGATCGAAAAACAGTTCTCCCGCCTCGACGAAGCCGTCGCCAACCTCCAGCGCGTCAAAGCCAACCTCAAACGTTACAAAGCCTCCGTCCTCAAAGCCGCCGTCGAAGGCCGCCTCGTAGAAACCGAAGCCGCCCTGGCCCGCCGCGAAGGCCGCACCTACGAGACCGGCGAGCAGCTTTTGCAGCGGATTCTTGAGGAGCGGAATGTGACGGCGAAAGGTAAACGCCTCGCTGTGAATCAGGCCGAACACGATGGTTTGTCTGATTGTCCAGACGGCTGGGTTTGGGCGACTTGTGACGCTGCGCTCAAGGGCATTGACGCTGGTGCAAGCTTCAAATGTGAGGAGCGCCCCCCGCTTGAAGGCGAGATTGGTGTCCTAAAGGTCAGTTCCTTGACCTGGGGCTCTTACGACGAGTCAGAGAGTAAGACATGCAAAGACGAAAGCCGCGTTGAAGAAAAGTACCTCGTTCACGATGGCGACTTTCTGTTCTCCAGAGCCAACACGATTGAATTGGTTGGCGCTTGCGTGATTGTGGGTAAGACGACGAAGCAGCTTATGCTCAGCGACAAGACTTTGCGTTTTGACATTTGCCCTCAGGTGTTGCCTGCTTGGTTGCTGATTAGCCTGCGCTGTAAGTTTGGCCGAGACGAGATCGAACGCCTGGCGACCGGCAATCAAGAGTCCATGCGAAACATTGGGCAAGAGCGAATCCGTCAGATTCGTATGCCCTTGCCACCGCAGGCAGAACAAGCCCGAATCGTCGCCGAAGTCGACCGCCACCTGTCCATCATCCGCGAAGTCGAAGCCGAGGTTGATACCAACCTTCAGCGTGCGCAAGCGCTGCGGCAGGCGACTTTGGCAAAGGCGTTTTTAGGGGAACAAAAATGAACGGTCGAAGGGGTAAGTCATTGAATGCGCAGCGTTCACGAGAGACAGTCTTTTGGTTTGACCTCTTTCAGGTTCAGAAAAATTGCAGTTTTGTTAGGGCTTAGAAATGGCAAAGATCAATCTGAGGAAATTTATTGCTGAGCACTACAAGGGTGGTGTGTCTGCACGTGATGTGATTCGGGAGGCTCTCACGAATTCCATTCATGCAGGAGGGAAATCAATAGCTGTGGATCTTCACTTCTCAGAAAGGCAGCAGGAAATTTCGGGTGTTACTGCTGACGAAAGAAGAGTTCTTGAACAGATTACCATCACGGACGACGGTGAAGGTTTTACTGCCGCAAACCTTAATTTTTTTGACGAAATCTGTACCAGTCACAAAGACAGTATTGGTGGCAAAGGAGTTGGGCGGTTGGCATTTTTGAAATACGCCAACACCGTTGAGATCAGAAGTCAGTTGGCCGATGAACTTGTCGAATTCGCCTACACACCGGACTTCAAGCCGGAAGATGTAAAAAAAAGGGTCGGATCTGGGTCGCCCTCAACCTGCATCACTCTCCGAGAACTGAAAGAGAACATCAATACCCAAGTTGCCAAGTTGGTGAATTCGATTTGTGATGATCTGAGACTGCTGCTATTCATGAAGCACCAGTCCGGGCACTCAATCAAGCTGACCTTTACCCACAATTCTAGACAGCCGTTCGATGAGTGCTATGTGTTTTCTGGCGACGGCATCAAGTCAGAATTAGACAGAGGGTTTGATGTAGATGGTGTTGAATTCAAGTGTTATGGATTTAGGGATGAGGCACCGAAAAAAGGCATCGTCGCGATGCTTTGTGCTGATGAACTATGCATTGAAGAGTATGTAATCAGCAGGCGGTTTGACATTTGTCGCCATTTGATATTTGTCACCTCTGAGTACTTTAATCATCGTTCGAACATGGAGCGGCAGAAATTGGAACTCCCTAGGACTGATGACGATGTTGACATGGTGTCGCCAATAAGCCGAGAAAAACTAATGCCTCGGATTCACGCAGAGTGCATGGCGATGATTGAAGAGTCCGCTGAAGGTGACATTGAGCAATTCAAAACTGACAATGTAAAAAAACTCAAGAAGTACTATCCATTCATCAAGGTGGATTCTTTGGGCGGCAATGCTGCCTTGCTGGATGCGGAAGAGGTCGTCAAAACCTATAGAGCACAGCAAGCAAAAAGAGAAGACCAATTGGTGGAAGCCTTGGAGACCGGCAAGCCCGTTTCTTGGGATGATGTATCTCACCTAGCGAGCGAGGACTTGGCGAGATTCATTGTTCATCGCGCTTTGGTGATTGATTCACTGGCGAATATGCCGCCGAGTAGCGCTGAGGATGCTATTCACAATGCAATACTTCCAAAGAAAAGCGATGGGAGTGATATTCGGGAAAACAATATTTGGTTGGTTGATGACAAGTTTTTGTCTTACTCCAGTATTTACAGCGATGAAGCACTGACGACTATCGTTCAGGAAGTTGGAAAGTCTGTTGAGTCAAAGCAGCAGCGCAGACCCGATGTCGCTGCTTTTTTCTCCAGAGATAGTGAAAATCATCCCAATAAATTAGTCATCGTCGAATTCAAGAAGCCTGGCGCTGATATTTTTGATAACAACAAGGCGCTTATCCAATGCAGGCTGTACGCCAGTGAGCTTTCTGAACGAATTTCAACGGTAAGAGAGGTTTTCGCTTTTTCTATCGTGGAAATTGGCGATGAGTTTTACAGGGATATGAAGCAAACTGGTTTCAAAGATGTTTTTTCGTTGACTGAGCGGGTTGTCTATAACGATTTCTTGATTGGTTCAAAGAGTGAGATTCCTCTGCATCTATATGTGTTGCCAGCTTCTGCGCTTATCAAGGATGCGAAGGCTAGGAACAGAGTCTTTGAAGAAGTGCTTCAGTTCGATGTGAAGAAGTAAGTTGAACTGCTCGGTTGTTCCGAATCACCCCGGAGTAAACATGAACCAACTCGACCTTTTCTCCGCCCTGCAGTCCAGCACCGAGGGCATCGACACCGAATTCAAGTCGGCGCGCGGTGGTTTGGCCAACACCCAGGGCGGCACCATTGTGTTGAATTTCCCATTCCTGCCATGATTGAGCTCACAACGCTCTCCCGCTGGTTGGCCGCTCCTGCCGAGCATGAACACCTCGAATTCAAAGAGGCCAAGCAGCAGTACGACACCACCAAGCTGTTGCGCTATTGCGTGGCCTTGGCCAATGAAGGCGGTGGGCATATCGTATTGGGTGTATCTGACAAGCCACCACGCCGTGTGGTGGGCAGCCAAGCATTTGCAGCGCTGACCGACCTCAACAAGATCAAGGCCTACATCGTTGAAAAATTGCGCATGCGGGTGGACGCGACAGAGCTGATGCACCCCGATGGACGGGTCTTGATTTTTGAGGTGCCATCGCGCCCCGTGGGGCAGCCGTTGGATTTTGAAGGCGCGTACCTGATGCGCGCTGGCGAAGACTTGGTCCCTATGACGCCAGACTATTTGCGGCGTATTTTTGCCGAAGGTCAGCCCGACTGGTTTGTGCAGCCTGCCAAGGCTGACGCCAGCGCGGATGACGTTATAGCGCTGCTGGACACGCAAACTTACTTTGAATTGCTGAAGTTGCCCTATCCCACCACGCGTAATGCAGTGTTGGCGCGCTTGCAGGCGGAGGCGCTGATTGTTCCCAGTGAGTCTGGTTGGGCTATTACCAACATAGCGGCCATTTTGTTGGCCAAGCGGCTGGATGTGTTTTCGCCCGCACTGGCGCGCAAGGCGGCGCGGGTGATCATCTATGAGGGCACCAACAAGCTCAATACCAAAGACGACAAGCCTGGGGTGCGTGGCTACGCGGTCGGGTTTGGCAGTTTGGTGGACTTTGTCCACTCAGCGGCACCGCAAAACCGGTTTGTTGAGCAGGCGGTGCGCGAAGAAGTAAAGATGTTCCCCAAGCAGGCATTGCGTGAATTGATTGCCAATGCCTTGGTGCATCAAGACTTTTTGGCGTCCGGTGCATCGGTGATGATTGAGCTGTACTCAGATCGTGTGGAGATTTCCAACCCCGGAACGCCTCCCATCAAGGTAGAGCGCTTTATTGACGAATATCGCTCGCGCAACGAGCGGCTGGCCGATCTTATGCGCAGACTGGGTATTTGCGAGGAAAAGGGTAGCGGGGTGGACAAGGTGATTCATGCCGCCGAGATGTTTCAGCTCCCGGCGCCCGACTTCCGGGTGGGCGAGATGCGCACCACGGCCCTGCTGTTTGCGCATCAGGATTTTGCCGACATGAGCAAAGGCGACCGGGTTCGTGCTTGCTACCAGCATTGCTGCCTGATGTACGTGACCAATCAGCGCATGTCCAATCAGTCTCTGCGGTTGCGGTTTGGGCTGGGGGAGGACAAAACGGTGGTTACGTCTCAGGTAATTGGCGCGGCAAAAGAGGCGGGGCTGATCAAAGCCGATGAATCGGAAACGACGTCGACCCGCTATGCGCGGTATTTGCCGTTCTGGTCTTAATTGGGTTTGCGAAAGTCCTTAAACGCAAACCGGATTTGGTTCCTGAATGATCATAAAGTTATTGTAAATCAATAACTTAAGTGCTTAATTTCAATCCGATTTCATCGCCCCATACCAGATGACTCCTTTCTCCCTCCGCATCTTCGTCGCCGACGGCGACCCCGACGGCCTGCGCATCGTCGACAAGTCCAACTGGATCGGCAAGGCACTGGTGTTCCCGCGTGCGCTGCTGCCGCAGGTAACGGTTTAATCTTTTGAATAGCCATGCGCCAACTCGACCTCTTCTCCGCCCTGCAATCCAGCACCGAAGGCATCGACACCGAATTCAAGTCGGCGCGCGGTGGCATGCCCGGCAGTTTTTGGGAGTCCTATTCCGCCATGGCCAACTCCCAGGGCGGCACCATTGTGTTGGGCGTGGCTGAAAAGGCCACCGGCTTGGTGTGGGAGGGCGTGCCCGATGCCGGGCAGCTGCGCACCGTGCTGTGGGGCCAGTTGAATGACCGGCACAAGGTCAGTACCAATCTGCTGCGCGATGACGATGTGCGCACGGTGGAAGACGAGGGCCGCCAGTTTGTGGTGGTGAATGTGCCGCGTGCCTCGCGGCTGCAGCGCCCGGTGTTTGTGGGGCCCAACCCCATGACGGGCACCTACCGCCGTGCGGAAGAGGGCGACTACCGCTGCTCGGACGACGAGGTGCGCCGCATGCTGGCCGACCAGTCCGACACGCCCGCCGACTCGCAAATCGTAGAGCACTTTGGCCAACCAGACTTTGACCCGGAGACTGTTCGGCAATACCGCA
>JBJOPS010000031.1:0-69789 GCA_046050465.1 Pseudomonadota bacterium | reverse complement strand
GAAGCCATCCGGCAGCAGGTGGGTGACGAGGAAGTCATTTTGGGTCTCTCGGGTGGCGTGGATTCTTCCGTCGCCGCGGCGTTGATCCATCGCGCGATTGGTGACCAGCTCACCTGTGTGTTTGTCGATCACGGTCTGCTGCGGCTGAATGAGGGCGACATGGTGATGGACATGTTTGTCGGCAAGCTGCATGCCAAGGTGATTCGTGTGGATGCTGCCGACCAGTTTCTGGGGCATCTCAAGGGCGTGAGCGACCCGGAGGTCAAACGCAAAATTATCGGACGCGAGTTTGTAGAGGTGTTTAAGGCCGAAGCCCGCAATCTGACGGCCTCTGGCGCTAGCAAAAACGGAGCAAATGGAGAGATTCACGCCGTCAAGGGCGCGCAGTGGCTGGCGCAAGGCACCATTTACCCCGATGTGATCGAGTCTGGCGGCGCCAAAAGCAAAAAAGCCGTCACCATCAAAAGCCACCACAACGTCGGCGGCCTGCCCGAGCAACTGGGCCTTAAACTTTTAGAGCCTCTGCGCGATTTGTTCAAAGACGAGGTGCGCGAGCTGGGCGTGGCGCTGGGCCTGCCGCCCGAAATGGTCTATCGCCACCCCTTCCCCGGCCCCGGCCTGGGCGTGCGCATCTTGGGCGAAGTGAAAAAGGAATATGCCGACCTGCTGCGCCATGCTGACGCCATCTTTATTGAAGAACTGCGCAACTTCCGAGATGAGGCGACTGGCAAGAGCTGGTACGAGCTCACCAGCCAAGCCTTTAGCGTGTTTTTGCCCGTGAAAAGCGTGGGCGTGATGGGCGACGGTCGCACCTACGACTACGTAGTAGCCCTGCGCGCCGTACAAACCAGCGACTTCATGACCGCCGATTGGGCAGAACTGCCCTACCCTCTACTGAAAAAAGTCAGCTCACGCATCATCAACGAAGTGCGCGGCATCAACCGCGTGACTTATGACGTGAGCTCCAAACCGCCTGCGACGATTGAGTGGGAATAATGTACAGTGATTTCAAGACGTTCAGCAGCGTCTTGAATTTCACAAAATTACATTGATAATCAACAGCTTATGCATCCCAAGGTGCCCAGCGGGATGCAGCTAAAGCCAAAGTTTTAGACGGTAGCTGTGACGGTAAATCTGTGAATCTCTGAGGCGCTGCTTTCCTTTACCGACAAGGGCCTTGACGGTAAAGTTTTACAAGGAAAGCTGCCATGCTCACAGACACAGAACTGCGCAAACTGCGCCCAAAAGAAAAAACTTTCAAAGTTGCCGACCGCGACGGCATGTACGTGACCGTCTCGACCGCAGGCACGAAGTCGTTTCGCTATGACTACCGCCTCAATGGCCGACGCGAAACACTGACGATTGGCCGATACGACGACACGGCGGGTGCCAAGCATCCCCGTGACCCGGCTGAACTTGACTTCGGCATGACGGTCTCGCTGGCTGAAGCCCGTTCATTGCTTACCGTTGCCAGACGGTGTGTGGAACTCGGTGAGTCACCCTCCAGAACCAAAGTCGAAAAGCGCCAAGAAGCAGCAGACTCCCTGACATTCGGGCGCTGGGCAGAAAAATACTTCGCAGACAAGGCCGATCCCAACAACGGTGCTCGTTTGGCCGACTCCACGCTGGCAATGCGGCGCTCGGTCTACAGGCGGTATCTAGAAGGGCAGTTTGGCAAGCTCAAGCTGGACGAAATCAGCCCAGCCCAACTGATGAAGCATTGCGAGAGCATCCGCGAAAAAGGTGCCGCTGCGCCAGCCGTCCAAGTCCGCGAGATCGTCTTGCTGGTTTATCGCTTTGCCATTTCCAAGGACAAGTCACTAACGGTGATAAATCCTGCCGAAGCAATCAGACCCAGCGACATTGCCACATTCAAGGCACGCGATCGTGCGCTGAATCCCACAGAAATTCGTCGCTTCCTTGCCGCTCTGGACACAACGGCAACCGCTGCGACGCTGCGCTTGGCGTTGCGGTTCGTGATGCTGACCATGGTGCGCAAGGGCGAATTTGTCAACGCGACATGGGATGAAGTCGATTTTGACAACGGCATCTGGACGATCCCCAAAGAACGGATGAAGACCGGCAAACCTCATGTGGTGTACCTCAGCACGCAGGCGCAAGACGTGCTCGTGACCTTTAAGACCTGCTTTGCGTCATCACGCTATCTGCATCCCGGTAGGTACGACATGGATACGCCCATCAGTAACGCAACACTGAACCGCGTGATTGAGGTCGCAGTGGAAGCCATTCGAGCCAAGGGTGAAGACTTTGAAAGCTTCACCGTTCACGACCTGAGGCGCACAGCATCCTCGCTACTGAATGAGGCTGGCTTTAACCGCGATTGGATCGAAAAATGCCTCGCGCACGAAGAGGGCAGTATCCGGGGCGTCTACAACAAAGCTGAGTACGGTGAGCAACGTCGCGTCATGCTCCAAGCATGGGCAGACATGATCGACGCTTGGAGCCGTGGCGAGGGCGTTCGTGAGATTGTGCGTGCAGCCAAGGTGGCAGCGGCAGACGTGGACATGCAACTAGGGTGAAACTCGTATGGCGAATAGGAAATCAATTCACGCAGTTGAAAGATCGAATCGCCAATGGGCATGGCAATTCTTGCGACGAAATCAAGGCTATCGACAAGCCTACACATTCTTAGGGGCACTAAGCGATGGCCAACGAGATATTTTTCTCAAACTCATCCAGAATCAAATCGGCCTGTATTCTGAAATCTGGTCAGAGCTAGGTCTGTTGCCTGTTAAGTTGTTTGATAAGCAGTTTCTTTGGGGGGTCAAAGAAGAGCATGAAACCCTCGACGACTTCATTCGCTCTGAATTTCGTCCTTTTTCAACAGCCAAGAAATCTGCGCAATACATCGCACAAGAAATCGACAACTTGGTCTTGCGAGTAGCCCCAGAGTATCGGGCCGGTAGCTATGGCTTGTTTCATTGGGTAGATCCCGCAATTGAGTCTATGACACCTGAGGAAGCTGACTCAATCTGGTTTTATTCGGTCCCGCTGGAGTCTTCATTGACGAGAACGCCGTGGCTTGATGACAAAGGCTTTAGCTTTGAAAAATCCGTAGCTGTGGGGGCTACCATTGGTAACCAACATGGGGCGGCAAGTGAGGCTGTGGAACCGAAGGAAAATCGAAATCGCCCAGTCCAAGCCGAGATGCTACCTTTGAAAAAAGGAATCAATGGTGCTGTCTTTGAGATTAACAACTTTTCATCGCCTGCTTCATATCATCCTGTTGATGGTCAAAGGATTCCGATTGGAAGCGATCCGGTACCCCTATCACTAGACGGTGACACCCTCGTTCGAGCCACCTTTGATGTTGGATTACCTATCGAGTATCAGCTTGAAACTGTAAAGGCTTACCTGATTGCGCATCAACAAGAATTGCAACAGGCCGGATTTATTGATGCCTTGCCGTCAAGAAAGGGGCGTCAAGGCGTTTTTGAGTCGTACATCCAAATTCTTGATCTGCACGAGCAAGGTGTATCCGATTTGGATATTGCGATCAAGCTCAAAAATCTTGAGAGCGATATTTACATAGACGCCCAGGGTAAGAAGAACAAGAACTTCATTGATCCGAAAAATCCTGATTGGGCGACTGCTCAAGAACACACAAACGTAATTCGCAAACAACTTGAGCGGGCTAGATACCTACGAGACTATGGCTACCGGTCGCTTGCTCTTCAGTGGGTTGACTGATAAGTAACCCGCATGATGGCAATGCGAGTCCGTTGATGAACAGAGAACTCTCGCGTCGCTAAAGCCCCAGCGGCGGGCACGAACACCCCACCGCGTGTGGGTCGGCATCTAGCTTGTTCACCACCGTGTGACGCTAACTTCACCAAGTTAGCGTCACTTTTTTTTGCGCGCCCGAATCCTAAAGTTCATCCATTGCAATGCAGATGGATTCAAGCAGGGACGCCTCGCTCCATCACCTCTTACTTAATCAAACTTTGGAGTTCAGCATGAATAAATTGATCCAAGAGGCACTTGCCCACAAGCGCGAAACCCTTCTTCGTAAGCGCGAAGTTCTGCGCATGACAGGGTTGAGCAACAGCACCTTCTACAACCGTATCAAGGAAGGAGCCATCAAACCCGGAGTTCCGATTGGGCCGCGCATCAAGGGCTGGCCAGCCAGCGAGATTGAGGCTTACATCCAGTCGTGTATTGCAAAGCGCGATAGCAATACGGAAGGAGATGCAGCATGAACGCCAAAACTTCCATGCCGCTACGCCAATCCAAGACGCCAGCATTGCAGAAAACCGCTGCAAAGGCTTCGGCCAAGCGTCAACTTGCCGACGCTAGTGCCAGTCGTGAGCCTACTGAGAACATCCCCGGTGAATTTGAGAGCTACGGCAAAGTGACTTGCATCCGGGACGATGGTTTGTACCTGCGTAACTTCGTTGATGGGATACCCGGAAAATTTATCCGTGTTTGCGACGATCTCTGGCCGCAGAGCATGATTTGCAATGAAGACGGTACTCATCGCGCCTACCTCATCAAGTTCAAGAACCAAACGGGTGAGTGGGTCACACGCGAAATCCCAGTGGAAGCCTTCATTGACGAAAAAACGCTGCACAAGACCCTGCTCAAGGCTGGATTTGGGTTCGCGTTGACAGAAAGCTCTAAAGCAGCCTTTGTCATCAAGGTATTTGTCGAACATGCCTGCCCAATCGACAAGACCGCCATCCGCTCGCGCTCTCCCGGATGGCAAATGCTGCCTGATGGCTCATCGGGGTACATACAGAACGGCATTGTCTACGGTGGCGCATCGGAAAAATTCGTGCTGCATGCATCACAGGGGCAGAAGCTTCCTGAACAAAGCGTGGGACGTAAGAAAGAATTCCTTGCGCTGATGCGTTTGCTCAAGCGCGATGCCTTGGCGGTGTTGGTTGTATGCGCAGCATTTGCCTCTGTACTGCTCAGGCCCACCGGCCAGTCCAGCAAGGCGCTATTCCTGATCGGCACCTCCAGCATCGGCAAGAGCATTCTGCTCAAACTGGCGAGCGCCATCTTCTCCACCATCGACAAGGTCATGACTTGGTCGGGCACCGACAACGGTTTTGAAGCCCATTTGGCTGAACACACCGACAAGCCATTTGTTGTGGACGAGGTGGGTCAGTCTAACGGGCGTCAATTTAGCCAACTGGCCTACCGCCTCCTCAACGGCGCTAGTAAGCTGCGTGCCAACCCCAATGGTCAGGCTCAGTCCAGCGTGAACACGCGCACGGTGTTGATTTCCGCTGGTGAGCAGTCGCCATTCGATCTTATGCGGCAAGCAGGACTGACTATTCAAAAGGGTCAGGAGGCGCGCCTGATCCCCATTCCTGTTCAGGAAAACTACGGCGTCTGGTCTTGTCTCGATGAATTCGCCAACGGTGCGGAAAAGTCTGCCGAAGTGCTCAAGCGACTTCCAAGCCTACAAGCCATTGCTGTAAAGGGCTTTTGCAGAAAAGTAATACCCGAGATTGATGACTTAGCCGTCACGTTCGAGAACGTAGCCGGTGATTTGGCCGACGAATTGCGTGGCGACATTGTGATTGATCCCAATGACAACGTGCCAGAGCGTGTGCTGCAAAGCTTCGCGTTGTTCGCATATGCTGGGCTTGTGGCAGCACACCACGAAGTCCTGCCGTGGACGGAACGTCGCATCGTGGGTGCGATTCGCAAGTGCTACGCCCTGTGGCACATCGAGTACCAGCGCAATCAACCCATTAAAGATGACGCCTTGCTGATGCCGGTGCGTGCGTTCCTTCAATCGCAGCGCGGCAACAAGTTCAAGCCACTCAAGCAGTGGCATGAGGACAGTGCGGGCGTCGTGGCTGGTTATGAACATGTGTTGCGCAAGGGTGAGCCTGTATTTCTCATCCATCCGCCGTACTTCGAGAAGCACTTGTGCGGTGACCATGAGGCAAAAGCCGTGTTGCAGGCGCTGCGCAAGGCTGGCTATTTGATCGAAGGCCCGCGTGGTGTGCCGACACTGCAAGTGCACCTGCCCGGTACTGACAAACGCAAGAGCAGCTTCTACGCCATCCGCAGGTCGATCCTGCTGAACTGAGCAATGCTGATCACCCACCTGCCATATCTGCATCCCTGTACAGATATGGCGGAGGCAAGGGCATGGCGAACATGGTTATCAACGCCGTGAGAGTGCAAGTCGGTCATGTTTTGTGGCCACTAATTTGACTTTGCCGACACGGTCTAATAAGAGTGCAATCGGTACATGTACTGAAGTATGTGATGGTGGTGACAGTGTGAACAGTTGAGATCAATCCAACTGCTGAACACGCATGACCATCATGGCAAAGGCAAAGCACTGATTCAGTGCAGCATGTGTGTTGCCACTGCATCCGAATTAAAGCTTGCTGAGGGTTGTTTCACCAACAGCATCGCTTGAATTGCTGGGCAGTGAATCACACACCAGTAGCACTCTCACGAAGACTGTAAATACATCGGCAACTGCTGGCGGCATGTCCGCTGATTTCCGAACTCGTCTTTTGAGAGGTAACCGTTATGGCTATTCGAGTAGCTTCCCCCATTCTGGACAAAATCGTCTTTCTGCTGCCATGGGACATTGATCCCCGTGTGGACAAGACCAAGATCGACAAACTGAATACCCGATTGCAAAAACTGATTGAGGATGAGGTTTGTGAATTCGCGCACATCAAAGGCAGTCGCTACTTTGTTCGCTTCCGCGTTATCTTGCCCGGTGGACACAAAGTGCTCGTGCAGTTGGGCGCTTTCGACCAAAGCCGCAACAAGGGCGGTCTTCGCATCGAACTGAATCCGTCCCAAATGGAAAAGGGTGATGCGGCGTTCTTCCGTGGCATTCTGCGGCGGGTGCTCGCCATCAATACCCAACGCTTGCGTGAGTTGTTCGCCGACGCAGTAATCAACAAGTTGCATATTGCGGTTGATGTGCATGGAATTGACCTTCGCCGAGTCCTTGTGCACTACCAGTACGCCGAAAAGCTCTCAGTGATCTGCAAGCGCCTGAATAAAGCTGGCTTGATCGAAGGTTATAACTTTGGCGCAAAAGGCAGCGACTATCAGACCGCTGTGTATGACAAAAAAACAGAGCGCATTCACCGTGCAGTCGAGGCTCTGTTGCGCGCGGGGCGCAGTGCCGATGAGTCGCTGAAGGCAAATCGCATCACTCAGTTTTACACAGCCAAAGGTGTACCGGAGCGGATGCGCGTTGAAGTGCGTGGGCAAAAGTTGCGAGGCATGGCTCTTCACAACGTGGGTACGCTGAGCAACCGATTTGCGTGGTTTCACTTCATTGACTTGAATGCAGAGGGCAGCGACCTGCCTCCGATACTGGAGCAGGCGTTTGTCTCGATGTGCCGAGACATAGGGGCTGCTGCTGCACTGAAGGCATTCAAAGGCAGCAGGCAAATCCGCAAAATCAATGCATTTTGGCGGTCAAGACAGGCAGCTTGGTGGCAGCCGGAACGCATGTGGGGACAGGTTGACGGACTTCTCAAGGCCACCAATCTTTTCCCACCTGAGGCGTTCGTTGCTCCGTAACTGCTGACGGCAATGGCAATGCACGGCTAATTTCACGCTGTAACAACCACTGGAAACCAGTATGACCAAGCACGTCAAAGCCGCCAAAAACCGCTGCAACAACGCTGTGTCAGCACGCAAGCCGCTGACACAGCAAAGCGCCCCAGTTGCAGCCCCAGCCATACCCGTCAGAAAAACATACCGTCGAAGCAGCGCGTCGCGTACTGTCCGCGTGCCCAATGAGCTTGTATCCCGCGTCTACGCCTTGATCGCTGAATACCGTGAGCGGCTGCGGAACGACCCAGACACATGGACTGGTGGTTGAGGGTGGGGCGGCGATTGACGCTCAACCACCTCAGCCTCAAATTAACCTACTTGTAAAATAAACCAACTTGGTTATAATCATCCTATGGAAAAAAGCACACCTCACTGCAAGCTGTCGGTAGTGCAGGGCATGGTCGAACGTGGCCAAGTTCGAGCCACGGCCACGGCCTTCAGTGGTGCTCGTGAGATTGGCATCAACGACCTGGCTGGGATGTGTGCCGTGGTCATGTCTCTGACGACTGCCAACTTCTACAAGAGCATGACGACCTACGCTGACCACCGGATTTGGCAGGACGTGTACCACGCGAAGACCACTGGCGGCGATGAGGTCTACCTCAAGCTGACGGTGATTGACGATGTTCTGATTGTTTCCTTCAAGGAGTTGTGACCATGAAATGCCCTAGCTGTGGAGCGGCTGAACTGATCCACGACACCCGCGATATGCCCTACGTCTACAAGGGCGAACACACCACCATCCCAGAAGTCACGGGCGACTTTTGTCCTGCTTGCGGCGAAGCGGTTTTGAACCGTGAGCATGGCGATCGCTACAGTGACCTGATCGGCGCGTTTCAGCGCCAAGTCAATGCGGCCTATGTTGACCCGGCCTACATTGCCAAGGTGCGCAAGAAGCTCGACCTTGACCAGCGTGAAGCGGCTGACATTTTTGGTGGTGGAGTGAACGCCTTTTCCCGCTATGAGAACGGCAAGACCAAGCCGCCGCTGGCCTTGGTCAAATTGCTCAAGGTGCTGGATCGGCATCCCGATTTGTTGAACGAAATCCGAACAGCCTGAGAAAGGGTAGGGCGGTGGCTTCGCATGCAGACATGGAAAACCGACTGATCGAAGGCGTGGAAGTGCATCGTGGTTCTGGCAACGTGTTTGCTGACCTTGGCCTTGCTGACGCCGAAAAGCTCAAGATCAAAACCGGCTTGGTGATCGAAATCCGCAAGGCCATGAAAGCGCGTAGCCTGACCCAGCAGGAAGCGGCCAAGCTTATGGGCATCACCCAACCTAAAGTGTCCGACATGATGCGAGGAGACTTCACCAACTTGTCCGAACGCAAGTTGATGGACTGCCTCACCCGGTTCGGCTACGACATTGAAATCAAGGTGCGTCCGGCCAAAGCGGAAATTGGGCATCTTATGTTGGCGACAGCGTGAGCCGTTGCCGCCTCTTGAATTTATAACTCCCCGAACTCCCTGCAGAGATTTCGACATGGCTTCCAAAATGCCCGCCGCACGAGATGCTGGCAACGTCTTGATAGGTATTCCTGCTGCGCAACAAAACAAATACATAAAGCCATTGCGCTGTGAGTTTTGTGAGGCTCATGTTTCATTCGTAAATGGGTTTACGCGCACTCTTGGAGAGGACGTTGTTGTTGTAGACCCGTTCTTTCGACTTATCAAAGGTCAACTGCATTCAGACTCCTGCACCTATAACGTTCGCGGGCAGGTTTCCATCATTGCTCGTGAATCCGATGGAGACATACTTGCGGCGATTCACGGCAATCAGTACGAATTACGTCTACTAGCCATAAAGCAAACACTTGAACAGCTTAGGGAGAGCGTAGTTCGACAGAAGTCCGATCAGGTTCGTTCTGATGCGACCAGCGAAAAGGTCTATGTTGAAGCCACAGAACGGCTGGGTGCGTACATCAATAGTGCCAAGCGCGTACTCAAGGTTAGGGCGGTATGTGAAGATCACGCCGATATTGAAAATGTTCTGGTCTTGGCTTTCGATGGGGTGCGCGTGTCATGGGCGGATTTCTACTTTGATGATTCCGACTTTTTCCGTTGTCATGCTCAACTGCAAAGGGCTACAGTTTCTATACCTGTCGCAGTCTGCGGAATCGTGAGACAGGTCAAGCCAATTAAGGGAAGAGCAGGTGACTTTGTGGCACTCGAATTGATGCGTCCAACTCGCATCCCCCACAGTGATGCGACGGTACGCGACGTTGCATGCGCCTCTGTGTGGTCGCCTGATTTGAATGCATTTGATGAGTACCAGCCGGGGCAGAGGGTGATTGCCTTTGGTATGTGGACAGCCAAAGACCCAACAGATGTACAGAACCATCGAGCGGGTTCCAGTATTAAAACGTTTCGCAATTTCGATCTCAAACTCTGGCCTGTCACCCGCTCGCAGGTATGCCGAGCAGAGTGACATAACAAAGCCGGAGTCCTCAGGTGGGCAAGTACAGTCGTTTGCATTTCTGTACTACAGCAGGCTCGGAATCTTCCTCCGCGCCACTGGCCTGATGTACTTCGCCAGCGTCACATCCGATTTGTGCCCGGTTTGTTCTCGTATTTGCCACGGCTGCAAACCTTTCTCCGCCGCGCTGGTGCAGTAGCCAGCCCTGAGACTGTGGCCGCTAGCGTTGGCGGCATTACCGCCAGCACGCGCCACCGACGCCTTCACCACCAGCGCCACCGACTGCGCTGACAAGCCGTGCCGTGCAACGCGGTCATGGCGGGTGACGGCTCGAAAAACATACCCCTTCGCTATTCCAGAAATCGCCAGCCATTCGGCCAGCGCCTGTACCGGACAGCGGCTTTCATCGTTGGCATGCGGGATGAATACGGTGCGCCCGTTCCGGTCTTGGTCGGTCTTCGAGCACGGCAAGAAGATCTCCATGCCGGTGGGCAGGTGCGTGATGTGCTCCACCTTGACCGCCACCAACTCGGATCGGCGCATGGCACTGGCAAAGCCCACCAATAGCAACGCACGGTCGCGTGCGGCTTTCACGGGGCTTTGCTGGTTGACCATGACCAGCGCGGCCAGCAGATCGTCTTTGACCAGCGGGGTGACTTGCCGTTGTTTGGTGCCCAGCGTGCGTCGGATGCCCTGCATTACACGCTTGACCATTTCGCTTTGGGCCGGGGATTCAAGATTTTTCTCAAGGTGTGCCTTGTGGATCGCGGTCAAGCGCCGCTCAAGGGTGGCCACGGACAATTTTTCAGCGCATGAGGCTAGGTATTCGGCCAGAACGGTCGGGCTTGCCGGAATGCTCCTTCCGTTGGCGAAAAAATGGCGCAAGTCCGAGGCGTAAGCGCGTTTTGTGGCCGCTGACTGGCTTGCCGCCAGAAAGTGCTCGGCAGTGCCGGAAAAACCGCTTAAAACGGCCTCTGATGGCGTTTTCGGCGTGCTGTTGGATGTGGTGGTGCTGTGCGTAGACAAAGCTGCGCCAACGCCCTCGCGTGGAGTGCGAATTTTCTTCATGGTGAGTCCTTTGGACGAGTTGGAAAAACAATAAAAAACGGCCCGCGAAAGGGGCCGTTTTTTGGTGGTGTCTGGCAGTCGATAACTGTGTCTTATCGCTACCTGAAATTTGGAGAAAAACTAGCGTTCGCAGGCCAGCCAGCATGCAAGCACACGACGACGCTGGCAGAGTAGGGGTGGCCGTTAGAAAAACCAGTTAATGCAGAACGCATCTGTTTGTCAGTGCCGGAGACAGACCCGATATTTCGAGATTTTCTCAGGACGTATTGCCAAAGGCAAATATCAAGAAAACGTTGGGATTGCCTATCGGCGTTTTACTCTCAGTCGATAGACTGGAGCACCACCCATTGGTATTGACGTTGCACGGATGCTTTTACCGCCATTGTCCAAAGAGTCATTTGTTCTCTTTTTCAGGACTGGCTTCAACTCCTGAACGAGCCATTGCTGATCGTGTCGAAGCTTCGCAATTTCTTCTTTAAGCGCCGTACCTTTTGCCGCAGATTGCTTTTCGAGTTCAGACAACGCTTTGCGCATCGCTTCAATCTGCTCTCGCAGTTCTGCGTTCTGGGCAGATAGTTCGGCATCAGCTTGGGCTCGAATCGCAGTGATCTGCTTTAAGGTCAGACCGTAAACGTATTTTGGCTTGTCCCCAGCCTTTTCGCGCCAGACCTGGAAGGAATGGAACCGCTTGTTGCCCACCACAGCAGCGTAGTCAATGCCATCTGAATATCCATCAGCATCAGACTCGGCGGGTGTGTAAGCCTCGTAGAGTAGCTTGCCTTTAATTCGCTTTGGTTTTGCTGCCATGCTTACCTCGATAAATGCGCTTGGTGTTGGTTCTTGTCCGTGATCCACCGATGCAACTCACGGTCTGGAAACGTCTCTCTCTTGTAAAGTGGGCTGCATGGCACATGGGCAAGCTTTAAGGACAGTTCGAGCAGATCGGAAGTCTCCAAATACTCGCGGTAGCCTTCTGCCAAATAGCTGAACTGGTTCATGATGCCCAGCACGCTACGGTTACTGGTTTTGGAATACAGCACTTCGCTCATTGCTGCCACCTGAGCGGCGATGAAACTGGTATCCACGTTGAGAGCATTCAGCACGGCGGCAAGGTGCGCCGGAAACCTCTCAGCGAGGCTGCTTGCAGGTGCCAAGGGCATCAACACTGGCAACAGCGTTTCTTCGTGGACTAACAGGGCAAGTTGCGGTTTCCAGAACAAGGCGGTTGCATACCAGTTTCTCAGAATGCCGCCCGACACAGGAGTCGGATCAGTGACCAATGGCCTGATTCGATCAAGCAGCTTCTTCGTCCCGTGAATGCAATATGCCATGCTTTTTTCTATGGCTTGAGAAGCTCGAAAATGATACGCACTACTTCGTCCCCCGTGGGGGAGTGAAGCACCGATAACGGTAGATTCAGTGCCTTGCATACGTGCTTTGCATGCGACAACTCGGCATCGGCCAACTCCGCGATAGATGCTTCATCAGGACTTTTATTGTCGCGGTTCGCCAATCTTTCCACGATCACCTTGGGGTCATTTGTCAGTAGAACAACACCTTTCAACTTCAGTTGATCGAAAACTGATGTTTCCAGCGGTGTCAGTAAGCCAACAGCATTGCGCAGAACGAAGTGACCGTCGAGCAAAATATCCCCTAGGGCACGAAGTTTGTTGACAGCTTGAATCAAGGCGCGTTGGTTATCGTCAACGTCAGTTGTTCTTTTGTCCAGCCCCCATGTCGCAAGCCCTTTTTCCTCCCGAATAAGTTGACTGGCCGTACAGTGAGTAATTCCCGCCGCTTTTGCTGCTGGGGCACCCAGATAACCTTTGCCAACACCGTGGACACCGGCCAAGAAAATGACATTCACTCGTGTTTCTCCAACTCAAGAATTTGCTCAAGTTTTTTTAGGTGTTTAGGGGTTAGATACCTGAATGATTGGGGTGCTGAAAATTTCTTAAAAACCTTGGTCGGCGCAACCGGCTTTGTGAATACACGCACGTTTTCAAGCATCAAAGCGAACCCATTTTTTTTTGACTCAAAGTAGGCCATCAAAGCGGCTCTCGTCAGTCCTCCACCATTGTCCCTAGAGATTGCCCATAGTTTTGATGGACTTGCCTCAACTATTTCTCTAACGTCTGCCAAGGCGACAATCGCTTGAACAGGTGAAGATGAATAGATGACGATTGTAGAAATTGGTTGGCTCGGAATGGCGCGTCGAAGCTCCACACGCTTGCTACCCTCAATGATTAGGTTGGCGAACGTGGGCTTGATGGATAGCAGGATGGCGCTACCTCCTTGCTGCTTGGAGGACTCGTGAAAAAGATTCATCAGTTATTTTTCGGATTGATTGAATTGGGCCTCTAACGATGCCTTCGGCTTGAAGCCTGTCGTAGGCCAAAGGGTTAGCAAAGTGCTCTACTAACCGAAAGAGAATTACCTTTGTCGGGCGCTTGGACATTTCGTCGATTTGCTCGATTGAATACACTGTGCGACGGCTCACAAGTCCAGCGATTCGTGCAGCGTCCTCAAGTACCTCAAACCTGTCAACCACTCCGATGGATGTGACTGACTTTTCATCCTCGGTTCGGTAAAACAGAATCAAATCACCTGCTTTGATTGAATTCGTCTGTGCATGACACAGATATGCAAGCTTTATGGCATTGCCTATGTTGTTCAACGACACAAACAGGCGGGGTTGAATGGGGCTGTAGTCCGGGAATAGTGTTTCGTGAAAATGGGGCTGTATAGGAATAAGAAATTTCTGTACGCTGGAGTCAAATCGAAAATGTGGGAAATATTTTCGAGCATATTCAACAGGTGGAAGTGAGGCAAAATCGGGCGAAACAAGTGGGTGCGGCTTCACCAAAACTAAATCACCCTGATAGGTGCCTCTTTCCTCGAAGCCAAAATCTTGGAGCAAGCGAACAAGATAGTCGTGGCGTTCTGCGTTGGCATGAATAAACAAGTTTTCGCAGGCGTTTTCAGTGGCATACCGAAATGCCGCCTTCAAGAAAAGTTCGCCAATCTTTCGACCCCTGACAGCTTCGCCTACTTTGAACGTACAAAGTTTTAGAGCAGTGCCAGCGAGGCGTTCCCCCGCGTCATTGATTACCTCGTTGTCTTGGGCTGCATACACACATATCGCAGCTAACGCATCCGCCTCATCCAGATAAATCCATGCTCTGCGGTTCTCACGAGCCTTCTTGCGAAACCAGTCGTCAAATCCACCGTAGCCGGAGCGAAGACTGTCATAGAAATCTGAAGAGAGCTGGGGAGTCAAATTGTGCAGCGGAACATCTTGAATGTTGGGTACTACAACTTGCCTAGGCTCGTGCAGACGCCGAAGCCAATCTTCCGCTGTTTGAATTGTGTAAACACGGTCGCTGAGACCTCTTGCCTTGGCCTTCCTGTGAATGCGACGATCTTCAGTGACGAGTGCATGAACTGCATCACATTCGAGCGAATAAAGTATCTCGTTATCGCAGGCATCATTGGGACTGCAAGTTTCTGAGTTCCACGGACACTTCGCAGGATTTTCAATCGCTGGGTATTGACGAATTCGTGCAAGGTTTCGTGCTCTTTGTTCTGCGTCTTTGTCTCTTTCAAAGTCAACAATCGTTGCGGGGTGATAGACAAGTTGATGCCCACCAATGTTTGCAAGTCGAACAAAATTGGCAAGGTTGTTCTCCAAAACCTGATACGAATCCTGAAGTGGAATCAGGATGTTCGTGTCGAGCAAAAAGCGGAGTCGCTGGGCCATGTTGTGTCCGCTAGCTTGTCAGCAACTTGCTCAATATGGAGGAAATCAACGCGCTGCACTCTGCCTCGGGAGAGATGGATCGAATCTTGGCTTGGTGAAGACGAATAGCCGCAAGTTTCCTTTGAACGGCCATACTCGGCACGGGAATGGTGAGTTGTAAGAAGTCCTTCGGATTCAACCTGCGTCGTCTTGCATTCGTGCCGGTACTACCTGTTTGAAGATGATCCCATGTATTCGGGTCCCTGAAATACACGTCGAACACGTCTGGTAGAACTTGTTCTTTGTCGATTTCAAAAACAGGAAACTCAGGTGAGACAACGCAGTTATCACACTCATCAGGAACAACGCCAAGAGCGCCCTCCCAAGCCATGAGCTTTGGATAGATGAAATTTCCCGTACTAATCCGCGAAAGCTTTGTGTAGGCGAATTCCGCGCCAGTTTTGGATACGCCTTTGAATACGCCACGACCAAACGAGTAGACACCTGCAAATTGGTAAACCTCGTCGGGCGTTACGGTAACGTCGGGGGACTTGTGCTTGACTAATTCAGATATTTTTATGTGCTTTGTCGTTGAATCGCGAATTACAAGATTTCGACATAGCATATTGAGTTCGTTTGTGACAGCACCCCGCAAGCGGGCAACATCGCGCAACTTACTATCGGCAGCGTCAATTTTGGAAACAATCTGCTTTTGTACGGCAAGGGCTGGTAAAGGAATAGCGTAGCCGTAAACATCCCCTGCTTTGATCGCTGCGTAGTTTGTAGTGCCTTGTGCTTCAACTTGACGCCGAAACTCATTTGTTTTGACGACCAATTCAAGAAATTTTGGCAGCAGTAAAGTCGAATCCAACTGGTACAAAAAGTAGTGGCTGCTCACCAGTGATCCGTCTAGATCCTTGGGTACGATCCCAAAGCCACCTGCTTTCGCGTCGATCTCAGCTACAAGAAACTCATCAGCACGGCAGACTTGCTGTTTTTTCGTCTTGATGGAGGCCCCCAGAACACGATCACGCAGAAGTATCCCTTGCGCATGCAATTTGACGGTTGGGCGGCAATACATAACTGCGTCATCAATGGTGATGAACTGCTTTCGTTGCTTTATGACCTCTCCAAGCTGAACACTCTGCCAGCGCATGCTCATGTTGGCTCCCGCAGCATGGCCTGAACCTCTTCCATGATCGAAATAATCTGGCGCTCTTTGTGAAGAATGCTGGCAATGACTTCATCGGGCGGGAGATGCGCAACATCTTCCTTTTTGTGTGGGTTCTTTCTGTCCAAGTTGCAGCAATTGGCGATCACCTCAGCAGCAGGCACTTTCCAAGCTTGCGCACCTTCCTTACGGTCACCCCACCAGATTTTCAGATCGGCAAATTCTTCATACATCAAGGGCTGGGTCTTGCTGTATTTTTTGCGGCCTTCGGGCAACGCTAGTTCATAAAACCAAATGTCCTGTGTGGGGCCACTGCGGTCGAAGAACAGCAGGTTGGCCGGAATGTCTGTGTAAGGCGCAAACACGCCATTGGGCAGCCGCACGACAGTGTGAAGGTTGAACTCAGTCAGCAGTTCTTGCTTGATACGGGCGCAGATGCCATCGCCAAACAGGGTGCCGTTCGGCACCACGACAGCCGCACGGCCAAGGGTAGTTTTTCCGTCGATGCTTCGCGCGCGTCTGCGCAGCTTGCGCATGATGAGTTGCAGGAACAGCAGGGCGGTTTCGGCAGTTTGCTTGTCGTCGGGGAAGTTGCCGAGAATGCCGCGCTCTTCCTCGCCGCCAAACGGCGGGTTGGAGAGGATCACGTCCACACGTTCGCGGTCGCCAATTTCCTTGAGCGGAAAGCGCAGCGCGTTGCCGGGGTCAATGTCGGGAGACTCCAAGCCGTGCAACAGCAGATTCATGTTGACCAGCAGGTAGGGCAGCGGCTTGGCTTCGCAGCCTTGGATGCTGCTTTGCTGTAGCTGCTTGCGCTTTTGCACCGTGGTGGCTTGTTTAGCAAGGTGGGTGTAACTCTCCACCAAGAAGCCGCCAGTGCCGCAGGCGGGGTCAAGCACAATTTCGCCCAACTGAGGGTCGATCATTTCCACCATCAGGCGCACGACGGGGCGGGGCGTGTAGAACTCTCCGGCATCGCCGGCTGCATCGCGCATTTCGCGCAGCAGGGTTTCGTAGGTGCGCCCCAAGACCTCCAACTCCTCGCTGGCATTGAAGTGAATGCCGTCGAGCTTGGTCAGTACATCGCGCAGCAGGTAGCCGTTAATCATCCGGTTGACCATGCCGCGAAACACTGCGGCGATGGTGTCGCGACGGTCATGCGATTTGGTGCCTTGCAACTCGCGCAGGTACTTGAACAGGCCGGGGCCATGTGTGCCGTCCGGCCTCATGGCAATTTCTTGGTTGATGAAGGCGATCAGGGCATCTCCAGTCAGCCCTTCTTTGGTCGCGCCCCAGTCACGCCAGCGGTAGGGCGCTTCGATGGCAGGCTTGAATTTCTCGCCAGCAAGCTGTGCCTCGGCTTCGCGCACCTGTTCATGGTCGTCCAAGAACTTGAGGAACATCATCCATGTCAGCATGGGCAGGCGGTCGCCATCGCCGTTCAAGCCCTTATCCTTGCGCATAATGTCCCGCGCAGATTTGATGATGGAGCCGAGTTGCTGGGCGGTGGTTTGGGGTTGATTTTTCTTTGAAGACTTCATTTGAAATAGCTGGCGTCAGATGCGGGTTCGCTGCCCGATACCTCGTTCCAATAGAGGGGGCTTTTGTGCTCATGCTCATGAAGCCACTCGATGTAGCCTTCTAGGTCAGGTCCACCAAGGTTTATCGTGTATTCGATACCAAAAATTGCGATGACTGCGAAATACTCATCCTTTTTAGTGGGCAAAAGCATCCATTCATTCAGCACCTCAAACGAACAATCATCTTCCGAGAACATAGTGCCATGGGGATATATCCGGCGTATGTGAATCGGCCAAAGAGTTGACGGCTTATTGAATCGGACGTACTGACGAATTTCGTCAAGTGCAACCTTATTGACCAATTCCTCGTTCCAGCCGTCGATCTGTATGCACTTGCTTGCGAGCACTTCAAGTGCGATTTTCGCAATGAACCTTGAAAGAGTTCTGTCGTTTGCTGGCTCCGTCGCTGCAGGAACAATTAAAGTTCCTCGTGTGTTCGTTGCTACGGATTGGGCCCATTTCGGAATATCTTTTTCGTTTTTTGCATCCAAAATAATGTCCCCCTCATTCTGCAATCTCACCAGTTCTATTGGAGTCAAAGACTGGACATGAAGCCCCGTTAACGGCGGAATGCGGCCCTTTTTGTTTGGAATCGCCGCTTCAAACCTGATGGCTCGTCCGTAATACGAATTCAAGAAGGGTTCTTCAACCTTTCTAGAGAAATAGTTATTGCATTGATCGCACACCCAACCACGCGGCAGCGTATGTTTTTGATTTCCGAATGACTCAGGAAGAATATGCTCGATTGACTTCGATGAATCAGAAATCTGTTTGCACCATATGCACTTCATACAATGCTCCTAACAGAGTACAAGCAGGCTTGCAGGGCCGTTACTGCTCCGCGCAAATTTTCTGCTCCACCAAATATGGCCGCAATTTCAATCGCGTTGCCGTGGTCTGAAATCGGAGCAATGCGCAGCGCATCGGGCAGACGCAATTGGTCGGTTCCGTTCTCGGTGTATTTGTCCAGAAGCTCATTAAGAATCTGGCGGGCCTCTTCGCCATACTGGTCAAAGAAGTCCTGACGGTCGCGGCGCAGCTTGTCAGCGCGTTGGCGGCGGGTGAGCAATGGCGCGTTGAACGCCACATGGCAAAGCAAGTCCAGCAAGTCTGCATCTGGCTGATTGGTTTGCTCCACCAGTTGCGCCAAGTCGATGCCCCGGTCAGCCAGTTGGGCAATCAAGGCTTCGCGGGTGGCGGGGTCTCTCCAGTGATTTGCCAAATCTTCTGGCGAACGGTAGAGGATGCGAACCTTTTCAGCGGTGTAGTCTGAGAACTGCACCATGCGCAGGTTATTGCCGTCTGCATCCAGTTCGTAGACAAGGTGCGCTGCAATTTCGACATTGCCGCCATCGACGTAGAACTTGCGCCGTTCCTCTCCATCGCTTTGACTCCCGTCTTGGTCAGGCAGTGTTTGCGAGCCCTGATCGTCGTTCTGCTCGGGATCGGCTTCAACGATCTGCTCGTCTTGTGTAATAGCCCCAGCCTCATCAATCGCTGGGCCTTCAATGACTTGGGCTGCATGACCGTCAAAGTCCGGGTCAGCGAACATGCGCGTTGCTGATCCGGTGTAGTCGAGAATGTCGAAAAACAGCTTGTCGTAGTCTTCACGCACCCGTGTACCACGCCCAATGATCTGCTTGAACTCACTCATGGAGCCGATGACGCGCACCAGCACCACGTTTTTAACGGTGGGGGCATCCACACCAGTCGTGAGCATCTGCGATGAAGTCAGAATTGTTGGTGTGGACTGGTTCGTTTCTAAGTCCTGAAACCGTGATAGGTGTCCACGACCAATATCACCCTCGGCGGCGGTCACACGGCACACGTAATTTGGGTTCTGCGCCACCAAGTCGGCATTCAAGTTAGAAAGGGCGCGGCGCATTTCGTCGGCGTGTTCCTGATCGACACAAAACACGATGGTCTTGGCGTAGCGATCTGTGCGCTTGAGGTAATCGGTCAGGTGCTGCGCCACGGCTTCTGTTCGTGCTTTCAGACTCACCAATCGCTCGAAATCGCGGGTGTGGTATTCCTCGTCCGGTATTTCGTTGCCGTAGCGATCAAGCTGGCCGCGTGTCGGTCGCCAGCCTGCTGCATCAAAGGTGGTGATGACGCGATGCACTCGGTAGGGTGCCAAGAAGCCGTCTTCTATGCCTTGTTTGAGCGAGTATTCGTACAGCGGTTGACCGAAGTAAGCGTAGGTGTCACGCGACTCTTCGCGCAGCGGTGTCGCTGTCAGCCCCAACTGAAACGCGGGCTCGAACCATTCCAGAATCTCGCGCCAGGTTGAATCTGCACGACTGGAACCACGGTGGCACTCGTCAATGATGATGAGGTCGAAGTAGTCTGGCGAATACTCTTTGTACAGGCCGGGGCGGCGTTCGTCTTCGGCGATGGACTGGTAGGTGGAGAAGTAGATTTCTCGGCCTTTGACGGCTTCGCCGTTTTCAATCTTCCAACGGGCATCACCGAAGACCGCAAAGGTCTTGTCTTTCGGGTCATCCACCAAGATGTTGCGGTCAGCCAGAAACAAAACCCGCGTCTTGCGCGTGGGGTCGGCGTCTTTGTTCCAGCCTGAATTCCAGAGCTTCCAAACGATGTGAAAGGCGGTGGGCGTTTTGCCAGTGCCCGTCGCCATCGTGAGCAGAATGCGCTTTTGACCAGAGAAAATCGCTTGTACCGTGCGGTTGATGGCGATTTCTTGGTAGTAGCGTGGTGGCTTGCCTGTGCTGTGGTTCAGCGACTGGAGCATGGTTTTCGCCGCAATACTGGTGGCGATAGGCGTGCCAGCAGTCTGGCGCTGCCATAGCTCTTCAGGCGTTGGGTAGCGGTCAATTTTTTGCTCGATACCTGTGAGGAAATCGAACTCGATAATTTCTCGGCCATTGCTGGCATAGGCGAATTTAAGCCCAAGAATTTCTGCGTATTCTTTGGCTTGCTGCATCCCGTCGCCTGCCGGAGTTTTGTGCGGCTTGGCTTCCACAACGGCCAAGGTCAAATCTCGTCGATAGCGAAGCAAATAGTCGGCACGCTTGCCTTCACGCCGTTTGGCGCTGCGGCCAGTCAGAACGATGCGCCCATCGGTGAATGTGCGTTGTTCGGCGATTTCCGTCGCGTTGTCACCCCAGCCAGCGGCTTGGATTGCAGGCGTGATGAACTCGCGGCAGGTGTCTGCTTCGCTGTACTCGTTTGCAGCTTCATGCCCGCTTTTGCTCATGCTTTGCCTCCGCTTTTTGTACTTTCTCCCAACGCCTTGATGTGATCCGCGATTTCCGTGATTTGCACATCGACCGCCTGCGTTGCCGCTTCGGTTCGGTGCGCCAGCACATCTAGCAGTTGCACCATCAACCGATCCACCTCACGGTAGCGGTACAGCCCCGCAGCCGACAGCAGAGCGGCAACAGGTTTGCCATGCTTGGCAATCACGACTTCGCCGCCGTCTCGCTCCACCTCGTCGATGGCTTTGGACAGGTTCTGCCGCACTTCATAGAAGGGCTTGATCTCGTCGGTGCTAAAGCGCATGGTGGTCGGTGCTTGTGCGAAAGTTTGTGCAACTCATTCTACGGCTGATATTCCATACAGTATTTTGCTGTGGCGCAGCAAAATCCAGCTTATTTGCACATATATTAGCACAAATTATGGTACAATGAATGAAAATTGACAGTTTCCAGCGTCTGCGGTGCCGTTTTTCGGTGCTTTTGCAGTTCGTTGGTACGTGCCGCTAAAGCTCGTACCGCGCTGTCTTCCACACCCACAATTTGCCCCGGCTGATCCGTCCAGCCCTGCGCCTTCACTGGTCAGCGGGGCATGGAGAACACCATGCAAATTGATCCATCGGTGTCGCAAGCCTTTGCGACCCTTGAAACAGCCTTTCACACCGATTTTTTGAGAAGACTGCCCAGCCGTCACAACCTGATGTACAGGCAGTTTCTGGAGCGCCAATTCATGCTGCGCATCGGCACTGCATTGGCAACCCTGCCGGAGTCCGTTGATCGGCTGTGGATTGCGCACTTGCTCAGGCGCTACTTTTGGCGTGATTTGGGCTTGGATGCACGTCCAGACTTGCCGACCGAATTGCCCCGGTTCTTGTGGCCTCGTGGTTACGAGTTGCCCCCCTTTGATGTGGTAGCCGTGTCTGAGCAAATCGAGGCGCTGTGGGAACAGAAATACTTCGGTGAGCCAGACCCACCGTGCATCGCTGAACGCAAGCTCTTGTTGTTGGAAACGCTGCTGCACTTGCAGCCTACGGAGACGGCATTGATTGAACTGGCATATGCCGCCAGCTTGGACGGTTGGCCGCAGTCTGAGTCAGACACATTCGAGCCAGATCAGCACGCGCTGCATGCCATCTTGATGTGCTTGAACTGGCGCAACGTGGCCGAACGTGACCATGTGTTTTCTGTGCTGTTGGGCGTGTCGCCCCAAGATGCGGCGGCGTTGTTCGCCAAGCCGGCTACGGTGCTGGCGCTGCATCTGACCGACAACACGGACTGGCACCGAGGCAATGGCGCATTCGCGTATGCAACGGCCACCGAGAAGCTGTTCGCAGTGTTGGAAACGCAGTGCCTGACGCATGCGGCGCTGCTGGCAGACTTGCAATCGCTGCCGTTTGACCGCTGCTTGCTGCCCGATAGCGATGTATCCGAGGGCATGCTCTATGAATACATGCCACCCTTGGTGGCCGATGCCTACATCGCGGCACGCCAATCCCGGCATTTGACAGCCGAGCAATTGGCGGCGCTGGTGCATTGGCAAACGGGCATGACGGTGACCTCCGAATCGGTGCAGGCGCTGGCATCACAACTTGACTTTGAGACTGTGTGCCGGGTGCTGGCGCAAGCCGTACTCGGCTGTCGCCGAGCCGATGCTGTGGTCAAGCCGCTGACGCTGCTCAAAGCCTTGTACGCAGCGGCGTAGCCATGCCCGATTCAGTCAACACATGACCGTGTGACTTTTTGATTTCTCTTCCTGCCGTGCTCCGGCCATGCCGGTGCGTGAGGTGATCCGACCTGTGACTTCGGAGGCTCACTCACGTCTGTCATCAAGCAAGCACGGTGCGCTTTTCAAACTCTCTTGGAGAACTCAATGAACCAAACAAATAACACGCATTCCGTGCCGTCCACCGATGGCAAACCAGAAGAGTCATTCATCCCACGGTATACCCTCATCACCAATGCGGCGAAGTTTTCCCTCGGGCAAGTGGTTGCAACCCCTGCCGCGCTACGACTATTGGAAAAACATCAAAGCAACCCACTGATGCTGCTGAATCGGCACGTTCATGGGGATGGCGGCGACCTGTGTGCCGACGATGCCAAGCTCAATGAACAGGCTCTGGTGGACGGATCAAGGATTTTTTCGGTGTACCGCTTGGTGTCCCCTGAGGTATTGGCAAGCACCCCGTGCAACAAGCGCGACCGCCTGCCCACGATCTGGATCATCACCGATGCAGCCAATGACGCTGGCGTGCGCTGTGTGACGACATTGCTCACACCGGGGTGTTATTGATGGCGTCCCGCAAAGAAGCCCCTCTGTGTCCCAGCTATCGGTGGCAACGCACGCACCCGGCTCTGATCGTTGGCCATGTGCTGACGGTCAAAGTCAAACGTGAAGAGCCAATGGGCGTGTGCTTCCGCCAGTCTGAAATCGACGGTGCCTGTTCGGTGCATTGCCTCGCCAGTGTGTTGGTCATCCTCAATCTGGCGAAAGCCGAGGCACTGACGCACATGGCACAGCGCAAGTACGGCGTGCCCGCCGATGTGTGGCGAGAGTTCCATGATGTGTACTTTCAGGGCTGCATGGCCGACGACCTGGTGGAGCGTGTCAACCGGCTGGGCTTGCCACTCAAACTGACCGCACGGTTCAAGGGCGATGCCGATCTGGATCACTTCGCGGTACGTGCCCTGAGCCGTGGCGATCTGGCGATGCTGAGTTTTCGCAGTGTGCTCAACCGCAAGACGCACCACTGGGCGCTTGGCGTTGGCGTGGAGGGCGCTCAAGTTGGGCGTGAGACTGCTGTCGATACTGTGCTGCTGATCGACCCCAGCGCCGATGAGCCAGTGTTCCGAGCGTTCAATGCCCGACTGCGTGTTCAAGTGCCGTCTGCTGCGCGTGGCTTGTTGAATGAGTCGCCATCTAAGCCCGTGCATTGGCTGTATGACTCACCGGAGTGGCCTGCTGAGGTCGTGCGGCTCACGGGCGCGGTGCGGTTCCAGCGTATCGACCAGAAAGACGGCTGACCCAAACGGGACGCGCTGACGAGCCAGTCAGCGCAGCGGCATCTTCCGGCTGGGCGGTGGCGGCGCTTTTTCCAACACTGATTGGTTCTTGCGACGTATTGGCCCACCCTGAGAAGTCGGTGCGATGGTGTCGGTGATCCCCTCGAACAACTCGGGCAGGGTGATCTTGAGCACATGGCAGATGGTGGCCAGCGCGAACAGCGAAGGGTTGGAGACGCCCCGCTCGATGCGGGACACGTGACTCCGCTCCATTTCACTTTCAAAAGCAAGGTTCATTTGCGAGAGCTTGGCGGCATGCCGATGGCGTTTGACGTTACGGCCCAAGGCCAGCGTCACGGAGTTCGGCAGGTCACGGGCAGAACCGTCAACACCCGGCTCGGATGCCGGTGTCTTGGGGTCTGTTTTCATGCCCCAAGGGTGCAGAACTGCGGCCTGTGAAGCGACGTAGTTAACTACTCAGTATGAGACACTATGAGGTGTATACGCCCATGCATTGGGCGAACAGTTTTGTCAAAAAGGAGAACCTATGAACTTCAGAAAATTGATCCTTGCGGCACTGTGCTGCGCGGTCATCGGCAATGCCATTGCTCAATCTGAAAACTTGTCTGATGGACACTCAGGCCGTATCGAATTTCAAAGCGTGAACGTCCCCGATATGTGGCAGTTCGCCCGCAAGAACACCACCAACACAAAGCAGCAAACCATTTGGGGCGATTTGCTGATGCCCAAGAAGGCTGATGGCAAAGTGCCTGCGCTTGTCATCATGCACGGCAGCGCCGGAGTGGAGCCGTGGGCTTACGATTTGTGGGCTGCCAAACTCAATCCGGCTGGGGTGGCGGTGTTCGTAGTGGACAGCTACAAGCCGCGAGGGGTGTCCGAGACAAACACCAACCAGTTGGGCGATCAGGTCACGATGCCGTCTCAAACCGCTGACGCACTGAACGCACTGCGCGTGTTGACAACGCATCCCAAGATCGACAGCAATCGAATCTACGTCATAGGCATGAGCCGAGGAGGCAATCCGGCGTTCTATTCAGCGTGGCCGATGTACCAAGCGGTCGTGAATACCAACGGCGCTAAGTTCGCTGGACATATCCCGATGTACCCCGGCATGTGCAATATCCGATACCGTGCTGACCATGCGGAGAAAGCCTCAGCGCCGATTTTCTTTGCCTTGCCTGACCGCGAACGCGAGGACTATCAGGACGTGACAATCTGCCAGCGGTACGCCAAAGAGCTTGCCGATGCAGGGAATACGGTCACGACCAAGGAATACAAGGGCGCTTACCACGCATGGGATGGCGGTGGGCGTCGGTTCCGGTACGAACAAGCCCACAGCGCGAAGCCCTGTGATTTGGAGTTACAGATGACCACAGTTGCAGGTAGCGGACTTGGCAAGAACGCCCGTGACTTGAAGAAGAATCAAGAACTCAAAAACTACGACGAGTGGCATGCAGCGATACGGGGTTGTATGGCGCACGTCCGCGCTGCTGTGGGCGGCGATGCCGCGCAAAGCGATGCCGTGGTGGCGGACGTACTCAAGTTCATGGGAGTGCAGTGAAAACGAAATACCGTCAAACTTGCTGTAAGCTCGGATGTAATAGGGCGTAGTTGGGTTTTTCTGGACTACGCCCAAATCGATAAAAACCATGACGGTAAAGCTGACGGTATGGACGACCTTGGACGATTCAATCTGACCATCTCAATTAGTGCAACGCGGAACGAAGACGTTCAAGTTTTCGTTCGGGTTGACAATTGAGTGGGAGTGACGTCATTTGAGCAGGTGAGCGTCGTGCATCATCCAGTTTGGAATGAACACAGACTTTGCTGTTGTGACTCTTTCAAATTAAAGCCCACACTGGATCCGACCTGGTAGACCACACATTGAGTCCCTGCCCGGTCAAGCTCCGATAGACTCAAAAGCTCTTGCCCGAAGTGGTGTGGCCAGTACAGTTTCACCAATGCACAAATCCATGGCTTTGAACTGGTCCGCAGGCATTTGTACTTCTAAGACCGTCGCATCAGGCTGCAATCTGTGGGCATGAGTGGTTTGAGTATGAGTCGGCACAAGTTCCAAGCGCGCGATAGGACCAACCACGATGGCGCGCTGCAACTGCGCCACGATGCCGGGCCAACTGCCCTGCGCATTGGAAGGAATGGGAAGGACAGCAGGCTGAGCATTTATGTCATAGCGGCTCAGTGTCAACTCGTGCGGCCTCACATACCCCGTGCCAGGAATGACGTTCACATCGCCCAAAAATCCATAGACAAACGGGCTGGCAGGATGCTCCCACACCTCTTGCGGCCCGCCCACCTGCTCGATACGACCACTGTTCATCAGCACCACGCGGTCAGCTACTTCTAGGGCCTCTTCCTGATCATGCGTAACAAACACGCTGGTGACGTGCAGTTCATCGTGCAGGCGCCGCAACCAGCGGCGCAGTTCTTTGCGAACTTTGGCATCCAACGCACCAAAGGGTTCGTCCAGCAGCAGCACTTTGGGTTCGACGGCCAAAGCGCGTGCCAGTGCGATACGCTGGCGCTGACCGCCAGAGAGTTGCGCAGGGAAGCGATCGGCGAGCCAGTCCAATTGCACCAAGCTCAGCAAATCATGCACCTTCTTTTTGATCTGCGCGTCACTTGGGCGCTGGTCTTTCGGTTTCACACGCAGCCCGAAGGCGACGTTTTCAAACACGGTCATGTGGCGAAACAGCGCGTAGTGTTGAAAAACAAAACCCACCTTGCGATCACGCACATGGACATCGGTCGCGTCTTCGCCGGCAAATGCGATATGGCCTTGATCGGCTGTTTCTAGCCCAGCAATGATGCGAAGCAAAGTGGTCTTGCCACAGCCAGACGGACCGAGGAGCGCGACCAATTCACCCGAATCAATGTCGAGTGACACGTCTCGTAGCGCTTGAAAGCTGCCAAATTTTTTGCTGACATTGCGAATATCGATGCTCATGGTGTTTGTCCTGCAAAGCGATGGTGGTTGACGTCCGAAAGCTAGGCGGGGGGGCGTTCAGGGGGTAGCTCCGCGAAAGCTTTGAGCTCGCGCTCGTTCCTCCACTCTGCAACCGACTTGATCACCAAGGTAATTAAGGCCAAGCAAGCCAGCAAAGAAGCGACCGCAAAAGCCGCCACTGATTGGTATTCGTTGTAGAGCACCTCTACATGTAGCGGCATAGTGTTGGTCTGCCCCCGGATGTGCCCAGAGACAACAGACACGGCGCCAAACTCGCCCATGGCACGTGCATTGCACAAAATAACGCCATAGACCAAACCCCATTTGATATTGGGCAGCGTCACATACCAAAACGTCTGCCAGCCCGATGCGCCGAGCACAATTGCGGCTTGCTCCTCGTCGTTGCCCTGTGCCTGCATCAAAGGGATGAGTTCGCGTGCAATGAAGGGGAAGGTCACAAAAATCGTAGCCAAGATAATGCCCGGAACCGCAAACACGATCTTGATGTCATGCGCAGCCAGCCAAGGCCCCAACCAGCCTTGCGCACCAAACACCAGCACATAGATCAACCCCGCCACAACGGGCGAAACGGAAAACGGTAGATCGATCAAAGTGGTGAGGAAGGATTTTCCGCGAAACTCATACTTTGCGATCGCCCACGCGGCAGCGATGCCAAACAACAAATTGAGCGGCACAGCAATCAACGCAGTGATCAGCGTTAATCGAATCGCACTCCAAGCATCAGGCTCTTTCAGGGCTTCAAAGTAAGCCCCCAAGCCCTTGCGCAATGCTTCTGCAAACACGGCTGCCAATGGCAACACGAGGAACAAAAACATGAAGATCAGCGCGATGCCAATCAGCGTGAAGCGCACCCAAGCTGCCTCAGTAATACCGCGCTGGGAGGTTCGAATCATGCGTTGGCTCATTGCGAGTTTCCCGATGAGCGTTTGCGCTGCCAGCCCTGCAGGCCATTGATGACGAGCAGCAAAATGAATGAAATCACCAGCATGACGGTGGCAACTGCCGTGGCACCCGCGTAATCGTACTGCTCCAGTTTTCCGATGATGATCAAAGGCGTGATCTCGGAGATCATGGGCATGTTGCCGGCAATGAAGATCACCGAGCCGTATTCACCAATGGCACGTGCAAATGCCATCGCGAAACCGGTGAGCAAAGCGGGTGTGATGCTCGGAAAGATCACGCGCCAGAAGGTTTGCCAGCGCGTCGCGCCGAGACAAGTGGCGGCTTCTTCCAGCTCTTTTTCGGTGTCTTCCAACACGGGCTGAACGGTGCGCACCACAAAGGGCAAGCCAATAAAGATCAAGGCAATCACCACGCCATGGGGGTTGAATGCGAGTTGAATGCCATAGGGCTCTAAGAGTTGGCCCACCCAGCCGTTTCCGGCTAACAACGCAGTGAGTGATATGCCCGCAACGGCTGTCGGCAAGGCAAAGGGCAAATCCACCAGTGCGTCCACGATCTTTTTTCCGGGGAATTGATAACGCACCAAAACCCAAGCGACCAGCAGGCCAAACACCGCATTGATACAAGCGGCGATCAGCGATGCGCCGAAGGTCAGGCGATACGAGGCCATCACGCGCGGTGATGTCACGGCTTCCCAAAATTGCGGCCAGGTCAAGGTGAGAGTTTTGAGCACCAAGGCAGCCAGCGGGATCAACACGATCAAGCCGAGATACAGCAGCGCGTAGCCCAGCGTGAGGCTGAAGCCCGGCAGCACTTTTGCCGAGCTGCGGCGCCCACCTCTTTCTCCTGCCGCTATGCTTGGCGGCAGCGTTGCAACTTGCGCTGACATATTTACTTGCCCTGCGTGTAGAGCTTGTCAAACTGTCCGCCATCATTGAAGTGTACTTTTTGCGCCTCAGCCAGCGAACCAAAATAATCGTTCACTGAGAAGAGCTTCAGCGGCTTGAATGCTGCAGCGTATTTTTTCAGTACGGCTTCGTTACGCGGCCGAATATTGTGTTTTGCAGCAATCTCTTGCCCTTCTGGGCTGTAGAGAAAATCCAAATAGGCCTTGGCATCCGCCGCCGAGCCTTTTTTGGAAACCGTGCGTTCCACAATGGCGATCGGGTTCTCTGTCACGATGGATGCACTGGGGTGAACCGCATCGACCTTGCCTTTGCCAAACTCGTTGTCCACTGAAATCACCTCCGATTCAAATGTCACGAGCACATCACCAATATTGCGCTGTAAAAAGACACCTGTTGCGTCGCGACCGCCACGCGCCAACACCGGAACGTTTTTATAGAGCTTGCTGACAAAATCTGCCGCTTGCGGATCCGTTCCGCCTTTGCTGCGCACATAACCCCATGCCGCCAGATAGGCCATTCGGCCATTGCCGCCCGTCTTGGGATTCACCACGATCACCTGCACGCCGGGTTTGATCAAGTCATCCCAGTCTTTGATGCCTTTTGGGTTGCCCTGGCGCACGAGAAACAGCATGGTGGATGTGGTGGGTGCTGCGCCGTTTGGAAATTTTTGCCGCCAGTCCTTGGCCACTACGCCTTTGTCGGCCAAAAAATCCACGTCGGTGGTGGTGTTGAAGGTCACCACATCCGCTTCCAAACCATCGGCCACGGCACGTGCCTGCGCGCTGGAGCCAGCGTGCGACTGATCGACCTTGATGTCTTTGCCTGTGTTTTTTTTGTGCTGCGCGACGAAGGCGGCATTCAAGTCTTTGTAGAACTCGCGGGACACGTCGTACGAGACGTTGAGCAAGGATTGTGCAGAAGCAATGGTGCTGCTCACTAAGAGCATAGAGGCCAGCAGAAATGGGATGTTTTTCATATGAGTTCTAGAGCCTTGGGGGCCTGAACAGGAGAAGTCTGAACAGGGCGATTGGTGCTGGACTCATTGGCCAAGAAGTTGGGCAATGCTAGCCCGAGTGACCACGGGTCGTGACCTGAACCAGCATTGGTGTGGCCTACGCCGTTGAGGCGAACGAACTCACTGCCCCAAGCACGGGCGCCAGCGCTCGCAAGATGCATCGGGCAGCTGCTGTGCCCAAAAGCTCCGCCCCGGCCCGGACCTGAGTCGTGCCCGCCGGCCGAGCTGAAGATTGTTGGTTGACTCTGCGATTCTTTATACATAAAAGAACTATAAAATCGACTCGTTATATTTCAAACAAAGTTTTTTCCATTTGCTTATGCTGTACTGCAGCGATAGTGGTGGCGGGCTTATTTCTTCGTGTAGACCTGATCAAAACTCGCACCATCGGCAAAGTGGTCTTTCGCGGCTTGGTCCCAATTGCCGAAAGCGTGTTGCAATGTGAAGAGATTGAGCTTGGGCAATTGCTTGACATATTTGGCCTGCGCTTTGCTGGACTGGGGGCGATAGAAGTGTTTGCCGATGATGTCTTGAGCTTCTTCTGTGTAGAGAAATTTCAGGTATTCCTCGGCGGCGGCGCGCGTGCCTTTTTTATCGACGTTTTTGTCCACCACTGTTACGGGTGGTTCGGCCAAAATGCTTAGGCTGGGGTACACAAAATCAACCCTGTTGCCGAATTCTTTTTCAAGTAAATAGGCTTCGTTTTCCCAGCTCAAAAGCACATCGCCTTGCCCGCGCTGTGCGAAGGTGATTGACGAGCCGCGAGCGCCCGTATCGAGCACAGGCACGTTGGCATAGAGCTTGGCTACAAATTCTTTGGCCTTGGGATCGCTACCGTACTTGCGTCTGGCAAACTCCCAGGCGGCCAGATAGTTCCAACGCGCCCCACCGGAGGTTTTGGGGTTGGGCGTGATTACGCTCATGCCAGGCTTGATCAGATCGTCCCAATCTTTGATGTTTTTCGGATTACCTTGGCGTACAACCAGCACGATGGTAGAGGTATAAGGAGAGGAATTGTTGGGCAAGCGCTTTTGCCAATCTTTGGCAATCCAGCCACCGTTGGTGTGCAATGCGTCAATGTCTCCCGCCAAGGCCAGCGTCACTACATCGGCATCCAAGCCGTCAATCACCGATCGAGCCTGTCGGCCCGAGCCACCGTGGCTTTGCTTGATCGTCACATCTTGACCGGTTTTGGCCTTCCAGTGTTTGGCGAAGGCCGCGTTGTACTCGACATACAGCTCACGCGTTGGGTCGTAAGACACGTTGAGCAGGGCCAAGCTGGTTTGAGCAACCGCTTGCGGTGCTGCGGCAAGCAGGCTCGAACCGGGCACCACGGCAAAGCTGACAGCAGCGGTTGCACTCGTCAGGGCAGCGCGGGTGAATTTTCGGCGTGTGGTCATGGTCAAAATCCCTTTTTGATGGAACAAGTGGTGGATCATGGCAAAGACTGCTTAGAAAAACAAAGAATTAAATTTCAATTTCTTATTACGAAAAATTCTTTTAAAAGGACTTCGTGATCACAGAGGATCGGCGGTGTGGTGCTGTTTTAGCCCGATATCGCCATCCACACCGGGCGAGGCAAATCTGTCCTCGATCACTTCCTGATCGCGTTTGTTGCCTACGCCGACCTGCTGCGCCATGCTGACGCCAAGATTCGGTGGGGCCGGGCTGGATCAGGCAAATCCGGTGGAGCACGGGTGATTTACTTCAACTTGACCGAACAGGAAGTGGTGTTGCTGATTGCGGCATATGCGAAAGCCGACCGCGCCAATATGCTTCCCTCCGACATCAAAAAGGCGGTATGACATGAACATCAAGAATATCGATATAGAAAAGGCGGCAGCGGCTATAGAGGCCGATGCTGGCGAGGCTTTGCCCGATCTGCGTCAAGCACTTGCCGAGGCAAAAGCAGGGCTTGGCCGGGTCACCACGCCAGAGCAAATTCTTGTGCGTCAAGCACGCGAAAAGTCCGGCTTGACGCAAGCTGCTTTCGCGGAGCGCATCGACACTCCAGTGGCCACGCTGCGGGATTGGGAGCAGGGTAGATTCGCGCCGCCCGGCGGCGTAGTGTGCCTGCTACGACTCATCATCAAGCATCCGGAGTTGTCGCAAGAATTGAGTGCGGCCTAGAGTTGGAAGCCGAGATTGCGCAGTCAGTGTCCTGTGAGATTTGAAAACCCCATTGATAAAGGATTTTCAGGTGATAGGTTGACGAGCCTTGACCCCGGCACTGGCTCCACAGTTAGGGCTGCTTGGTTCCCCACCTGACCCGGTTGGCCGCTTCACCATGCGGGAAGGCCCGTCAACAGGTATTGTAAGGCTTGGTCTGGTGTTCAACCTTCGGTGAGGTCTTTGACGCTCGCGCTGGCCGCATTGGTTTTGACGGAGGCGATGCCGTTTTCCATGGATGAGGCCGAGGCGTACATCTCGCTGCGCCCGATGACCTGGCCGTTGGAGGCCTTCAGGTTGAAATAGGGCTGGCCGGATTTGGAGGTGGCTCTTTCGAAGCGTTCGTCCATGGCACCGTTTTTCTTGCAGGATTCGACCCCCTGGACCGCGCTGGCCTTGGTTTCATACATCTCGCTGGTCAGGATCACCTGACCGTTGCCGGCTTTCAGGTTGAACATGAACTTCCCGTTCTTGGACTTGCTGATCTCAAACTTTCCAGCCATGACAATCTCCTGTGTTGTGAACAAAATTGAATGAACCGCCACCAAAGCAAAGGAATCAGCCTCGCGGCGGTTTTGAGTCTACCCGGATTGGCCGCACCTTAGAATCCCCCTAATGTCATATCTTGTGCTCGCCCGAAAATATCGCCCGAAGGATTTTGCCGGCATGGTGGGGCAGGAACACGTGGTTCGTGCGCTGACCAACGCGCTGACCTCGCAGCGGCTGCACCATGCCTATCTGTTCACAGGCACACGGGGCGTGGGTAAAACGTCGGTGTCACGTATTCTGGCCAAATCGCTGAACTGTCTGGGCCCCGATGGACAGGGGGGCATCACAGCCACGCCGTGTGGCGTCTGTCAGGCGTGTACCGACATTGATTCGGGCCGTTTTGTGGATTACACCGAGCTCGATGCGGCGTCCAATCGGGGCGTTGATGAGGTCCAGGCCTTGCTGGAGCAGGCGGTTTACAAACCGGTCCAGGGGCGCTTCAAGGTGTTCATGATCGACGAGGTGCACATGCTTACCAACACGGCGTTCAACGCCATGTTGAAGACGCTGGAAGAGCCGCCGGATTACCTGAAATTCGTGCTCGCCACGACCGATCCGCAAAAGGTGCCGGTTACAGTTTTGTCACGTTGTTTACAGTTCAACCTGCGCCCGATGGCGCCCGAGACCATCCGCGAGCACCTGGTGCATGTGCTGGCTGACGAAGGTGTGGCCGCTGACGTGCAGTCGTTGCGGCTGCTGGCCCGTGCTGCGCGGGGCTCCATGCGCGATGCGTTGTCGCTGACAGATCAGGCCATTGCGTTTGGTGCGGGTGCGCTGGAAGAAGCCACGGTGCGCCAGATGCTGGGCAGCGTGGACCGATCCTACGTGTTCCAGCTGATCGAGGCGCTGGCGCAGGGCGATGGCAAGACGGTGGTCGAAACCTCGGAGCTGCTGCGCGTGAACGGCCTGAGCGCGGCGTCCACATTGGAAGAAATGAGTACAGTGCTGCAGCGCATGGCGGTGCTGCAGGCAGTGCCCGCCGCTGTGGATGAGACCGATCCCGAAGCCGCCCAGATTGCACGGCTGGCAGAAACCATGCCCGCCGATGAAACGCAATTGCTTTACAGCCTGTGTCTGCACGGGCGTGGCGAGTTGGGGCTGGCGCCGGATGACTATGCTGCACTGACCATGGTGTTGCTGCGGCTGCTGGCGTTCAAACCTGGAACGGCCGCTGCGCCAAAGGCTGAAAAAAAAACTCTGATTGAGACCCGGCCGCCGGTTGTGTCGGCTGTGTCGGTTACTCCGGCTGCGGCAGCGCCGCCACCGGCTGTGGCCGTGCGGTCGATGATGCCGGAAAGGCTTGTCCAACCGACGCCTGCTGCGATGTCTGTCGATAGGGCCAGCGGCCCTCCTGCGGGGCAGGTGCTGCATGTGGTGGCGGGGTTCGCAGGTGCGCCGACACGTGAAAAACCACCGAATTTGGAAGAAAAAGAGGCTATAGCCCTCGTCGAATATGCACAACACGCTACAAAAGCTGTAGCAATTCCAGTTCGGGTGCAGGCGGACTCGCGCTCCGAAGCTGCGGCGGGCCAGTCTGCCGCCACGACGCTGATACCGACCGAAGAGGGTGATTTCTGGCACACCACGGTCCAGCAGCTCATTGCGCAGGAGGCGATCACCGCGCTGGTTCGGGAGCTGGCCTTGCAGTCGCAACTGGTGGCCCGCGACACCGATCAATGGTTGTTGCGGGTCGAGCGGGAGTCACTCAACCAGAGTGGCAGCCGCGAGAGGTTGTCACAGGTTTTGCGTACCGCTGGACATGAAGTGGGACTGGCAGTTGAAATCGGCCGCGTTACCGATAGCCCCAGTCGACGTAATGCTGCACTGGCCGCAGAGAAACAGCTGGCCGCGGAGCGGATCATTTTCGAAGACCCGTTTGTGCAGGCCATGATGCGGGATTTTGGGGCGAAAATCGTGCCCGGATCGATCAAATCCGTTTGATCACGCAATGACATATTCAAAACCGAACACAAGGATAAACAACATGTTCAACAAAGGACAACTCGCCGGCCTGATGAAACAGGCCCAGGCGATGCAGGACAACATGAAAAAAGCCCAGGACGAGCTGGGCAATATCGAGGTGACCGGCGAGTCCGGGGCCGGCCTGGTCAAGGTACTGATGACCTGCAAACACGATGTGCGCCGCGTCACCATCGACCCCAGCCTGTTGGCCGATGACAAGGACATGCTGGAAGACCTGGTGGCTGCCGCTTTCAACGCAGCGGTGCGCAAGGCTGAAGAAACATCGCAGGAAAAGATGGGCAAGCTCACCGCGGGCATGCCGGGCTTGCCAGGCGGCATGAAGTTTCCGTTCTGATGCACTTTTCCCCTGGCCGCATCCGGGCGTGACCGATTCCAACTCTCTGGAAGGGCTGATTCAGGCCCTGCGCCGTTTGCCGGGCGTGGGCGTGAAGTCTGCCTCGCGCATGGCTTTTCATTTGATGCAGCATGACCGTGAAGGCGCGCAGACGTTGTCACGCGCTTTGCAGTATGCAGTCGGCAGCGTGAAGCATTGCGAACGGTGTCACACCTTCACGGAAGGCGAGCTGTGCAGTGCCTGTCTGGACCCGCGTCGTGACGCATCCAGGCTCTGTGTGGTGGAAACGCCCGCCGATCAGTCGGCCGTGGAGCGAACCGGTGCCTACAAGGGGTTGTATTTTGTGCTGATGGGCAGGCTCAGCCCGCTGGACGGCATCGGACCCCATGACATTGGTTTCAAAAAACTGTTTGACCGCGCAACCGACGGTACGGTGTGTGAGGTGATTCTGGCTACCAATTTCACGGCTGAAGGTGAGGCTACGGCGCATGCAATCAGTGAGGCCATGAAGGCCCGTGGCTTGCAGACCACCCGATTGGCCCGGGGTGTGCCGGTGGGCAGTGAGCTGGAGTATGTTGACCTGGGCACCATCGCGCACGCGCTGGTGGATCGCCGATAATTTTGCGCAGTTCACGGACAAACTGTTTTTTTTTGCCGGATTCTCTATGACTTATGTTCACTTCACCATGGCTTACTGGTGTGTACTGATTGCAGCCTTGTTGCCTTTGGTTTGCGCCGGTATTGCCAAAGCAAGCATGTTCGGAAAATCCCGCAGCGAAGGCGGCTTCGATAACCAAAATCCACGAGCATGGCTCGCCAATCAGTCTGGTTGGAGGGCTCGTGCAAATGCTGCCCAGGCCAACAGCTTTGAAGCGTTTCCCCTCTTTGCGGCAGCCGTCATCATTGCACACCAGTTGGGCGCCGCTCAGGGACCGCTCGATGCACTGGCTTTCTTGTTCGTTGTGCTACGTCTCGTGTACATCATGATGTACGTGTCCAACTCCGCCACCATCCGCTCCATCATTTGGGCGCTGGCACTGGTTGTGAATATCGGGATCCTGTTCGTAGGCTATCGTTGATCTTCTACTGACTACTGCCTAAGTACAAACCCGATCGGGAAGTTCCTGATGCGGGTTTTTTGTTGACTTGGTAGGCTTGCTGCATAACAGCAATAAACAGTCACAAACAGGGGTCCGTATGCGGCATATGTCTATGGGGCGGCGGCAGTTTACTTCCGTAGTAGGGTTGGCGGCAACTTGCCTGGCAGTACAAGACCTCGGGGCTCAACCCCGGTTGGAAAAAGTAAAAATTTCCATTTCAGTAGGTGGAAAAGGGGCCTTTTATGCGTTGCCGCTGACAATTGCCGAGCAATTGGGATTTTTCACTGCCGAAGGGCTTGATGTCACTGTTACTGATTTTCCCGGTGGGATCCCGGCGTTGCGTTCTGTACAGAATGGCGAGGGTGATGTTGTCAGTGGTGCCTTTGAACATACGATAACCCTGCAGGGTAAAAAGCAGTTTTTTCAGGCGTTTGTGCTGCAGGGGCGTGCCCCCCAGATTGCGTTGGGTGTGTCGCGCAAGACATTGCCGGCTTATAGGGGCCCCGTCGATCTGCGTGGCAAAAAGATTGGTGTGTCAGCGCCAGGTTCGTCTACCAATATGGTGGCCAGCTTGATGCTTTCACGTTACGGAATCAAACCTGGTGAGGTAACTTTTGTAGGTGTTGGCACTGGTGCGAGTGCGTTGGCTGCAATAAGGTCTGGGCAGATTGATATTTTGAGCAGTTCGGACCCGGTGATAACGATGCTGGAGCAAAGAGGCGAGATTCTGGTAATTGCTGATACGCGCACGCTTAAGGGCGCAGTTGATGTATTTGGTGGGGCGATGCCAGCCGGATGTTTGTACGCACCTGCGGCATTTCTGGAGAAAAACCCCAACACGGCTCAAGCCTTGGCGAATGCCATTGTTCACAGTTTGAAGTGGCTTCAGACGGCTGGGCCCAGTGACTTGATAAAGACCGTGCCTGAAGCCTATCTACTGGGTGATCGTGGTCTGTACCTCGCGTCGTTTGACAAGGTGAGAGAGGCGATTGCCCTGGACGGCTTGATTACGGAAGATGGCGCAAAGGTTGCATTAAAGGCATTAACTAGTTTTGAGTCGGCTTTGAGGACTCAGAAAATTGATCTGACCAAGACTTTTACCAATGAGTTTGCCAAGAGGGCTAAAGCAAAGTTCAAGGCGTAGTCGGGATCGCAATATATCAACTATCAATACGTCCATATTGGTATGGGCTTTGAATTCCCATTCAACTCATCTGCGTTTTTTCTTCTGAGGCGCGACTGCACGCCGCACCGGTTTGATTGACTGGGTATTGTTTCTGTTTGATTTGATCCGGGCGATTTGCTTTGCACGTACAGGCAGATAAACCACGATCTGCTGGCCCACTTTGAATGCGGCCGAACTGGCAACCTTGTTCCACTCTGCCACGCTGGAAGCACTAAGGTTGTAGCGTTTGGCGATAGAGGCTACAGATTCGCCCTTGCGGGCCTTCAGGGTGCTGCGGCGCAGCACCACCTCAGGTGCCAGCGCCATATGACCATTGTCTGCAACCTGTTCCGAAACATCTTTGGAAGTGCCCTCCGGGCGAGGCACCAACAATGTGGACCCGACCTTGATCAGCATCCGCGGAGGAATGTTGTTGACTTCCCGCAGGTGCCCTTCATGCATGCCAACACGTTTGGCTGCATCAGCCACTTTCATGGTGGCTGGAGCCGTCCAGGCGGTCCAGCTGGCCAAACGGCTATTTCCACGCTCCTTGAGGTTGGTCTCGAAGATGATGGCGTTGTCCCAGGGAAGCAGGATCTGCGGTGTGCCTGCCGCCAGAATGACAGGCCGGCTGGCAGAGGGGTTCAGTGCCTTGAAATCCTCCAGCGGAATCTCGGCCAGCTGGGCTGCCAGTGCAACGTCCAGATCACGCGTGATATCCACCGACTGGAAGTAAGGGTGATTGGGGATATCGGGTAACTGGGCGCTGAAGGACTGGGGGTTGGCGACGATGTTTTTGACCGCCTGAAGCTTGGGCACATACAGTCGGGTTTCTGCAGGCATGTTCAGGTCGGAATAGGACGTGCCCAGACCTGCGCGCTTGTTCCTGGCGATGGCTCGCATGACGCTTCCTTCGCCCCAGTTATAGGCCGCCAGGGCCAGGTGCCAGTCACCAAACATGCCGTGCAGCTTTTGCAAGTAGTCCAGCGCGGCCCTCGTTGACGCGAGTACGTCGCGCCGGTCGTCGCGAAAGACGTTTTGTTTGAGTTCAAAGTACTTCCCGGTGCTTGGCATGAACTGCCACATGCCGGCTGCCTTGGCGCTGGAAACGGCCTGGGGGTTGAACGCACTCTCAATGAAAGGTAGCAAAGCGAGATCCGTTGGCATGTTACGGCGTTCCAGCTCCTCAACGATATGGAACAGGTATTTGCGCGAGCGCTCTGTCATCCGCAAGATGTAGTCAGGGCGGTGCACGTACCACCGCTCGCGGTCATGCACCAAATCGTGCTCCAGGTCGGGCATGGCAAATCCCCGGCGGATGCGTGTCCACAGATCTGCAGGGGGCTCTAGTGCCGCAACGGTGCGGCTGCTGATCTGGCCGTTCGCAACATTCTGAAGGGGGCCCGCTGGCTGGGGGCCGGCAATGGTGATCTCTGCGGGAATGACCGGTACCGTACGGGCTGCGGGCAACTCAGGTGTGACAACAGCCGCCCTGTTGCTTTGCGCGCCGGGGCTGGCGTCTGTGGGGCTGCCGGGCGTGGTGGTGGCGCAGCCAGTCAGCCAGAACAAAGCGGACAGGCACAAAATGCGAAAGTAAGTCATCAGAATTTGTTTTTCCATTCGCGAATAGCCGCAAAAACCGCCACCTCATCCCATCCTTCAGCCTGCCGCGCCACGGCCTGAGCCACTACAGCGGGTTGGCGCGTGCGCAAAAACGGGTTGATCTGAAGTTCCCTTGCGATGGAGGAGGGCAGAGTGGGCTGTTCTTTTGCCCGTTGCGCCTCGCACCAGGCGCTGTATTGGGCCAATTCTGCGTTGCCGGGTTCCACGACTTGCGCAAATTTCAGGTTGGACAGCGTGTATTCATGCGTGCAGCAGACGCGCGTGTTGCCTGGCAAGGCGGCCAGCGCGCCCAGCGAGGCCAGCATCTGGGCAGGGGTACCTTCGAAAAGTCGGCCACAACCAGCTGAAAACAGGGTGTCGCCACAAAACAGCAATGGAGCATCATCCATTGACTCGCAGAAGTAGGCAATGTGCCCGGATGTATGACCGGGTACGTCCATGACGGAGAAAGTCAGGCCCAGCTCAACAACCGTATCTCCGTGGTGCAGGCGCCGCAACGGCTCGGGAATGCGCTCGCGCGCTGGCCCCCAGACTCGTGCACCAGTAGCCTCTCGCAGGACATCAACTCCCCCGACGTGGTCGGCGTGATGATGCGTGACTAGAATCGCGTCCAGCTGCAGGTCGTATTGCTGCAGGGCGTTCAAAACGGGTTGAGCGTCACCCGGGTCTACAACAATTGCCTTGTGACCATCGTGCAGCAGCCAGATGTAGTTATCGGTAAAAGCAGGAAGCGGAATCAGATTCATGAGCAGTCAAATTATAGGTTTGCGGGACTGGTTTCAGACACCGCCGGGTCGTTACCTGCTCAGTTGGGAGAGCATTCAGTTTGATGCGGCTGTAGCGGACATTTTTGGATACCACGCGTTGCAGCTCGGTTTGCCCGAAATCGACGCGTTGCAGGCCAATCGCATGCCCCATCGATGGCTGGCCTCTGATGCTTCACAAACCCGGGAACTTCAACAGGATGGCCATGATTCACCTGTAGCCTGCAAAAGAGTCTCTGCTGCACTGGTGACTGATTTCACTGCGCTGCCGTTTCCTCAAGGCAGCCTTGACTTGGTGGTGCTGCCCCACGCACTGGAGCTGCACACCGATCCGCATGCCACGCTGCGGGAGGTCGAGCGCGTGCTGGTGCCTGAAGGTCGGGTGGTCATTTGCGGGTTGAACCCGGCCAGCCTGTGGGGGTTGCGTCAGCGCCGGGGCCATCTCTACCAGCGAATGGGTTTTGGCGAACTGTATCTACCGCAGGCGGGTGAATTCATCGGTTACTGGCGCCTGCGCGACTGGTTGCGCCTGTTGAGCTTTGAAGTCGAATCGGGGCATTTCGGGTGCTATCGACCTGCCGTGCGTAGTCAAAAATGGCTGGATCGCTATGCCTGGATGGATGCGGTGGGAGACCGCTGGTGGCCCATATTGGGCGCAGTGTATTGCGTCGTGGCGGTTAAACGGGTGCGCGGCATGCGATTGCTGGAGCCCGCCTGGAGAGCCAGTAAAAGTGTTGCGGGCAAGCCGGTTTCGGTGGTGAACCAGGTTCGCAAAATCGATCCCTCTGAGTGGATGAATGACAAGGAACGAATTTGAACCACGTTGAAATTTATACTGATGGTGCCTGTAAGGGTAATCCTGGCCCCGGTGGCTGGGGTGTCTGGCTCAAGCACGGCCACGTCCACAAGGAGTTGTTTGGAGGGGAGCTCAATACCACCAACAACCGTATGGAGTTGACAGCCGTAATAGAGGCATTGCATGCGTTGAAACGCCCCTGTGCGGTTACGCTTTATCTGGACAGCGAATATGTGCGCAAAGGCATCACGCAGTGGATTCAGGGCTGGAAGGCCCGGGGTTGGCGGACGGCGGCCAAACAGCCGGTGAAAAATGTCGAGTTGTGGCAGCAGCTGGATGCCCTGGTGGCCTCTTCAGGGCACAAGATTGAGTGGCGCTGGGTCAAGGGTCATGCTGGTGACCCGGGCAATGAGCGGGCGGATGGACTGGCGAACCGGGGTGTTGAAAAAGCACTGGGTCGTACGTAAAGGCTGGTTGTAAAGTTTCAGTAAAGGACTTGACCAGTAGTCCGGTCTGCCTGCTGGCGTTGCACTGGATGGCGGCCGTCCTGATACATTCACGAGTCGGTTGGTGGGTCAACAATCACATAAGAGCAGGCTTTCAATGGCTTCCAAAGCAGTTTATTCGGTCGTAGCAGTGGTGGGTATCGCGGCGGCTTCGGGTGCAGCCTGGTGGTACCAGGTCAGGCCATCCGGGCCGAAAGAGATAACGGGATCACCGGCTTCCGCAGTCAGTGCCGCAGGAGCTCCTGCCGGGGCTGCATCTGCACCGCGTGCGGCTGGGGTGGAGGTGGCCAAGGTGGAAAGAACTTCATTGCAGGACGACGCTCAATCTGTCGGTTCCCTGCGGTCCCGACAGAGCGTGATGATGCGTCCCGAGGTTGCGGGCCGGGTAAAAGAACTGGGTTTTTCCGATGGTGCACACGTGCGAAAAGGGCAGGTGCTGGTGCAACTCGATGACGTGTTGCAGCGTGCCGAAATCCGGCAGGCGCAGGCACAGGTGTCCATCGCCCAGGCCAATCTGAAGAGAAATCAGGAACTGGTGGCACAGAACTTTGTTGCCCAGCGGGTACTGGATGAGAGTGCGGCCAACCTGCAGGTAGTGGAAGCACAGCTCGCACTTTCGTGCGCACGGCTTTCCCGCATGGCCATCATTGCACCCTTTGACGGGACGGTCGGTATCCGCAATGTCAACCTGGGTGACTACGTCAAGGATGGCGCTGATCTGATCAACCTGGAAGACATCAGCAGCATGTATGTTGACTTCCGCCTGCCTGAACGTTTTCAGGGTAAATTGCGGCCGCAGCAAAGTGTTGAACTGCAGCTTGACGCATTTCCTGGCCGTGCATTCAAGGCTCGTATCGAAGCCATTGACCCGCTGCTCGACGCCAACGGGCGATCTGTTGGCGTGCGTGCTGTCTTGCCCAACACGATGGGCGAACCCATGGCTCCGGGCGGGGGGCGCCCGGGTGCCGCCGGGCAGGGGCCCGCTGCGGGCAAACCTGCTGGTGCGGCTTCTGGCGCCAAGGCGGCTGGCGCCAAACCTGTGGCAGCCAGGAACCCGGTAGCTGCTGGCCAGCCTGCAAGAGCGGTCGCATCGGGTCAGCCGGGCACATCGGCGGGTACCTCGGCGCCAGGCCGTCCGGCGGCCAGAGGTCTGGTCGATGCCAATGGGTGCCCTGTTGATTTTGCGTCTGCCCCTGCCAGAGCGCAGGCTGCTGGCGGTTCAGCTGGACCCCGAGCTACTCGTCCAGTGGCTGGTGGCGCCCCAGGCGCTGGGGGCGGAACTCCCGCTCCGTTGCGTCCTGGCATGTTTGCACGGGTAACAACTGTGTTTTCCATCAAGGATTCTGCGCTGGTTGTACCTGAAGAGGCAATTGTTCCCCAGGGCGGTCGCCAGTTTGTCTTCAAGGTTGTTGATGCGCCCGCTACACCCGCCGAGGGTTCGACGCCATTGCCCCCGGATACGAAATTTGTGTCCCGGCGACAAGAAGTCAAGCTGGGCGTGCGCAGGCAAGGAAAAGTGGAAATTATCGAGGGTGTAGCAGAAGGCGAAACAGTGGTGTTGGCTGGCCAGCAGCGCCTGCAGCGCGACGGGACGGCCCTGCGCATCGTTGAGTTGGGGCGTGCGCCACAAGGTGCTGCGTCTGCGCCTTCGGGTGGGGCGTCTGCCGCCGTTATTGCTGCGGCTATACCAGCCACTGCAGCCAGCCGCTAGACAGACCGGACACTCACCATGCAACTCGCTGAAACGTCCATCCGTCGCCCCGTCTTTGCCACGGTGCTGTCGCTGTTGATCGTGTTGATCGGTGCCGTGTCATTCAACCGGCTCAACGTTCGGGAGTACCCGAAGATTGACGAACCGGTGGTGTCCGTACAGACCCGGTTTGGTGGCGCTTCAAGTGAGGTGATTGAAGGACAGGTTACCAAGGTGCTGGAAGATTCGCTGGCCGGTATTGAAGGCGTGGACGTTATCACGTCGTCCAGCCGGCAGGAGCGCAGTCAGATATCGATCCGTTTCTCCCTGGCCCGTGATGCCGATTCCGCCGCCGCTGATGTGCGGGACAAAGTTTCTCGCGTGCGCCAGCGCTTGCCGCAAGGCATTGACGAACCTGTCATTGCAAAGGTGGAGGCTGACGCTTTTCCGGTCATCTTTCTGACGCTCAGTTCCGATACCCACAGTTCGCTGCAACTGTCAGAAATGGCCAATTCACTGGTCAAACCCGTTTTGCAGACAGCCCCAGGCGCTGCGGATGTCAGCGTGTTTGGCGAGCGCAAGTTTGCAATGCGAATCTGGGTGGACCCCGACAAGCTGGCGGCGTATCGACTGACCATTCAGGACCTGGAGGATGCCCTCAGGCGCTCCAATCTGGAAGTGCCCGCAGGACGTATTGAGAGCAGGCAGCGCGAATTCAATGTGACTGCGGCTACCGACTTGCAACGTCCGCAGGAATTCTCCCAGGTGGTTATTCGCACCGTTAATGGTTTGCCCGTGCGCATTGCCGATGTGGCGCGTGTGCAGCAGGGCCCGGTCGATGAGCGTTCCAGTGTTCGCCTGAACGGGCGCGACTCCGTGGCGCTGGGCGTGATTCGTCAGGCCACGGCCAACCCACTGGACTTGTCAGCAGGGGTTCGCCAGTTGCTGACCAAGGTGCGCAAGGACTTGCCTTCGGGAGTTCAAGTCGAAATTGCCAATGACAATTCCGTGTTTATCGACCGGTCCATCAAGGCCGTGTTCCAGACCATTGTTGAGGCCTGCGTGCTGGTGGCATTGGTGATTTTTGTGTTTTTACGCACACTGCGCGCGTCGATCATCCCGCTTCTTGCCATTCCCGTGTCCCTGATTGGGACGTTTGCCTTGATGGCATTGGCAGGGTTCAGCATCAATACGTTGACAATGCTGGCGCTGGTGCTGGCGATTGGCCTGGTAGTGGATGACGCCATTGTCATGCTGGAAAACATTTACCGGCATATAGAAGAGGGCATGCCGCCGTTTCAGGCGGCCATCAAGGGTGCCAGAGAGGTGGGTTTTGCGATTGTCGCCATGACCATGACCCTGGTGGCTGTCTATGCACCGCTGGCGTTTGCGCCCGGCCGGACCGGGCGCCTGTTTACGGAATTCGCACTGGCACTGGCTGGTGCAGTAGTTGTGTCGGGTCTGGTCGCATTGACGCTGTCGCCGATGTTGTCATCGGTACTACTGCGTCACAACCCTAAGCCCTCGCGCTTTGACCGCGGGATGGAGGCTGTGCTGGTTGCTGTCACCCGTGGGTATGGGCACGTTCTGTCCTGGACGCTGAAACACCGGTGGCTGGTAATGCTGGTGATGGTGGCCAGTGGCGTGATTTCCTATTGGGCACAAGCCGACATCAAGCGCGAGTTGTCGCCTATCGAAGACCGGGGTGTGGTGGTGGCACAGATCAACGGGCCCGACGGCGCAACGCTGGATTACACCAATCGCTACGCTTTGGCGATTGAACGGGTTGGGCAGAATTTTCCGGAATTTGATCGGGTTTTTGCGACCGTTGGCAACCCGACCGTGGCCCAGGGCAATATCTTCTTTCGGGCTCTGCCATGGGAAGAGCGTAAAAAAACCACGCTGGAGATGGCCCGGGAAATGACGCCGCGTGTGTCCAGCCTGTCTGGTGTGACAGCCTTCCCGATTACCCCGCCATCGCTGGGCCAGGGCTTTACCCAGCGGCCCATCAATTTTGTGATCATCACTTCCGAGAGCTACCAGAATCTGGCCCAGACCGTGCGCGTGTTTCAAGACGAGTTGGCGAAGAACCCGGGGTTTGTTCAGGTCGATTCCGATTTGCGCCTGAACAAGCCCGAGATCAAACTTGAGGTGGACCGTGAACGTGCTGCTGACATGGGTGTTGGCGTTGATGCCATTGCGCGCGCTGTGGAGACCATGCTGGGCGGCCGGAACGTGACCCGCTACAAGCGCGAAGGTGAGCAATACGATGTGATCGTGCAGACCAACCCGACGGGGCGGGATACACCGGACGACATTGAGAAACTTTTTGTGCGTGGAAAAAATGACACGATGATTCCGCTGTCGGCGCTGGTCAAGATTCGGGAAGTGGTGGTGCCGCGGGAACTCAACCATTTCGGGCAACGGCGTTCGGCCTCCATTACGGCCAATCTGTCTGCAGACTACTCTGTGGGCGAAGCGCTGGATTTCATGGATGCAACGGCCAGGAAGGTTCTCAAGCCTGGCTATGCAACCGACCTGAACGGATCCAGTCGCGAGTTCCGCAAGTCGTCTGACTCCCTGTCGCTGGTGTTCGTTCTGGCACTGGTATTCATCTTTCTGGTGCTGGCGGCGCAGTTTGAAAGTTTTGTCGACCCGTTTGTCATTTTGCTTAGCGTGCCTCTGTCAATGGCGGGTGCGTTGATTGCCTTGAAGTGGTCGGGCGGGACACTCAACGTGTTCAGCCAGATTGGTCTGATCACGCTGGTAGGCTTGATTACCAAGCACGGTATTTTGATTGTGGAGTTTGCCAATCAGCTGCGCGAGCAGGGGCTGGACACGTTGCAAGCCATCAAGCAGTCCGCCACCCAGCGTTTGCGCCCCATCATGATGACCACTGGAGCGATGGTGCTGGGCGCAGTGCCGCTGGCGCTTGCCACGGGTGCAGGTGCGGAGAGCCGTCGCCAGATTGGCTGGGTCATTGTGGGCGGCATGAGCCTGGGCACACTGCTCACCATCTTCGTGGTGCCCACCATGTATACGTTGCTGGCACGCAAATTTGCACCCGGCGCCATCAAGACGGTTGTCATTGATCACATTCACGATGCCGGGGGCAGCAGCCACCCTGTGGTCGATCAACCGGCCCGTTAAAGGCGTTGACCACGTGCGTTGGCGAGGGGCGTTGAAAGATGGAGCCTAGATGGCTCCATCAAACATCATCACGTCCACTTCGTCGCCCGCACTGACATTGGACTGTTGATGATGCAGAACGATCAGACCATTGGCCTGGACCATGGAACTCAGCACCCCTGACCCCTGGTTACCAGTGGTTCTGACCACCAGAGCGCCGTCAGCCCCGGTGCTCACGGTGCCTCTCTGGTATTCGGTACGGCCGGATTTTTTCCGGATAGCCTCCACACTGCGTGCCTTGAGCAGTGGTGGCGGGCCAGCCTTGCAGCCCATCATCTGAAGCAGGGCCGGGCGAACAAACGCCAGAAAAGTTACCATGACTGCGACCGGGTTGCCCGGCAGGCCGAACAATATGGTCTGGTGTGGTGTTGATTGTTTGCTATCAATATTATAGCTATCCGCGCATACTTCATGAGGGCTAGAGGCCAATTTGATGCCTGAAATACGCCCTACCGCCATGGGGCGACCCGGCCGCATCGCAATTTTCCAGAAGGCCACATCACCCAGTTTCTTCATCATGGTTTTGGTGTGATCGGCTTCGCCAACGCTCACGCCGCCGCTGGTGATGACAACATCAGTCTGTGCTGCTGCCTCAACAAATGCTGTTTCCAGCAACCCGGGTTCGTCGCGAACCACGCCCATATCGATGACATTGCAATCTAGTCGTTTTAGCAAACCAAAGACGGTGTAACGGTTGCTATCGAACACCGCGCCTTCGCGTGGTGCTTCACCAAGACTGAGAATCTCGTTTCCGGTGGAAAAGTACGCCACACGTAATTTGCGCCAGACGGTTACTTTTTCAAGCCCCAAGCTGGCCAAAAGTCCTAGTGCAGCTGGGGTTATTCGCTCACCCTTTTGCAACGCGGCAGTACCTTGCAATAAATCCTCACCTAGCTTGCGGCGGTTGTCGCCCACCCGAAGTATTTCCGCGGGAATCGTGATGTATGGTTCTGCCATGCTGCCTGTGGCCCTGGTCAATTCTTGGGGTACCACCGTATTCAGTCCTGCTGGAAGGATGGCGCCAGTCATAATCCTGACGCATTCTCCAGTTGCAACAATGCCTTGCCAGGCGCTTCCTGCTAGTACAGTTCCTACGACCTTCAGTGCCAGGGGGGCTTGAGCAGATAGCTGGCTGCCATCAAATGCGTACCCATCCATGGCTGAGTTGTCATGGGGTGGGACGTTGATCGGGGAGATTATGTCTTGTGCCAAAACCCGTCCTAGGGCGTCAAACAAATGGACACTCTCGGTGTCAGTGACTGAGTGCACCAGCTGGGACAGAAACAGATTGGCGTCCTGGCAAGCAAGGGCTTGGGGGTCATAGCCATGTAATTCGGCGGAAATTTGCGCTATCGTTTTCATGTCTTCTCAAGCGAATGCAGTTCGTCCAGTGTGTTGGCATTGAAAAACGCAAGCGGATCATCCTGCGGTAAATTGAACGGTACCACCACTGTTTTGTGCAGGGCAGTCCACGCATCGATCTTGCAGTGCCCGTCATGAATGAATTGGGCCAGGCTGTCTTTCAGCGAGAGTTTGAGCAGACAAAACACGGGCTGGGCTCGAAGCTGGCCACCCTCTTGCGGTGCAGAGGCCATAGCGATATCGGCCTGACTCACGGTCAAATGGTCATAAAGGCGCTGAGCCAAATCCTCTGGAAAGCGCGGCGTATCACAGGGAACAGTGAGCAGATAGGGGCTGGTGCTATGTCTCAAGCCTGTTAAAAAACCTGCCAGTGGTCCGGCATAGTTGGGCAGAGCGTCAGGCCAAACCGGTGCACCAAAGGATTCATAGACCGGCAGGTTTCGGTTGGCATTGATCAGTGTGACTCCAACTTGCTGTCGCAGGCGTCTGAGTGTGTGTAACGCCAGGGGTATGCCACGAAAGGGTTGCAAGCCTTTGTCTACGCCACCCATGCGCACGCCGCGTCCACCAGCCAGAACGATGCCAGTTATGCCTCTATCGGAATCCACACTAGCCACCGATATAGCTCATCTCTACCCGGCGCCCACTCATGAGCGTGTCAGGCGCATTCGTGCCACGAAGCTCGGAGTAACGATCGGCTCGTCCTGACCAGATGCGACTAATGGCAGAGGCAATATCTGCGTCTGTCATGGAGCTCCTCCTGATCAGTTCACGCAAATCGTATCCCTGAGACGCAAACAGGCACAAGTAGAGCCGGCCTTCGGTGGACAGTCGGGCCCGGTTGCAGTCACGACAAAAAGCGCCAGTGACACTGCTGATCACCCCTACTTCACCATCACCATCGGCATAACCCCAGCGTTTTGCTGTTTCCCCCGGGATCGAGGGATCCAGCTGCACCAGAGGTAACTCTGCGTGGATGTGCTCCACCACCTCGGCGGAGGGCATTACCTCACCCATGTTCCAACCGTTCGTTGCTCCGACATCCATGTACTCGATGAAGCGCAGGATAATACCCGTGCCTTTAAAATGCCGCGCCATCGTCAGAATCTCATGGTCATTGGTACCACGTTTGATTACCATGTTGACCTTGATCTGGTCCAGCCCTGCCTGCTGGGCTGCACTGATTCCTTCGAGAACCCCGGCCACAGGAAAATTCACATCATTCATGCGACGAAATACCGTGTCGTCCAGGCCATCGAGACTGACGGTGATCCTTCTCAATCCGGCTGCCTTCAGGTCCTTCGCCTTGCGCGCTAGGACAGACCCATTGGTCGTGAGCGTGATGTCCAGAGGATGCCCATCTGGCGTGCGCAGCGTAGCCAGCTGTTCAATCAGCACTTCGATATTTTTGCGCAGCAGTGGCTCACCACCGGTTAATCTGATTTTGCGCACACCACGGCCGACAAACAGCCTTGCGATGCGTGTGATTTCCTCAAATGTCAGCAACGAGCCATGAGGCAGGTAGGGATAATCCTTGTCGAAAACTTCCTTGGGCATGCAGTAGCTGCAGCGAAAATTGCAGCGATCGGTAACACTTATGCGAAGATCTCGTAGGGGTCTGCCCAAGGTGTCGGGCAGGCCGACGAGGCCCCCTCCTGCTGCAGGAATTATTCCAGGAGCAGGGAGGGGCAGTCCCCTGCTGCGCTGGTCAACCAGTGGAATGATGCGTTCAGACATGAGTGCTATTTACAGACGCTATTGATGCGGCCTACACCGCTTTGTCTGGATAGGCGCGAGTGCCGACTTGACCTCTAGTTCATCGGGTTGGGTTGGGTTGGCGCAAAATCGGAGGGCATATTATCCCGATCCGAAGGAGGAAGATCGAATTTTGGCTTGGTGGGCGCAGGAGGCGCAACGGCCACGGGCCCCAATTGAGCTGCCTCGGCCTTTGTATTCCAGAACTCTGGATCGGGCATGCTCTTGAAGGGGCACTCGCATTCGGCCGCGAATCGCCAGGAGAATTTGTAACTAGTGTGATCGACCTCAGGGTCAAAACGGTCCAGATTCCTGATCAACTCATGCTGGATGACGGGTGCATAGCGCAGCACTGCTTCATTCCACTTCAAAATAATCAGGTTGACAACCAGTTCATCACTGGCTGATTGGCGGGACATGACCCCGACCTCGCAGCCAATTGTTCCGGGAGGAATACCGGTGATCCGCAGTGTATCTTTGAGCACCACACGCACCAGCTCACGCTGGATACTGGTGTGTTGCATGGTGTCATTCGCCATTGCAGACGGCCTGGAGTCTGCCGCGGCGACGGGTTTGGTACGTCCAAAGCCAAGAAATTTCAACATTTTTTCTCCTGAGCATTTATTAGCAACATTCTTCCCGAATTAACTCACAAGACTGGTTAATGGGCAAGTTGCACCAATGAATTATGGTTTTGACCTGGCGAACGAAGACGAGATGACTGGTGGCCTAGTGGTGCTTGGTCTCGATCTGCATGAGGGTTGAGGATGGGTCATTACGATGAAAAAAGCCCCGCGTAACGGGGCTTTCTCAGGGTGGAGCTGGCAGGGTGGGACTGAATTACATCAAGGTAATTTCAACGCGACGGGCCTCTGCGGCCGGGCCATCCGCCATGGTTTGCTCCGGCTTCTTGAGTTCAACCTTGTCTTCGGCAATGCCGGATGCCTTGAGCAGATCGCGCACGGCCAGAGCACGCTGCTTGGCCAGTTCGGCATTCATGGCGGGATCGCCACTGGCATCGTGGTAGCCGCTGATCACAGCCTTCTTGCCACCCATCACGGCCTTGATGATCTCGCTCAGGGCTTCCGTGCCACCGGCTGCCAGGTCCGCCTTGCCTGAAGCAAAGTAGAACTTGACGACACCATTTTCCACCTTCACCGAAGCGCCGTCCACAGAGGCAGTGGCAGGAGCTGCGGCCGGTGCCGTCACGGCTGCCGCCACTGGCGCATGGGCTGCCATTTTCCCGCCATGAATCTGCATCACCAACGGCACGATTAACAGCGCCACGATATTGATGATCTTGATCAGCGGGTTCACTGCAGGGCCAGCGGTATCTTTGTAAGGATCGCCCACCGTATCGCCGGTGACCGCAGCCTTGTGGGTTTCCGACCCCTTGCCGCCGTGGTGACCGTCTTCAATGTATTTCTTGGCGTTGTCCCAGGCGCCGCCACCGGTGCACATGGAAATGGCCACAAACAAACCGGTCACGATGGTGCCCATCAGCAGGCCACCCAAAGCAGCGGGGCCGAGCAGCAGGCCCACCAGAATCGGCACGACAACAGGCAGCAGCGACGGAATCATCATTTCCTTGATGGCCGCAGTAGTCAGCATGTCAACAGCCTTGCCGTATTCGGGCTTGGCGGTGCCTTCCATGATGCCCTTGATCTCGCGAAACTGGCGGCGAACTTCCACCACCACCGAGCCCGCAGCGCGGCCTACGGCCTCCATCGCCATGGCACCGAACAGGTAGGGAATCAGGCCGCCGATGAACAGGCCAATGATCACCATTGGGTCGCTCAGATCGAAGCTGATGGCTTTGCCGTAGGCTTCCAGTTTGTGGGTGTAGTCGGCAAACAGCACCAGCGCCGCCAGACCGGCGGAACCGATGGCGTAGCCCTTGGTCACGGCCTTGGTGGTGTTGCCTACCGCGTCCAGCGGGTCGGTGATGTCGCGCACGCTCTTGGGCATTTCCGACATCTCGGCAATGCCGCCAGCGTTGTCGGTGATGGGGCCATAGGCGTCCAGTGCCACCACGATACCGGCCATGCTCAACATGGAGGTGGCGGCGATGGCAATGCCGTACAGGCCGGCCAATGCGTAGGCGCAGTAAATGGCGATACACACAAAAATCACCGGCCAGGCGGTAGACCGCATGGACACCCCCAGGCCGGCAATGATGTTGGTGCCGTGCCCGGTGGTGGAAGCTTGCGCGATGTGTTTCACCGGTGTGTATTGTGTGCCAGTGTAGTACTCGGTGATCCAGACCAGGGCGGCGGTGAGAACCAGGCCCACGGCGCAGGCGCCGAACAGCTTCATCGCGGCACCGGTGCCGCCCAGGGCGTTGTCGGCAATCATCGAGGATGTAACGAAGTAGAAGGCGATCAGCGACAAACCACCGGCTACCGCCAGACCCTTGTACAGGGCCGGCATCACGTTCTTCATGCCGGGCGACGCCTTGACGAAAAAGCAGCCGATGATGGACGCCACAATCGACACGGCACCCAGCGCCAGTGGGTAAATCACCGTGCTGCTGCCACCACTGCCAACCAGCAGCGCGCCCAGCACCATGGTGGCAATCAAGGTGACTGCGTAGGTTTCAAACAGGTCAGCGGCCATACCGGCGCAGTCGCCCACGTTGTCGCCTACGTTGTCGGCAATCACGGCAGGGTTGCGCGGGTCATCTTCCGGAATACCGGCCTCAACCTTGCCAACCAGGTCGGCACCCACGTCTGCACCCTTGGTGAAGATACCCCCGCCCAGACGGGCAAAGATGGAGATCAGTGACGAACCAAATGCAAAGCCGATCAGCGGGTTGAGCCTGGCCGCGGTGGGCGCACCGTCTGGCACCAGAAACCAGTAAAAAGCCGTTACACCCAGCAGACCCAGGCCGACCACCAGCATGCCGGTGATGGCGCCGCCGCGAAAGGCGACGTCCAGCGCGGGGCCAATGCCTTTGGTGGCGGCCTGTGCCGTACGTACATTGGCACGAACCGATACGTTCATGCCGATGAAGCCGCAGGCGCCTGACAGCACCGCACCGACCGCAAAGCCGACGGCGGACAGGCCGTCCAGAAAGACGCCGATGAGTACGGCCAGAACCACGCCCACCATGGTGATGGTGCGGTATTGACGTGCCAGATAGGCGGCTGCGCCCGTCTGGATGGCGGCTGCAATTTCCTGCATCCGCGCGTTGCCTGCGTCCTGGGAAAGAATCCAGCTGCGCGCCCAGAAGCCGTAAGCCACGGCAATGAACCCGCAGACAAGCGCCAGAATCAGCGCCGAGTTGCCTGTCATGAGAATCTCCTCAATGTTGTTTCGCGAAGTAGGAGCCAACGCATGCGTTGCCCCCGCTGCGTTGCTTCCTCCTCACTCCCAAACAACGGAAATTGCCCGGAGAAGATTGGCCAACGGGCGGACTGTACCGTGAAAAACATCAGTTTGTGGCCAACGCAAGTGGCGAGTAAGTAAAATCAGGGTTAATACTTAGCGATCCTTGATCCAGGTCAGCCGTGTCTGGCAGTATTCCTCAACTACAACACAAGACAACACCATGTCCCTAGACAAAGTCTCCCCCGGTAAAAACGTGCCCGATTCCTTCAACGTGATCATTGAAATTCCGATGAACGCCGACCCCGTGAAGTACGAGGTCGATAAAGAGTCCGGCGCGATTTTTGTGGACCGCTTCATGAGCACGTCCATGCATTACCCCACCAACTACGGTTATGTGCCCAAAACCATCAGTGGCGACGGCGACCCGGTGGACGTGCTGGTGATTACCCCGGTGCCACTGATTCCCGGTGTGGTGGTGACCTGCCGCGCCATCGGCATCCTGAAGATGGAAGACGAAGCTGGCGAAGACGGCAAGGTACTGGCCGTGCCTATCGACAAAAAGTGCTCGCTGTACACCCAGTGGCAAAAGCCTGCAGACATGAACCCGCTGCGGCTAAAGACCATCGCCCATTTTTTCGAGCACTATAAGGATCTGGAAGACGGCAAGTGGGTCAAGGTGCTGGGCTGGGAAGGTCCGGACGCAGCCCGCAAGGAAATCATGGACGGCATCGCCAACTACAACAAGACTACCCTGTAACGCTTTCTGTGGCAGCGTCACACAGCTGAACCAGGTGCATGTCGTGCAAACGATCGAGCTCCAAAAGGGCAGTCAGGGCATCAATTTTCAGGCGGGGTGGACGCGAATATTTGCCGTCTCCCCCGGTCATGACCAGGCCCTGAATGTAGTTGCTGCATTCCTGATGTCCCCACAGAGAACCGATCAAGGTGTGAATCTGCGGCAGATCCCGGCCAATGATTCGCATGGCATGCTGCTTCTTGCGCTGGGCTTGCTGCTCCTGTGGCACGGCAGAGCGCCGGTCTATTTGCACTTCGTACTGTTGCTCTTGCATGGCCAGTAGAGGTGCAGGCCGGGTTGTGACGAACGACTCATCAGGTTCGGTGATCGCACTGCTTCGTGTGCCCAGCGCATCTTTGAGCAGCGTCCAGACTGAAATCGGTTGACGACGAATTTGCCGTGGCCAGGACTGGACTTGCAGTTCAATGCGGGATATCCCCGGACGGGTCTGCAGTGCTGTGCAATGAACGTTGGAGGGGATCGATGTCATGGTTGATCAAACGATACGCTTTAGATGGTTGAGCAAAGGACCGATAAAGCATGGTTTATCAGGCTTCTTCTTTCATCGTCTTCATGGCTTTGCAGATGCATCCCCTGCAGCTTGAGGGCTGAATTGGGTGTGGTGCAATTCATCAAGCAGCATCAAGGCAGCCACTGTTCCCAGCTTGAAGCCGACACGATGGTTGCCCATGCCATCACCACCACTGAGAATCAGGCGCTGGATGTAGGCGCTGCATTGCGGCTGTCCCCATAGGGATTCAATAGCGGCATGGATACGCGGATAGTCTCGTTCGATGATGCTCATTGAGTTCTTTAGTCTTTGCTGATGGGCTTGCCTTTGCGTCATGGCACAAGCAACCGCCACTTTTTGTTCGTGCTGTGGTCTACGTAGCGAAGTCAACGCGGGAGGCTGCGTCACGGCATAGCCGGATTGAGGGCATGAGAACGATTGGTTGAATCGGATTTTCCGTGCATGTCGCTCGAACATTGCGGTGACTTTGGCCAACTGCCGAAAAGGTGCCGTGGTCACGTCAATGAATGCTTTGCCGGGTGTGCAATCAAGGCCGGTAAAGAGATTGTGAGGCGTAGATGTCATGGTGTCGGATGAGTTCATGCGCAGACTGTAGGTGATGTTGGGTGACACGCCAAGGCTATCAAGTGCATCAAAATCGGAAACCATGACTTAGTTGCACAACCAGCTGTGAACCTTTTCACACTTGTGGCGTGCGAACTCAAGGCCTGCCCTCCCATGGGCTTGTTCAGAGCGGATTTTTCTTGAATGGGGTGTGCTGTGCCAAGACGTGCAAATAACTGACTATGTCGGTCTCTTCGCGCGCCAGAAAACGATCCACAGCGTTGGTAAAAACTGGATCAGCTAGCCAGTGAGCGCTGCTGGTTCGCACGGGCAGCAGCGCGCGGGCCATTTTGTGCTCGCCCTGCGCCCCGCCTTCAAAACGCTGGAAACCGTGCTCGATGCACCACTGCAGCGGCTGGTAGTAGCAGGCTTCAAAGTGCAGGCAATCGACCCGCTCGGTGGCGCCCCAATAGCGGCCGTAGGCGATACGCTGCGGCGCTGGTTCGGGCACGTGCTCCAGGGTGGTTTTTGGCTCTTTTTTAGTATCAAAAGTGCCATTAGCCCTTGTCATATCTGTATTGATAGCTATCAAACTTGTAGCAATTGGCTCGCCGCCGCGCTCGCCAACAAATAGCAGCCAGTTCTCCGGCATGGTGGCGGCCATGCGGTGAAAGAAGTCGCGGGTCAGATACGGCGCGTTACCGTGTTCGTAATAGGTGCGTTCGTAGCAGCTATAGAAGAAATCCCAGTCGGCAGACGATATGTCTTTGCCCAGCGACCAGCGGAAGGTGACGCCCGCATCCGCCACCTTGCGCCGTTCCTGCCGGATTTTCTTGCGCTTGTCCTGGCTGAGCGACATGAGGAAGTCGTCGAAGCTGGAGAAGGGGCGCTCCGGGCCTGGCGCAGCGCCGGGCGTGGGGGCCGAACGCAGCGCCGGGCCGCCCCAAGCCAGTTCAGCCCCCTCGGGGGGCAGCAAAGGACGCGCAGCGACAAGCGTGGGGGCCACATTCTTCCAGTGGAACTGCACGTTATGGCGAAGCATCAGGCCTGCATCCTCACAGGCGGCGACATCCACATCGCTGGCAAACAACAGGTGCAGCGACGACAAATCCTCCTCGCCACACCACTGAACCAGTGCTTTCACCAGCGCCAGCCGGGTCGCTGCGTTGATCGCCAGCAGCCGTGCGCCCGGCACGGGGGTGAAAGGCGGCGCAATCAATGCCTTGGGGTAATAGGCCAGGCCATGCTGGTGGTAGGCATTGGCCCAGGCGTGGTCAAACACGTACTCGCCGTAGGAGTGGTCTTTCAGATACAGGGCGCAGGCGGCGACCAGTTCAGCATCAGGACTGGTAGTGCCTTTTTGCCACAGCGTGACGAATCGCGGCGTCCAGCCCGTCTTGGGGGTCGCACTGCCGCTCTCGTGCAGGGCGGCCAGGTATTCGTGGCGCATGAAGGGGTTGGCATCGGGCTGCAGCCACAGCAGCGCGTTCCACTGCGCTGCTGGTACCTCCAGCGGCGAATCCAGCACGCGAATGACATAATCATTCTCACCCCCAGCCTTAACGGTATCCAGTGTTTTCATGACTCTCAAAATCTGTGTTGCCCAGCTCAATTTTGTCGTGGGCGACCTCGCCGGCAATGCGCAAAAAATCATCGATGCAGCCCGATCAGCCTACGCCGATGGTGCCCGCCTGTTGCTGACCCCCGAACTGTCCATTTGCGGTTACGCCGCCGAAGACCTGTTTTTGCGCCCCGCCTTCATCACTGCCTGCGATGATGCCGTGAAAACGGTGGTGCGTGAGCTGGCAGGGTTAAAAGGCATGGTTGTGGTGGTGGGCCACCCCACGGGGGGCGACAACCGCACCAAAAGCACGGCGGTGCAGCACCGGTTCAACGCCGCCAGCGTGATTTCCGAGGGCCGCGTGCTGGAAACCTACGCCAAGCGCGAGCTGCCCAACTACCAGGTGTTCGACGAGCGCCGTTATTTCACGCCCGGCAAGGGCACTTGCGTGTTTCAGGCCGGCGAGGGCGCCGACCGCGTGTCCGTGGGGCTGCTGATCTGCGAAGACGCCTGGTACGAAGAGCCTGCGCGGCTGGCCGAGGAGGCTGGGGCCGAGCTGCTGGCTGTCATCAACGCCTCCCCTTTTCACGTGGGCAAGGGCTATGAGCGCGAAAACACCATGCGCGAACGGGTGCTGGCCACCGGTTTGCCGATGGTTTATGCGCACCTGGTGGGCGGGCAGGACGAGGTGGTGTTTGAAGGCCACTCGTTTGCGTTGAATGGCGACGGTTCGCTGGCTGGCCGTGCCCCGAGTTTTGAAGAAAAACTGTTTCCAGCCCTCGTGGAGCGTTCGCAGACAGCTATCAAAATAGTAGCTAGCATCGAACCCGAGCGCTCAGCCGACGCCGACCTGTGGGACGCACTGGTGCTGGGGGTGCGCGACTATCTGGGCAAAAACGGCTTCCCCGGTGCGCTGTTGGGGCTCTCTGGCGGCATTGATTCCGCGCTGGTGCTGGCCATTGCTGTGGATGCGCTGGGCAAAGACCGCGTGCGCACCGTGATGATGCCCTCGCCCTACACGGCCGACATCAGCTGGATTGACGCCCGCGAGATGGCCGCCCGACTGGGCGTGCGGTATGACGAAATTTCCATCGTGCCCGAGTTTGAAGCCTTCAAAGCCTCGCTGGCTGGTGAATTCAAGGGGCTCAAGGAAGACACGACCGAGGAAAACATCCAGGCGCGCATCCGCGGCACGCTGCTGATGGCGCTCTCCAACAAATTCGGCTCCATCGTGCTGACCACCGGCAACAAGAGTGAGCTGGCCACCGGTTATTGCACGCTGTATGGCGACATGGCCGGGGGTTTTGCCGCCATCAAGGACCTGGCCAAAACCACGGTGTTCCGGCTGGCGAACTGGCGCAACCAGCATGACCCGTATGGCGCGGGCAGCAACCCGATCCCCGAGCGCATCATCACCCGGCCACCCAGCGCCGAGCTGCGCCCGGACCAGAAAGACCAGGACAGCCTGCCACCTTATGACGTGCTGGACGCGATTCTGGAGCACTACATGGAAAACGACGAAAGCATCGATTCCCTGCTGGCCGACGGGTTCGAACGGGCCGATGTGGAGCGGGTGACCCGCCTGATCAAGATCAACGAATACAAGCGTCGGCAGGCGCCCATCGGCATTCGGGTAACCCACCGCAGTTTCGGCAAGGATTGGCGCTATCCTATAACCAATAAATTTCGCCAGTAAATTTCGCGCATAAAACAGAGGAAACACATGAAACAAATCACCGCCATCGTCAAACCCTTCAAACTGGAAGAGGTGCGTGAAGCCCTCGCTGAATGTGGCGTCACCGGGCTGACCGTGACCGAAGTCAAGGGTTTTGGCCGCCAGAAAGGGCACACTGAGCTGTACCGCGGCGCCGAATACGTGGTGGATTTTCTGCCCAAGGTGAAGGTGGAAGTGGTTGTGAAAACCGGAGACGTGGACCGCTGCGTGGATGCCATTGTCAAGGCCGCACGCACCGGCAAAATTGGCGATGGCAAGATTTTTGTCACCGCCGTGGAGCGGGTAGTGCGTATCCGCACCGGTGAAGAGGACGAAACCGCCGTTTAAAAAGGTGCGTCTAGAGGGCGTCCAGCCGCGGCGCGGGTGATGTGCCTGCCGCCTGCACCAGTTCCTCCAACAACTCCGCCGGGCTGGTGCCACTCTGAATCAGGCTCATCTGCCAGTCGCCCAGAAACCCCTGGGTGATGGTGGACTGCAAAAAGCCCAGCAGTCCGTCGTAATAACCGGCGGTGTTGAGCAAACCCACCGGTTTATCGTGGTAGCCGAGCTGGCGCCAGGTCCACACCTCAAAAAATTCTTCAAACGTGCCGATTCCGCCGGGCAGTGCCAGAAACACGTCGGCATGCTCGGCCATCATGCGTTTGCGCTCATGCATGGTGTCTACGATGTGCAGCTCGGTGCAGTCATGGTGCGCCCATTCCTTTTCGACCAGCGCCTGCGGGATGATGCCGATCACCCGGCCACCCGCCTTTAGTGTGGCGTTGGCCACAATGCCCATCAGGCCACCTTTACCGCCACCATAGACCAGCTGACCGCCGTGTTCGCCAATCCAGTGGCCCACCGCAGCCGCAGCCTGCGCAAATTCGGGTTGTGCGCCGGGTTTGGAGCCGCAGTACACGCAGACTGAAAAAGCAGGATCGGGAAAAGTCTTCAAAGCAGTCACCTCAAGCTCCCCAGCGCTGAAACATCGCCGTGATCCAGATACCGGCACACAACAGCAAACTCAGCAATACGGCGGCGCTACCCATGTCCTTGGCGCGTTTGGAGAGGTCGTGCCATTCCGGGCCGATGCGGTCAATCGCGGTCTCGATGCCCGTGTTGAGCAGCTCCACCACCATCACGCAAACGACCGAACCGGCCAGCAAGACAGTCTCGACCCAGCTGCGTCCTACCCAGAACGACAGGGGAATGAGCACCATGGCGGCCAGCGCTTCCTGGCGGAAGGCGGTTTCTCCCCAGCCTGCGCGCAAACCGGCCCACGAATAGCCGCCAGCGTGCCAGACGCGGCTCAAGCCGGTTCGTGATTTCTGGGCATTCGCAGGCTCTGTGGCCTGAGGGTTGGGCGTGGAAGCGGTCATGGCCGAGATTGTCGCGCATGAATTTCGGCATTTGCACTGGTGTTACAGGCCCCTGACTACGGCCGTAGCGTGCCAAAAGGTCGTTTTATCGGCTCAAGGGTGGCGAATTCACCAACCGGGTACCGGCCAGCGCATCGTGCCAGAACTGCTGCAGCGGGTGGAATCGGCTTAGCAACATCCAGACGGCGACCCAGCCCGCCAGAATGACACCCGTTTCACCGCCGGACAGCTTGAAGGGCGCAACCGCTCCCAGAGCTGGCAGGAACCACAGCCAGCTCAGGATGTAACGCACCAGGGCGCGCGCCTGGGTTACCGGTTGACCCGTGGCGTCCACCAGCCGGATGTTCCAGGTTTTCATGGCCAGCGTTTGGCCCTTGGCCCAGAACCATGTGAAATAGATGCCAAACACCACAAAAAGAAACGCCTGCAGCCCGTGGCGGTTGTCCAGCGCGTGGCGGGTCTGGCTGAGTGTGCTGAAAAGATAGCCAGAGATGAAAACCACGCCGAACATCAGCATGCCCTCGTAAAACCAGCAGGCCATCCGCCGGGGCAGTGATGGTGCTATTAATTCAGGAGCTTGAGACCCAATATTGGCGAGGGCTGAGGCCGAAAATGGCTTGGCATTTTTTACCATTGACAGGTGACTCAGGGTTGCTGATGCAAAGGGAGCACGGGCGGTTGGTCCATCAGGGTCAATGCATTGGCATTTTTGCCAGATTTCTGTGCTCGGGACAGCTGTTGACCCTTCAAATCAGAGCGCGATGGTGGTACATCGGCCAGTTTTTGCCTGGGTACAGGGGTAATTGCAATAGCCGCGCCAGCAGGCGTAGCCGGCGACCCTGTGGCGAGTTTTTGCTTTTCCTGAGGGGTTAAAGCCTGATAGGCTGCCCACTTCGACTGCTTTTGATCGGAAGAAAGCTGCTTGGTTTCGGCAAAATTCAGGCGCGCCTGGTTGCGTTGCGTGATGCTCAAGCTGGCCCATGTGTCCATGCGGCTGTGCAGTTTGGCCTGTTCAGCGGGTGGCAGGGACGGGTAATTCTGCGACAGCGCGATCCATTTGCGCTTTTGCGCCTCGCTGATGCCGGACCAGCTACCGGCCAGGGGCTTGAGTGCTGCCTGTTGTGCAGAACCCAATTCAGACCAGCCTGGCCCTGCGGAAGCGTTCAGGCCGACGCCTGATGTCGGCTGCGCCATGACATGCGAGCTGGACAAAGCCATCCCCAGCACACCGACCACGATGACCGTCGCGTTCAGCAGCACACGGCAGGTCAGTGCGGTTTGCATGAAATTGGGGTTTGCTGTTTGCATAGGGCTGGAAAGGCTTACTGCCCCAGATTCTGGCCAGACTTGACGAACTGCAGAAAACCGGGGTCGGCATAGGCCTCAGGCGGCAAATCGTCGGTTAACAGGGCGGTGTCCACATTGGCAATTTCACGGGCCGTATCGTCGTCCTGAATGGCGCTGATGGTGAACAAACCAATAGCCAGGGCGATCAGTGGCAGGGCAGAGGCAATGGTGCTCCAGAAGTTCAGTCCCTCATCGCCGTAGGTCAGGGAGGCGGAACCTGCTACGGAAGCAGCAGTTTGTGTTTTCTCGATCTTGCGCTTGGCCAGCGCCTGGTAGCGGGACGCGCGCAGGCGCTCGGAAATGTCATGAGGCAGGCCTTGAGTACCCGCACTCAGCCGGGCGGCTACTTGAAGGCCGTATCGATCTTGCTGAATGTCTATTTGGTTTTGATACGAATTCGTCATAGTGTGATTCCCTTGGCTCTCAATGCCTTGCTAAGAGCCTGGACTGCCCGGGAGCAGTGCGTTTTGACGCTGCCTTCAGAGCAACCCATGGCCGCAGCCGTTTCGGCCACGTCCAGTTCCTCCCAATAACGCATGAGGAAAGCTTCTCGTTGACGGCCTGGCAATTCCTGGATTTCGGCTTCGATTTCCCTGAAAACCTGCGCCCGCTCCGTGGCACTTTGCGCACTTTCGGTCTGTTCTGAGTTACTTTGGACGTTTAAAGTTTCCAGCAGATCGAATTCCCCGTCTTCGCCGGGGGATTCGAAGTCACTCATGTTCGAAAACAGGGCATTTCGGGTCTTTTGGCGCCGAAACCAGTCCAGCGTGCAGTTGGTCAAAATCCGCTGAAACAGCATGGGGAGCTCGGCTGACGGCTTGTGGCCATAGTGCTCGGCCAGCTTCATCATGCTGTCCTGCACAATATCCAGCGCCGATTCCTCGTTGCGTACGTGGTACATCGAACGCTTGAAAGCACGTTTTTCAACGCTTTTCAAGAAGTCGGAGAGTTCCTGTTCAGTTGCCAAGACAGACGTGCCACTGGGGCCGGTTGATGTAAGAGTTTTCCGCTTTGCAAGGAGCTTTGGGTGAGCCGCCACCTCGTTTGGCGCGAATTATGGCATCAGTGCCGGGATAATTTTCCGGCTGCCCCTCGCTTTTGATTTGCTGCAGTGCGATAATGCGGGTTGCTCCTCAAAAGGCAAACGGGTCAAAGTCCGGCGCAACACTCTCTGCGCTTATGTCTTTGGCCTCAAGTTTCGACACGGTTCCAAAAGAGTTTGTGAAGAAGCACCCAAGGTTTTTCGTTAGAGAAATTCACAAAGGTTCATCATGGAAATTTCAAAAGCCGAAATCGCTTCGGCCGCAGCAGTTGCGTCTGCAGCCAAAACATCAGCCACAACTACCCTGCATCCCGAGTTGCGCGGTGCCGAGATTCTCGTCAAAGCCCTGCAGGCCGAAGGCGTCAAGTACATCTGGGGTTACCCCGGTGGTGCGGTGCTCCACATTTACGACGCTTTCTACAAGCAGGACACCATTCAGCACGTTCTGGTTCGCCATGAACAGGCGGCTGTGCATGCGGCGGACGGCTATGCCCGCGCTACGGGCGACGTCGGCGTAGCACTGGTCACCTCCGGCCCGGGTGTGACCAACGCTGTTACCGGCATTGCCACCGCCTACATGGACAGCATTCCCATGGTGATCGTGACCGGGCAGGTGCCCACCCACGCCATTGGTCTGGATGCCTTCCAGGAGTGCGACACCGTCGGCATCACGCGCCCCATCGTCAAACACAATTTCCTGGTGAAGGATGTGCGTGACCTGGCCGACGTGATGAAAAAAGCCTTTCACATTGCCCGCAGCGGCCGTCCCGGCCCGGTGGTGGTGGACATTCCGAAAGACGTGTCATTCAAGAAGACGCCTTATGCCGGTTACCCCGTGACGGTCGAGATGCGTTCCTACAACCCGGTTCGAAAGGGGCATGGCGGGCAGATTCGCAAGGCTTTACAACTGCTATTGGCGGCCAAGCGTCCCTATATTTATACCGGTGGCGGTGTGCTGCTGAGCAATGCCTCCAACGAGTTGCGCACACTGGTTGACATGCTGGGCTACCCCTGCACCAACACCCTGATGGGTCTGGGTGCCTACCCGGCCAGCTCTGCGAAGTTCCTGGGCATGCTGGGCATGCACGGCACGGTGCAAGCCAACAACGCCATGCAAAACTGCGATGTGCTGCTGGCCGTCGGTGCGCGTTTTGACGACCGGGTGATTGGTAACCCCAAGCACTTCGCGCAGAACGAACGCAAGATCATTCACATCGATATCGATCCCTCCAGCATCTCCAAGCGCGTCAAGGTGGATATCCCCATCGTCGGCGACGTGAAAGACGTGCTGCTGGAGATGATTGCCATGATCAAGGAAAGTGCCACCAGGCCGGATGCCAGTGCGCTGGGCGCCTGGTGGGACACGATTGAAGGCTGGCGCAAGACCAATTGCCTGAAGTACGACCACGGCAAGGGCGATGTGATCAAGCCGCAGTACGTGGTGGAGACCCTCTGGAACATGACGAAGGATGTAGAAACCTACATCACCTCCGACGTGGGCCAGCACCAGATGTGGGCGGCGCAGTACTACCGGTTTGACGAGCCCCGTCGCTGGATCAACTCCGGCGGTCTGGGCACCATGGGTGTGGGCATTCCGTACGCCATGGGCATCAAACTGGCCAAGCCGGAGGCCGAGGTGTTTTGCGTTACCGGCGAAGGCTCGGTGCAGATGTGCATTCAGGAGCTCTCAACCTGCCTGCAATACAACACACCCATCAAGATCGTGGCGCTGAACAACCGCTACCTGGGCATGGTTCGCCAGTGGCAGGAAATTGATTACGAAGGCCGCTACAGCCACAGCTACATGGATGCACTGCCCAATTTCGTGAAGCTGGCCGAAGCCTATGGGCACGTTGGCATGTTGATCGAAAAGCCGGGTGATGTGGAAGGCGCCTTGCGCGAAGCGCGTAAACTGAAGGACCGCACCGTGTTCATGGATTTCCGCACCGACCCCACCGAGAATGTGTTCCCGATGGTGAAGGCCGGCATGGGCATCACGGAAATGCTGCTGGGCAGTGAAGATCTCTGATCAAATTGGTCTCTAGCCCCCGTCGAATATGCGTGAATAGCTATAAAATATATAGCAATTTATCAACTTAACTTTTTTTGATGAATCTATTGTTTGCCAAGCCTGCACATTACCGTGTGCAGGGGAGGGCAGCGAAAAGAGGAATCTGTTCTTATGAAACACATCATTGCCGTCTTGCTGGAAAACGAGCCCGGGGCTCTTTCCCGCGTTGTGGGCCTTTTCTCGGCCCGTGGGTACAACATTGAATCGCTGACGGTGGCGCCCACCGAAGACCCCAGCCTCTCGCGCATGACCATCCAGACCACCGGTTCTGACGATGTGATTGAGCAGATCACCAAACACCTGAATCGCCTGATTGAGGTGGTGAAGGTGGTTGATCTGACCGAAGGCGCCTACATCGAGCGCGAGCTGATGATGGTGAAGGTGCGTGCCGTGGGCAAGGAGCGCGAGGAAATGAAGCGCATGGCGGATATTTTCCGTGGCCGCATCATTGATGTCACCGAAAAAAGCTACACCATTGAATTGACCGGTGACCAATCAAAAAACGATGCATTTCTGGAAGCCATCGAGCGCGGTGCGATTCTGGAAACGGTGCGCACGGGGTCCAGCGGCATCGGGCGCGGAGAAAGAATTTTGAGAGTGTGATTTGAACCGTCCGTGCGCGCGTTTTCGACAGGCGGGGCGTGAACGGACTTGCAGTGGCGATAAACGTTAACCGTTCGCCCTGAGCCTGTCGAAGGGCATTTCGCCAGCAACCATTTAGGAGAAGAAGATGAAAGTTTTTTACGACAAAGATTGTGATCTGAGCCTGATCAAAGGCAAAACCGTGGCCATCATCGGCTACGGCAGCCAGGGCCATGCTCATGCACAAAACCTGAACGACAGCGGCGTGAAAGTGATCGTCGGTCTGCGCAAGGGCGGTGCGTCCTGGTCAAAAGTCGAGAAGGCTGGCCTGAAGGTCGCTGAAGTGGCTGACGCCGTCAAAGCCGCTGATGTGGTCATGATTTTGCTGCCTGACGAGCAAATTGGCGTGGTCTACAAAAACGACGTGGAGCCCAACATCAAACAGGGCGCTGCCCTGGTGTTTGCCCACGGCTTCAACGTGCATTACGGCCTGGTCAACCCACGTGCTGATCTGGACGTATGGATGGTCGCCCCCAAAGCGCCTGGCCACACCGTGCGCGGCACCTACGCCCAGGGCGGCGGCGTGCCTCACCTGGTGGCTGTGCACCAGGACAAGTCCGGCAAGTCCCTGCAAATGGCACTGTCGTACTCCATGGCCAACGGTGGCGGCAAGGCCGGCATCATCGAGACCAACTTCCGCGAAGAAACCGAGACCGATCTGTTCGGCGAACAGGCCGTGTTGTGCGGTGGCACAGTTGAGCTGATCAAAGCCGGTTTCGAAACTTTGGTGGAAGCCGGTTACGCGCCTGAAATGGCCTACTTTGAGTGCCTGCACGAGCTGAAGCTGATCGTTGACATGATTTATGAAGGCGGCATCGCCAACATGAACTACTCGATCTCCAACAACGCCGAGTACGGTGAGTACGTCACCGGCCCGCGCATCGTAACGGATGAGACCAAGAAGGTCATGAAGCAGGTGCTCAAAGACATCCAGACCGGTGAATACGCCAAGAGCTTCATTCTGGAAAACAAGGCCGGCGCGCCCACACTCATCAGCCGCCGCCGTTTGAATTCCGAGCATCAGATTGAAGTGGTGGGTGCCAAGCTGCGCGCCATGATGCCCTGGATTGCGAAGAACAAGCTGGTGGACCAGACCCGCAACTGACATTTGCGACGCTGCTCAAGGGTCACGCAAGTGGCCCTTTTTCTTGTGCGCCCAGCACGGGCGCACTCTTGGAGGTGCAAGTCCCCCCGTAAGTTGATTACGACGAACGAAGCCAAGCGCAACTGCGAGAGGGCGACCGGATCGTGCAGAGGAAGCGTGGCGCGAAGCTGCGTGCCGATGGACAAGAACCGGATAGAAGGCGCTGCCAAGCAGGGCGAGCGGGCAAGAAGCCGCGAGAAGCTCTCGTGATCAAGGCAAAGTGGCGTAAATCTGGCGGTGGTGCAGCGAACCCGTTGAAATATTGGTTTTCATACATTCAAACATCACAGAGGACAACGACATGCCGCAAACCCTAGCCAATGGGCCAAGAGCGACGACGGCATCCTGGTCAGAAACCCTCAACACCTTCAAAGCCGCCACCACGGCCCCATCCCGCCAGAGCCAGGTGGACGCCGTCATCGCCGCCTGGGCCAACGCCTCCAGCTGGTACACCAGTAGCGTGGGCCAGGCCATTTCGGTCTTTGCGCAGAGTCAGCCCGCCCTGTATGCCCAGCTGAGCATCCTGGAGCGCTTCAACGCCCAGCCGGTGATTGAACGCTACACCCGGGCCAACTCGTCTTATTTCTACGACCCGGCTCAAGCCCGCTATGTGGGCTACACCTACTACACGGTGAGCATCGAAGGCCAGAGACTGCCCTTCTTCCAGAGCGCCTATGACAGCCTGAAGGCCAGCACCTACCAGAGACTGTATCTGCAGACCGAGGGCAAAGCCCTGCTGGATCAGGTGGAGCTGGTGATTGATGACAAGGGGCTGCGGCTGGGCTTTGAGGTGCTGGATGCTACGCTGGCCACAAAGCTGCCGTGCGTTCATCAGCGTACAGCCCGGGATCGGGGAAAACTAAGGAACAAATCGGGCCTTAGCCCTCGTCGGATATGAGTGAGTAGCTATCGAAAATGTAGCATCAATGTGATTGAAAAAGTGCAAAGCTATGTCTATTCACAATAAAAAACCTTCTCCTGATGTGTTGTTGCGGTGGCTATTTTCACTGGAGTCACTGGCTTTATATGTGGTTGGATTGACGGGTGTGTTCTTTGGTGACTTCATATTTCCACTTGCGTGGTCCGGGTGTGCGCATTTCCTCATTTGTCACGCGCGAATCGCTATGAAAATAGCAGCGGACTTAATGCCAACAATGGTTAGCAGCAGTGAGCCAAACAAATGCACAACCGCCGTGCCCAGCGCCAGTGCGTAGCGCTGCTGCTGCAACATGTCAACCACTTCAGCCGAGAAACTGGAGAACGTAGTGAGCGCACCAAGAAATCCGGTCACCAGAGCCAAGCGCCACATCGGGTCCAACGCAGGGAGCGACTGAAACACGGCCAGACAAACGCCCACCAGATAGCCACCAATCAAGTTGGCAGCCAGTGTGCCCCACGGAATCAGCCCGCCGGGGCTCAACCATAGCCCCAGGCGCCAGCGGACAATGGCACCAATGGCCGCGCCCATGGAAATGGCGAAGACTGAGGTCACCCGCACGGCGCCTTCACCATAAAGGGCCTGTTGAATCGGAGGATGCCAGATTACTTCTTGGCTGCGCTAGCGGCAGGCTTGGTTGCGTCTGCTTTGGCAGCAGGTTCAACTTTCTTTTTGACCTTTGCTTCTTCCTCTGCCTTCATTTTTGCATCGGCTTTTGGAGCAGCCTTGGCAGCAGGGGTTGCAGGAGTAGCTGGTTTAGCCACCTCAGATGCTTTTGCGGCGGACACACCTTTGTAGCTGACGCCGCCAACGGTTACACCTTCAGCAGAAAATTTGGCTGCATTGGCTTCACCGATGCCTTTGACGCGCTCGATAAAATCGTTCCAGTCTTTGAAATTGCCATTTTTGCGTTCGTCAAGTATTTTCGTGGAAATACCAGGGCCAATTCCCTTGATGCCATCAAGTTCGGCAGCTGTGGCTTTGTTAACGTCTACTGCGGCGAAAGCGGCCGTAGCGTACAGCATGGTCGCGATGACCAGAATTTTCTTCAACATGGGGAGACTCCAAAAGGTTAAAAATCGACAAAAGCCCAGAACTTTTCTTTGGTCTTAGGCCAGCACTTAAACGAACGGTTTGGCACGATGGTTGACGTGGGCTACAAGAATAAAGAATAACCAAGGGAAAACCCTTTGCTACGACCTCATTGCATGGCTCAAAGCTCTTCCACTCGTCGAGCGGAGTAGCTGTCCCATGCCTGGCAGCCAGGACATTGCCAGAAATGTTGCCGAGCTTCAAAACCGCAGGCTGCACAGCGGTAACAGGTCAATGGTTTGACAGCATGATCCAGTGCACGTTGTACCAAGGGGTGAAACTGATCATGTTCGAGATTCTCACCTGCAATCCATTTGGAAGCGGCAACCAGAGAGGGCTCACGCTCTAGGTGGCGAACGTACCAGTCACTTGCCGTGGCTGAGGGGGCTAGGCTGGCGGCTTCCAGCGCTACGATGCCATTTAGGATATCTATGGATGGTATTTGGGCATAACCAACTTTGAGGAGTGCCAGAATCCGGTCAACCTCCTGCGTGGCGATGGCGATGTCTACCAGTGGGCCCGCAATGAGTGGCAGTGCTGCAGGTGAGGCCATTACGGCACGCTCCAGTATGTCCAGAGCTGCCTTGGCTTGCCCGGTTGTGTGAAGCAGGTGAGCCAGTTCCAGCGATGGGCGAGGGGTGGCAGGAGCAGTTTTGATAGCTTGGTGCAGTAGCACTTGCGCTATGTCTGGTTGCTTGTCTGCGGCTTGTTCACACAGGTAGTGGGCCAGACGGGCGATGAAGCTGCCATGGTCTGCATTTTCGAGTTTTTGTGCGATTTCGGCGGCACGAATCCAGTCGCGCGAACGTTCGTAGTTGGCCAGCAAGGCAAGGCGCGCTTGCACCTCAAACGTGGTGCCTTCCAATTTGAGCAGTGCTTCTTCAGCCCGATCCAGCAGGCCAGCTTTCAGATAGTCCATGGCCAGCGCATATTGTGCGCGATGACGGTCGGTTTTGCCCAGGTCACCTCGAGACAGCAGATGCTTATGAACGCGCACAGCGCGTTCATATTCACCACGGCGCCGGAAAAGATTGCCCAGTGCAAAGTGAAGCTCCGAGGTGTCGGGATCACATTGAACGGCTTCTATGAAGGCATCTATCGCTTGGTCTTGCTGCTCATTGAGAAGAAAATTCAGGCCTTTGAAGTAGGCCTTAGGTGCTTGCTTGTTTTCTATTCGTAGTTGACGCAAATCCAGGCGGGAGGCCAGCCAGCCCAGAATGAAGGCGACGGGCAAACCGAATAATAGCCAGCTAATATCAAAAACCATGATGTGCCGATATGGTCGAAGAAGGGGGCTGAGCATGGTCTTTCAGCGCTTCGCGATAAATTCTGGCCGCACGGCGGTGTGTCCACCATCTGGGCGCCATTCCTACAATACCGATGGCCAAGCCGACAGCAAAGGCTCCCAGAACTACCAATACCAAAGGCGCACGCCATTGGGTGCCAAAGAAAAAGTGTACTGTTGCGTCTTGCTGGTTGTTTAGCGAAAACGCAAAAAGGGTAAAAAAAATGGCTGCTTTAAGTAACCACTTAAGCAACCATGCGAGCTGTTTCATTTTTATTCCCCATGACCAGGAGATTTTAGCGAGTCAAACGGGTCAGCTACATTTTGCGCTCAATTTCAGCAGTACGCTTGTCCACAGACTCTCGCAGTGCCTTGCCGGGCTTGAAATGTGGCACTCGCTTTTCAGGAATGGCAACACTTTCGCCATTGCGTGGGTTACGACCCATGCGGGGCGGCCGACGGTTGACTGAGAAACTTCCAAAACCACGAATCTCGATGCGATGACCTCGCACCAGAGCATCGTTCATGGCGTCCAGAATTGCCTTGACGGCAAATTCAGCGTCGCGATGGGTGAGTTGACCAAATCGGCTGGCCAGTTCTTCAACAAGGTCTGATCGTGTCATGGCAGATGTGGCACCTGGAATCAGAAGCGACCGACGTGCAGGGCACGGCCGGTCGCTTTTTCCAACTGGTTAGTCGAGCAATCAGTTGTTATCGAGCTTGGCACGCAACAAGGCGCCCAGGCTGGTGGTACCTGCATTTTCACGGGCAGACTGCTGGCTTAGTGCAGCCATGGCCTCGCCCTGGTCTGCTGCGTCCTTGACCTTGATGGACAACTGGATGTTGCGGGTCTTGCGATCCACGTTCACCACCACCGCAGTTACTTCGTCGCCTTCTTTCAGCACGTTGCGCGCATCTTCCACGCGGTCACGGCTGATCTCAGACGCACGCAGATAACCGATGATGTCTTCACCCAGGTCGATCTCGGCGCCCTTGGCGTCGACAGTTTTGACCTTGCCGGTCACAACCTGGCCCTTGTCGTTGACCGACACGAACGTGGTGAAAGGATCGGAATCGAGCTGTTTGATGCCCAGGGAAATGCGTTCACGGTCCACATCCACAGCCAACACCAGTGCCTCAACTTCCTGGCCCTTCTTGAATTCGCGCACAGCAGTTTCGCCGGCTTCGTTCCAGGACAGGTCGGACAGGTGTACCAGGCCGTCGATACCGGCAGCCAGCCCCACGAATACGCCGAAGTCGGTGATTGATTTGATCGGGCCCTTCACGCGATCGCCGCGCTTGGTGTTTTGAGCAAACTCTTGCCATGGATTGGCCTTGCACTGCTTCATGCCCAGGGAGATGCGACGCTTGTCTTCGTCGATTTCCAGAACCATGACTTCGACTTCGTCACCCAGGGCAACGATCTTCGACGGTGCAACGTTCTTGTTGGTCCAGTCCATTTCGGACACGTGGACCAGGCCTTCGATGCCTGGCTCCAGTTCCACAAACGCGCCGTAGTCGGCAATGTTGGTGATCTTGCCGAACATGCGTGTACCTTGGGGGTAACGGCGGTTGACACCCATCCAAGGGTCATCACCCATTTGTTTGAGGCCCAAGGAAACGCGGTTTTTCTCAGTGTCAAATTTGAGAATTTTGGCCGTGATTTCTTGACCCGCTGTGACCACTTCTGATGGGTGGCGAACACGGCGCCATGCCATGTCGGTGATGTGCAACAAGCCATCGATACCGCCGAGGTCAACGAATGCACCGTATTCAGTGATGTTTTTAAC
>JBJOPS010000030.1:0-30319 GCA_046050465.1 Pseudomonadota bacterium | reverse complement strand
TCGTCGATGTAGCGCATGTCGAACACCTCCAGGCCCACCTGGTGCACGAAGCGCTTCTCGCCGGCGTCCACGCTGCGGATGCCGATCTGCCGCACCCACTTCGGGTTGATCGCCGGCACCTGGCCGCCGATCTCGATCAGCTCCTTCGGGCCATGGCCGCACAGGCAGGCCACCGGCATGCCGTGGATGTTGCCACTGGGCGTGAGCGTGGCGGTGTTGAAATCGGCGTGGGCGTCAAACCACAGAACACGCAGCTTTTTGCCCTTCTCGCGGCAGTGGCGCGCCACCGCACTGATGGAGCCAATGCCCAGGCAATGGTCGCCACCCATCATGATGGGCAAGCGCCCCGCCTGCAGCTCCGCATACATCACGTCATGCAGCAACTGGTTCCACTGCACCACTTCGGGCAGGTGGCGAAATCCGTTCACAGCATCCTGCCAGGGGTTGGCGGGGCCGCTCAGGTTGCCGCAGTCTTTGACGTCCAGACCAAACCGTGCAATCGCTTTTGAAATGCCCGCCACGCGCAACGCCTCCGGGCCCATGCGGGCACCCAGCGTGCCGGCGCCAATGTCGGTGGGCGCGCCAATCAGGCTGACTGAGTTCACGCCGTTGGCGTACATGGTTGTTTCCTCTCAAAACCGGGCCGATCGCCAAAGATGGCTGTACCTATGCGAACCAGGGTGCCTCCGGAGTGAATGGCAGCCTCCAGATCGGCACTCATGCCTATGCTCAGTGTGTCCAGGCCCATGTTTTCCGCATTTAAATCATCAAATAAGGCTTTTATCTTTATAAATACTGAGCAAGACGCTTCAAAATCAGGAGCAAGCTCGGGAATGCACATCAGCCCACGCAGCTTTAACCGTGGCAAAGTTGCCACAATTCGTGCTAATTTTTTCACATCGCCGGGTTGAACGCCGGACTTGTTTTCGCCGCCATCGATGTTTACTTGCAGACAAACCTGCAAAGCAGGCATTCCGGGGGGGCGCTGCTCACTCAACCGCTGGGCAATTTTGAGCCGCTCCACCGTGTGCATCCAGTGGAAGTTTTTAGCCACCAGACGGGTCTTGTTGCTCTGTACGGGCCCTATGCAGTGCCATTCAATCGGCAACTCGCGCAGCACGGTCATTTTGTGAACAGCCTCTTGAATGTAGTTCTCGCCAAACGCACGCTGACCCGCCGCAAAGGCTTGCGCCACCGCATCGGGCCCGAAGGTCTTGGAAACAGCGAGCAGATTGACGGCATCCGGCGGGCGACCAACGGCGGTGCAAGCGGCCGTTATGCGGGCCCGCACGCCTTGGAGATTGTCGGAAATCATGGTCATAATCAGTCTAGCCTATCAAACCATAGAGGGATTTGTGGACATTACCCAACTGCTGGCCTTCAGCGTCAAGAATAAAGCATCGGACCTGCACCTGTCGGCCGACCTGCCCCCCATGATTCGTGTTCACGGTGATGTGCGTCGCATCAACGTGGAGCCGCTGGACCACAAGGCCGTTCATGCCATGGTGTATGACATCATGAATGACACCCAGCGCAAGAACTACGAAGAGTTTATGGAGATCGACTTTTCGTTCGAGATTGACGGGCTGGCACGCTTTCGGGTCAATGCCTTCAACCAAAACCGTGGCGCAGGTGCCGTGTTTCGGACGATTCCGTCGAAGATTTTGACGCTGGAGCAACTCAACGCACCCAAGATTTTTGGCGACCTGGCCCTCAAGCCTCGGGGCATGGTGCTGGTCACCGGCCCGACAGGCTCAGGCAAGTCCACCACACTGGCCGCCATGGTGAACTATCTCAACGAGAACGAGTTCGGCCACATTTTGACGGTCGAGGACCCGATCGAGTTTGTTCATGAGTCCAAGAAATGTCTTGTCAATCAGCGCGAAGTGGGGCCACATACTCTGAGTTTTGCCGCCGCGCTGCGCTCCGCGCTGCGCGAAGACCCGGACTGCATTCTGGTCGGTGAAATGCGTGATCTGGAAACCATCCGGCTGGCCATGACAGCAGCAGAAACCGGTCATCTGGTGTTTGGTACCCTGCACACCTCGAGTGCGGCAAAAACCATTGACCGGATCATTGACGTGTTCCCGGCGGATGAAAAAGAAATGGTTCGCGCCATGTTGTCAGAGTCTTTGCAGGCTGTGATTTCTCAAACCTTGTGCAAGACCAAGGACGGCCAGGGTCGCGTCGCAGCGCATGAAATCATGCTGGGCACCAGTGCCATCCGCAATCTGATCCGCGAGGCCAAGGTGGCGCAAATGTATTCATCCATTCAGACCGGCAACAGTCTGGGCATGCAGACGCTTGACCAGAACCTGACCGATCTGGTCAAGCGCAACATCATCAGCCCGGCAGAGGCACGCAGCAAGGCGAAAATTCCGGAAAACTTCCCCGGCTGACACAAGATAAACATATAACTCAGGAGTAATCAATGAAGGGCATTCTCAGCCTCTTGCGACAGCGTTCAAAAGCAGAACGGTCTGCCGATGAGCAGCTTGATTCGGTGATGTTCACCACAGCTTTTGCCGACCAGGGCGTGGATCCATCGCTTCTGGTGCCGTGGGAGGCCCGTGCTGCTGAAATTGGCGCCAAAAAACTGAACCCGGAGCGGGGTACCAAGATCCTCCAGGCATTGTGGTCCAAGGACAAATACATGAATCATCTGGATGATCGTGCGATTCACAGCCTGCAAATGTTCTTTGAGTTCGCCACCGTTCCAGCCAGCCGGGACATCGTTCGCCAGGATGAGTATGGCAACTTCATGATCGTGTTGCTCGATGGCAGCATCGCAGTAGATCGTCTGCAGCCGTGGGGTGAGCGTATGCGCCTGGCGGAAACCCGTCCCGGCGACATTCTGGGTGAAATGTCGCTGCTGGACAGTGGCATCCGCTTCTCGGCATGCACCACCATCACCGATTGTGAAGTTGCTGTTTTGAGCACTGAGGCTATGGATCAGATGATGACGACAGACCCTTCGCTGGCGGCCAAACTCATCGCCGTGCTGGCCCGCAAACTGTCGCTACGCCTGCGTGTAGTCAGTGCAAGACTCAGCGACCGTAAGTGACATTCACCTGAATACCGGGAGCATCAGACCTCATGGAACGCGATCAGGCCACCAAATTCATCAACGACTTGCTCAAGCTGATGGTCAGTCGCAATGGTAGCGATCTGTTTATCACGGGTGACTTTCCGCCCGCTGTAAAGGTCGATGGCAAAGTCACCAAAGTGTCCCCCCAACCGCTCAGTGCGGCACACACGCTGGCCCTGGCTCGTTCAATCATGAATGACAAACAAGCCGCCGAGTTTGAACGGACCAAGGAGTGCAACTTTGCCATTTCCCCAACCGGTGTCGGGCGTTTTCGGGTCAATGCATTCGTCCAGCAGGGCAAGGTGGGTATGGTGCTGCGGGTGATCCCGGCAGTGTTGCCAACCATTGACAGCCTGGGCATGCCTCAAGTGCTCAAGGAAGTGGTAACGTCCAAGCGCGGACTGTGTATTCTGGTCGGAGCAACCGGCTCGGGCAAGTCGACCACGCTGGCGGCTATGGTGGACTGGCGCAACGAGAATTCGTTTGGCCATATCATCACCATTGAAGACCCTGTGGAATTTGTGCACATGCATAAAAATTGCGTGGTCACCCAACGAGAGGTGGGGCTAGACACTGACAGTTGGGAGATTGCACTTAAAAATACCCTGCGCCAGGCACCCGATGTGATTTTGATGGGTGAGATTCGGGATCGGGAAACAATGGAGCACGCAGTGGCATTTGCGGAAACCGGTCACCTGTGCCTGGCAACGTTGCATGCGAATAGTGCCAATCAGGCGTTGGATCGCATTATCAATTTCTTCCCGGAAGATCGTCGAACCCAGTTGCTTATGGATCTTTCACTTAATTTGAAGGCCCTGGTGTCCCAGAGACTGGTTCCGATGCAAGATGGCAAAGGGCGTACGGCTGCCGTGGAGATCATGCTAAATACGCCATTGATCTCTGACCTGATCTTCAAGGGCGACGTGTCCGAGATCAAGGAGATCATGAAGAAAAGTAGAAATCTGGGTATGCAGACGTTTGATCAGGCTTTGTTTGATGCGTATGAAAGCAATCTGATTACCTATGAGGACGCTCTACGCAACGCAGATTCGCTGAATGACCTGCGTCTGCAGATCAAGCTCAATAGCCAGCGAGGGCGATCAACTGACCTTGCTGCAGGTACCGAAAACTTTGCAATTGTTTAAGCCTTGTCGCCCAAAACCTGCCACGGCTTTTCACTGGCATGCGTCTGGGTATTGACACCATTTCCCTGCCATCATGTCCATCGTTACCCCGAAGATCTACGAACCAACACCGTCGCGTAAAGTGGCTTTTCTGGGCCTGGGGGTAATGGGTTATCCAATGGCTGGTCACCTGGTTCGAGCGGGCCATCAGGTGACCGTCTACAACCGCAATACCACTAAATCACTCGCGTGGTGCTCCGACTTTTCGGATGCAGGAGTGCTGCGACCCGCCTTGACACCGAGAGAGGCCGCCACAGGCAATGAGGTCATCTTCTGTTGCGTTGGTAACGATGCTGATTTGCGCAGTGTGACCGGTGGCGCTGACGGGGCATTTGCCGGCATGAGGCCGGGGACTGTTTTTGTGGACCATACAACAGCATCAGCCAATGTGGCCCGTGAGTTGTTTGCGACCGCGAACGGGTTGGGGTTGGCATTCGTTGATGCCCCGGTTTCTGGGGGCCAAGCAGGTGCGAAAAACGGAGTGCTGACCGTCATGTGTGGAGGCGACCAGCTCGTGATTGATCAGGTCAAACCTGTCGCAATGGCTTTTTCCCGTGCTTTCACTTACTTGGGTAGCAGTGGGGCAGGCCAGCTGGCCAAGATGGTCAACCAAATATGTATTGCCGGCTTGGTTCAGGGTTTGAGTGAGGCTATCGCCTTCGGTCAAAACGCCGGGTTGGACATGAATCAGGTGCTGGACGTGATTGGCAAGGGCGCGGCGCAAAGCTGGCAGCTGGACAACCGTGGCAAAACCATGGTGGCTGACCAGTTTGATTTCGGTTTTGCCGTGGACTGGATGCGCAAGGACCTCGGCCTGGTGCTGGACGAAGCCAAACGAAATGGCTCGCGTTTGCCTGTCACGGCACTGGTCGATCAGTTCTACGCCGATGTGCAGCAGTTGGGCGGAAACCGCTGGGATACCTCGAGCCTGATCAGACGCCTGAAGTGACAGGCACCCGGTGCGGCGTGTCTTGCATAGCGTTTATTTTTTGGAGGGCTCGGTTGGCATCAGCCCTTGCAATTCTTCTTCCGTGATGATTTCGAATACGCGAACCACCCGCTGCACACCGCTGGTGGAGCGGGCGATATCCGTAGCGCGGGTAGCCTCTCGCTGCGTGACCCGGCCCATCAGGTATGTGGTTCCCCGCTCGGTCACGACCTTGAAAGCGTTCGCAAACAGGTCTTTGGCGTCCACCATGCTGGCTTTGACGCGCCCGGTAACAAGCGCGTCCGATGAGCGCTGTGTGAGTGATGAGTTGCCCATCACCTCAATTTCATTAACGATGGCCTTGACGTTATCAACCTTGCGTACGATCTGTTCTATCAGTTGCTTGTCCTGAGCGCTCGGCACTTCACCGGTGAGTAATACCTGCGTGTTGTAGCTGGTAACGTTGATGTGACCGCGCTCACCCAGGCTGTCTCGAATACGACTGGAAGAGCGCAACTCGATGGCCTCATCATTCAGGTAGGTGCCGGATGCGCGGCGGTCTGTAGCGACCAGTCCGCCAACGGCAGCGCCACCGACAACCAACGGGAAACAGGCCGTGAGAGAGGCCGAAGCACAACCTGCAACAGCCATCGAGATCCAGAATTTCCGATTAGCCAATTTCATATTGAAGTTTCCTGTTCACCCAATAACTGGGCATCAACTGCATCGCAAATGCAATGCAAAGTCAAAACGTGGACCTCCTGAATACGGGCGATCCGCTCGTGGGGTACGCAGATGTGTACATCTGTGTCCCGCAGTGCCTGAGCCATTTTGCCACCACCCCGCCCACTGAGACCCACCACGATCATTTCGCGCTCATGGGCGGCTTCTATGGCCGCCAGCACGTTGGGCGAGTTGCCAGCCGTCGAGATGGCCAACAACACATCGCCTGCAGCGCCCAGCGCTCGTACCTGACGTGAAAAGACGGCGTCAAAATCGATCTCGTCGGCAATACCAGTCAACAACGCGCTGTCGCCAGACAACGCGATGGCTCCCAATTCAGGACGCTCGCGTTCAAAACGACCCACGAACTTGGAGGCAAAGCGCTGCGCGTCGGACGCAGATCCGCCGTTACCACAAGCCAGTACCTTGCCGCCGCTGGTTACGCAAGCCAGCATGGCCTGCACGGCAGCAGCAATGGGCTTGCTGAGAACCTCGGCAGACTGGTATTTCAGGTCTGCACTATCAATAAAGTGTTGCTGTATGCGCTGCTCAAGCATGATGGTGATGATAACCGTGCAATATGAAGCGCCTGGCTCACATTTCGTTACGCTTAAAACGCATCAAACGCACCACGCAGCCACTGGATACCATCTTTCTCGATGGCGACCAGATCAAAGCGACATGGGGGCGGCTCGCGCAGACGCATCAGATAGTGTCGGGCGGCAAAGACAAGGCGCCGTTGCTTGATGGGGCCAACGCTGGCTGCTGCCCCGCCATAACGGCTGTTCAGACGTTTTCTGACCTCTACAAACACGGTTGTGCCGTCACGGTCACGCATGATCAGATCAATTTCACCGCCGCCGCGCCCGGGCGTCCGATAATTGCGCTCGATCAGGCGCAACCCTGCTTGCTGGAGGTGCCGCAATGCCTCATCTTCGGCAGCATCGCCCGCCTGTTTGGTACTGGGGGGGTTGTCCATCGCCCTGAATATAGGAATTATTGAGTGATTACTGCCTACGCCCAAGCCCTGACTGCTGCCCGAGACGCGGCTTCAAACCAGCATTATCCGCAAGGCGCTCTGTACGTGGTGGCAACACCGATTGGCAACCTTGCAGACGTGACGTTGCGCGCACTGCACGTGCTGAACATGGCAGACACCATTGCCTGCGAAGACACCCGCCACACGCAAACCCTGCTGCGCGCCTACGGGATCGACAAACCTTCGTCAAAGCTGCTTGCGATTCATCAACACAACGAGGCCGAGGCCGCCGGGACAGTCATTGACCGGCTCAGGCAAGGCCAGCGCGTGGCCTACGTGAGTGATGCGGGTACCCCGGCGATCAGCGATCCCGGCGCCCGGCTGGTAGCGGCCGTTCAGGCAAGTGCTTTGACCGTCGTCCCAGTACCCGGCACCAGCAGCATCACAGCGGCGTTAAGCGTGGCGGGCATTGCTGACGTCGCCCGATCACCTGCAGGCGCTTTCATTTTCATGGGGTTTCTGGCGTCCAAGGCAACTGAGCGAATGGCTGCCGTGGAAGCGATGGCCGGAGAGTCTCGTTGCATCGTCCTGCTGGAGGCTCCTCACCGGATTGAGGCACTCGCGGCGGCCTTGTCGGTGCTGGGAAGCAGGCACATCACCATCGGGCGGGAGCTGACCAAGCAGTTCGAGGAAATCGCCACCATCAGCGCAGGTGATTTTCCGGGCTGGCTGGCAGCCCAGCCGAACCGTTCACGTGGCGAGTTTGTACTGGTTTTGCACCCCGCACAGGTTGAAGCAGGGCCGAATCAGGACCAGCGGATATTGAAGTTGTTGCTGGCCGAACTACCATTGAAAACGGCTGTGAAACTGGCTGCAGACATCACGGGCATCTCGAAAAACGCCTTGTACGATGCGGCTTTGGTGTTGAAAAAAAGCGAGGACTGAACGTCGCCCCGCAGCCGGTCAACGCTCCTTGAGATAGGGCTTGCCAAGTGCTTGTGGCGCAACAGCCTTGCCAATAAAGCCCGCCAGCAACACCACGGTCAACAGATAGGGCAGCGCCTGAATCGCCTGCACAGGAACCTCGCCAATCCCCGGCAAAGTCACTCCCTGCAGACGGATGGCAACGGCATCCAGAAAACCAAACAGCAGACAGGCCCAGAAAGCACCAATCGGATGCCACTTGCCAAAAATCATGGCGGCTAGCGCCATGAAACCCCGCCCAGCCGTCATGTTTGGCACGAACGACGCGTTTTGAGCCAGCACCAGGTAGCTGCCCGCCAAACCACAGAGCAGGCCGTTCAGCGTAAGCGCGGCATAGCGCATGCCTTTAACCGACACGCCAGCCGCGTCCACCATATGAGCGTTTTCACCCACGGCACGCAGGCGCAAACCAAAACGGGTCCGGTACAGCAACCACCAGACCGCAGGCACCAGCAGCAATGTGCAATACACCATGATGTTGTGGCTGAGCAGTCCTTCTCCTACGATGGTGCCCAATATTGGGATACCCTGCAGCTTCGCAACCAACCCCGGCATGATGGTCAGCAGTCGAACCTCTGCACTGACCGCTGGAGTCTGTCCGCCCTGATGAAACCAGGCGATACCAAGCACAATGGTCATGCCCGCTGCAATGATGTTGATAGCCACGCCCGAGACCACTTGGTCTCCACTGTTGCTTACGCAGGCAAATCCATGCAGCCACGACAACACCACGGTCATGCCCATGGCCACCAACAGGGCCAGCGCGGTGGAGCCCGTGGTGACACCCACCGTGCCAGCCGTGAAGGCAGCAATCAGCATTTTTCCCTCAAGCCCGATGTCGATGACCCCGGAACGCTCTGACAGCAACCCCGCAAGCGCGCAAAGAATGAGCGGCGTTGAAACCCGCAAGGTGGAAGCCAGCAGCGCGCCGATCAGGGCGTCATCCATGTGATGCTCCCGGTTTTTCCTTATGGCGTGGCCGTGACAGGACGCTCAACAGGCTCACGGTTCCCTTGTTGACCCAGGGCGCAATGACGTAGGCCATGGCGCCCGAGAACAAAACGATGAATCCCTGCAACATCACCACCATATCGCGGCTGAAACCACGGATCTCGAAGCTGACCTCAGCCCCGCCCTGAAACAGCGCCCCAAACAACACACTGGCCAACACAATGCCAATCGGATGATTCCGCCCAATCAAGGCAACGGCAATCCCCGTGAAGCCGGCACCGCTGACAAATTCGAGCAACAGCTTGCCGTTAACGCCAGCGATCTCGTTCATGCCCACCATGCCGGCTAGCGCTCCCGAAAAACCCATGGCAATCATGACCTGATGTTTGGGTTTGATACCGGCATAAGCAGCCGCGTTGGCGCTCGATCCCACGGCCCGAAGCGAGTAACCAATCCGGGTATGCCAGAGCAAAAAATAGACACCCGCTGCAGCCAGCAAGGCCAGAAAAAAGCTGATGTTCAGAGGCGACGCTGGCCACTCGCACCCCAGCCAACCCAGAAAGTCGCGCATGCTGGTGAGTTTGGCCGAAGCTCCGAACACGGAGCTTTCAACCGACATGGAACCGGGTGGCTTTAGGTGGTTGACCAGCAAATACACCAGTAAAGTACTGGCCAGAAAGTTGAACATGATGGTGGTGATCACCACGTGACTGCCACGATAAGCCTGCAAGTAGGCAGGTACCGCGGCCCAGGCAATGCCAAAAAAAATGCTCGCCATCAGCATCACGGGCAACACTACCCATGCTGGCTGACTATAAGACAGCCACAGCGCCACCAGCCCGGCGCCCAGCCCCCCCATGATGGCCTGCCCTTCACCACCAATGTTGAACAATCCACCGTGAAAGGCAACTGCCACGGCCAGACCAGTGAAAATGAATGTTGTGGTGTAGTACAGCGTATAACTCAAACCGCGCGGCGTACCAAATGCACCACGGATCAAGACGGTCAGCACATCAACCGGGTTTTGACCCACCAGCGCCACCACGGCCCCTGCAGCCAGCAGCGCCACCAGCAGGTTGACCACAGGCAGCACACCCAGTTCGACCCAACGCGACATGGGTTGATTCGAACTCATGCAGCACCCCCCAACATGAGCATGCCCAATTTGGATTCGGTGCATTGGTCAATTGGCAACTCGCCCGTAACCCGTCCCTGGTTCAACACAATGACACGGTCCGACAGCGCCAGAATTTCATCCAGCTCGCTGGACACGACCAGCACGGCACACCCGGCATCGCGCATGGCACGCAACTGCGAATAAATGAACTCGATGGCACCAATATCTACCCCGCGGGTAGGTTGCCCCACCAGCAACACCTTGGGCGCCTGCCCCAATTCTCGCGCCAGCACCAGTTTTTGCTGATTGCCACCCGAGAAACTGGCGCTGGGCAAACGGTCGTTGCGCGGACGCACATCAAAACGCTCCATCATGTCCACCGTGGCCTTGCGCATGTCGTCATGGCGCATCCAGCCCGCGTGGCAGTACTGCGGCAGCCACTCGTAACCCAGAACAGCGGACTCCCAGGCTTCGAAACTCATCACCATTGCCCGCGCGCGCCGATCCTCGGGCACATGCGCCACGCCCAGTTTGTGGGCAGTTCGAGGGTCCATCCAGGCGCCCGCGTCAAACGATTCGCCGCCCACCTCCAGATGCCCTTCCTGCGGCGCCAACAAGCCCGATAGCACCTCCAGCATTTCGCTTTGACCATTGCCTGAAACTCCGGCGATGCCCACGATTTCACCCGCCTTCAGGCTCACCTCCAGCCCGTGCAGACGGGTCACCTTCAACGCATCACGCACCACAACACCCTTGACCTGCATCAGCACATCATTGCCCGGTTTGGCGACATCCCCCTGGCGACCCATGTGGACTTTGCGGCCAACCATGGCTTCTGCCAGGCTTTCAATGGATGTTTGCGCGATGGCTACTTCCTGCACCACACGGCCGCCCCGCATTACCGTCACATGGTCACACAAGCGCATGACTTCCTTGAGTTTGTGCGTGATCAGCAGAATGGTGGTGCCCTGCTCCCGCAGCCGGGATAACACGCCAAAAAGCTGCTCGGTTTCCTGCGGTGTCAGCACAGCCGTCGGCTCATCGAGAATCAGGATTTTGGCTCCGCGGTAAAGGGCTTTCAGAATCTCCAGCCGCTGCCTGTCCCCCACGGGCAGGCTGTCCACCTGTGCATCAAGCTCCACCTTCAGGCCGGTGGAGTCGATCAATTCCTTGAGCTTGCCGCGAACGGCTCTTTCGGCTCGCGAGAGCAGAAAACCGGGCTCGGCGCCCAGCATCACATTCTCCAGCGCAGTCAGCGTATCCACCAGCATGAAATGCTGGTGAACCATGCCAATGCCCAGAGAAATCGCGTCATGAGCGTTGCGGATCGTCACCGCACGCCCAGCTACCCTGATCGTGCCCGTGTCAGCCTTGTAAAGCCCGTAAAGAACCGACATCAAGGTGCTTTTGCCAGCCCCGTTTTCGCCCACGATTCCGTGAACGGTTCCCGCCATCACCTTCAAATCAACCTGGCTGTTGGCCTGCACCGCACCAAAACGCTTGTTGATGCCCAGCATCTCTACGGCCATGCCAGACACGTTGGCGCTCCCGCCCTCAAGGTCCGGCAGGGCTTGGGTAGTCGTCATGCGGTCAAAGTCAAAAGACCAGGAGCGGATCACCGGCCCTGGTCTGCTTGTGCCCTGTCGCCTCAGTCTCAGTATTTGCAGGCGTTATCGGCCATGTAGTCAGCCACCTTGATTTTGCCGCTGATGATGTCAGCCTTGGCGGCTTCCACTTTGGCCTTCATGTCTTCTGTCACCAGCTTGGCGTTGTTGTCGTCCATCGCGTAGTCAACGCCGCCTTCTTTCAGGCCAAGAACGGAAACGCCAGGCGTGTGGCCTTTGGCCACGTTGTACACAGCGACGTCCACACGCTTGAGCATGGACGTCAGCATGGTGCCGGGCTGAATGTGGTTCTGGTTGCTATCGACGCCGATTGCCAGCTTCTTGCCGTCTTTGGCAGCCTGATACACACCCATACCCGTACCGCCAGCAGCAGCGAACACCACGTCAGCACCTTTGGAGAATTGGGCTTTGGCCAACTCACCACCGCGGGCAGGATCGTTCCATGCCGCCCCCGTGGTGCCAGTCATGTTGGCAAAAACCTGCGTTTTGGATTTTGCAAACTTGGCGCCCTGCTCGTAACCGCACTGGAATTTGCGTATCAGCGGAATGTCCATGCCACCCACAAAACCGACTTTGCCCGATTTGCTGGCCAGGGCTGCCATGGCGCCAACCAGGAAACTGCCTTCCTGCTCCTTGAACACTACCGACTGCACGTTGGGCTGATTGACAACCATATCAATGATGGCGAACTGCAACTTCGGAAAATCTTTGGCTACTTTGTCAATGCTCTCTGCCTGACCGAAACCGATACCGATGATCGGGCTGGCACCACGCTCAGCCATGCGGCGAATCGCCTGCTCACGCTGGGATTCGTTGGTGATTTCGAACTCAAGGTAAGTTTTGCCGGTTTCCTTTTTCCACAGCTCCATGCCGTCGTAGGCGGCCTGGTTGAACGATTTGTCAAACTTGCCACCCATGTCGAAAATGATGGCAGGCTCAGGTGCTGCCGGGGCTGGCGCAGCAGCTACAGGGGTGGATGCTGGTGCGGCGGCAGGTGCAGGCGCTGCCTCCTCTTTTTTGCCGCAGCCAACAAGTGCTGCTGCCAGCACAACTGAAATCAGGCTCACTGAGGGTTTGAGTTTCATGTTCATAAGTTCTTTCGGTTCATCAGAAAAGAGTTCCAAATCCAAGATGCGATGTGAAGAATAACTGATTCATGGTTCATCGACAATGGTCCCATCATGACGTCTGCTCACACTGACACCCACCCGAAAACCCTTGACTGGCAGGCATTGCCCAAGGTTTTGCTGCACGAGCACCTCGACGGCGGCCTGCGCCCGCAAACCCTGCTCGACCTGTGCAGGGCGCAGAACCTGACTGTACCCGCTGAAGATGCCAACGCGCTGGCCGCCTGGATACAGGCCAATGCCAATTCAGGCAGCCTGGAGCGCTACCTGCAGGGTTTTGCCTTGACAGTCGCCGCCATGGCGTCGCCGCAAGCCTGTGAGCGCGTGGCATTTGAAGCGGCAGAAGATGCGCGACTGGACGGCTGTGTGCTGGCCGAGTTCCGAATGGCACCTCTTTTGCTGGAAGCATTTGGCCTGTCGGGTGAAGCCGTTGTGGAAGCTCTGGTACGTGGTTTTTGGCACGAAGCCCCCTGCCCTGCGGCTTGATTGTCTGCGCCATGCGCATGGAGAGTCCGCAGGAAACCGCTCGTGCCGCCCGGCTGGCTGCACGTTACCGCGGCCAGGGGGTGATTGGTTTTGACATTGCCGGCGCCGAACGGGGGTTTCCGTCAGGACTTCATGCCGACGCTTTTGCCATTGCCCGCGAAGCGGGCCTGGGCCTCACCTGCCATGCCGGCGAAGCCGATATTGGGGCGCGCGTGCTGGAAGCAGCCGTAGTCGGCGCCACGCGCATTGGTCACGGTGTCAACATCATGCTGCCATCGGGTGCGCCCGGCCAGACGGAACAAGTAAACACGGCCCGGGAACTGGGACTGCATTTCGAGGTATGCCCAACCAGTAACGTGCACACGGGTGCTGTGGCGTCACTGGCTGCGCATCCGCTTGCAGCGATGGTGCGAGCCGGACTGTCGGTGTCCTGCTCAACGGACAACCGGTTGATGTCCGGCGTGACGCTGGCCCAGATCGGGACCATGATGCGCCAAGCCGCAGGGGCTTCCTTCATGCCCGCCGACGTCCGCATGGCCGCGACGCAGGTCATGAGCCGCTGGGACAGCCAATAGCGCGTACTCTAGGCTAGTTTGCTGACCGACAAAGCCTCGTATTCACCGGCAATAGCCGCCGCCAGCCGCGCGTTGTTCAGCACCAGCTGAATGTTGGACGCCAGGCTGTTGCCCCCGGTCAGCTCATTCACCCGCGCCAGCAGAAACGGGGTTGATTCCTTGCCCCCAATGCCCTGCTGCTGCGCCTCCCTCAAAGCCTGCTCAATCGCGCCATCAATGGCGGCGCGAGGCATGGCAAAGGCTTCGGGTATCGGGTTGGCCACCACCAAGCCCCCCTGCAGGTCCATCGCCCATTTGGCGCGCATCACACGGGCAATGTCGGTCGCGCTGTCCAGCTGGTAGTCCACCTTGAATTCACTGTCGCGCGTGAAAAACGCTGGCAGCCAAGGCGTCTGGTAGCCCACCACCGGCACGCCATGGGTTTCCAGATACTCCAGCGTCAGGCGCAAATCGAGGATGGATTTGGCCCCTGCACAGACCACCGCCACCGGTGTCCGGGCCAGCTCCTGCAAATCGGCCGACACGTCAAAACTCTGCTGCGCACCGCGGTGCACACCGCCAATGCCGCCGGTGGCAAAGACGCGGATGCCCGCCATGGCGGCGATGATCATGGTCGATGCCACCGTGGTCGCACCAGTTGCGTTTGAAGCCACGATGAACGGGATGTCGCGGCGGCTCACCTTCACCACGTCGCGCCCGGTCTGGCCCAGCGTTTCAATTTCCGCAGCGGTGAGCCCGGCTTTGAGGCGGCCATTGACGATGGCAATGGTGGCGGGCACGGCGCCGTGCGCCCACACCTCGGCTTCCACCTGCAGGGCCGTTGCCACGTTTTGCGGATACGGCATGCCATGCGAAATGATGGTGGACTCCAGCGCCACCACGGGGCGCCGCTGGGCGATGGCCTGGGCCACGTCGGGGTGAATGTCGAGATAAGGGTTGGTCATAGAGGCAAATACTCAGCGAAGCAGTTGTTCAACAGAATCGACGGACAGGCTCGGGTGATTGGCCAGCGCGGACGTGACGGTCAGCGCCGCGCAGCCCAGCGCAAACGGAATGGTGTGAGGCAGGGTCTGGTGATGGAGGAAGCCGTGTACCACACCGGCCATCAGCGCATCGCCAGCGCCGGTGACGTTCACCACCTCGGCGACCAGCGCGGGTTGCCAGCCATGGCCTGCATCCTTGCCGCTCCAGTACACACCCCGCTCACCCAGACTCACGATGACCTGTTGCACGCCTTGCGTGTGCAGCCAGCCCGCGGCTTGCTCGACATCGGCATCGGTGTCCACCGGCGAGCCGCAAAGAGCCTGCGCCTCAAGCCGGTTGACCTTGAGCGTATGCACCTGCCCCAGCCACGGCAGGATGCGCTGGCATTTGAAGGCCGACACACCGTCCACAAAAACCGGTGTGGTCTGGCGCTGCGCAAACAGCCAGGCCAGTGCGTCCGGCATCAGGTTGCAGTCCACCACCAGCGCCGCCGCGTGGCGCACCCGGTCCGCATGCGCGGCCAGCCGCTCGGGCGTGATGCGCTCCAGAATGCGCATGTCGTTCACCGCCACCGCCATGTCGCCGTCCGGGCCGTGAAGGGACAAATAGGTCGAGGTTGATTCGCCCGCCAGCACCCAGCAACCCTGCACATCCACGCCCGCTTTCTGGGTCGATTCCAGCAGGCTGCGGCCATACAAATCGTCGCCCACCGCGGTGATCAGGCGGGTGTCGTTGCCCAGCCGCGCCAGGTTTTCCGCCACGTTGCGTGCCACGCCGCCAGGTGCACAGCGAATGTGCCCGGGGTTGGAGTCGCCTGCCACCAGCCCCCGCTCCGTCGCGCCGGAAATGTCCATGTTGGCGCCGCCCAGCACCAGCACCAGCTGCTGCCGAGCGAGGGCATGCTCCTTTGTTTGCAACATACTGCTCACGTTTATAAAAGTCGCTGACTTGATACAAGGTTGATACAAGGGCGCAACATGCCATTACGAAGTGAGCAGTTCCTGGTACAAGCTCATGTAAGACTTCGCCATCTGATCCGCTGTAAAAAGATCCCTGTAGCGTTGATATGCCTTCGCTCCCATGATCCGGGCTTTCTCCGGGCAATTCCAGAGTGTGCGCATGGCCTCACGCAATGCAACAGGATTGCCGGGTTCTACCACGAGACCAGTCTCCTGGTGGATGTTGATAAACGTTGTCCCGGTTCCGATTTCGCTTGAAATCAGCGGCTTGCCACACATGGCGCCTTCGAGCAAGGAAATCCCAAATGCTTCGGAGCGCAGATGTGAAGGAAAGACCACGCCCAGGCTGGCCTGGATCAACGACATCTTGTCTTCCTCAGAGAGAAAACCAAGAAAATGGACGTTGCTCATACCTAGCTTGGTGCCATGTTGCTTCAGCTCTTTTTCAAGCGGGCCGGCTCCGGCAATGGCAACCGGGTAACCCGTATCTTGAGCGGCTTGCAGCAGAACATGCAATCCCTTGTAGTACCGCAGGACTCCTACAAAAACAAAATATCGATCTCCAAACCTTCGATGCCAGCACGCTAGTCTTTCTTCTGATCGTTGCGGATAGGTCGCCTGATCCAGTCCTATAGGGATGACCCGCACCTTATCTTTGAATCTGGCCAGTACGTCACTTGTCGCCAAGTAATTCGGCGACGTAGCCACAATGCTGCTCACTGCGTTGAGGAAATGCGCTTTCAATGGTTTGTAGAGCTTCAGCAGATGCTTTTGACGGATGATGTCTGAGTGGTACGTGAGTACAGACGGTTTGTTCAAGCGGGTGACAAAGTGGACCAGGTCCATGAATGGCCACGGAAAGTGATAGTGGATCAGATCGGCCCGCCGGGCGAGGCGGGCAAACTGGGAGATGGCAGACACTGAAAAACCTGTGGAAGCGATCTGGAAATCAAGAGGTGCACGGTAAACGGTGTAGCCGTTGAGTTTCACGGGCTGTGCGGGGTTTCGCGCAAGACACAGGACATCCACCTCCAAACCCAGTCGAGAGGTGCTGCGCGCGAGTTGATCGATGGCCTGCTCAATGCCTCCCGTGCTGTCTGGGAAAGATGTCTTGTAGAAATGGAGAATGCGCATCAGGTAGAGTCTTTTTCGGGCTCATGGCATAGGGCGTTGCCAATAGGGTGGGCCACGATTGATTGAAAGGCGTTCAGGAATTTTTCAGTCGAAAATACGGCGGCACGTTCTTGGCAGGCTCTGCGCATGGTGGCCGCCACCTCGGCCGGGAGTTGCTTGACCGCAGAGACAATTGCCTCAGGCGTCGGGTTGGCTGAAAGCAAAATTCCGGTGCACCCGTGCAGAACGCTTTCCCGCAAGCCACCTTCATTGACACCAATCACTGGTTTTCCTGCTGCCATCGCCTCGACAGCAGACATGCCGAAGTCCTCGTCTTCCGGAATATAGATGGCGGCAATCGCATACCCCATGAAATGGGTCAACGTCGGGTCATTGATCCAGCCTGTGAAATGGATGTTTGGGGCGTCTGCGGCCAACGCCGTTAAGCGCTGCAGCTCAGAGCCTCCAGAGAGCACCAGCAGTTGACGGTCCGGCATGGCCAGAAAGGCGCGAATGATTCGGTCGACCCGCTTGGACGGCTCCAGTCTTGCAACCGATAGGTAGTAATTTCCTTGCCCGTGATAGTGAAAACGCTCCGTGTCGATAGGGGGGTAGACCACCCTCGAGTCAAGGCCAGTTTCGGCGCGCAGTCGTTGGCGCACGTGTTGTGAGTTGCAGATGACCACGTCCATCTTGCGCAATGCTTCGAGATAGGCACAGCGATAGCGCGCAATCACAACGCGAACCAGTGGCCGCAATAGAGCATGAAAGCGAGACAGGTAGCGACTCTCTCGATCAAAGGCAAAGCGAGGTGGAGTATGACAATAAAAAATTCGGTGTCCGCGCTGTTGATATTGCACTGCCAAGGGCGCGTAGACGCCGCTGTAAATGACCTGTTCCGCAGAGCGAATGAGTCGGGAACTGTAGCCAAAGGCCAGCAATGCCCTGGAAACACGTGGCAAGCAGCGCATCGAACCGTCGATGATCCGCCAAGTCAGTCGATCAAGGTGGGCGGTATCGGAAAATCCGGAATAAATGCCCGAGACGGCAAGCCCAAATCCAGGTAGCCCGCGGGCCAATGTGGCAACCAGACGCTCGGCCCCCCCGTTGACCTGGAGGTAATCGTGCAGTACCCATTGGGTCGGTATCAATTCATCCCGCTTTTTCATTTGCTGTGTTGTGCTGATGAAAAAGTACCCGGCCAGATTCGGCCAGCCGTTCAGAAAGTGAGTGGTCATGCGCGAGGCGGGTAATCGCCGCTGCAAACTCTGCGGGGGTTTCGGCAAGCAGATAGTGTTCACCCGCCACGGCACCAAGCCCGCGCATGCCGTGGCGGGTGGACACCACTGCCCGGCGGTGTGCGAAACCTTCCAGTGTCTTCAACTTGGTTCCTCCACCGGATCGCAGAGGAACCACGACCGCATGAGAGGCTTCGTACCAAGGGGTCATGGTGTCGGCATTCGGCACAAATTCAACCTCAGGTGCGGTGGCAAGCAGCGCGGTCAAATGCGCTGAGGCATGGCGGCCGACGACGCAAAGCCGCCAGGGAAGATTCAGGCGCCGCCGCAATTCGGGCACCACCCCGTTGAGCAGATCAAGCACGGCCTCTTCGTTGGGAGGGTAGTTAAGCGTGCCGACGAACAGCAGGCGGATGATTCCTTCGGGAGGGGCCTTGATTGCCATGGGCATGGGCAGGCGATTGGGTCGGCTGCAGACAACAGGGGCCAGGCGCGTCCTGGCATGCTGGCAGTCTTGTTCCGACGCAAGCCAGACCTTGTGATAGGGTCCCGGGCAATAGCGTTCCACAAGCAAACATTGAAGGGCTGTTGCCGTCCAGCGCGCGGCCGCCCGAAGATACCCCATCCGCAAGAGCGAGCCCGCAACGCTGAGTCGAGTGCGTGACTCAAGATCGTCCATGTCGAGCTCAAGCGCAGCCAATGGGAATCGCCGCGCAATGGCCAATGCGACATCGTGAAGATAAAGGCGAAATACAACCACGCGTTCCACAGGCTCGCGGCCAAGCTCATTGCCGAGGTCATCCGAAATATCGCCCCCCGCCAGATGAACCCAGTCTGCCAGGTAGCGCCGAGACAGTAGACACAAGGGTGGAAACAGCAAGCCCAAGGCGCGCCTGCCACGGGAAGTGACAGCGGTTGTTGCGGCAACCGTCCAGACGCCCGTCGCCGGATCAGCTTTGGGCAATATCGGCGCTTGCGAATCCACAACAAGCACATGGACACGATGCGTGCTCGCCAGTTCCTGTAGCCAGTCCCACGCGCGCAACGATCGGCCAGATACACCTGCAACAGGGAGTACCGGAGTCAACAAAAGCGCAATGGGCCGCAGGTCATTCATGGTTTGGCCAACTACCTGGGATCTCAACAAGTGTGCCACCCTGCAGACGCACAACCTTGTCTGCGAAATGCAAGCTGCAACTGCGATGGGTAACGTAAATCACGCTCATGTCAGGGCGCTGCTTGCGCAACCTGGCAAACAAACGTGCTTCAGTCTGTTCGTCCAGCCCCGAGGTACCCTCATCGATCAGCAGCAAATCCGGATTTCGATAGAGTGCACGCGCCAGTGCCAGCCGCTGACGCTCACCACCAGACAAAAGGGCACCGTCCGCCCCCGCTGGAGCGTCACAACCATTGACTCGGCTTGCAACAAGCTCATCGAGACACGCGAGAGCCAGGGCTTCGTCAACACGCGTGGTATCTCCTTCGTCAAAACCAAAAATCACATTTTGCGCGATCGTGCTGTCCAGTAAAGCCACATGTTGCGGCAGGTAGGCGACCTTCGGTGCCGTCCCGTCGGGCCAACCATGAACAACCCGGCCCACCTGCGGTGCTTGAATCCCGCACAACAGCTCGACTAGGGTGCTCTTGCCAGACCCGGAAGCGCCCACAACGGCAACCCACGATGGATGCAAAACCTCGAAATTGCTTTGGAACACCACCGGCGGCAGTCCGGGCTCGTGTCGAAATGTGAGGTCTTCAAGGGCAAACCGTCCTCTTTCCGAGGGTACAGTGGCAATGCCTATCTTTGGGCAGCGCGCAGCGGCGGCCCAAGTCAGCTCGTCCAGGACCAGTTGAATATTGATGATCGCTCCGGACAGGACCGCCCGTGTGCTCAGCAGATTGATCATGGCGGGCACAATGGTTCGGGCCACGACGGCATAAAAAATTAATGGGGCCGCCAATTCCCCTATCGGCCGTTGCAAAACCAACCAGAGCGCGACAGCGATCAACAGAACGCTGAATATGGCAAAGTCCAGGATCAGGCGTGGCAGCGTCGGAAGGAAGCTCAAACGCTGATTGGCATAAGCCAGTTTTTTTATCGAGCGATCCATCTGGCTCAAAAAAAAGCGTTCCAGAGAATAGACGCGGATTTCACGGAACAAGGCAAAGGCTTCCGTCATGCCAATGCTCCATCGCTGAAGGGCCAGCTCCCGCTCCTGGGCAATGCGATTTTGCTTATTTCCAACAAGGCGCTGAGTAAAAATATTCAAGCCCGCAAAAGTTGCCAATGCAATGGAGGCCACAGGATATGTCCAGAGCATCAGCCCAACCAGGAACAGCAGCAACAGGACTGAAGAGATCATGGTGACGCACTGCTGAGTCACGTATGCCGCGTCTATAGCTGTCGTGGCACAACGCCGGAAGTAATGGGTTGCGTGTCTGGAGCGAAAGCTGGTCCAGTTCAGATGCAAATAGCCCTCAAGCAATTGAATGACAGTGTCGCGTTGAACCCGTTGATTCAGATCAGATCCCTCCCATGTCAGGAGAGCTTGCACACCAAGCTTCATGGTGATCAACACGATCAACCCCAGGCTCAGTGCCTGCACGGCAGGCCACCCCAGGACTCCCGCCAGCTTGTGAGCGGTTTCCGGGCATGCCCCTCCCAGGCACTGCACATAGGGGATGACAGCGGCTGCCAGCAACATTTCCAGGCACGACAGCAGGCATGCCCAGCCCGAAACCTTGAGTAACTGCCGCTTGTGGGAAGAGGTAAAGAAACAACGCAGGGCCGAAAACAGCTCGGTCAATTTTCCCATGGGCTTCATGGGTATGACCTGATTCATTGTTTATGCAGCCACTGGCGCGCAGTGCCAAGCGGATGATCGAGTGCAGATCGCACGGCCTGCAACAGATACAGCGATCGTCTACCCAGGGTTTCTTCGGGCAGAAATTGACGCGCCAGGCGGGCGTATGTGGTTTCTGCAAAGCGTACATAATCGACCGTCAACATTCCCCCATGGAAGAGACTGAAATCGGTACGATCCCTTGCGAACCACAAGTGGCTCCATAGGTGAAGGCTGTACGCATTCGCTGGCAAATCGACCCCTCGCACAAACAAGTTATTGATGCCGCGAGGGCTCCAGTCCAAAGCATAGAAGGCGCTCTCCGGTTCGACATTGAGAAGTTGCGGATGCTGCCGCCAGAGCCGGTATGGCAGCAAAGTCGAGTGATTGCTCCAACTGCCATCGAAGGCCTTGCTCATCTCATCCAGCCAGCGGCGGCAAAACTCATCGTTGGGCCTGCAAGCGATCCAGGCGTTGCACAGAGAACCGCCATGGACTGCCGGATGAGGGGACTTCTCTTGCCCAAGGATAAAGCGGCGCGCGCGCCACTGTGTTGGGATTGGCCGTAAAAAAAGCGTGTCGATGTCGGCATAAATACCGCCTTCGTCAAGCAAGATACGTAGCCGAGCGAAATCCGCCAGATGGGCATAGCGAAATTGATTCAACTGCGGATTGCTGTAATGGTACTCAACGATTGATCTCTCTGGATCTATGCGACGCAACACCAGTTTTGACTTGATCCGCTCCCACCATTCGCCCCAAGGCTCGTGGTCATAATGAAAATGCACGGCTTCAGGCTGATTCACCTCGATACAAGACGCCAGACACAGGTAATACATCAGGTGGAAGGGTTCGGTCTGTTTTCGCAGGCCGAAGACGAAGTGAAAGACGTTTGGAATCATGATCGCTCCCTACGCCAGGGCCCGCATTAAACTTGCCAGAACGGCATCCCGAGAAAACTCCTGCCGGATCTTTTCAGCCAGTTGTCTGGCACGCTCCTTTGCCTCGGATCGATTTTCGAAAACAGTACGAAGATGAGCAACTGCGTGATCTACGCGCGGGCCTGCCCATTGGTCTGTGGGGCGATAGTTGGCAGCCCAAGTGGGCTCATGCACCGCAACCATGTCGTAGTCCACCAAGTACGCCAATTTGGGATCGAGAAAATCGAGCTGACCTCCGTATCCGGTCATGACCACCGGTCGCCCCAGACGCGCAGCCTCGAAGGCCCCCAAACCCCACCCCTCGGCACGAGAAAGAGAGACGAAGCAGTCACCCGCTTCGTGTAACGCCCGCATTTGCGGTTCTGACAACGATTCATCTGCAATCACAAGCACCGGTGCGGCATGTGGAAAACGCTTGGCCATGGACGCAATTGTTCTTTGTGGCGAAGGATGGCGCATTCGGAAGGCGTTGCGCCAATGGCGATGCCAGCAAGTAATGTCCTGGGCACTGGTCTTGATCACCATCAGTACCGATTCACCCGCCTGAAACGCACGCCAATACGCTTCCAAGGCCAAGTAAAGGGCCTTGCGATGTGACCAAAACCCCACCGTATAGAAGACAAATTCAGCCTCTTGTTTGACCCGTCCCAAGCGCACGCCGGGATTGGCATGTAATGTTCGGGTGTCTGCTGCGAGCTGGTTGTCAAACTGGGAGAGGTGTGGAACCACATGGATGGGTACGGTAACGCCCGAATTCCTGAAGACTTCTACATTCCAGCGACAGGGCACGATCACACCATCGAGACGGTTCAGGATCGTCGGCCAGTGGTCGGGCAGGCGATCCAGCTCCCACACCGCATAACCAAGTATGCGTCGACCTGCGCGGCGCTCTTTTTCTATCCATGGCGGATAGTACTCTGGCACCGTGTGGATCAATACGGTGTCGTAATCGGTCACTCGGTTACACACTGGCTGGAGTATCGGGCAGGGCCAATTCATACCCTCATGCACTTCGTACAAATTCTTGCCGGTCAGCATGGGGGTCCAACTCAGGTCAATGCCAGCTTCGATAAGTGCTTTGACATAAGACTTGGCAGCAACGGCGTAGCCAGTGGTATCGCCCCAGGAAACGTACTTGAGTGCGCGCACGTACGTCAGTTTCGCTCGGACTTCATGTGAAAGGCAATGAAGCCTGCGAAGAGGCCCGTCAATCTGGCGGCATAGGCCAAGCTGCGCCATCCACGAAAAGTTAGTGCCTGGAGTGTCGCTGTCACCGCCGTTCGCAGGCCCCAAGACAGCATATGGGATTGCGGGTTCTTGGCAATCAATGCCCCGTCGCCCAAAGCATATCTGTGAAACCTGCCCACAGCCCAAGCATTCCAAGGTGGAATCTTGGTCGGATGGCGCATACGTATGCGCGGGCTGTAGCATGCCCTGCCGTCGCCAAAGCGGGTGAACAGGCGATTCATCAGGTCGATGCCCTCCGCCGCGGGGAAAGTTCCGCCCGGGCCGAAGCGCTGGTCAAAGCCCTGGACCGCGAGGAAAATGTCCCGGCGGACAAACAGAGTTGCTTCAGTTAAGCATCCAAACATGGTCCGGCAGGTGAACTCTTGGGGTTCTTGCCTCCAGCGAAGGACATTGGGCACCCCAGCCGGATCGATGGTCTGGCCAGTGACCACCATGACGCGTGAATCAACCGTCAAACGCTCGGCCTCGTTGAGAACGTCAGGCATGAGCTCGCAATCGTCGTCAGGAAATGCCAGCCATTCCCCACGCGCCAATCGTGCACCGGAATTACGGGCGCGACTGGCGTTGTGGTAGGGAACGTGCTCATGCACAAGATTGAGTTTCTTGGAGAATTGTGCAATCAGGCCGATTAACTGAGTGTCGTCATTTTGGTCCACCACGATCACTTCAAATTCTGGCCCGGGATTGAGCGCCACCAAGCTCGCAAGGCAGTTTCCCAAATCTCCACAATCGTCCAGTGTGGCAATAACCAACGAGTAGCGGGGGCTTGGCACAGGAGTACCCAAAGAGCATGGCATGGTGGTCAAGGCAGGCCATTTTAGCCTGCCCCCCATGTTCAGTTGGTGCGGCTGGCGGGGATCGAACCCACGACCCTTGGCTTCGGAGGCCAATACTCTATCCACTGAGCTACAGCCGCAACACTTGAGCAGCCGCAATTGTAGGGGGTTTCACAAGGGTCCCCGTTATAATGGGGGGCTTCGTACCCTGCCACTGATACTGATACTTTGAGGACACCATGAGCGATAACAACAACGCCACTGTTCACGACGAGGCCCACACCGGCCCCATTAAAAATCCGAAGCAATTAGCTCTGGCAGTACTATTTTCGTTTGTTGGTCCTATTTTCATCATCATCGGGCTGGTTTATTACGTGACATCCGCGAACAAGCCAGCGGCCGGCTCCGTGAACGTGGAACAAGCTGTTGTCCAGCGCATACAGAAGGTGGGGGCCGTCGAGATTCGTGATGCCAATCGTGTACTCAAGTCTGGTGAGGAAGTTTTCAGGGCGCAGTGCATGGTATGTCACGCAGCCGGTGTTGCTGGCGCCCCAAAAGCGGGAGATGCTGCTGCATGGGGACCACGCATCGCCACTGGGTACAACGCACTACTGGCTTCGGCCCTCAAAGGCAAAGGCGCCATGGGTGCACAGGGCGGTGGGGATTTTGAAGATCTGGAGATCGGGCGTGCGGTGGTTTACATGGCGAATGCTTCGGGTGGAAAGCTGACTGAGCCTAAAGTCGCTGCTGACGCTGCTTCTACAGTGAAATAGCATTTCGTCCTTGGTTTTGCAGGTAGTTGCCGCTATTTTTTTAATAGCGATTTATGCCGATTCCAAGGGCTGCGAATGTAGCCAAAACGCTGGGGGAGTTCCCGCGTCGGCACCCAATCGGGCACCCACAGACCCTTCTCGACAGCTTCAGCAGCAGTCGGCACATCCAGCGTATGGACCAGCCCGAAGCCCAGCTCGGCGTCCAGGTACACACGCCCATATTCATCCACCACGCAGCGCTGCGGCCGGGCCACCTCACCCGTTTGGGCGGTGACAGAAAAATCAGCCCCAACCCGCCAGATAAACGGCGTGGCTTCCAGTTCAACATATACGCGTTGCGGGCCATTCTGGAAAAACCACTGGCCCGCATCGTCACACGCGTAGTTGCGGTGGATGAAGTCGATCAACTTCTCATGCTGCAGTTTCGAGCCTTTGGCGCCCGCGGCACCGCTGGCAAAACTGCCCAGCGCCTGTGTGCGGTCATCACGCATATGCCAGTGGCCGCGTGCATCCAGCCCCAGCCAGCCGTAGCAGTACGGCACGTTGGGCCATTTGGCAATGGCTTGTCGGACGATGTCATCCATGATCTATTGTGCCCCCACGGTCGCCCACTGCGTGTGGCTCCCTGCCCCCCGAGGGGGCCGTGCCTTGCTTGGGGCGGCCCGGCGCGGCGGCGTGCCCCTGCGCATCAGGTTCCGGCATGCACGCTCAGCCACCCGCCCACAGCATCCGGCATGGTGCGCACATGACCGGGCACGCGGCCTTGCGGGAATCCGACGTGGCCGCCTTGCGCGGGCTGCCATAGCGTGACGAAATCGCCTACCTCGCTCTGGTTCGGCAGGCTCCAGGCAGGTACGAAGGGGTCGTTGCGCGCATTCACCACCAGCGCGGGCACGCGAATCTGATGCAAATGTGGCTTGGCGGAGGCTCGCGCCCAGTAGTCATCGGTGTTTTTGAAGCCATGTACGGGCGCGGTGAAGATGTTGTCAAACTCGTACAGATCCCGCGCAGCTATCAAGGCCTGCGCGTCAAACAGCCCCGGGTGCTGGGTCAATTTGCGCAAGGCTTTGGGTTTCATGGTGTTCAGGAACATGCGCGTGTACACCACCCGGTTGAAGCCCCGCCCGATGGCCCGGCCACCCGCGGCCAGATCAATCGGTGAGCAGACCGACGCCACGGCCTGGACCACCTCACCGGCCGCCTGACCCATTTCACCGGCCCAGCGCATCAATGCGTTGCCGCCCAGCGAGACGCCCACGGCAACGATGGGCCCGACATGCTGCTGACGAAAGCGCCGCAGAATCCAGTCGATCTCTTCAAAATCACCTGAGTGGTAAGCCCGCGGGCCGTGGTTCAGTTCGCCACTGCAGCCCCGAAAATGCGCCACGGCAAAGGCCATGCCGCGCTCCTGGCAAAAGTCGGCGAAGGCTTCGGCGTAATGACTGCGGGACGAGCCTTCGAGGCCGTGGAACATCACTAAAAGCGGAGAAGCCAAATTAGCCCGATCGTGGGGCCGCACAGCACGCACAGCGACAAGCGCGGAGGCACTGGCCTCCAGGAAATCAACGTCGATGAAGTCACCATCCGGTGCTATCCAGCGCTCGCGGCGGTAGTGCGGGTGCGGGCCATACACCCGCTTCGAATACAACGCAGGCCAAATGGTCTGGAGGTTGCCGCCTGGTAACCATATCGGTGCCACATAATTCATAGCATCTCAGGCGTATCCAGCATGGGCCAATCCAATGCCGTTTTGTGAAAGACGTTGGTGGCCACCGCATAGCCGTGGCGCAGACCCTCGGACGTCATCACGTCGATGCGCTCGACCAGGCTGTGCACAGCGCTGGCGACCGACTTCACGCGACGCAGGTGCTGCGCTCCATAAAACGCGGCATCAGCTTCAATATCGTCTGGGGTACCACCAACGGCGGCAGCCTGGAATCTGGCTTTGGTCATCTACTGCAGTCAAAAATGGAACCCCGATTTTGCAGCGATTTAGCCCGGTTCGGACACGGGTAGCACAGGTACCTGGCAGCCGAGGTTTGATTCCGGTATTTTGCCGCCCGGATATGCTAGCCTCCCGGATTGTCTTTTGGAGAGATGCATATGAAACGCTGGCTCATCACATTGGCGACCATTTTTACGCTGGCCGCCTCCCTCACAGGCTGCGGCTATAACGACTTTCAGCGCCTGGACGAACAGACCAAATCTGCCTGGAGTGAGGTGCTTAATCAATACCAGCGCCGCGTGGACTTGATTCCCAACATTGTGGCTACCGTCAAGGGAGAGGCCAATTTCGAGCAGGAAACCTTGACAAAAGTGGTTGAAGCACGTGCCAAAGCTACTTCGATCCAGGTTACGCCTGAAACGCTGAATAACCCGGAGGCATTTAACAAGTTTCAGGCTGCGCAGGGTGAATTGGGTAGTGCCCTGTCGCGCCTGATGGCAGTGAGTGAGGCCTACCCCAACCTGAAGGCCAATCAGGGATTTGCCGACCTGCGGGTTCAGCTTGAAGGCACCGAGAACCGCATCACCGTCGCGCGCAACCGCTACATCCAGGCGATCCAGGAGTACAACGTGCTCGCCCGCAGCTTCCCGACCAATCTCACTGCCATGATTTTCAGCTACCAGCCCAAGCCGGGCTTCGCTGTCGCCAATGAGGCACAGGTCTCTGCACCACCCATGGTTGATTTCAAGAAATAAATGGCCAGCCTACCAGGCCTGCGCTGGCTGCTGGCAGGCAGTCTGGCGCTCCTGACCTGGAGCGCCATTGCGCAAGGCGCGCTGCCGGTGCCGCCGCTCACCGCCCGGGTCATTGATACCTCGGGCACACTAGACGCGGCGCAGCAGCAGGCCCTGGAAGCGAAACTGGCCGCTTTCGAGGCGGCCAAGGGCTCGCAAGTGGTGGTTTACGTGCTGCCCACCACACAGCCCGAAGATATTGCCAGTTTTGCCAACCGGGTCGCCAATGAATGGAAGATCGGACGGCGCGCGGTGGGCGACGGCGTGCTGCTGATCGTGGCGAAGGATGATCGCAAGCTTCGCATCGAGGTGGCCAAGACTCTAGAAGGCGCCATACCCGACCTGGCCGCCAAACGCATCATCGACGAGGCCATCACGCCGCGTTTCAAGCAAGGCGACTTTGCCGGGGGGATAGATGCAGGGGTTATGCGGATCACCGGCCTCATTTCAGGTGAGGCCTTGCCAGAGCCCAGTAAAAACGCGCAAAACGGCCCACTGGACGCGCTGAATATTCAGGGTGGCGACTTCCTGATCTTCCTGCTATTTGCTGTGCCCATTGCGTCCGCAGTTGCGCGCAGCGTGTTCGGGCGCAAATTGGGGGCCGTCATCACTGGCGGCGGTGTGGGGGCACTGGCCATGGTGGCTACGGCAAGTTTGCTGATCAGCGGCCTGGCAGGCGTCGTGGCACTGATTTTTACGCTGGTTGCAGGCTCGTTTACCACCCCTTCCGGCCGTGGCCCGCGTGGGGGTGGAGGCCTGGGCGGTTGGGGCGGTGGCACGGGTGGTGGCTGGTCTGGGGGTGGAGGCGGCGGGGGGTTCAGCTCAGGTGGTGGTGGCGACTTTGGGGGCGGTGGTGCCTCGGGTAGCTGGTAAACGGGAGCCGGACATCATGTTGAAACGACTTCAAACCTGCTTCAAACACCGCTGGATGGACGAGTCCGACACGCGCCGCACGTTCGGCAGTGACCTGCTGGAGCGCCTGACGCGCAGGGTAGCTGCCAGCGAGCGGCGCCACAGCGGCGAGATTCGCATCTGCGTCGAGGCGGGTCTGCCGATGAGTTACCTCTGGCGTCATCTGTGGCACAAGACACCGGTGCAAGTGCTGTGCCGCGAGCGCGCCATGTCGATGTTTGGCCGTTTGCAGGTGTGGGATACGACGAACAACAACGGCGTGCTGATTTACCTGCTGCTGGCCGAGCGCGAGATTGAGCTGGTGGCTGACCGCGGACTGAATGCACTGGTACCCCATTCGCAGTGGCAGGCCATGGTTCAGCGCATGAGCGCTGCGTTTGCCGCCAGACGTTATGAGGATGGACTGACCCAGGCTCTGGGGGAGGTTTCAGCCGTGCTGGTGAGCAACTTCCCGGAATCTGCTGATGGGGCCGGGCCCAACGAGTTACCTGATACGCCTGTCCTGAATTAATTGCAAACGATATTGACGTGCACTAAAGAAAAAGCCCTGATCTATAGTGATCAGGGCTTTTTGCAGTAACGGGTCGCTGTTTTTACGGCAAATGTACCGTGCGAGGTGTTATTTTTTCTGACGATACTTGCGCAGCGCAGCAATTTGCGCTGCCATGACAGCCAGCTCGGACTGGGCGCGGGCAATGTCCAGTTCGCCCTTGGCACTTTTCAGCGCTTCTTCAGCAGCTGCCTTGGCGGCATTGGCTTTCTCATCGTCCAGATCCTTGCCGCGAACAGCGGTGTCTGACAGCACGGTCACGCAGTTGGGTTGCACTTCCAGAATGCCACCAGCCACGAACACAAACTCTTCACTGCCATCGGCCAATTCGATCCGCACCGAACCGGCCTTGATGCGGCTGATCAGCGGTGTGTGGCGCGGGTAGATGCCGAGTTCGCCCGCCTCACCGGGCAAGGCCACAAATTTGGCTTCACCGGAGAAGATGGCTTCTTCTGCGCTCACAACATCAACATGGATGGTGCTCATATCAGTTCCTTGAAAGGTGAGTGGCAAGCCTGCGGCTTACGCAACCTTCTTCGCCTTTTCGAACGCTTCGTCGATGGTACCGACCATGTAGAACGCCTGCTCGGGCAGGTGATCACACTCGCCGTTCACAATCATCTTGAAGCCGCGAATCGTCTCGGCCAGGCTGACATACTTGCCAGGCGAGCCGGTGAACACTTCAGCCACGTGGAAGGGCTGGCTCAGGAAACGCTGGATCTTGCGGGCACGTGCCACGGCCAGCTTGTCTTCAGGAGCCAATTCGTCCATGCCCAGAATCGCAATGATGTCGCGCAGCTCTTTGTAGCGCTGCAGCGTGCCTTGCACGGCACGGGCGGTTTCGTAATGGTCGGCACCCACAACCAGCGGGTCCAGCTGGCGGCTGGTCGAATCCAGTGGATCCACCGCAGGGTAGATACCCAACGAAGCGATGTCACGGGACAGCACCACGGTGGAATCCAGGTGGGCGAAGGTGGTGGCAGGCGAAGGATCGGTCAAGTCATCGGCAGGCACGTAAACGGCCTGGATGGACGTGATGGAGCCCACCTTGGTGGAAGTAATACGCTCTTGCAGGCGGCCCATTTCTTCGGCCAGCGTAGGCTGGTAGCCCACGGCGGAAGGCATACGGCCCAACAGCGCGGACACTTCGGTACCGGCCAGTGTGTAGCGGTAGATGTTGTCCACGAAGAACAGAACGTCTTTACCTTCGTCACGGAAAGACTCAGCAATGGTCAGACCGGTCAGAGCCACGCGCAGACGGTTGCCAGGGGGTTCGTTCATCTGACCGTACACCATGGCCACTTTGGACTCGGGCAGGTCTTCGAGGTTCACCACGCCGGAATCGGCCATCTCGTGGTAGAAGTCGTTACCTTCACGGGTACGCTCGCCCACACCAGCGAACACGGACAAGCCGCTGTGCGCCTTGGCGATGTTGTTGATGAGTTCCATCATGTTCACGGTCTTGCCCACACCGGC